>MNJR01000139.1:74635-205211 GCA_001920415.1 Acidobacteria bacterium 13_1_20CM_3_53_8 | reverse complement strand
GCTGTATTCCATTGTTGCCGATGTAGTTTGCCGTGGCATCGCAACCCGAGGGGGTTGAATCGTTTGAGCAGAGCGTGGTCGCGGTGCAAGCGGCAGGGCCACGAGTCGGCCAAGAGTCCTTGATGGTGTTACAGGCTGTCTTCGTCGCGCGATCAAAAAGGATTTGCGAGTTCGACTGGCAGAAGAAGGTGTGATACTGCGTGACGTTGACGGTATCGGTCGCGCTCTGATCAATGAGCGCGTAGCCGCCATCGCCGCCTTCCGCACCGAGCCACGTACCGGAAGTGGTTGATTGCCATTCAGTCCCGTTATCCTGCGTGCCGCCGAGCGTAAAGTTACGGTCGGTCGGGTGCACGGCTATGCTCTGGAACTGAAGCGTGTTGAGCGCGGCGTTATTAACGTCCGTCCAAGCCGTAGCGACAGCCGCAGTAATCGAGCGCTTCCATATGCCGCCGTCGTTGGCATCGTAGATGTTCGTTCCCGTCTGGTCTGCGAAGATGTAATGAGTATCAGCGTGAACGCCTGACTCGTCGGCTGCGAAGGTCACGCCGTCGGTTGACCTAGTAGCCGCGTGGCTGCAATTGGTGTAGCCCGGAGCGCTGCCGCCTAGATAGATGTTATTGACATTGTTCGGGTCAACGGCGACCGTGATGTCATACGAGCACTGCGGCTCGCAGAAACCTGCGGCGCTGCTGATGATTCCATTTGTGCCCGCTCCCCCGGCGAGTACGTTGGCCCATGACGTACCACCGACAGACCTTCTCAGCGTTCCGAATCTGGCTGTCGTTCCACTGCAAGCAACGCCTGTAAAGCCTTCCGTTGTTGCCGCGTAGACAGTTACTGTGCCTGTCCCCGTGTCCTTGTGAATCGCAAATTGTATGCGCGTCACCTGACCCGTGAAGACCTGCGTGAAAGTTGGCGTGGCGGTGGTCGCGTTGGTCGTGCGGAAGATGCCTCCGTCACCTGCGGCGGCAGCGCCGAACGTGCTGACATAAATAGTGTCTGGATTGCCCGGCTCCATAATCATGTCCGGGATACGGCGATTGCCTGTTCCAGGAGTGTCAAGGCTTCCGCCATTAGGCGCTACGGCCAGCTTTGTGAAAGTCACAGAGGCCGCAGGCGAAGTCGCGTTGGTCGAACGATAAACTCCGACGAGCGCTATCGGAGGAATGAGAGCGCTCGGAAGGCTGCTGAAGTTGGCTTCCGTTGCGCCGCTCGTTCCCGTCGAAGTGGAGACGAAGATAGTCCCGGGGTCTGTCGGGTGAACCAGTATCTTGGTGATGGTTCTACCAAAAAAGGTCGTCGTGTTAATAGTCGGGTTACCAGCGCCGTTTGACGTGAAGCTGAAAGCAGGATCAATCGGGCCGACGATTGTTGGCGAGGCGGAGTTCGCATTGTCAATGCGATAAAGGCCCGCGCCGAAATAGCAATCCACGCACTGGTTCGGCTCGCCCGTGCCGACGTAAAGAGTGGTCGGCTGAGACGGAGCGATGGCAAGCGCGCCGATGGCGAGCGAGGCGGCGTTGTCGAAGATAGCAGTCCAAGTCGTGCCGCCATCACTTGAGCGCCAGACGCCTCCCTGCGCCGTGCCGAGATAGATAATGTTGTTGGTCGTGTCGGTCGCAACCGCAGTCGAGCGCCCGCTCACGGGCACCGCCGCGCCTGTCACCGACTGCCCGTTAGGTAGTGGCTGCGGGCCAAGCTGAACCCAGGGCGGCGTAATCGTTTCGGGCTTAATGCTTGTGCGCGCCGACTCCCGTCTGACGGCTTGCTGAATCTCCATCTCCTGCGCCTGCATACGCCCGACAGCGCGTATGCGCTGCGTAGGATCGAAGGGATGGCCCGGCTCTATGCCACGCAGTCGTGCGGTGAACTCACTACGCAAGCGCAAGTATTCCGACTTGCTGATCCCGCCTCTAAAAGCTTTTGAAGGCACATCGGGGTCATTGCCTCCAGCATCCTCATCATCGTTTTCTGCCATGCTCTCCGGCAGGGGAGTCAGCGACGCTCCACTATTGAGCGTTTGTTCGCCGACGTTTTGTGATGGCTGGCTTTCGCCTGTTACCGCGACGCTCTGTTTGCTCGCAGGGTTGCCGCCTCTGTTGGCAGAGGCCGACGGAGCAAAGTTCCAGAGCGAAAGGGACATTACGACAGTGAAGATGGCAATGAATAGTCCTATCCTTTTTTTCATCTTAAATCTCCTTATGGAATAAACCGACCGCTTTCAATTAGACTCAGGTTAGCCGTGCAGTTAATCGTCGCCAGCAGAGAAGGAACCTTGTTTTAGGAAACTCTTGCAGGACGATTTTTAGCCAAGCCAAAATTGAACTCTCGCTCAAGACACACTTTGCTATGAAAGCAGGAATACTGCTCTTTAAGAGAGGAGTGGCAACGCGGGAAGAACATGATTGAACGAAATTGGATAGATTAGTTAAATCGGATGACGAAGGCAAAAACCACCAGATGCGGTCTTATTTTTCGCAGAGGTAATGTAGTCTTAACCTTTTTCGCTTGTCAAGCGGCGAACCTACTATTTCATCCAATTGGCTTGATCTGTTAATCTTTCACCGAACGCTGCGAGATGAACTTGGCTTCCCCCGTTTGAATAAACCTGCCGATTAAAGAGAGGTACTATCTAATGCAAAAATTAATCATACTGAGTTTAGGTCTTCTACTCTCTATAGCTTTTACTGTGTCGGCACAAACGAGAGCGCAGTCCTGCCTTCCGAACGGAATGAAACTGACCGATATTGTCTCCTATCGGACTATCAAGCCTGGCGCAAGAAGGCAAGGGGCAATCACCGTCGAGCAGAAGCTCGCGGAACTCCGCGCGCGTTGCAAGCGTGGAAAGCTTGTGGACGCCAGAGGCAGAGAGATTTACTTCTATAGATTACAGGGATGCTGGGGTAATCCGCCGAGTGATTATCAGGAGATTCTACAGCGACAGGATCAGGAGATAAGAAGATTGAAGAAGCGATACACCGTTATAGAGATGACCTGCAACCCTTCCGGCGTGCAGATTCCCTAAAACGGATTGGGCTATTAGAGGTCGAAACTGGTTAACGAAAGTTATATCAATACCAGAAGAGAAGAATGCGGCAATTAAATAAGAATAGCCGGAGCTTTTATCAAGCCCCGGCTATTCTTATTCGCCCCTCTGAACTTCTATTGACCGCACTCAAAGTTAGAGCGAGTGATAACGGAAGAGAACCTTCGCTGGTATTCACTTGATGTTAAGAATGCGCATACCATGCTTCTGTAATTACCCGGCACACGGTTGTTCAATACATCCAGCCAGAAATTCAATCCTCCATTGTCCGCATCTCTCTTCAAGTATCCGAAGTATTGCATTAACACGAACGAGTGATTGTACTCCTGATCCCTGAAGGCCTGAACTTCAATAGCATCACGCAGAACCTGTGAGCGACTCTTACCAGCCTGCATTGCATCTATCTGCTGCTGTCGTTCAGCACTGCTCACTCCCACTCCAAGCGAATCGTACAGGCGGTTTACGAAGTCCGCCGCAGATAAAGAGTCTGGATAAGCCTGTTTGAAACTAGCGCGTGTGACCCACTCGTCTGCCAGCGCTTGTTTGCGCGCGTTCAGATTCTCTCCGTCAACCACACGGGTTCTATCCGCACTAAACTCTGCAAACGTAGGCGTGCGACCATAGCTTGCTTTGTAGAGACGGTAGACGAAAGAGCCTGTCTGCTGGAATTCCTCACTCATGAAGAACGCAGCGCTGATATTGATGCGCTCCTTTCGTATGCAGTCTGCATCCGAGCCGCAGGCTCTCAATTGATTGCTCCAGTAATTCAATCCTCCTTGGTCAGGCTCACGACCTAAGAAGTCAAGATACTGCTGGCGCACGAAGTACAGGTCTGTGTCCAAGGGGTTGGTCGTAACTATTGATTCCTGTGTGGCCGTGAACGTGGCATCCGTCTTGTTGGTTAACAGCGAGAACGAGCGGCTCGCCGGACTGAAACTAAAGTTCGGCAGTGCAGGAGTGACAGTATAGAAGTTGTCAGTGGCCACACTATCGAAGCGATAGTTTCCGCTGCTGTCGGTGATTGTCCGATCCGACTTGCCACCGCTTAAGTTCAACGTCACGCCACCTAGAGGCCGTCCATCCGCAGTGACTACTCGTCCACCTATAGTCGCGGGCGCGGCAGTAGGCACCGGCCCAAAGGGCAGCGGCCAAGCGTAGGCGCCGCGGCTACGCGTCCAGAGCGACAGCGTAGTGGCCCCGCGATCAATCTGCATATCCCAGATCATAACGTTTGGTAGACCGTTGTTGAAGCGATTCCAGACTGGCGTCGCAGCCGTTATGTCGTCCGTGTAGTAAAGCCCGAAGTCTGTGCCAGCAAAGACCTGCTGTGGGAAGTTGGGATTGACTATGACCGAATCAACAGGAATGTTCGGCAGATTGCCGGACTTGTCCAGCCAGGTGAATGAACCGCAGTTTGCGGTGCAGGTTACCTGAAAGAGATGACCTGGCGTGCTCGGCGTGTTCTGGTCGAAGCCGCCGACCGCCGCATAACCTACGGGGATGTTCGCCGCCGCCACTGTCGGATCGAGTGCGATGCCTAGAACCGGGCGGTTAGGCAAAACGGTGTTGCTGCTGGTTACATCTACCCAGTTTGCTTGATTTGCGAGGCCAGTGCCTAGACTGAAACCGATCCACACGTTCGCATCGTTAGTGCCGACGATTGCTACGCTCTGAAATTTGGGCGAATACTTGACCTGATTGATGAACGAGCGATTGCCAAGCGTCTGCTTCGTCATGTTCTGGGTTGATGGATTGTTAGTCACATACCAAGTCGAGCTTACGCCGCTTGCCGCAGCTCCACTAATCGTCTCCCAAACTCTGGTCGTCCCGGCTATCAGATGGCCGCAGCCAGTTGTCGCTGTAGCGGGGAGGCAATCGTCGCCGCCTGCGATCCCGCCATGAAAGATGTCGTATGGCAGAATGAACGACTGCGTGTCGCCAGTCCAAGAAGGTCGTATGCTAGTCCAACTAGCTCCCGATGCAGTACAGTTTGACGTGCAGCGACTTAAACCGCCGCTGTTATTGCCTTCAAAGAAGCGTAAGCTTGTTCCCGTTCCCACAGGGTCAATGCGAGCATAGAATCCATCACCGCCCAAACCCATTTGCCACTGCGCGGGTCCCGTAGGGCTACCAGCAAACGTGACTGAACTGGGGCCGTTATCCTGCGCGCCGCCGACTGCTTGCGGCGAGGCCGAAGTAGCGAAGTTACCGCTGATGTCGCCGGAGTAGAACTCTATTGTGTTCACACCCGTGTCCATGTTGACCCAAGTGTTCCTAGTAGTGCCCGACACGGCGGTGTCGGCATTGGTGCTCCCGAAGATGCCGCCATCGCTGCCTTCGAGCAGGATGCTGGACGAGCCGGGCACGAAGGCCAGCGCGTGATGGTCAACGTGCACAACGTGGTTCGCAGCACTTCCACCGTTATAGCCGCAGGTGACGTTGTAGAAAGAGGTGCCTGTGCGGCTCGCTAGCCACGTGTCATAGGTATCAATGAAGAGCCGGTCGGGATTGTTCGGGTCAACGGCCATTCCCTGATCGTACCAGTTCTGCGGATAGTCGCCGGGGTTACCACTGGTATTTGTGCCCAGACAGTTCCTGAGCGAGCCGCCAGCAGAACCTGTCATAAAACTCCAGTTGGCGCCGCCGTCTGTGCTAGCCCATACGCCTAGCTGGCAGCCGGATGTGTTGCCGCAGCCGCTGTTGTTGTTGGCGGCGATTGACCCAACTTGCGCGTAGATGTAGTTCGTGTTACTGGGCGCTACGGCGATGTCCATGCGCCCGAGCTGGTTTCCGGTGCTGATGTTGCCGCCGTAGGGCGTGCCTGTACCCGCGTTCAGCAGATTGCCCGTCGCGTACGGGCTGCCTGACACAGTTGTGCCAAAGACGAAGCCGTTGGCATTGCTGGTTATCAGTGCGAAGTCTGAAGGGCAGCCGCTCGCGGGCATAGTGCCTTTGTAGAGACCGTTGGCTCCGTTCTGATCCAGGTTGTATTGCACAGTGGTTGCGAAGCCGCGCGTGCCGACCGCCGCCAGAATTCGCGTCGTCCCACCTATGTTTGTCAGGTCAAGGCCTGTGATGTCCTGTCGCTGCGTGTTGAAGGTATTGGTAAGGCATGGGCCTGTCCAGTTCGTTCCGCCATCGTAGGATAAGTAGAGGCCTGTCTTCGTCCCTGCTACAACGTTGTTGCTGTTGTTGGGATCAACGCGAACCTTGCCGACCGCCTGATATTGCGGGAACTGTCCAGCAGGCTCCGGGAGCGCAGCGCCGAAAATGCTTGCCCCCAGCACAGTCCAGTTAGCACCGCCGTCCGTTGACTTCATTATCCCTTGGCTGCCCATAGAGAAGGAGCCGTAGTTCAGGTCGCCTGTGGCGGCGTAGATGGTGTTGTGATTGTTCGGGTCAACCGTGACGCTATCAACGCTTGTAGTGCTTATAGCCGCGCCGTCTGTGAGCGATGTCCATGTGGTGCCAGCGCCGCAGCAGTTCGTAGTCTTCCAGACGCCTCCGCCGACCGTGCCGATGTAAGCGACGATTGAGCCGTTGGTCGTAGTGGTCGGGTCAACGGCTATGGAGTTAACTCGCCCCTCTGTATCAGTGTAGTCGAAGCAGCCGGTGCAGCCGGTCATGTGCTCGGGTTGAGGGCCGAGCGCAGTGAAGCCGCTGGGGTTTAGCGCCAGAGGACTCACGCTCCTGCTGAGTTTGGGATTCACGCGGCCAGCGGGGATAGCGCGCCGTATGCGCGCATCCTGTTCGGCTGCCTTGCGCACCCACGCGGGGTCGAACTGACCAGTCGGATAGCTCACGCGTGTGGCCCAATACGATTCCTGCTCAAGCAACCTGTCGCCGTCTGAACCAATCTCGTCAACATCATGGCCTACCTGCGCAGACGTTCCATACATCATTGCCATCAGTATAAAGAAGGCCAGAATAATAACTGCTGCGCTAAAATTTGATCTGGATTTCATTATGACCTGATTCCTCTCTGCTCGGTAGAGATGATAGATACTATTACGTCGTGGTCTTGCGGGAAGGGGGATTTAGTTTCCATCTTTTTCGCGCGCGAGTTTATTCCCATGCCGTGTCGCTGTCAACGAAATTTAATTCCATGCGGTGGGTTGATTTCGGATCATCGCTTCGATAAATGGAGCATGAAAATTTCAATCCGACTCACCGCCTGATTTTAATTGGCTGTAATGGAGTTCAACGGTTTACACATCAATGTCAGTAGATAAGAAGATTGAAGAAGCTATGCATCGTTATAGAGATGACCTGCAATCCTTCGGGCGAACTGATTCCTTAAACATAGTGATAAGAGCAGTTTTCAGTTTTAAGTTTTCAGTTTTCAGAAAGAAGCGAAAAGCTTTTAACTGAAAACTGAAAACTGAAAACTTAAAACTGCTCTTATCACTTCTTTTTCAGATTACGCGATCAACCGTTGCTAGCTCAGGACTGTAGCCTGCGGACTCAAGTGAAGCACATGCCAGCGCTGATATGTATTGATTGTTCTATCTGGAAAGACACGCATGTAAGCAGTCTTGAAGTAGAGAGTCTTATCATCTGTCCAGGTGAGTTGGACGATTGGATTGAAAGAGTAAGGTTGGCCGCCACCGGATGCGCCGGATGTTTGACTTCCTACAGAAGCGTTGCCGTTCGCATTCCCCGTTCTCTTCTTCAACTTCTGTTCATCATAATCTACGGACGCAGTCAGCAGCGGATCACGTAGCGGAATGCGCGCCTGCGTAGGGCTGCTTGAGGTTGCGTCGTAAATAGCCACATCGGTTTCAAAGGCGGTCGCAACTTTCGAGGAATCCGGCGACCATGCGGGCTGCGCTTCCGTCAGATTGTCGTCCAGAAGTCGTTCGCTGCCGTCCACGCCTATCAATCGCGGGCGACCCGCTGGCAGCTTCGCCTCGCGCTCTCTCGAATCCCACTCATCTTCTTTGCAAGCCAACGAAGCGAGCGCGTGACCGTCTGGCGCCCATGCTATGTAGAAGTAGATTAAGCCTTCGCGCGTGGTCAGGGGTTTTAGGTCGAAGCCGTCTCGGTTGCAGATGTAAATCTGCTCTGTGTTGAAGACAGGAATGGGCGCGAACGCGGGCGCAACCGTCGGAGCGGGAACAGGCACGAGCGGGTTTTCGCCCGTTAGCGGCACGAGCGGAGTTGGTGAAGGTTTTGGCGTTATAGCCTTTCGGCCTATGAATGCGATTGAATTTCCGTCGGGCGACCATGCGACCGTAGGCGCAAACGCTCCTGCAAGGTCTGGCGGCGTAAGGTTGCGCAGGAATCTTCCGTCCGATGAGTATATGTCAATGCGAAACTCGCCTTTTGCCGTCTCGTCCGTTTCGTAGAGCGCCAGAGCGCGCTGTCCATCAGGCGATGCGACGGTTCTCACCAACGCTTCATCAGTCCTGCGCGAATCGAAATCGTTCTTCACGGCTTCGAGCACAGCAGGCTCTTCCGCATCTGCACCCTCTGGCACAGGCACGTCCGGGTTGAAGTTGTAAGCGAGTCGCTCCGCAGGCACGTCGCGCATAGTGCGCGGCTGCACGCTCTGCTTCGACCCCATGTGACGGCAGGCAGAAGAGATAAGGGAAAAAGTTAAGAGCAGAAGAAGAATTTTTGTGAGACTGAATAGCGCCGAATAAAATCTTTGGGGGTAAAAGGGTAAAAGGATAAAAGGGTAAGAGGAGAATTTTGTTGAGGCGGTCTTTCCTCTTCCCCTCTTCCCCTTTTGCCCTTTTACCCTATATGGTTTCTCATTCATCTGAGCCGATGATGTGGATGCGTACCCGCAGCCCGCGAAGGCGAAGTCGTGACGCGGGAGGGTTGATACCTTTTGATGGAAGTCGAGCCTGTGTCATCGCTCGTGCCTCCGATTATAGCGCGCGCGAGCGCGGGGTTCACAGCGAAGACTGCGCGCAGTGTGCTGCGCGGGCTGAGATGATACTCGTCCGTTTCGTCTTCTGTGACGCAGTTGTGCTCAACGCCGCGCGCTAGACGGCGCGCAACCGTATCATTGCTCGGCGCGCGCTCTATGTAAGAACGCACGCTTCGTGCGCCCACAACGTCGCAGGTCAGCTCTTCCGGTCGCCGCCCTGTAATCTCAAGTCCCGTCAGATTGCTCGCGCGCTTGCCTATTAGATCAAATAGCGGGTGCAGCAAATCTCTTGGCCCATCGCCAAGGTGCGTCAACTCGTGCGCCAGCACGCTTATCATCCCTTCTTCCGAAGGAAGCCCGATCAGGAAGATAGTGCCGAAGTAGATAGTACGCGCGTCGTCTGAATAGACTATGGCGTTGTCTCTTAAATCCATGTCCGGCTCAATCTGCGTCACAGCCTGCATCCTGGCCGCAGCAGCATTCACGCGCCAAGCGGGCACTCCGTACTCTGTAGCCAGCCCGCGCAAACTGGCGATAGCATATTTTTTCGCAAGAGGCAGAAGCCGCTGCGCACGCTCTGCTCCGGCCACAACTTCCGGGTCGTCAACGTCCATTGACGGCCTAGCCTGCATCACGTCAATCGGCGCGCTGCCCAGCGGGTCGTTCGAGCGCTCTGTGCACACGGCTATCATAGCGCGCTCGACCGTCATGTATGAGAATAGCCCTGTGCTCTCGTGCGCGTGCTCTACAGCAGAAGAGCTTCTACGCGCTACTGGCCGTCTGCTCTGCGCCAGCGCCTCAGGTCTTACACTGCACAGTGCTAAAGCAACCGCAGCAAGTACGAGCGCAGCTACAGTTCTTCTCTTCTTCATCCCTTGAAACCTCATAACTACAGTTTTCAGTTTTTAGTTTTCAGTTTTCAGAAAGAAGCGCAAAGCTTTTCACTGAAAACTGAAAACTAAAAACTGAAAACTGTTCTTTCACCTGTTGCGCCAGACGGGTTTGCGTTTCTCCATGAAGGCACGAACTCCTTCGCGTGCGTCTTCGGTCTTCATCAATTCGTTCAGGTATAGATTTTCAACCTGAGACAGCGTTTCTGACAAGGAGAGGCCGCGCCCCATGTCCAGCGCCCGCCTTGTCATCTCAAGAGCGGACGCCGAAAGCTCTCGAAGTTTGCCCAAAACTTCCTGCGTCTTTCGCTCAAGATGCTCAGCCGGGACAACCGCGTTAACTAGACCGAGCCGCGCTGCCTCCTGAGCATCAATCAGATCGCCCGTCAGCACAAGCTCGCGTGCGCGCTTCTCGCCTATGATGCGCGGCAGAAGCAACGCGGCTACGGGCGGAAACACGCCGAGCTTGATTTCCGGTTGACCGAATCGAGCGCGCTCCGATGCTATTACTATGTCACAGCCTGCTACGAGTTCGCACCCTCCACCTAACGCCGCGCCGTCCACAACCGCGACCGTTGGCTTTGCAGACTGTTCGAGCGCGCGAAAGATTCCGTGAAACGAATCGAGCATCTGGTAGATGGTCTCTTCAACATGCTCCTCTACGGCTACACCTGCGCTGAATGCACGCGCGCCCGGCGCTGCTTCGAACAGTATAGCGACCAGCGAACGATCAGTCGCGCACTCTGCTACCGCCCTGTTGATTTCGCCCATCATCGCAATGTTGAAAACATTCAGCGGCGGGCGCGCGAACCTTATGCGACCAACGCGGTCTTCTATCTCGAAACTTATGTTCTGAAATTTCCCTGCCATACGCCACGCGTCCGATTCTAATTATAAAGTAACAATAGAGCGGTTTTTCAGCAGTAGCGAACCCCAAAGCTCCGCGCCTTGGCGTCGCTAGTATAAATGATGAAGAGGCCGAAAGTCAGGAGTCAGAGGAAGATAATTTAGAAGTCAGAAGTCAGTAGTTTTTCGTAGCCTTCTATGTTGAGCGATTAAGGTTACTCTTCATCGCTGCTTAAACGCTCCCATTCTGACTCCTGTCTTCTAGATTCTGACTCCTGCTTTTCGCCAAACTTTTGCGAAGAAAAGCTTTTAAGCTTAAGGTGAAAATTTTTCAAGGAGGCGCGTGTCATCATGATAGTAAGTTGCGCGCAATGTGGTGCACGGAATCGCGTGGATGAAAACGCCGCTCAAAGTCGTAAGCCTGTCTGCGGCAGGTGCGGCGTGGAGTTGGACGTGGCGCAGACGAGCGCGCCGCGCGTTGTAACGGATGCGACTTTCGCACGTGAAGTTTTGCAGGCAGGCCAGACGCCTGTGCTGGTAGACTGCTGGGCCGAATGGTGCGGGCCGTGCAGGATGATTGCGCCTGTGCTAGACCAACTGGCGGCGGAGGCGCGCGGGCAATACATCATCGCTAAATTGAACGTTGACGAGAACCAGCAAACTGCCGTGCGCTTCCAAATACGCAGCATCCCCACGCTCCTCATCTTCAAGAACGGAACGCTTCTAGACACCATCATAGGCGTTCAGCCCAAGCAGGCAATCGCCCAAAAACTTGAACGAGCGCAGGCAGCTTAGGAACGACGCGGAGACACGGGGACGCGGCGACGCGGAGATAAAACGGACTGACGATACAGGAATATCCAACCTCTCCCATCTTCTCTTTCACCGCGTCGCCGCGTCCCCGTGTCTCCGCGTCTCTTTTATCCTAGCCCGTGAATTTTCATGTTGATGAGTTGCTGAATGGAAAGGTTTCCATAGCCGCGCGCCTTCACCTCTTCTATGAACGAAACGGTCACACCGTGAATCTTCATCGCCACTAGCTGTTCCACGGACACGCGGAAGTAGCCTAGCGATTGCAACTCTTGTATGAACTCTATGGTGACGTTATGAATTCGCATGGCTATCAGTTCATTAACCGGAATGAAATCGTAGCCGAGCGTTTTGAGGTCAATGATGAAATCGCTCGTGACACGGTGTATGCGCATGGCGACCAGATGATTTACATCAAGGCTATGATAGCCCAGCGCGTACAGCTCTCCAGCAAACCTGAGCGTCACGTCGTGCAGGCCAAGCGCGTACAGTTCTTCCGCCGAAAGCTGGTCGTAGCCGAGCTTGCGCATTTCAGTCAAATAGATTGAGCTTGGCGCGAAAGTGAAATGGCCTGAGCCTGAAGCATGATTGAACACGCCCTCGCAGTAGAACACGCCTGCGTCGCGCTCGATTTTGAACTGAACGTTCGCGCTCGCCCCCATCATCTGCTCGCGCGTTAACCCGCGTAGCCGCTCAAACGGAACATCCGACGAAGATTCGTGAGTGCCACCACGCGCAGTCTGGCGCATCAGCGTGAATCGCACGAGGTCATTCGTTCCCGCCTGGAGTTCGACGAGCCACTGACCAGTGACGCGCTCGTCCAATTGCGTTGCCGGAATATTCGACTGCGCACAGACCGGCGCGAAATGGCTGCAAAAGAGCGCTATGAGCAAACAAAATGCGGGTGCCGCGCAGATGATTTCCTTCGTCTTCATATCAGAACTCCCGTATAACAAGGCAAAAGTAAAAAGGTAAAAGGCAAAAGTAAGGAGGAAACCATTTTTAATCTTTAATTCACGCCTGCAAGGCGTGTCCACACTTTTGCCTTTTTACTTTTGCCTTGATTGAACGCTTCTCTTAAAAAGCACAGACCTACGGCTGACGAGGCTTGCCAGCTTTGCCTTCATGAAAAACTTTCAAGCCCCGCGCGAGGCGCGTTAATTCGCGCGCGCCTTACTCCATTCCGCTGTCTCGCAGACGGATTAGCTGTTCGATTGTTAGATTGTTGAAGCCATGCGTCTTCATCCTCTGTATGAATGAAGGCGTGACGCCGTGATCGCGCATGCGAACCAGTTCTTCCACAGTCACGTTTGGAAATCCGGCATCTCTTACGCCGCGCATGAACTCTGCCGTGACGCCGTGATCGCGCATACGCACGATCTGATCCATTGGGAGATTTCTGTAACCCATAGAGTTCAATGCCCTGATGTACTCGCCGCTCACGCCGTGATCGCGTATGCGCACCAATTGATCGAGCGGCGGCAGTTCATACCCGGCGTCATGAATCTCCGCAATAAAATCTGTGCTCACGCCGTGATCGCGCGCGCGCACTATCTCTTCTGCCGAAAGATTGCGATAACCGTGCTCTGCGAGAGCGCGAACGTAGCGCGGCGTGACGCCGTGATCGCGCATACGCGTGAGCGCGTCCACGGAAGTGAACTGGTAGCCTAGCGCTTTCATCTCGTGAATGTACTCAATGCTTACGCCGTGCGTGCCCAGTCTCACCAGTTGGTCTAGCGTCGGTCGCTCATAACCGCTCGCTTTCAATTCGTCAATGAGAGCCAGGCTCAAGTCATGCACAGTCATGGTGAACTGCTGATCCGGCGTGGGCGCTTCATAGCCGCGCCGTCTTAGCTCGCTCACGAAATTCGGATTGGGTTGATAGTTGAAATGGCCTGAGCCTTGCTCGCTCTTAAACCAACCTTCGCAGTTGAGCGTGCCTGCGTCGCGCACGATTTGAAACTGAACTGTGCCGCCTGTCGGTGAATTTATCTGCGCCTGCGTGAGTCCTTGCAGGCGAGCGGGACTTATCTTGAAAGAGGTGCTGTTGTTGTAGAAAGACCAATCACCGCCTTCTCTCTGCCAGCGATAGCGCAAGGTGAGTTGCAGGTCGCTCGTGCCCGGAATGGTCTCCATCAGCCATTGTCCAGTGCTCGAATAGGAGATGCCCTGCGCCGTAGAGGTCTCCTGCACGCGTGTGGCGGAGACCAGAAGATAACCGTTGGCAATCGCCGCAATGAGAATCACTGCGCAGATGATAAGTTTGTTGTTTAGGAGAAACGCCCTGAAGTTAGAAAATTTATTTGTTGAGTTCATCTTCTGTATTCTCCTAGCTCATCATGTCAGTACCGCCTGCGGTAGCGGGCGGGTGGTCATCGCATCAATTACCCGCCCGCTACCGCAGGCGGTACTGACTCGGCCTCTTAATCTCAGTCAAGTATGCCGCTATCGCGCAGTCGTATTAGCTGTTCGAGCGTAAGGCCAGTGAATCCATGCGCCTTCACCTTCTTAAGAAAGTTTGCGCTCACGCCATGATCGCGCAGGGCTATGACTTGATTCAAAGACAGGTTCGAGTAACCAGCCTGGCTGAGATCGCGCACGTACTGCGCGCTCACACCGTGATCTCTGGCAGCGACGACTTGTTCGAGCGGCAAGCGCCCGTAGCCCGCTTCGGCCATGTCGTGTATGTACTCTGCGCTTACGCCGTGATCTCGCGCGGCGACTATCTGCGAGAGCGAGAGATGTCCGTAGCCAGCTTCTTCCATAGCGTGCGCGTACTCTGCGCTTACGCCATGATCTCTGGCCGTCACAAGCTCTTCGAGCGAAAGATGATTAAAACCTAGCGAAGCCATCTCTCTGACATACTTCGCGCTCACGCCGTGATCGTGTAGAGCGATTAACGCTTCGGGGCGCGTGACGTTGTAGCCAGCCGCGCGCAACTCACGAACGAAGTCGGGCGTCACGCCGTGATTCTTCATCTCTATCAGTTGATCGATCGTGAGATTAGTCAGACCCAGAGCAGCCATCTGGTCAATGTAATCCAGGTGATTATCGCCGCTTGATTGAGATTGCTGCATGACAGGCTCCGGCGCGGGCTGTGCGTCCGGCTGCGGTGTCGCTACAACCGGAGCAGCGGGCGCTGTAGCAACGGGCGCTGTCTCAGGCGGCGTCTGATTGTCGCTCGTCGCATTGGGCTGCTGCGTGCTCTGGCCGTTTGCTAGAGCATCTGCCGCAGAAATTCCATCGGCTCTTACTTCGACGCGAACGGGCTGCGGGTCTATGACTGTTGAATACGCTGCGGCGCGATTTTCTGCGGTCTGCTTCGATGCTGCGGCGTTCGCGCTCGTCGCTATGAATGGATTGGCTTCGCGCAGCCGCTCTATAGCTGATACTGCCACGTCTCGCGCGCGAAGCGCAGTGCTCGCGCTGGCCCAGATGCTGAAGACTGTGACTAGCGCTATGACGCTTGCGAGCCAGGCGGTCGGACGGCTGGAGCTTTGCGAAGGAGTTTCAACAAGACGGCGTATGCGAGCTAGAAGCGAGCCGCCGTTGGCTGCGACTGCAAGCTGCGGAGCGCGGCTCGCGCGCAAAGTTTCAAGCTCTGCGAGCGTGCGCGCGTACATCAACACATCGCCGCACGCTGCGACGGCCAGATCATCACATGCGTGTTCGCGCTCTATGCGAATTTCTCTGGAAACCCACCAGACCGCCGGGTGATAAAAGAGCAACGTCTCTATTGCCGTCTGAATGAGATTGACCAGATAATCGTAACGGCGTATGTGCGCTAACTCGTGCGCAAGAAGCGCCTCCATCTGCTCGCGGCTCAAACCTGTGAGCGCGCTTGCGGGAAGAAGTATCACAGGGCGCAGCCAGCCTATGACCGTAGGCACTTCTGCTATAGCCGATTCGCACAGACGCACAGTGCGCGAAACTCTCAGCCGTAACCCAAGCCGCGCAACAATGTCCTGCCAGACCTGAGCGGCAGGCGTAGTCATACGCTTACGTAGCCGCTGCGCCTGCACCCAGCCGCCGCCGGCGCGCAATGAAAGCAGGCTGACACCAATAATCCACAGCGCCACGAGCCAGGGCATCAGGAAGTTCAGTTTTTGTGATGACATCAAGCTCTCGAATGAGAATGAGTGATGAGTTTCCGGCAAGGCAGTGGACGATTGCGTAGAAGCTAACGCACGAGTGTCAGACGCTTGCGTAAGATTTGCGCTATCTGAGACGGGAGCAGATTGAACCTGTTCATGGCGCTTCTGCTCGACGGAAGATTTCAGGGATTCTCTTACTATGAAAGTTGTAATGACGGGCAGCACCAGCATCAGCAGCAGCGTGAAGCAGGCCACAACGTAACGCACGTTCGCAGACGAACGCCTGAGCGACGCACGCGCGCCTGCGAACAGGAGCGCGGAGATTGCGCCCTGCCATATGAAATGCACTAGCGCCCAGCCGATTGATTGCGTGAAGGGTTGCGCGAGAAAATCTTGAATCGGATTCATTTTGCACCTCGCTCGAATTCGTCTAAAACTCGCCTGATCTCTGAAAGCTCTTTTGCCGATGCTTTATTCGTAGCCAGAGCGTGCATGACAAGCTTCATGGCAGAACCTTGAAAGGCTTTGTCCAGCAGGTCGCCGACCAATTGCCGCTGCGTCTGCTCCTGCGGCAATCGTGCCTCGTAAACGTGCGCGCGCTCGCGCTCATCTCGGCGCACCAATCCCTTCTCGCTCATTATCTGCATCAGCTTGAGCACGGTCGTGTAGCCGGTATCTTTCGTCCCGCTCAAACTTTCGTGCACCTCGCGAACGGTCGAAGGGCCGCGCTCCCACAGCACGCTCAGGATTTCCAGTTCCGCATCCGTAGGTCGCGGCGTGTTCTGTCTAGCCAAAGTTTTTATGTCCTTTTCCCTAAAATTCCCGACGGTCGGCGACTCTACTACGAAACGCTTCGTATTGTCAACGAAATTCTTCGTACTTTAGTTCCAAACAATTTTTCGCAGCGATTGTTGTGGCGTCGCAATACAGAAATTCAATCTTTATCAAGCTAGCCTAGACGCGACAAGCCGGGACAAAATAATTTAAGATATCAGCCACGCTTGTCTCATTCCGAAACGAGTTCAAAGGCGTGAAAAACAGTTTTCAGTTTTTAGTTTTCAGTTTTAAGATAGGAGCGAAAAGCTTTTTACTGAAAACTGAAAACTAAAAACTGAAAACTGTCTTTATGCGACGCTACCCGCTGCTGGTCATCTTCGTTACGATCTTCATTGACCTAATAGGTTTCGGAATAGTAATCCCTGTTCTGCCGTATTACGTAGAGGGCACACGCTTTCATGCTTCTGCGCGCGCCGTAGGGCTGCTGTTTGCTTCTTACTCGATCATGCAGTTGATCTTCTCTCCTATCCTGGGGCGCATGTCTGACAGGTACGGTCGCCGCCCTATACTTTTCTTCAGCCTGCTGGGGACAAGCCTTGGCTTCTTCATACTAGGCTTTGCGAAGACGCTGTGGATGCTCTTCGCAGGGCGAATCATTGACGGCATGACGGGCGGCAATATCTCTACGGCGCAAGCATACATCGCTGACGTGACTCCGCCGGAAGAGCGTGCGAAGGGGATGGGACTTGTTGGCGCGGCCTTTGGCTTAGGGTTCATCTTCGGCCCGGCCATTGGCGGCATACTGAGCAAGTGGGACATAAACTGGGGCGGCCTGCATTTGCCGGGCATCAGCGTGCCTTTAGTCTTCGCGGGCTTGCTTGCTCTGGCTAACGCTACGTTGCTCTACTTCGTCCTGCCTGAAACTGTTGACAAAGATCATCCGGCGCGAGTCTCTGCGGCGCAAGGCCGATGGTCGCAACTAATGAAAGCGCTCAAGCAATCGAAGCTGGCCTTCGTGCTCGTCATATACTTTCTTTTCGTCACGGCCTTTTCGATTATGACGACATCGTTCGCTCTGTTCACAATGTATCGCTTCGGTTATGACGCGCATGACACGGGCTGGCTCTTTGCCTACGTAGGCGTCATTGGAGCAATCATTCAAGGAGGATTAATCGGTCGCCTCGTGAAAATCTTCAGCGAGCCGACGCTGGTCATCATGGGCGCGCTGCTCTTTACCTTGAGCCTTTTCGCAATTCCATTGACCAGCCCGCACACAGGACTTTTTGCGCTACTGGCCGTCGGCGCAGCTTTCGCCATCGGCAACGGTCTTGCGACGCCATCGCTCACTAGCCTTGCGTCGAAGAGCGCGAGTCGCGGCGAGCAGGGCGGCGTGCTGGGCGTCACGCAATCGGTTGCAAGCCTTGCTCGCACCGTCGGCCCGCTCATCTCGTCAGCGCTTATCTACAGCGCGGTTGCGACCTACGGCGCTGACCAGAAAATTCATAACATGAGCGACCGATCCTTAGAGGCCACCTTCTGGACTGCCGCCGCAATCATGCTAGCGGCCTTCCTGATGGCAATCTATTTCACGCGGCGACACGCATCAGATAGTGATAGTCTGGAGTCTGGAGTCTAGAGTCCGATGGATTTTAGATTTTCGATTTTAGATTTGCGATTTAAAAGCTTTCTACTTCTTCCAATCGAAAATCCAAAATCTAAAATCGAAAATCCATCGGACTCCAGACTTATTTATTCCCTTTTGTAGAAAACTTTTTGCAGAGTGACGCCGGGCGAGACCTCCCAGTTCAGGTCAACGATCATGCCGAAGGTGCGCTCGCCGTTGAGCACGCGGTTGCCGAAGGTCGCTTCAAACCCCTGAGTTGAGCCGTCTTCGTAAACCCTCTCGCCGGTGAGCCGCGCGTTGTCAACACGGACGTTCTTCAACGTAGCGCGTCGTGCGCCTTCGTTCATGGTCACGATCCATCGCCCTACAGAATCAACGCGCACTTCTATGAAGTGGTCTGCGTCCGGGCCTGCATACCTTCCTGCGTAATCCTCGAAATTCTGTTTGACGACAGGCTCGAAGCTCTTCTGCTTATGCTTATTCTTCTGTCCGAAAGCCTGAAGCGAGCATGCAACCAGCAAGGCGAGTGCTAACGCGAAAAATCTTTTCATAGAAAATTCTCCCCCTATAGCGGTTCTCACTTGGGTGCGACCACTCTGATCAAGGCATGCAGGTCAGTACCGCCTGCGGTAGCGGGCGGGTATCGGTGCGGCTACGACCCGCCCGCTACCGCAGGCGGTACTGACATGAGTCGCATTCAAGTGAGAACCGCTATAATGGATTAGCGCCATCTAAAAAGGTAAACACCGCGCACGGTTTTCCTGTGGCAGAAAATTTCAGACGAGGGACTACAATGGTTTCAAGTTTCAGGTTTAAGGTTTCAAGTTCTTCGGCTTTTAACTTGAAACTTGAAACCTGAAACTTGAAACCATTTTTACCAGATCGAAGGCAACAGAGCCTCGTTGAGTTCGAGTAACTCTCCGTTAGGAAGAATGTGCTTTATCTCTGCGCCGCGTGCGCGAAGTGGTGGTGAAAGAAGTCCTACGCGATGGCAGTTCGCGCGCGGGGTGGCGTGATTCGTTATAGGCTGAGATTCCGAGCACATTATGCCCACGCGCATCTCGCTTGCAAGTTCCATGATGCGTTCAAGCCCGCGCTCCAAATCTTCCGTAGGCGCTATGATTTTGCCGCCGCACTCCGGCAGCCATTCATATCCGATGCCATGTTCGCGCAAACTCTCTTCCAGCACGTGCCCGTTGAACTGCGGCCAGCGCGAACGAGCCACGCTCCGCACATCACAAAGAAATGCAATCTCATGCTGCTTCAATAGCGCTAGAAAATCCGCGAAGGCGTGACGACCATGACCAATGGTGTAGATTGTTACAGTCATTTTTCAGAAGAAACGGTGTAGCAGTTAGACGGAGAGCTTTATTCTATTGGTTTCAAATCTTCGCGCGATGTATGGATGACGGAAAGCACCTCTATTTGATCCTCTTTTATCAGATAAATGATTCTGTACGAAGCTTCAATAATTTGCCGCACTTCATTCAGTTCGTATTCTGGAACTATGCGACCGGAATAAGGGAAAGCGGCTATCGCGTTTTGTCAGACGATCAGCGACGCGGCGTGCGTACTCGGGTGAGGTTTGCGCCACGTAATCATGAATAGCTTGAAGTTGATTGACGGCAGCTTCCGTCCACAGAACTTTCACTGATCTAACCCAAATCTGCCGCGAACTTCATTAACATCGCGTACGCGGCCAGCTTCACTATCCGCCAGACCGGCTTCGATTGACTGCCGTACGTAGATTTCATGCATCAAATCATCCCATGTTACTTCATCAGGCAACCTGTCAATCATCCGCTTCGCTTCATCTTTAATATTTTCCGCGCTCATTAAACTTCTCCTTACTTTTATACACCCGAAATATACTTACGCATGAGATAAGCGGTCAACCTATTAGCAACATTAAGCGCCGGAGCTAGAACCTCGCTTCTGATACTCGCGCTTCAACTCATCGAACGTCATGTGCGCAAGCCTGCCGCCAGTGAACAGTTCCTCATTCGTCACTTCTTCAACTGCGAAAGAGGGCTTCGTGAATTTCATCATCTCTTCGTCGGTCTCGAAACTCGTTTCGGCTAGAATCAGTCCCCACAGCGGGCCAATGAAAAGATCAATTCCGTAATTGCGGCCTTCGTGCTCGAACGGGTAACGGTTCTTGCGTATCTCGTTGCCTTCAAATACAGAAAGCACTTCGTATTCATACTCGGAAAGATATATGTTCGTAATCACCGTGCGCGAAAAATCTTCACGGTCGGGCGCGAACTTTTGCGTCAATTTCCAGACCTGCTCTTTCGTTTTAGGCCAGCGCACTCTGCGAAGGCGAAGCCGCGTGTTTGTAATGTAGTTATCCCAGATTTGCGTGTGCTCGCTACTGCGCGTCAAAGGCTCTGGCAGATTTCTGAGCAGAAATTTTCGTTCGCGTTCAATGCGCGCATATTTTCCGAACTTTGAGTCCATAGCTTTTTAAGGGATGAGGGCGGAGGGACGATGGAAGGGATGAGGGCAGAGGGATGAGGGATGAATAAGAATTGAGCCTGTTACATATTTACGCTTTCACTCCTTCTTATTCATCCCTCATCCCTCATCCTTCATCCCTCGTTTCATCCCTGCTTTTCATGCGCTGACCAGTTCTTCTTCTGTCTCACGCAAGAATTCGTGCGGTTCGACTATTCGTCCAGCGATTGCCGAAGCCGCTACGACGTAAGGGCTGGCAAGATAAAGTTTGCCCGGCCCGCTTCGTCCCGGAAAGTTGCGGTTCTGCGCGCTCACCGTCACAGTGTCCGGCGTTTGCGACGCTCCCGGCCCGGCGTTGATGCAAGCGCCGCAGCTTGGATCAATCAACTCTGCACCAGCACGCTGGAAAATTTCTATATAACCACGTTCGCGCGCGTACTCTTTAATCTTCTGCGAGCCAAATTGCAGATAGAGATGAACGCCGGGCGCTACGCGCTTGCCTTGCTCGATTGCGTGCTTTAACACTTCGGCGTACATGTCCATGTCTGCCATCTTGCCGCCCGTGCACGAGCCGCCGTATGCAGCATCAATCCTGACTTCTTCCGTCAACTCGGAAATTTTTATGCCGTTTCGCGGGTCGCCCGGCAGCGCAACCATTGGCCGAATTTCCGGCAGATTAATTTCAAAGCTGGCGGCGTATTCAGCATCCGCGTCACTCTTCAAAAATCCCTTGCGAACCTCTTCTCTATCGAGCTTGCGCATCTTTTCCAAATAATCCAGCACGGTTTCGTCAGGCTCTATGATGCCTGTGAATCCTCCTGCCTCTACGGCCATGTTGGTCAGCGTCGCGCGCTCGTCCATGGGCCAATCTTTGATTCCTTCGCCAGCGAACTCAAGAACCTGTCCTATGCCCTTGCCCTCTTTCATGTAATCGGTCGCAAGGATGTAGAGCATAACGTCTTTCGCGGCTACATCGTCACGCTTCTCTCCTTTCAGAACGAAGCGAACGGTTTCGGGAACGCGCACGCGTATATCACGTGTGTACCATGCGTTCGCCATGTCTGTTGAGCCTACGCCGAAAGCGAAGCAGCCAAGTACGCCAGCCATGCAGGTGTGCGAGTCTGTGCCGATTACAAGCTGACCCGGAAGCGCAAGGTCTTCGACAACGGCGTTATGACAGATGGCTTCTGAGCCACGTTCTACAGTCCCGCCGTAAAGTCTTATCCCCTGCTTTTCGGTAAAAGCAGCTTGCGTGACGGCAAGACCTTCCGCACGATCCAGCAATCCCATCTTTCGTTTCTCTTCCGGCATGACGCGCCCCAAGAAAGTTAAGTGATCGCGGAAAGCATAAACGGATTCCGGCATAGTCACGCGAGCTTGCGGCCCAAGCGCCTGTTTGAATAGAGATTCGGCCATAGGCGTCACATACTCGTGCGAGAAGCGTACATCCGCTATAGCAAACAGCGCATCACCGGGCTTCACTGCTTCAACTCCTATCTCTCCAGCTTTCACGAAAGCGTGGCGCGCTATGATTTTTTCGACAATCGTCATGGGTCTCTTACGTGTTTCGACCGGAGGCGGAGAGACACGGCCAGCGAGCCGAGCTTTGTTGTAATTGAAGAGGCCGCCGTACTCGACTATAGCTTTTGAGATTCCGTCCAACCCTTTTGTGAACTCTTCCAATGGAATCTCTTCGCCCCTGGAAATTCTTTCTATAAGACCGAAATCCGTAGAAGTCAGAAGGCCTATGTTCTGCGCGTTCTGTCCGTAAATCTTTTCTATAGTCTTCGCAATGACAAGCTCTATGCCTGCGGCTTTCTCGGCAAACGGCGCTGTCTCGCGCGACGAGCCGCAGCCTTTCGACAATCCTGAAACGACTACGGCGAAACCGCCACGCTTCACCTCATCTTTCTTCACAGCCTGCTCGCGCATGCCAACGTAAACGTATTCGCCCAACGTCTCGTCGTAATAGAAACAGACCCAGCCCGGCGTTATCTCGTCCGTAGAGATGTTGTCCATCAAAGGTAGCGCAGGATCGTAAGAAAGATTCTCGCCCGCTTCTAGCTGACGACGAATGAGTGAAGTGTCTTCGGTCAAATAAAGTGTGCGCCCCTCGAACTTAATTCTGTCAGGCCGTCTGGCAATCTTCTCAGTCATGACTACTCCCGTGAAAAATTTAGTATGAGTCGTGAAAGATAATTATAAACCGTGCGGAGGGAAAAGTCTTAACGCTGGCGGCGCGGACAATGCAGCAAAGCAGCGGCAGAATCCAGTTTTTGATGTCCTATTAGCGGCAAAAGTCTGGAATCGGCGAATTAGACCGCAGTGCATGGTACTTTGTATTTATAACCTGACAATTACCGTACCTTGCGGCACAATATGCGTTGGGCTGCTTCGCTCAAACGAAACATTGGAATTGAATGAGTAGGCAACGTAAAAAGAACCCTTAACGGCTCTATTGCGCTATAATACGTAGCTCTGAATAAGCACTATTCGACGAAAGGAGAAGTGCTCTAATGTCAGCACCGCTTACTATACCAGAGGTCGCAGAACGACTTTTCAATTTCCCTCATGATAGATACCTATATATTGGGGGATTTATGCGGAGTGTGGCTTGGGCGGCAGGTACACTCGTGCTCCTTGAGATTTTCATAGATATCAGAAAAAATTGGCGACTACTCCTTCCATGGTTCGCATCTCTGATGGCTACGATGGTCACGCTTATGACTTGGGGAAGGGGCATATTACTCACCAATTCTAAAGCAGACTTACTAGATTCCATTCTTCCCACATTGATGGGAATTACGGAGGTCTGTCTATTCTCTATACTGTCCCCAAGGCTGAATCGTGTTGACCCGAATCCTGACTTGAATAAGAGAGTCTCCTTCGAGCCTTGGCATTGGTGGCTCCTTGTGCTCGCTATACACGCACTCTTGGCCGTTTTCTTGGTCTGGAATCGAATTTCCCTAACGGACATAGTAAACGACTTTGATTTGCAGCTTCAGCCGTTGGCTAAAGAATACATGCAATGGATGCATGATGACAGGTTTGGAGCGGCAATAGGTTTTGGTTGGTTCTTTGGCCTCTGGATGCTGATGACATTGGTAATACGCCGAGTAAAATTTTTCCGTTGCGGCCTTCGTTACGCAACGCTATATGCGTTCCTAGCCCTCTTACCCATCGGCATCTATTCTCTAGTGGTCTATAATGCGGAAAAACAGCGACAGCGAACTGACGAATTCGTATTCAGCGTTCCCACTAAGAGCGTGGAGCTAGGTCAATCTCCTGAACAAATCGAGGGCATTTTAGGTCAGCCGGAGAGGAAGGGTAATCTCGGGTCGAAAGTAGTTTATGTTTACAGAGACATGAAAATAATTTTCCTGAATGGCAAGGTCAGCGATGTACAGTAAAAGTAGCGCGAGTTGAATGGTTACAATAATGGCGCAGCCCAACAACTCATTCAACCGGAGCGCGAGTTAGCTTGCATTTCATCGTTAACTTAAATATATCAGCGTTGAATGCGCGCCCGGTTAATTCGGGCGTTCGGCGCTTGCCCGTTGTTGAGAAATCACTATTGAACTTAGTAGCATTCGGTATCGTAATGGCCTTAAGGAGGTGAAAGAGAATGTATTGCTCATCTTGCGGCGTGGCTGTTGCACAGGGCTTGAGCTACTGTAATTATTGTGGCGCAAAGTTGAATGGAGTGAAAGGCGATAGCGTCATCAAATCATCAGAGGCGAAGCCTGAATCCCTCATAGGGGCGATGGTCTTCGTCTTCGTCTTCGGCCTTGTAGCTATCTCGATTCTAATGAGAGTGATGAAAGCCGTACTCGACTTAAATGTGGGGCAGATTCTCGCTTTCACGCTGCTGAGCTTTCTGATAATGCTTCTAATCGAAGGCGTGTTCATTCGGCTGTTATTGCGCCGTAGTCGAGGCGTTGAAGAGACAGGCGGTACTGCGCTATCGAAGGGGCAGGCTACGAAAGAGCTTGACGCGACACAGGCGCGAGCGCTACCAGAGGCCAGGCCGAGCGTGACCGAGCACACTACCCGCACGTTAGAACCGGTCTACAACGAGCGAACATCAAAATGAAGAATCGTCCTTAAAGCCAAGCCTCGCCCAACAACTCATTCAACCCGACCCGCAATAGCATCTCTTTCATCATCGTGTGGTATCTTCGCGTTTAATGCTACTCGCTCGGCGCGAATTAATTTGAGCGTTATGCTTTCCATATTCTGAATCTCAGCCGTTGCGGAATCCTGTCTTGTTATGTATCTTCCTTGTAGATACGAAGGGAGATTTGTGATGAAAGTACAGATACAGAAATGGGGTAATAGCCTTGCTTTGCGCATCCCTAAATCTTTTGCCGTCGAATCAAAGGTGGAACAAGGTTCTATGGTAGAAGTCTCTTTAGAGCAAGGGAAAATTATCGTCGCGCCGGTAGCAGAGCCGGAATTCACATTGGAAGACCTGTTAGCGAAAGTGACGAAGCAGAACTTGCATGAGGAAATTGATACTGGGGTCTTTAGGGGGAAAGAGGCCTGGTAATGGCATACGTTCCTAATCGCGGTGATGCGGTGTGGATTAGCTTTAATCCGCAAGCTGGACATGAGCAGGCTGGCAGGCGGCCTGCTATTGTCATCTCGCCTGCTGCGTACAATCGAAAGGTTGGCTTAGCTATTTTCTGCCCAATAACAAATCAAATCAAAGGCTACCCTTTTGAGGTCATTATTCCCACAGGCTTGAAAGTAACAGGGGCGGTATTATCTGATCAGGCTAAGAGTTTAGATTGGAAAGTGCGAGACACGGAATTAATCGTCAGGCTGCCGCCTGCTGTGATAGATGAAGTATTAAAGAAGCTCAAAACATTGCTTTGAGTGGCAGCACGTCACCTAACAACTTATTCAACCCGACTCGCGATAGCATTCTTTTCATCATTATCTTTGCTAATCAGGTAGAATGCCCCATGCCCGGCGCGAATTAATTTGAGCGTTGGGCGTCTCCCTCTTGCTGATCTAAACAATCCTCTTGTCAATATGCTATTCTCCCACATGAGAGGTTGAAGTTATATGCATCAAGTAAATATAGAAGAAGCAAAAACACACCTGCCTGACTTAATAGATGCAGCCGTCAATGGCGAGGAAGTTGTTATTGCCAAAGATGCGCAGCACATTGTCAAGCTAGTGCCGATTTCGCGCGCAAAACCTAGACCACAATTTGGTAGTGCTAAGGGGCTGATCACGATGTCGGACGATTTTGATGAACCATTGGAAGATTTTGCAGAATACATGAAATGAAACTGCTGCTCGACACTCACACTTTCATCTGGTTCATCATGGGCAGTCCTAACCTTAGCGCCAATGCCCGTGCGTTAATTGAAGATGTGGCGAACGAGAAATTCTTGAGCGTAGCCAGCTTGTGGGAGATTGCGATTAAGCTGAGCATCGGGAAGCTTACGTTATCAGTACCCTTCGATGTGCTGATTCCGCAACAACTCAGCTTAAATGGCTTTGAGTTGCTAAATATCGAAATAGATCATGCAGCGATCGTGGCGACGCTGCCGTTTCATCACCGTGACCCTTTTGACCGTTTGTTGATAGCACAGGCGATGTTTGAGAAAATGCCCATTGTGAGCATTGACACAGTTTTCGACGCTTATCCTGTAACGCGGCTATGGTAGAAGTTGCGTGTTTCTTTGACGCGCCGCCCAACAACTCATTCAACCCGATGTCTCAATTGAAATCCTTTCATCGTTGAATTGTCGCTTCTGCTAGAATGCTGCTCGTCGGCATATGCTAAGTCAAGCGTTATGATGCTCGCGTATTGTGTCTCAAAAGTAAGAGCCGTATGATTCTCTCATGCACGTGATTACTCGCAAACGCCTTAATGAGTTCGCTGAAAAATATCCAGAAACTAAAACGGCTCTTGCTCAGTGGTACAGTCTGGCGAAGTACAATAATTTCTCGAATCTTGCTGAACTGCGAACTATCTTTTCACCGGTTGATCGAGTTGGTAAATTGACGGTGTTCAATATCGGCGGGAATAAGGTTCGCTTAATCGCGGCAATTCACTATAATCGGAGGAAGATTTATATTCGTGCTGTGCTGACTCATGCTGAATATGATGAGGGAAAGTGGAAGGAATAAGTAATGCAGAATCTTGATGTGAACAAAACAGCGGATGCGTGGGCTTCTCTGGCCGGTACAGTATTCGTGCCGCATACAGAAGAAGAATATCAGCGGCTCGTTTCGTTGCTCGATGGCTTGATTGATGAAATTGGTGAAGATGAGTCGCACCCGCTAGCGTCGTTGATGGAAATTGTTGGTGTGTTGATTGAAAAGTATGAAGATGAGCACGTGCCGGAGTTGGCAGTTGAATAATTCCATCCATCTGCAGCATAACAACTCATTCGACCGGAGCGCGATTGAGCTTGCCTTTCATCGTTAACTTGTCTGTTGCGGCGTTGAATGCGCGCCCAGTTAATTTGGGCGTTAGGCCACACATCATGAATACACTTGGTCGAAAGTCGTGGTTCGGTACGGCGATAGTCATCGGCGTTTTGTACTGTGTCATCGGCGTTGTCTTCGCGTTGCCATCTAATCAAGTGCGCCTATGGCGGCTGGCGGCGTGGGTGGTCAGTGCTGCTATGTACGCGGCTCACATCGGATACGAGAAGTTTCGACTTGGCAACTCGCCTCGTGCAACAGCGTCGCACACAGCCTTGGCAGTCGCTGTCGGGGCGTTCGGCCTTGCGGTCGCGGCGAACTTTCACGAGCTGTGGGTCGCCTCAAGCTATCGGCGCTCGCTCGCCTTCGCGCTCGTGGCGTGGCCGGCACTGACGGCAGTCCCGGCGTTCGTAGTCGCGCTAGTTGTAGCAGCCGCACTAGCCCGAATACGACGCAGCGCTTAGTCCAGTACCATCGCAGTGTGTGGCCCGACAAGCGCATGCAGCGGAGGCCGTGAAGTGAGTCTCTTATTGTGCTTTCATTGCCACATGTGGCCCCGCTGATGCGAGGCGTTAGGCATTTAGTGGCTATAATCAACTATGACCCGTGCAGCGTTTCAAGTTTTGGTTATTCCCTATCGAACTGTGGCGGACGGTGAGCCGCGATATCTGCTCTTTAAGCGTTCTGATCTTGAGGTGTGGCAATGGATTGCTGGCGGCGGTGAAGGTGATGAGAAACCGGAGCAGACCGCCCGCCGCGAAGCCAGCGAAGAAGCCGACATTCCTGAAGATGCTCATTTGATTCGTCTGGACTCTATGGCTTCGATACCAGCGGCACATTTTGCAGACCATCATCTTTGGGGAACTGACACATTCGTTATCCCTGAGTATAGTTTCGGCGTCGAAGTCAAAGACGAAGGAGTTCATTTGTCCGGCGAGCACAGCGAGTGTGCATGGGTGCATTACGAAACCGCACAAGATCGTCTTCGGTGGGATAGCAACAAAACTGCCTTGTGGGAATTGCACAGTCGTTTATCTGCAAGACGCGCCTAACAAGCTGTTCAACCGGAGCGCGAATAGCGCGGCTCTCATCGAGAACTTGAATCTAATGGCGTTGTATGCGCGCCCGGTTAATTTGAGCGTTAGGCGTCTATACTGAATATGGAGGTGAAGGTGGACGAAGCAACAGCAAAACAAATTGCACTTAAGGTGGTTGCGGATGTTAATTTCTACATCGCCGTTATTGGTCTATTAGGAGTTATTGTTGGTGCCGTTAGTACCGCTTTAGGTAATCTATTAATTCACTGGTTGAAAGAGCGCTCAAGGGCTAAAGCAGAGAAACCCAGAAAAGAGCTTTTGCTGAAGATGCTCAATGATGAGAGATTTCCTCAAAGGTGGAGAAGTTTTGATACTTTGAAGCATGTTATAGGCGCAGATGATAAAACAGCTAAAAGATTACTAATAGAGATTGGTGCCAGAGCGTCAGAAAAGAAACAAGATTTGTGGGGATTGTTGAAATATCACCCTCTTAACGAGACAGATCAATAATATACCTTTGCAATCATCTTGATCCGCCGCCCAACAACTCATTCAACCGGAGCGCGATTGAGCTTGCCTTTCATCGTTAACTTGAATCTATCGGCGTTGTGTACGCGCACGGTTAATTCGGGCGTCAGATGGCTTGCGCGTGCCCTGACGTGTAATATTTGAGATATGCTAAGAGCTTTAACCCATAAAGTCTCGCCAAGGATTGCTGAATGTGAGGTCACGTTTATTAATAGATTACCAATCAATCTCCGACTAGCAGTACGCCAGCACGACGATTATTGTGATGCGCTTAAGAAGCTCGGCGTTATCGTTAAAGAACTTTCTGAAAATGAGTCGTACCCGGATTCCTGCTTTGTGGAAGATACTGCGATTGTCGTTGACGAGCTTGCAATAGTTTGCAGCATGGGAGTTTCCTCTCGTAGAGGAGAGACCAATCTGATTGAGCGCGAGCTATCTAAGTATCTAGAAATAGCTCATATTTCTCTGCCCGCTACAATCGAAGGCGGAGACGTGCTCAGACTAGGGAAGAAGATATTTGTAGGTCAGTCGAGCCGCACCAATCTTGAAGGTATAGAGGAACTTGCCAGAATATTAGAGTCCTACGGCTATAGTGTCCTACAGGTGCGGACAAAAGGAAGCTTGCACCTGAAGTCTGCCTGCACGGCAATAGATGAAGAGACGTTGTTTGTGAATCCAGATTGGGTTGAGCTTGATGCATTCAGAGGGTTCAATCTTCTGTATACTCCACCGGAAGAGCCTTGGTCGGCAAATCTATTACGGGTTGGCACTACCGTTTGTGTCCAGGCAGGATTTCCAAGAGCGATAGAGTTGATAGAACGTATAGCTGAGAGAATTGAGGTCATAGATATATCAGAGCTACGGAAAGCAGAGGCCGGGCTAACCTGCTCAAGCATTATTTTTGGAAGCGCCAGCTAATAACCCATTCAACCCTATGCCTCTATAGTATTCCTTTCATCTTTGCTTGGTTTCTTCATCTTGAATGCCTCATGCTCGGCGCAAGTTAATTTGAGTGTTGGGCGCTCTCGCGTACTTGAACGCTAAGCGAGAGCGAAGATGAGGGGAACCGAAATCAAATCGTTGGTGTCTAACTTTTGTGGACGAATGTGCGCAAGAAGGAGTGTGAAGAGAAAGTTGCTGAGAATCGAAGAGTTGAAGAAGACATATCCGAGCGGCGTTCAGGCTCTCAAAGGTATCAATCTGGACATTCCAACAGGTATGTTCGGGCTTCTTGGGCCAAACGGGGCGGGCAAAACGACTTTGATGAAAATAGCTGCAACGTTGCTCGAACCCGATTCGGGCAGAGTTGCGATTAATGGCGATGACCTCGTCACACACAAACGGGCTGCGCGCAAGATTCTGGGATACTTGCCGCAGGAGTTCGGACTTTACCCGACCCTGACCGCTGAACAGACGCTCGATTATTTTGCGAAGCTCAAAGGCATCATCAATGATAAAGAGCGTAGAGCGTTGATTGATGCGTTGCTGGAAAGAGTCAATCTCTCATCTGCAAGCAAGCAGAAGGTCGGAGGATTTTCGGGAGGTATGCGACAGCGCATGGGGATCGCGCAGGCCATTATCGGAGAGCCTAAGCTGATTATCGTTGACGAGCCGACCGCAGGGTTAGACCCGGAAGAGCGCGCACGATTCCACAACCTGCTTGCAGAAATTGCTGGCGAGAGCGGAACAGTTATTCTCTCGACCCACATAGTCTCTGATGTCTCGAACCTTTGCGGGCATATGGCAATTATCCGACAAGGCGAAATCATCGCTTACTGTACGCCGCAGGAAGCGCTAGACCAAATTTCTGGTGCTGTCTGGGAAGCCGCCATCGCGCGCGAACAAGTCCCGGCTTTGCGTTCGCGTCTCAGAGTAATCTCACAGCAAGTGTTCGAGGGGCGTGTGCGTCTCAGAGTGTACTCGAAAGACTTGCGACCGGGTGAAGAATTTAAGCTTGCGACTCCGACACTGGAAGATTACTACTTCAGCCAAGCCAGCCAGACGGTGAGCGCGCAATAAGATGTAAAAGTCTGACAGCAATAGTTGTAAATTAGCAGGCTGATGATTTCGGTCTGTTTCGCTCGTATGTGGATGGAGGAAAATAATTCTTAGGAGTTACGCAGTTGAATGAGCAGGTCAGTACCGCCTGCGGTAGCGGGCGGGTAACGGACGCACAATACCCGCCCGCTACCGCAGGCGGTACTGACTTGGCTTGCGCTTTTCGTTCAACTGCGTAACTCCTAAATTCTATAGAAGAAACTTTTTATTGAACGCTATCAAGCTTCTGATGACTATTGAATTTTGCTGTGGACAACGGTATAAATCGCACGTCAGGATGATTAGACAGTTTAGGCTCTGCGGCTTATTTAGAGACAAAAGAAAGGCTCAATATAATGAGGTTTAGTAAATGGATGGTTGCTTGCATCTGCTTAATAACAGCAATCTCGTTGACTGGTTGCAAAGCTGGTAACAAGAATTCTCAATCGGCGACCGAATCAACAAACTCGTCTGTTGCAAGCGGCACTGAAACAGGCGTAGAGAGAATCAAGCCCGCGCCCGGAACAGGCAATGTGCAGGGAAAAGTTTTGTACAACGGCAAGCCAGTTGAAAATATTGAGGTCAAGTTATGCGAAAAGTTCAACCGATACTTCGGCGGTTGCAGCGGGAAAACCTATACTGCGCGAACAGACCAAGACGGTGAGTATGTGATTACCAACGTGGAGCCAAGAGTATATGAGGGTCTGTTGGCGCGTGTCTTTGACACAGACTCATATATCTTTGCGGCTTCGGGAATCGGAGGACTTAGTTCAACCAAATACGAAGTCTCTGCAGATAAAACTTTATTCGTACGCCCGACCAATCTCTTCAAGAGCGATCTGAAGGTGCTCAATCCTAAAGCTGGAGCTAAGGTCAGCGCGCAAAACCTGGAACTCAAGTGGGAGTCATACCCGGAGGCAGCTTATTACAAGTTTAGCATTTACCCGGAAGACGCTGGCGTCATATCTCCGTACGTCAACGAGCGCGTCGAAGGGACTTCCTTCAGTATCACCAAGCCCATGCCAAAAGGCACTTACCGTTGGCAGGTGGAAGCTTACAACGGCTCGGATCAAAAGCTGTCGGAAAGCGGTGATGACATTAAATTCTCAATTACTGATGGCGCTGCTCCATAGAAATGAGATGTTCTGCAAGGTTAAGTTTTAGAGATGAGAAGCCCTCTTCGCACGCCGCTCGGCGCAGTTTTTCACGCCGAAGTTTTACTGAACTCTAAACGCGTCGCGCCTTATGCGCTGATGATTCTGTTTAGCGCAAACGCTGTTTTGTGGTGGGGTTGGGGGCCTGCCGTCGAAAGGGGCTGGGCAACAAATAGCGATTTTTACATTGACAGGTTATTTGGCGGCTTCTCTTTCACGACGCTGCCGCTCTTCATAGCCGTAATGATGGGCGACCCTGTCATTAGAGATTTTCGTATAGGAATTGATCCGCTAATCTTTTCAAAACCTATTAGTCGCTTCCAGTATCTTTTAGGAAAATTCTTCGGCAACTTTTTTGTGCTCGTCTGTTGCCAGGCCAGCTTCGCGCTCACTGCACTTCTGCTTCAGGCTTTCAGCAAATCCGGCATGATCGTATTGCCCTTCCGAGTAGGTCGAGTCTGGCGCTGACGGCACTCTGCTTTACCGTGGGCACGCTCACGCGCAACGTCAAGATAGTTTACGGGCTGATGGTCTCCTTTTATTTCTTCTACATCGCATGGCAGGAGACGATTAAAGGACTACCGTTGCGATGGCGAATAGCTCTCGATCCGTTGCTATTCAATGTCGGTGAGTCATGGCAAGGGCGCAGCGCCGAGTGGCTTAACCAGTTTTCCCTGAACTATGACGCAGACATGATAGCCAATCGCGCCTTTGTGATCTTAGTTTCAGCCGTCTGCCTGACGATCCTCTACGTCCGTTTTTCAATGGTCGAGCGGCTCAAAAAAAGTAAGCGTGATGATCAACTGACGACTATTAATCTGAGCACAAGAGACAAACGACTCTATAGCCCCGCTATAGAGTTAGACTTTGCCCGGCCTGCGCAGGATATAGTTGAAGCCGCGCCTCTGAAAACAGTCGCGCTTCCGAAAGTCAGCACGGTAACCGAAGGAGCGCGTGCTAGTTTCAAGCAGTTGATGGCCGCTTTTGATATAGAGCTTCGCCTGCTTTTCGCGGAACGCAGTCTAGTAGTGCTTTTGCCTCTCGCCATGCTGGTCTCTGTTTTAGGGCTGGCGTATTATGAAGCTGTTCCTGACCCATCGTACTCCGCAGCTTACGCAGCGCGCACGGCGGATTCGTTTCTCTTATTTCTGATAGCCATAGCAATCTTTTACACGGGAGAGGCTATGCACAGAGACCACGAATTGAGGGTTGAGCCTGTGCTATGGAGCGTGCCCGCTCCCAACTTCGTGTTGCTGCTCTCGAAATTCTTGACCACGCTTCTGCTTTCTATCTCTGCGAGCGCATTGGTCGGCGCAGCGGCCATCGCGCTGCAAATCTATAAAGGCCATGCGCCGGTTGAAGTCCTGACGTATCTAACAATCTACTCGGTGATTCTCGTCCCCGGCATGGCTTTCATGATCGCCGCAGCCACAGCCTTAAACGTCCTTCTGCGCGATAAGTATCTGACATACGCTGTGTGTTTTGCCATCGTAGGTGGGTCGTTTTATCTATTCAATCTGGGTTACAACCACCCGCTCTATAATCCTGTGCTTTACGGTCTTTGGACACCTTCTGATTTAATGAGCGGCGTCGCGCGGCGATTGCCACAAATCCTCACTCACAGAATTTACTGTCTGGCGCTCGCAGTCGTCTGTCTCTCACTCGCGCATCTCTTCTTTGAGCGCAAGTCAACCGGAGGATCACGCGCGGGCGCATCTCTTCGTGGCAAGCGATGTAGTATCTTGATTATGTCGGCTGCAACTGCGGTAGCCGTCATAACAGGGTTGATGATTAGCGCCGCAAGGTGAAGATAATTTATTCAGTTGAGTGTAATGAGAGAAAGTTTCACCACCACAGAGAGCACCGAAGAAGAATAAAATATTTGAGATTTGAAATTTCAAATTTGAGATTAGAAATCCTCTGTGTAATCTCTGCGTTCTCTGCGCCTGCGGCGGTGAATCTTTCTCTCCGCACAGATTGCCTATGCGATTGCTAATTTTCTCAAGTTGCCAATACCTGAGACTATAAACGTTCGACCATCATCATGCGTTGCAGTGCATAGATAACTGCCTGAATGTTTCTTGCAGATTGGCGTTACATTATTTGTGGCAGTTCGATTCTTTCGCTATTCCGGCATGGACAATAGATGCCCCTTCTTTTCCGCGCCGCGCGAGGTGCGCGTAAACTGTAAGAGAATTTCCGGTCGCTCGTCTTCCATTAGATAAGAGCTGATTGGCCCAAAAAACTTTTCAGACTCGGCGGCTGTGCAGCCGTTCAGGAAGTTGCGGAAGAAGCGCGGGTCGTAGAAGCGTGAGAAGAACTCCATTCCATCGGGCGTAGCCACCATCAGAGTTTTCCTAAAATATGCGCGCAAGCCCTGGAGCGGCAAAGAGCAGGTTAGATAGACTCCCCAACCCTTGCCCCAACCTTCGCGCGTCATGCGCTTGAGCAAAGGCGACTTTGGCGGCAGCCGTACAAGATACGGCGCTACTTTCGCGTTCTTCTCATCCTTGTAGAGAGACTGAAACTCTTCGCCTGAACTGCGCAGCAGATCAAGCAACGCAGGCTCGCGCGCGGCGTCCACTAACGCCATCAGAGGCTCAGGTTGATTGCGAAGTATGTGCAGCAGACGACCCGCAGGCGTAGCGGCTTCGTAAGAAGCAAGCGATTGCTCCATATCTTCTTTGGGAGGCTCTGGCCGAACGATCTCAGGTGTGGGCGGCGGCGCTACGGGTTCGGGCACAGAGGATTCGGGCGCGGGCGAAACGGATGCGCGTCGTTGGGCCAACTCTTTCGAGAGGCGGGGGTCAAGGCTCGTCACTCCCCAGTCCTCTTCGCGAGTCGGCTGAGGCGAAGCGATTGGAGTCGGTGTGTGCGCGAGCGGCGCGGAGCTTTTGACCGCAGCCGCGTCAAGCTTTTCGCTTACTCTTTCCTCTTTGACCTGTTGCTCATCTGGAGGAATAGTGTCTGCAAGCTCTTTAGGTGGCGGCGGCTCTGCGCTCGTTTCTATGTGGACTATGAAATCGGTGTGCCCTGCGTGAACGCGGTCGCCTTCTTTGAGCAGCACATCGGTTACGGTTTCATCGTTCACCTCCGTACCGTTGCGGCTCTTCAGATCGCGCAGGCGACACTCCTTGCCATCGCACTCTACAGAAAAATGCTCGCGCGACATGAAGGTGTCCTTCGTGGCGATGTCTGCTTTGGTCGTGCGGCCTATGCGAACGACCTGAGACTCTTCGGCCACTATATTCTTCCCAGCCAGAGGGCCGGAGACGATTTCAAGAACAAGTCGCATCGAACCTGAACCTTACGCGAACCGCTTCTCGGTAACAGAAGATGAATGATTAGAACTTGAAAGCCAAAGCTGTTATGTAAAGATAAAGATTAACTGCGCTCTTGGCAATAGCGCGGAGCGCGCGTTTGGAATAAGGCAAAAGTCAAAAGGTAAAAGTAAAAAGGCAAAAGTTATAGCGGTTCTCACTTGAATGCGACTCATGTCAGTACCGCCTGCGGTAGCGGGCGGGTCGTAGCCGCACCGATACCCGCCCGCTACCGCAGGCGGTACTGACCTGCATGCCTTGATCAGAGTGGTCGCACCCAAGTGAGAACCGCTATAGGTGGAGAACCATTTCTTAATTAAAAGATTGGCTTCCCCTCACTTTTGCCTTTTTACTTTTACCTTTTGACTTCGTAAAAGCCCGTATGCTCAGAAGCCCAGGCCGGACATGGCGCTGTTGACCGCGCCGAGCGCGCCGCTGGCCGCTTCACCAACTGAACTTGCCGCCTGCTGTGCTGCTGCTGCGACTTGCTGTTGAGCTTGCTCCGTCATGTCGGAAGCCTTCTGCGCAGCATCCTGCATGGTTTGCGCGGCAGCTTGCGCGGCCTGCTGAACCTGGTTCGCGCCATTGTTGACTGCTTGATTGACTTGCTGCTGCGCGTTCGAGACGGCCTGCTCGACTTGATTGCTAGCCTGTTGCGCTGCCGATTGCGCCTCTTGCGCAGCCTGCTGAACTTGACTGAGCGCCTCTTGCGCAGTCTGCTGAACCTGTTGCGCTGCTTCTTGCGTGGCATCGTTGACTGCGTTTGCTGCCGTTTGCGCGGCGCTCTGCAATTGATCTGCGGCCTGCCCCGCAGCCGATTGCGCCTGCTGAAAAGCGCTCTGAGCAGCTTGTTGTATGGTCTGTTGCGCTTGCTGTAGCTGTTGCGGAATCTGGTTCTGCAAGGCTTGCGCCTGCTGGATTATTCTGTCGGGTGAAGCAGACTGCGGGCAGGGCAGGCTGGGCGAGGGTGGGCTGTTCGGAAAATTATTCATCACATTGCCCACAGCGTTCTGAAGCTGTTGGCCCAAATCGCTTGCGCCGCCCGGCAGTTGCGACATGATGTCGTTGACAGACTGGTAGGCCGCGTGCGCTGCGTCCGCAACTGTGTTGACGGCAGTTTGCGCAGCGCCTGCGACTTGCTGCTGAAGTTGATTCGCAGCATCGGATGCCATTTGCCCGGCTTGTTGCGCTGCGTTGATGGCAGTTTGCGCTGCCTGCTGAACCTGATTGGCTGCTTGTTGCGCTGCTTGCGTGGCCTGGTTCGCTGCATCGTTGACGGCCTGCGTCACTTGCTGTTGCGCGTTTTGAACTGCTTGCTGAGCTTGCTGGCTCGCTTGCTGGGCGGCCTGTTGAACTTGACTGAGAGCCTGTTGAGCTTGTTGCTGAAGTTGTTGGGAGGCTTGCTGTACGCCTTGATTGACGTTGTTGACGGCGTTCTGAACTGTGTCCTGCAACTGGTCTGCGACCTGACCTGCGGCGGCTTGCGCCTGCTGCATGGCCTGTTGAGCAGTTTGCTGAACTTGAGACTGCGCTTGCTCTACGGCCTGCCCGACTTGCCCTTGCGCAGCCGCAGCCTGTTGGCCCAAGTTTCCCGGCATAGCGCTCATACTCTCATCTCTCCTCCGGCTTCAACTGCCATGCTCGCGGATCGTAATCTTCGCGCGCAGCCTCCCAGTTTTTAGAGGTCACGCGCTCCCAGATCTTTTCAACACGCTCTTCGGGTGCGAACCGTGCGTCTTTCAATGCGCGAGCTATCAGCGGATGCTGGTCGAAGTTCGGAGCAACTTTGAACATGAGCACTATGAAAGCAGTGATGCTGGATTCCCAGGTGAAATCATAAGAGAGCGCGCGCTCGATTCCCAATCGCACCATCTTCATCAACGTTTCGTCCGAGAGACGGTTGACGAGCGTCGCGCCGCCTACAAGACGCACGACCACATCAGCGTGCTTTCGGCGCAAGTAAGCAGCGACGCGCTCGGCAAATTGCGCGTCGGCTTGCGGCTTGAAAACCTCCATCTGTTCCGGGCGGATTATCAGCATCGAAAATTTTCCAGCACCTAACTTTCACTAATTGCCTATGAGCACTGTCGGCAGTCCCATTGCGATTGTGTTCGGCGGGCCAACAGCTTCGAGTACAGTATCGCCCTGACGACACGCCGGGAGGCCGTTGACCAAAACTGTGGGCGAGCCATTAATGACTACGCCGGGGCCGTGCGGCGGAATGGGAAGAGGTGTGCTGCAAGTGTGTTTGTCCGCACCCGTCAAACCCGCAGCTATAGACATCGCGGCTCCCATCGCTGTGGCGCAAGCTGCTTTCGTAGCCTCTTCCGCAGCCTTAGCTCCTGGCGCAGCCGGCGTACCTGCTGCGGCAATGGTCACGCCCTCTGCAACCTTAATGATGGTGTCGGAGACCTGCTTTGCCGCCTGCAAAGCAGTGGCTGCCATGGCTGGCACGCCGCGCCACTGTAGCAGATTACCGACTATCACGTTGGGGCTGCCCGGCCCCGTCGTCAAAACAGGCGGTAACGGATGCATGACAGGGTCTGTGATTCTAGCCGCTGGTTTGCCTCCAGGCATATTGCTCCCTCCTCAAAAACCGTAAACGGCGCGGCTTACTTCTGCGGAAAACCTTGCGCGCCATTAAGCTTGAACTTTTCCTGTTTGAGCGCGCCAGACTCCGCGTGAAAGCTGAGCATCACGCCCGCGTCTTCATCTTCCAGCAGATAATAATCTACCTGATTGAATAGCGCGGCCAGGTCTTCAGTATTGCATGCGGGCAGAAAGCGGCGCATGACGCGTGGGTCGTAGTAGCGAAAGCGCATGGGCTTGCCTTCGCTGGTATGAACCGTCAGGAAGCGCCGAAAATGTTTGCGCATGTCGCGCAACTCGCCTCGGCTGAGTGCGAAGATGCCCCAGTGATTTCCCCAGCCTTTCTCTATCACCCAGTTTGTAAACTGCGTGTCAATCTGTAGGTGGATTAAGTACGGGGCGACTTCCGCCATGTCCGGTTTCAAATCTCCCTGAAAGAGGCAGATGCACTCCGGCTGATGCTCGTACAATTTCATGCGCAACTCCGGCACGCTCGCGCCATCGAGCACAGCATAGACGCTTCGCGTGTCGTCCGCGAAAAGTCTCTTGTTTACTTCCCCCCAAATACCTTCCATATACTTGATTGGAGCGGCCTCACGGGCCGCGTCTGCTACGACTGTCATATATCGCAGAACGGCGCGGCAGAATTCGACGCATGCCTCATTTGAAGCGCCGGCACGCTGTAGTCCGTAGGCCTCTGCGGAGCAGACGCGGGCGGCGCTTGCGAGACTTGTCCAGCCTTCGCCGTGTCCGCATGCTTAGCTTTTTTCGGCTTTCCGGGATTCGAGCCTGCGCCGGTTCCCGCAGCGCCGCCGCTGTTAATTTTCACCATCACGCCCTGAATGGTTATGCCAGACGAGTCAATCACTATGAACCCGCCCGGCCCTTTCAAGGTCAGAGTCGTGCCGCTCTCAAGCACCATATTCATTCCGGCGATGAGATGAATCTCAGTTCCAGCCTGAAGAGCGTAGTTTCTTCCAACAGTTTTCTGCTCGTTCTCGCTCACGGTTATCGAAAGCGAACTCCCAACCGTTTCAGTCTGGTTGCCCGCGATCACCTGATGCTTGTCGCCTTGCACCTCTTCAAACTGGTCGTGCCCGATTGTCAGGTGGTAGTCGTAGCCGACAGACTCGTGCCGATTAGAGTTGATATTTATGTGCTTATCCTTTTCGGCGTTAATGAATATCTTCTCTTTGCCCTTTTTGTCTTCGACGTGAATCTCGTTGAAGCCGCCGCCGCCTTTGGAACTGTTCGATTTGAAGATGACTGTCTTGGTCTTTTCATCGGGCAGCTTGTAGGGCGGCATCTCCGAAGCGTTATAGACAGAGCCTACAATGATGGGCTGGTCTGGATCGCCTTCCAGGAAATCAACTATGACCTCGTGGCCTATGCGCGGTATGTAGATTGCTCCCCACTGCTTACCCGCAGAGTTTTGACTGACTCGAATCCAGCAGGAACTGTCAGAGTTGCTCTTACCTTCACGATCCCAGTGAAATTGAACTTTGACGCGACCATACTTGTCCGGCGCAATCTCTTCGCCCGGTGGGCCAACCACCACAGCCGTCTGCGAGCCGTGCACAGTCGGCTTCTCTGTAACTAGCGGCGGGCGAAACGGAAGCGCCGAAGGTATGCATGCGAATTGATTGTGATAAGTGAAGCCGCCGCTACTATCGGAGCGATAGTTATCCGCCGCGAGGCTAGCGTTGTGGCTGATAGCAGTCAACACATATTCGCCATCGGCGTCGAAATGTCTATCGAGCGTGAACTTATGACCAGTGGATAACTGCCCGCATGTGCTCCCCCCGTTAATCACTATGCTAGGCACAGCCTCTTGCTGCATGCGTATGCCTACGGTGCGTTTGTTGTCTTCAAAGATTTTTTGCAAATCGGCTGGATGTTCGCCGCCGCCTTTATCAATTCCGTCGAAGCGTTGAGCGTATGCGCCGGGATAATCGTAAATCTCCAGCCTGTCGTTGTTCGCAACTTTCAGTTTGTGAGTGACCTCGCCTACCTGCACGCTCTCCTGAATGGGCTTGTCCGCCTCAAGGTGCTTGTGCGGCAATTCAAAACAGTGATCCCAGAGAGTGTATTTACCGGAACGAAGCTCCTGCACCTTCTCCCAACTGAAAATGCGATCCTCCGGGCGGTTGCCGCCTATCAACTCTTCGTAGATGATAGTGCTCCCGTGCTCCACATCAGGATGACTCTGCGGCGTGTTAGCCACGACCATCTGATGACCGCCTTCAGTGTGCTTGAAGAAGTAGAAGATGCCCTCTTCCTCCATCAAGCGGCTGGCGAAGTTGAAATCCGTCTCGCGGTACTGTACGCAGAAGTCGCGCGGCTGGAACGTGCCCTGAATCTCGAACTTCACGTCCACTCCTGTGAACACTTTCTTTAGAATGTCCGGGACGTTTATGTGTTGAAAGATGCGGCTCTGCGCGTGTCTGGTCAGAAGCCAGAACTGCGGCACTATCTCCATGTGAAAGTGTGTGAAGGTATCGTCGCGCCCGCCCTGGCTCACACGGCTACAGATACCGTTAAAGTATTGGTTCTTCTCGTCCGGCAAGGCTAGCCGCACGGTGACCTTCTGGCCCAAGAGCTTGTCGAACTTTACCTTACTTCCATCTTCGGCCAACATGTCCAGTTCAAATTTGAAGAGCTGCGAGATGGCCTCGTGCCCCTTGAAACCTACCAGCAGCAACACGTCCTCGCCCAGAGGAGTGGCAACTTCAATCGGTCTATTCGCCTGAGTGTATTCCGGCATATCCTTGCTGCCTTCGTTAACCGTTAAGCCTAACGGCACGCCTTTTAGGGAAAACTAAAATGGGCAAAGTTAAGAAGGATGTTTGTCTACGCTTTTGCCTTATACCAAAAGTCTGAAGTCAAGGAATTTTCGATTTTAGATTTGCGATTTTCGATTTAAAAGCACTCTGCTTCTTCCAATCGAAAATCCAAAATCGAAAATCTAAAATCCATTTGGCTCCAGACTTTTTATTTGTTAAGAGATAGCGTACTGGAATTTTCCGCCATCGCCGACGGAGACATGCACCTTCGAGACCGCCACGCCCGAAGCCATGCGTGACAGAAACTCGCCGCTCATTTCCGGCAGCAGCGAGCGCGTCAGTATATGGTCAACGTTGCGCGCGCCCGACTCGACCTCTTTGCAGCGACTCGCAACTTCATCAACCACCGCCGCGTCGTAACTGAAATCCGCGCCGTGATTCTCTTCCAATCGCCGACCGATGCGCCCCAACTGCAACTTGATAATCTCGCGCATCACGTCGTCCGAGATTGGATAGTAAGGCACAACGACCATGCGACCAAGCAGAGCGGGCTTGAACACTTTAATCAACTCCGGGCGAATCGCTTCGACCAATCCTTCAGGCTCAGGCCGCGTGTCCGGGTCTGCTGAAAGCTTCATCACCGTATCGGTCGCAGTGTTCGAGGTGAGCAGTATGACCGTGTTCTTGAAATCAATTTCGCGCCCCTCGCCGTCTTCCAGCATTCCTTTGTCGAAGACCTGATAAAAAAGCTCCATCACATCCGGGTGCGCCTTCTCTACTTCATCCAGCAGCACGACCGAATAAGGTTTGCGCCTAACCGCTTCCGTCAACACGCCGCCCTCGCCGTAGCCAACGTAGCCCGGAGGCGATCCCTTCAAAGAGGATACCGTGTGCGATTCCTGATACTCGCTCATGTTTATAGTGACCAGATTCTTCTCGCCGCCGTAGAGCGTATCGGCCAGCGTCAAAGCGGTCTCCGTTTTTCCTACGCCGCTTGGGCCAACCAGCAGGAAGACTCCTACGGGACGGCGCGGGTCTGTCAGGCCAGCGCGCGACGTGCGAATCCTCTGCGCGATTGCGTCTAACGCGTGTGACTGCCCAATGACACGCTGTTCTAGACGATCTTTCAATGAAAGAACAGTCTGAATCTCGTCCGTCAGCATCTTGCCCACAGGGATTCCAGTCCAACCGGAAATCACGTCTGCGATAGTCTGCGAATCAACGCAAGCCTGCATCAAAGGGGTTTCGCCCTGCGCCTTATCAAGCTCTTCGTTCAACTGCGCGAGTCGCGCGCGCAGCGCCTCAACGTCAACAGGAGCTTGAGCCGTAGCCTCCGTGCCGGATGAAGGAGCAGCTATAGAAGCTGATGAAGCTTGCGCCGTAGCGCCTTCGGCCATCGCAGCTTGCGCGGGGGGAGTGGCTATCGCAGCAGCCTGCGCCGAAGCGCCGGATGTCGCAGGCGTTTGCGCCGGAGCGGACACAGTCGCAGTCGCAGCAGCAGCCGCGCCATCGCCGTGCCCGTTGCCGCTCGCAGCCTCTTTACGCTTCATAGCGTGCTCTTCCAACTGAGTGCGCACGTCGCGTACCTGCTCTATGATTTCGCGCTCCCTTTCCCATTGAGCTTTCAAGTTAGCGAGTCTGGCTTCTTCGGCAGTCTTAGCAGCTTTAAGTTCTTCCAATCGCTCAGCGTGATCCGTGCCCGTGATGGCCTCGCGTTCTAGAGAAGCTATCTCGACGGTCAACTGGTCTATGCGTCGTTGCGCATCTTCGACAGACGCGGGCGTTGCGCCCTGTCCAATGGCTACGCGCGCGCAGGCCGTGTCGAGCACGCTCACGGATTTGTCTGGAAGCTGGCGACCCGAAATGTAACGATGCGAGAGTTTCACGGCATCTTCGATTGCTTCGTCGAGTATGCGAACCTTGTGATGATTTTCGAGCGATTCGGCTAGACCGCGCATCATCGCAATAGCTTTCTCTTCATCAGGCTCTTCAACCTTCACCACTTGAAAACGACGAGCGAGCGCCGCGTCCTTCTCGAAATATTTTTTGTACTCAGCCCACGTCGTCGCCGCAATCGTTCGCAACTCACCGCGAGCCAATGCGGGCTTCAAGAGATTCGCAGCATCGTTCTGTCCAGCCTGACCGCCCGCGCCAATCATCGTGTGCGCTTCGTCTATGAAAAGAATTATGGGCTGAGCCGACCCCTTGACTTCATCAATCACAGATTTCAAACGATTCTCGAACTCGCCTTTGATGCCTGCGCCTGCCTGCAACAGACCCAGATCGAGCGTTCTGACTGCGACATTTTTAAGCGGGTCTGGCACGTCGCCTTCCGCTATGCGAAGCGCGAAGCCTTCTACGACAGCAGTCTTTCCCACACCCGCTTCACCCGTCAGAATTGGATTGTTCTGTCGGCGGCGCGTGAGTATGTCAACCACCTGCCGAATCTCGAAATCTCTACCAAGCACTGGATCAATCTGGCCTGCGCGCGCTTTCGCCGTCAGATCAACGGTGAATTGATCTAGCGCTTTCGTCTTGCCGTCACCGCTTGGCCCAACGCCCTCGCCCGTCGCCGCTGACGCGCCCTGCGCGCCCAAACTGGTCGCTTCTCTAGCTTCTGCGGAGCCGGATGTGATGTCTGCGAAATCCTTCTTGAGAGATTCGACAGAGATGTGGTTGAACTCTTTTGAGATTTCGCGTGCGAGACGCGCTAGATCGTCTCCTGCGAGCATAGTAAGCAGAAGATGGCCGGAACGCACCTGTGCTGCGCCGTAATCAATCGAAGCCAGGAGCCAAGCCTCCTGAATCCATTTCGGCAGGCGCGGGCTTAAACTTGGCGTTCGCGCATTGCCTGTCTTCAGACGGTCTAGAGAGCGCGTCACATCTTTGACAACACGTGACGGATCAATCTCGTAATGGCGTAATATGCGATCAATGTCAGTGTCGGGCGTCTCCATCAATTTTAATAGAAAATGCTCCGGCTCAACGTCGTAGTTGGTGCGCGAAAGACATAAGCCAGCAGCCCCTTCCAATGCGCCGCGCGAGGTTGAGTTCAGTCTGCCAATGAGAGATTTGAGATTTACGGCCATGATATTTCCCTAGCCTTTCTGTGGATGAAAAATTTTTTAGAGTACATCTCAAGCTATAAAACCTGCCCAACTCCTTAGCGAGCTTTGCTCTTTTCTTTGCGCCTTTGCGTGAACCCTCAACTTTCACTGACTTGAGCTTTAATAGAATTGAGGGTTCACGCAAAGGCGCAAAGGAAAATGCTTAAGCTCGCTAAGCGGGTTTTGAAACGCGCTCTTAGTTTTACGCAGTCGGGATGTTCAATCGTTCACTTGCAGGACAACCTGATCGTCGTCCGCCGCGAACTCTTCGGTTTTGAGCCAGCTTGTCCAGCCTAGCCTAGGCCCGCTGCCATCCGTCGTGCGCATGACGCAGGCTGGAACTTCCGCCGCCTTCAAGACGAGTTGCATGTCGAAGTCAAATTCTAATCCGACAAGGAGGCGCGCGAGTTCCGTCGCTGGCTTGAATGCCGACCCAGAAGGGACGAAATCCTGAAACTCATTAAACTTTAATGGCCCGAACTTGATTCTGAATTTCGACTGATCTTCCCAGACGCGCGCGCCCGCAATTGTCGTCAAGCCTAGCCCGCTATTGGCGCTTCCCAACTGCGTGACATTATCGCCTAAGTCGAGCCACTGTCCAGCGAATTGGTCAAGGCGCGCGGGCGCGCCGAAATAATCGCTCAGGATTGATTCAATGGCGCTCGCCGAATGTGGACGCTGCGCGATCAAACCACCGTAAAAAACAGACGCCTGATCTTCGACTGAAAGGCGACCGCGAAGACCACGCGTGCCCATGCCTACTATGTCGAAGAGATAGGCTGTGAACTGGTCAACCACCCCGCGCTCGTAAGCTATTGGGAAATGGTGCTTCTCCCACGCGCGATAGAAGAGCGAGATCATGCGGTGATTGAATATGTCAAGAAAACTCCAGAACGCGGTGTCATTGTAGCGCGCGCGCTCCATAAGGAGTTCCGTGTACTGGTGCGGCAGCACACCCAGTGGCCCGGTCGCTCCCATGAAAGCGACCATCATCTCGGGCGGCTCGTCCTTCTCGTCCGTCCCGTTTCTGGTTAGCTGGTGAATCTCGCTCGCAGGAAAAGAGAGCGTCTGGCGCGTGCGAAAGCGCACAGCTTCGCGTAGCGCGTCACCTTCGTGCCCTATGGGCAGGCGACGCGGGTCAATGCGTTCAAGCAGGCGCACCGCCTGAAAAAAGTCGAAGCGGTACGGCTCGTCGAACAGTTCTTGATCTAGAGGAGGATCTGTTCTCCTGCTCTCGGCGGCCATTGTTTAAGTATCCCCTCGCGCTGTTTGGTCACGGCCACAAACTGGTTGAATGAGTTAACGGATGCGTAAAGCCCCAAAAATCTTTCGAGCACAGATGCGAAAAGGAAAAGCCCGCTGCCCACGTACTGCTCTTCGTCAAACTCTACGGTCGTCTCTATACCGCGCACAAACCCTGCGCCTATGCGCGAGCCTGTCTGGCGAACGGCTCTACGGCTTGTCACGCGATTAATGCCAAGGATTTGCTTGCGCGTCGCAGGAGAATCCATCAAATCGTAAAGCGAAAGAATCTCCTGCAAAGCTTCTGGTGAACCATTGCGCACGTTCTCGACCAGAGAGAGATGATTGAGCGTCAGGTGCGAAAGCAATCGCCACTGCGCTCCGCGCCTGAATGGTGGTCGCAAGGTTTCAGTCGGCTTTGTCAAACAACGCACGCGCGATAGCGGCGCTGCTCCTTCGACCTCTAATTCACCCTCCGCGCCTCCGAATGGCAAACGAGCCGGAAGGTCTCGGTTCGTGCATGTCACGCGAACGGTCAGTATGCTGGTCGCAGGAACGTGCGGATTGAACCCCAGGTCAACGAGCGAGACGAAGACTTCCGTGCCGGGGTCTTCCGGCCTCTGCGACAGACGGCGCGACGAATACCAGAAGGTTTTGTCATGCTCGCGTTCGTAGGCGTGGCGGAAAGAGTAGAAGGGTTGAAACTCGCGCGACTGTCCACGCTGCGGATCGTCCTCTACTACAGAATCAATCGAGTAGACTTCCGTCTCCATCTGGCGGCGCACGTCCGGTATGACGCGATACTCGTTCTGCTTGCCCGTCAGTTGTATAGGCTCAGCAATCTCTTTGAAAAGATTTATTATGGGCGCACACCCCAGTTGAAAAGTGTCCGCGTTGACAACTCCGCGCGGCGGCACAACGTCGCGCAAGTAGATGTGTATCTCAAAGCGATTGCCGAAGCCTGCGCGCGCCGCGATGTCCAGGCCTGTAACATCAAGGAAATGGAATTTGTCTGGGAAGGCGAAATACTCCGATAGCAGACGGTATCCTGCAAACGAGCGCGCGGTGTATTGAAGGAGCGCTTCGTCACTGGTGAAGCCCACCTGTTTGAGCGCTGATGCGGGCAGCACAATGGGCTGCGGTAGATTCAACTGAAGTTTTCTGGTGCGGCGCGAGAGGTTCTGCACGCTTGAAGGACGAAGCTCTACGCGCGTCGCGTGATTGAAGATCAACTCGTAAAGTGGATGTATAAGTTGCGGCTCGCCGTTCAGATAAAAGCGCAGGCTCTCAATCGGGCTTTGCGTCTCTCCGCTTTTAAGCGCCGCGAGCGTGGTATCGTTCAAACACGTGAGCGTCAATTTGATGACGGCCTCGCCCCATCGCCCGCGCGTGTCCGCAGGGTCAAGTGATTCAAGCGAGGCCGAAGAGACTTCTATGGGCCAGAGCGTGACGGGATAGCCTGAGCGGAAGCGGCAGGGCGTGCCTTGAATCGGGTGCGAGTAAAGGCCAGTGCCGCGCTCTATCAAGTAGCCGGTCGTCAGCGTCCCTTCTTTCGGCGTGAACTTCACAATCGCCATAGAAGGTATGGGGGCGAGGTAATGCGGATAAAGTACGTTTAGAAAACTTTCGGTGATTTCTGGGAACTCGTCGTCAATCTTCAGGTGTACGCGCCCGGCCAGGAAGGCGAAAGCCTCTATCATGCGCTCGACGTGAGGGTCTTCCGATTTGTCTGCTTCGAGCAGAAGACGCGAGGCGACCTTCGGATATTTTTGGGCAAACTCCGCACCCATCTGGCGCAAGAAAATCAACTCTCGCTCATAGTAACCAAGCAGATCGTCACGCATATTTTGGATTTTAGATTTTGGATTTTAGATTGGCGAGCGCGCCTCGCGGCGCTGGCCTTTGGAATTTCAGACGATGACTTAAAGAGGCTTAATCCAAAATCCAAAATCTAAAATCCAAAATTGAATCACTCCCCTTGAACTATGTACTGCCCGCTGCCCAGTTGAAGCATGGTGTCGAAGGTGACAGGCTCCGGCGCTGGCTCGACTTTGAGACGCGCGTCAATGCGAAATCGCAGGATGCGCTCAGTTGAGCGCGCAGGTTCGATAGTGACTTCAACGTCTTCGAGTCGCGGCTCGAAGATTCTGACTGCGTCCTCTATCTCGCGCTGCATGCGCTTCTGGTCGTCTGCGCTCTCTATGCTGAGATTAGAAAAGTCTGGCAGGCCATAGGCCGCTAACGAGTTGCTGAGTTCCTTCAAGTCCGACGGAGCGCCTCCGACCGTCTGGCGCGTGTTGAGCAACCATTCAAGATCGCGCCTTACAGACTGCTTCAACTGCCTTAAGCTCTTCGCGCGAGACGCCACAGGCTCGCGTGTGATTTCCGGCTCGTAATCCAGAAGGCGGTCGAGCACAGAGATCGTCACGCGAATCTCGTTATCAATCCTGGACACAGAGCTTGTTCCCTTTTGCCAAAAGTTAGCCCGAAGAAAATCTTAACCGCGCGCCCCTCGCGCGCCGAATACGAATGCGTGCAACCATAAGCGACCAGCCAAACCCGCTAACCGTGAGCGACCAATTCGAGACGGATTACATCCATACACGATTGGCGTTCGATTAACTTTCTGGCTGGTCGCTAATAGCTTTCCAGGTCGGCGCGCACTGTCCGAGGTGACCGATTTAAAAAAGCCACAGCATGCCGAAACTTCCAACGCGCGCCCCCTCTTAATTAACTTGCAACACGCCGCCTCGGCACGCGCGCGGCACAAAGTTTTGCGAACTCGATCGGGTTCTCTCTCTGGGCTGAACCGGGTCACACGCATTTACTTGAAGCCGCGCGGGTTCTGTAGCCGTTCGACGTTAGAGCTTCTTGTTTGCCTTGACATCCCAGCCCATCGTCTGCGGGCTACCGGCTGGCTTGCCATCTGCGCCTTGTTCCTGGTACGCGTACTCGATCTTCGCATAGTTTAGCGTAAGGCTTTCAGGAACCAGCGCGTTCCCGTGTCCGGCATCGGTGAAGCTGCTGACCAGTACATCCGTAAGCTTAATCTTCAAGTACTCGACCGGGGTCTCACCTGCTTTGCGCACAGTAAGCAGACCCGAAGGGATGTGCTTACCGTTAGCGCAATAGAGAAGCAATTTCGGACTAGCCTTATCAACCAGCTTGGTGACATTGATATCGGTAAGGGCGACTTTGCCCGCACCAGAGCCACCACCTGCATGACCAGTCCCCATCTGGTGCGCGCCAAAACTGAAACTTTCGATGTGAATCTCGCCCTTATGCTTATGGTCCTGACTCTCGCCATCGACTCCATCCAGCTTCAAGAACATATCAACCTGCGCCATAAAAATCCTTCCTCCTTCTTTGCTTTAACCAACCAGATATAGCGATTTGATTCGCCCATCTGGTACAAGATGCATTCTCAGAACAGACGTTCGACCTCGTGGCTTTTGCCTGAGCCATTTGAAGGCGAGCGTCTTCTACAGTGATAATCGAGCGCGTCCCCTATTTTTATCTTGTCGATGGCGGGAGTTCGGCCACAAGACGCAAGGAAACTGTCAACTCGTCTAACTGGAAGTGCGGACGCATGAAAGCGACGGCGCGATATGCTCCGGGCTTGCCCGGCACGTCCATCACCTCTATGCGCGCCTCTTTCAGCGGGTGCGAAGCCTTGATCTCCTGACCCACCATGTCGCCTTCAACGCAGTATTGCAGAATCCACTGGTTGAGAAAGGTCTCGCACTCAGTGGGCGAAGCGCGAGACGGCCATGATGTATGGAAGCTGTGTAGAGAGACGCGCATTGGCGTTCGCAGAATCCAGATCGTACTTCTTAGCCTTCTGCGCAGACTGCGCGGCGAAGAATGCAGCGTAGTCAGTATTCTTGCAATGCACGAGCGGGATGAACCCAAGATCGGAGAACTCCTTCTCGCGCCTGTCCGTGATGGAGATTTCCGTTGGGCATTTCAAGGCCACATCGCCCTCGTCCGTCATGAAGGTGTGCGTGGGCAAGCCCTGAACGAGTCCGCCGCCTTCTACGCCGCGAATTGCAGCGCACCACTGGTACTTGGCGAAGGCTTCTGTCAATCGCGTGCCAAAAGAATATGCCGCGTTGCTCCACAAATATTTGTTGTGGTCGCGTCCCGTGACATCTTCCTCGAAATTGAAAGTCTCGGCGGGGACGTTCTCCTTGCCGTAGGGCAGGCGCGCGAGCGTGCGCGGCAGCGTCAGACCAACGTAGCGCGAATCTTCCGACTCGCGGAAACTGCGCCACTTTGCGAACTCTGTGCGGTCGAAAATCTTCGAAAGGTCGCGCACTTCCGTTAGCTCTTGATAGTTATCCCAGCCGAAGAGCTGCGGGCTGGCCGCGCCTATGAACGGAGCGTTGGCCGCAGCCGCCACCTGCGAGATTTTCTCGATAAGCGCCATGTCCTGCGGATGATTTGTGAACTCGTAATCGCCAATGAGCGCGCCGTAGGGCGAGCCGCCGAAGGTTCCGAACTCTTCTTCGTAAATCTTCTTGAATAGCGCGGACTGGTCAAATTCAGCCGCGCGCTCCAAATCTTTCAGCAGGTCTTTCTTCGAGACATTGAAGACGCGAATCTTGAGCATAGTGCTCGTCTCGCTGTTCATTATCAGGTGATTCAGGCCGCGCCAAGAGCCTTCCAATTTCTGAAAGTCTTCGTGGTGCATGATCTCGTTTAGCTGCGCTGTGACAAGGCGATCAATCTCGGCTATGCGCGCGTTGATGGCCGACTCCATGTCTTTCGAGACGGTCAACTGTCCCTGCATGACCTCGCTGACGAACTCCGCGATCATGTCCTTGGCCTGTTGCGCCTGAACCTCGTTTCGCGCGAGCCTTCCCTGATCGAGTATGCGAGTTAGCAGGTCGCTTTCGCCCTGCTGCTCGACGGTGACTACGGATTTGTCTTGTTGACTCCGTTCTTTACTCATTTGACTCCTCCTTGGCACCCGCCCCGTTGTCGGACGCGGACTTGTCAATTCCCAGAGCAGCGCTCAGTTGCTGCTGCGCGCCCGTGTCGGCGACGATGTCGTTTAGAATCTTTTCGAGCTTGTCGTTGCCGTCCATCTTCGAGAGAAGATCGGACAACTTTCTGCGTGCTTCGACGAGCTTGCGCAGCGGCTCGACCTGCTGAACAACATGGTCGGGATGAAAATCGTCCATGCTCTTAAAACGCATGTCAACGCCCAGTTTGCTACCGTCGTCCGTTAGTTTGTTGTCCACGCGGTAGGCTAATCGCGGTTTCATGGCCGCAAGCACTTGATCGAAGTTGTCGCGGTCAATCTCTACGAACTTGCGATCCTTGACGCGCGGTAGCTGCTCATCGGGTTTGCCCGAAAAATCGCCCAGCACGCCAAGCACGAAAGGCAATTCTTTATTCTCAATAGCGCCGCCTATCTCCACATCGTAAGTGATATGAACGCGGGGCGAGCGAACGCGGTCGAGTTTATGTTGTGTACTCTCTTTTTTCGGCATCAGGGTAACTCCTTTCAGAATGGAACACGAGACCGTGCGGGCGACCGATTGAACACGAAGCGTGCCGAAATTCAATCTCTCATCGTCCACACATCGTAAGAATTTCTTTGTCTAAGATAGCTCTCTCTGGGCCTTATAATAGGCGGCAGGTTCCGAAAAGGCAGCGATAGCCTTTTCCGAGTCGGGCTTTGGCGATTGATTCGATCGGCTAGAGATTATACCATCAACCGCCCTGCTCGTCTTCCTTTTCCTTAATGTTTGTAGTCAGTCCGAGTGTTTCTCTGAGTTGGCCCAGAACGTTATTGTCCTTTATCACATCCTGTAGCCAAAGCTCAAGGGGCATCTGTCCCCACTTTATCGCGCGCTGTACCAGGTAGGCCACAGGGCTGTGCGGCTCCGTCTGCTGGAAGTAGGCCGCGACCTCTTCCAATCGCCTGAGCGCATCGGCGCGCGAGCGCACAGGCCCTGTAAGTCCGCGCCCGCCCGTCGCGCCTTCTTCACCCGCTGCCCCGCCGTCCGTTGCCGCTTCACCGGCGCTTAAAGAATCAGGCTCAAGAATGCGCTTCTCTTTCACAACCTTTTCGACGAGCGTGCGAATGTCGTCGAGCGATTTCTTAAGCGTGCTCAGTCCGGGCGTCTGGCGCTGGAATTTTTCGTCCATCACGCGATCCAGCGCCTGAAACTCCTGCCAGCACTCGTTAAGAAGCGCGTAAGTCTCTTCGTAGAAGGCGCGGCGTGTCGCGCCCTTAGCCTTGCGCCACATCTCACCCGTAGTCTTCCCTTCAGCCTCGGCCTGCGCTTTCAAATCCGCAAAGCGGCTTCGTGCGTCGCCATCCATCGTGTCCAGATTGTCCGGGATGTCGAACTTAGTCGAATCCTCCCACTGAAGGTAGGTGTAATCAACGCCTGCGCTCGATTTCGTCAGCGGAATCTCTTTGATCGGGATGGAGAGTTGGCGATCCATCCACGCCAGGGCGTTTGCGCGCGCCTCCATGTCGCCCTCCTCCATCTCCGGGTAAGCTTTATCCCAGAACTGTTCGTGAAGCCCGCGCATTACATGTAGCCCGTCGCGCAAGCCTACGAACCCGTAAAGCTCCACGAGCGCTTCGTTCATCCACGCACAGATTTGAAGGTCTTTGGTCTTCGATACAAGCGCGTCCGAAGAGAGGGCGACTACCTTGGGCCAATCTGCCAGCTTCGGCTCGCGCTGCCAATCGCCTTGCGCCAGATTGTCTTCCTCGCGCCGAGCCTCTCGTATCTCGTCATACAGCCCGGAATATTGAAGGCTCTCGCCCGCAGGATTCTCGCCCGGGATTGGCGCGAGCAGAGCTTCTACTTCTACGACCGTCGGCGCGGACTGAGGTGTGGAGGGCGTAGATACAGTTGAGACTGCTCCCGTTTCTCCAGTTACCACTGATGACATCGAAGACTATCCTTTCTCCGCAGACCCACCAGAATGCCTTACGCGGCTTCGCGCACTTCCTCCAGCATCCCCATAAACTGTCCCATAGGGATAGCATTTGCGCTCGTCCCTAACACGTTGCTGAAACTATCCAGCAATTCATGCCCCCCATTCATCTGCCCCATGCTGCTGCCGAAAAAATTGAGGCCGCCGACCGCGTTCGGGTTCATGAACTCCTGTAGATGCTGAAACACTCCGCCCGCCTGGTCGAAGTTGTGTGCCCCGACGCCGCCGAATTGCGCCACCATATCTCCGGCGCTATCGAGCAGTGGGCTGTGCTCGCCAGTCAATCCGCTCGAGAAGAAGTTCAGCGAGCCTATACTTCCGCGCGGAACCTGACTGGAAATCTGCTGCACTATCTGTTCTAGATTGCCTCCGATTCCATTGACCGGAATCACAGTATGCCCCTCACCGATCAGGCTTTGAATCTGATCGTGCATGTTAAGAATATTCGGGTCGGCATGATCCACTACATGAACGACCTGCTGGCCGAACGAGCTAACCTGATTGAAGACATTGCCCAACCCGCCTCCGCCGCCGCTACCGCCACCACCAAGTAGTGAGCTAATTCCACCAAATAGACTCATCTCTAGTTTACCTCCTCTAATGCCGAAAACACATTAACAGTTTGCGAGGCAATTACAGTTTACGAAGGGGCAGCCTGCGATTGCTCGCCTACGGCGTTGAACTCGACGCCGCTCGCTTCAAAGAGCGACTTGTCTGCGTCGTCAACTAAGAACAGTCGCAAGCCCGCAGCCCTGTACAGGTCTACGTCAATCTGCTTCCAATCCGTCATCCTGCCGAGTCTCACTTGATCGTCCGCGTGCTGGCTTGAGCCTGCGTACAGACTCGGCACGTAGACTTCGCCGATAGTTCCGTCCAGAGCCTCTACGCTCGCGCTGGCCCATATCAAATCTCTAAGCTGTTTGGGCGGCGCGACCGACAAACTCTTGATATGTTCAAATGGCATCCAGACATATTTGTCCTTGACGATCAATTCGAGCACGGGCGCGACCAGATCGTCATAGTCCCTGAAATCCTGAAACTCCTGCCCATCGAACTTGCCGGAGATGGCCGGGCGCTCCTCTTCCGCGCGGTCTAGCGTTGCGCGCGCCTCAACCGCCTTGCCCTCTATCATCTGCTTGATGGCCTCTATGTGCAGGTCAACGTATGCGGGCGGCTCTTTCAGGAAATGCGGCGCGACGCCTTCATTGAAGAGGCGCTGGCGCTCGCGCTCGGCCTTAATGTTGGCGCGATAAACCATCACGCCCATCTCCGCCTGAGCGCTCTGATGGCCTATAACGTCCAACTGTTTTTCGGCGCGATCCCAATCGCCTGCGAAGCAGAGCAACTCGAAGAGGAAGGTGCGGCGCGCCGTGTCCGCCGGGTTCGCTTTGACTTCACCGATTAGCTGCTCGATTGCTTCTTGCAGCTTCGCAGCCTCGAAAAGCTCTTTAGCCTCTGCCATAAACTCGTTTCCCTCCGTTCAACTCGTGTTTCAAGTTTCAGGTTTCAAGTTTCAAGTTAGATGAAGCCTTCGCGTAAAGTAAGCCGCGTTAGCGGCTACATGAATTTAGCCCGGCTTTTCAAAGCCGGGAGAGTGTATCAATTATTGATCCTCGTCGCATTAGCGACGATTGAATTATCATCCTTTATCAATCATCGCTAACGCGACGACTTTGTTCGTGGTGACATTGCGATTCCCGGCTTTGAAAAGCCGGGCTAAATTCATGTAGCCGCTAACGCGGCTCATTTGGCACACTTGCTTTACCTAACTTGAAACCTGAAACTTGAAATCTTTTCCCATCCATCTTCCTTCGATAAGAATTCGGACGAAGCGCGCGCACAGCTTTTGCAAACTTCCGCATCCGCATCATCTGCGCACGTTCTGCGGCGCGTGCATGCTAGTGAAAAGGCTTCGCTGGAACGGATTGACGGCGCTGGACGGTCGCAGGACTGCTTTGACGGGCACGCCGCCCACATTCCAGGAGAGATTGAACTGGTTATCGCCCGTTTTAGAAGGCGAGCCAGCATCGAACATCTTAAAAAGTCCCCACTCGCCCGGAAAAGTTCTTTCGGCGGGTGGCTGGCCGTTGCCCTGCGTGACAGTAATCTTTGCGCCGGAAGAGCCGGAACGCGCAGGCCATATGAACTTAGACGATTGCGGCGACGTGCCTCGCGTCTCCACGCGCGTTCCGTCAATTTCAATCACAATGTCCATGTCCTGAACGGGCTGCAACGTCACATCGTAAGAGACTTCAGGCTGCGCGCCGTTTGTCGGGAACAGAGCTTCGCGCAATCGCCGCGTGCTGTTCAAGTAGGTGACGAACTCATCTGAAAACTTGAACACGCCCTGCGGTTTCAGCTTCCACTGTCCCTCTACGTCGTCGAACGATGTTGCCAGACTGTTGTTGAAGAAGGTAGTGAACTGGCCGTTCGACGGATTCAGGTAGCGTGCAAGGTCTGTCACGCTCGAATCGCCGCCACCCGTGAACGGGTATCCAGATTCAAGCCTGTGCCCTACTGGGAAAATCTGCTCGCGCCATGCGCGCTCAATGTCCGCTATGCCGCCGCCGTAAAGCATCGCGCGCAAGTTTCCGAGCGGTTGATTAAGAAGCGCAGCCGCGTCGGCAGTCGCAGCAGTCTTGAACGCTTCGAGCAAACCGCTGACCGTCTGCTCTGTTTTCCCTAAGCCCATGTTGTCCTGTCCCGTCAGTAGCGCTTTGGAAGTTTGCGTCAACTGATCCTGCGTGGTGTACTGCAACTGTCCGAGCACGTCATGAAGTGCTTTGCGATACTGCGACATGGGCGAATCCGTCTGCTTACCCTCGGAAGCGACGAAGCGGAAGAGCGGAGCAAACTCTCTCTCTACCTCAGTGTTACCGCCTGTGTCCTCGCTGCTGCTAGACGAAAACCAACTCTTAATCCAACCCCACCAGCCCGTAGCCTTCGGCTTCGCCGAAAGATTTGTGTTGCGCGCAACCTCCGTCATCACGCGCTCCATAGGCGAATCGGTTGACGAAAGAACTTTCAAAGCCTCAATCGCATCATCACGGGATTTGAACTGCTGCACGCTGATGCTCGTCAAAAACTTTCGCCACTGGTCTGTGTAGTCGCGCAGGTACATGCCCTGAAGCTTGCTTATATCGGTCGCCTGCGTCTGCGCGTTCGACGCGGCAGCGCCCATCACCCAATCCTCTTTGCTTATCTCCTGCGCCGCCGTCTCAATCGCAGCCTTCATGTAGTTGCGATAGCCTTCAATCGTGTAGCTGCCCGGCACAGTGTACGTGCCAAGGAGCACGCCGTGCCCCGTTCCCTGCAAAATGGAATCAATGCTGACTGGCGAAGCCTTTGCATTAATCTCCGTAGTGATGCGTTTGTAGAAACGATTAATCGGCGGGTAAGCCTGTAACTTGCGACGCACGTTTGAGACGAGTTGATCATCAACCTTAATGTGCGGCGCATCGTCGTGCGTCAATTGACGAGAGAAGAAATCCAATTGTTGGAGCGAGACGATCTCCATGTCGGGCGGCGAAGATTTTTTCCAGTAGTCCGAGATTGTGCTAGCCAGAAACGTAGGCTCTACGCGGCTCGCGTCCGAAAGCATCAGGTAAGCTTTCAGTAGATCATAATGGCGACCGAGTATATCTTCCTGCGAAGCCGTTTGGCCGCTCGCGGATGCGTTCGTCACGGTCGTGGACGGGTTCGGTATGGTCGCCGTAGGCGTGCCCGCAGCAAAGTTGCGCAGGTCGCGTTCTAGCGCGGCGACCGTGGGTTTTTTGAAACGCTGCTCGACGGAATCGAAGTAAATGTCGCGCAGGCGCGGCGCTATGTCGTTGCCGGAGTAGAGACCGAACCGCAGATAGATTGGCGGCGTCTCGCCAAGCTCGATCAACTCCTGACGCAGAGCATCAACCGCTTCCACTTCTACGCGCGCCGCCGCAGGCTCTTTCTTCAGCGGATCGTGTCCCACATCCGCGCGCGTAATCTCGTCAACGCGCGTGCCCCGTTCGGTCGCGTCCGCTATCAGCTTGCGATTGCCTAAGTAGGAGACGACCGAGAGCGCAAGAAAGATTGTGAGCAGGATTGCGCCAAAGATTAGCAGTATGTTGCGCAGGCGCGGCGGGCGCTTTTGATAAGCTTGAAACGATGCCGCCAAATCTTTGTCCTGCAAAATCACTTCACGGAAAAATTTTTCCGTGAAGTAGCCGCGCCCCACAGCATGAGCGCCCCTTTCGTCGCCATCGCCGTCCGGTTCAACTGCTGCCGCGCGTCCGCCGCCAGCGCCCGCAACGTTTGCCGAGAAATAGAAGCCGCGCAGCAGTGGGCTTTCGCTGAATGGATTTGGTCTAAACAGAAACGATGTGAAGAGTCCCAGACGGCTGCGCGCTTCTGCGAAGTTGTGCGGGAAGTTGAAGACGCGAAGCTGCTCGGCTGGCGGCGCGTGAACGCCCAAACGGCGCAGCCGTTTCTTCATCAACGAATCGTAGAGCAGATCGAATTCAACGTCGAAGAGCGCGTGCGCGTTCTGGCTCTTATTGAGTGGAATGGTCGTTCCCCAAACCTGACTGCGCCCGTCGCCGCTTTTTGAAGTGAAGAACTCCCTAAAACCTTCTATAACGTCTGCATGCGTGAAGATTAGATAAACAGGAAAGCGAGCACGCGCACGCTGCATCAGATCATCAAGTCGCGCACGCATGACTTTGGCCTGCTGCTCTATCTCCGCTTCGCTTGAGCGCAGGATTTTCTCAGCATCAGCGATTACGAGCATCCCGTCGAACGGGCGATCCTTTCGATGCTTCTTAATGGTTTCGACAAGCCCTGCCCACTCGTCGCGCTGCGGCCCTTCAGTTTGATAGCGCCCTGTCGTATCGAGCAGCACAGCAGAATCCGTCACACGCCATTCGCAATGCTGCGTTGGCCTGACCATATTCTGTTCCGCGCTGCGCTGGCTCGGCAGGGTCTGGAAGCTCAAGCCGGAAGCCAAGATGAGCGAAGTCTTCCCGCTCGCGGGCGGCCCTGCGACCAGATACCAGGGCAACCCGTACACGGCATCTCGCGCATTTGAATCACCAAGGCGTGAACTTCTCAACCACTGCACAGCCTCTTCAGCATCCCGCGTCACTTCTTCTGAAGTGCGCACGCTGCTCGCGGCAGCGCCTTTCGTCTTCTGCTGTTTAGCCTTAGCCTGCGGCGCTTCCTCGCCACCAGCCGCAGCCTCTGCCGCTTCACGACGAGCGGCTCGCTTCCGGCGGAAGAGCATAGGGCCAAGATAATAGATGCCCAGGCTCATGATCCCGTAGAGCGAGACCATACCGCCTATGCCGAGCGCATAACTGAGTTGGTTACTATGCCAGGACATAAGAGCAGTTTTAAGTTTTCAGTTTTTAGTTTTCAGTTAAAGACAATTGCTTAAAACTGAGAACTAAAAACTGAAAACTGTTCTTAATGAAGCAGTTGTTCTTTCGCAGCGTTCACATCCGACTTGAGCAAGAAGATGAGAACCATGTAGATCAGTATTGCTAAACAGGCGAAGACTCCTGCGCCTATTTTGGCCCAGAGCGGGAGACCCGGATCGCGCCGTGGCTCCTGCCTATCCAGCACGCGCCAGTGCGGCGAAAGGTCGCCCTCCTGCAAGCGCCCTGCGGCGCGCAGTTGGTCAGCCGTCGCGCGTATCACGTCCTTTAGCTGATCTTCCATGTACACTTTATACTTGCCCTTGAAACCAAGAAGCATGCAGACGTAGTAGACTTCAACCACGTCGGCTTCCGTCTGAATATGCTTGATTAATTCATCGAGCTTCTCGAAGAACTTTACGCCCGCCAGATGCTCGCCAAAGTATTCCAGTTGAAGCGGGTTCTTCTCCCACTCCTCTTTCAGAGGGAAGTTCGCCGTCATCACCGTCTCGTCAACGAAAGCGGCGAGCGCAAACTTAACGTCGCGCACCTGCCGCTCGCTGTGGCGCAAGACGGCTGCGCGCTTCTCCATATCCTCCAGAAGCTGTGCGACCGTCTTGCGCAGATCATTTGACGGCGCAACTATTCCGGCTTGAAGCTTCAGCACAAGCTCCAGCACAGGCGCGGCCAGACTCACAAGATCACTGCTCTGGCGCGCACGCCTTCTGCTCGTCCCCGAAGATGTTTGTGTCGCTGTCGGCATCTTAAGTACAGTTTTCAGTTTTTAGTTTTCAGTTTACAGTTAAAAGCTTTCTTCTTCTTTCTGAAAACTGAAAACTAAAAACTGAAAACTGCTCTTCACGGTTTTACTGCGTACATCTCAACCGTCTCGTCCGGTATATCTTCCGGGACGTAGACGGCGAGCGCTTTGGAGCCTGCGATTCGCTCCCAGAACATGCCGCTCGTGTCGAGCGCGAAATATTGAAACTTTGGCCGCAAGGGTATGGGCGCGGGCGGCGGGCTTGCGTGCGTCAGTGTGACGCCGGGCAAGGCCGAGCCTATAACAATATCAATCGTGTCGCGCGAAGCTATTTTGACGACGCGAGGCACGCGCTCTATCACCTGACCATCAGGAAGCTGCGCGGAGCGCACGCCCAGAAAGAACGCGGCCTCTTTCAACAACCTATCATCTTGAATGCGCCCGGCGTAGAGAGTTTCCCTGACACGCTCCAATGGAATCGGAACGCAGCGCGTCGGGATAACGGTTTCCAATAGGTCGCGTATCTCGTTAAAGAGATTGCTGAAAGTGTAATAAAGGTCTGTGTGCTCGTAGCGAACTATGTCCTTCGGATGACGATCTGGCGTAAACGTCATCAACTTGCCCGCGAGTTCCGCCATCTCGAAATACAATCTTTCTGGATGAACAAGGCGTGTGCGAAACAGGTGCGACATTCCCGGAATCGAAGAGTTGACTGTGTGCAAGAGCCAGAAGACGGCGACCTCTGCCGTAGTGAAATCTGCAAGCGAAGTGGTGCGCTGGCGACGCTGCTCGCCCAGACTGCTGCTCTTTGCAACAAGAATCTCAACAATCTGCCGCAGCATGTTTTCCAGCCAGTTGGAGGCGCGAACGCTCAATGCTGGCGGGATGTAGTTTTCCGAAACTTTCAACTGTCCGGTAGGCGTGCGCTCAAGCTCTGCGATCTTGATACCGCTATAGCCCTCGCTCATCTCGTCGCCGAAAAGAATTTTAAGATTGCCGCGCGCCAGAGCTATCTGCTGTTCGTTCGAGCCGGTCGTCTCGTCCAGGACTTTCGCAGCATCCTGCCAGAAGCGAATCATCTGGTCGGGCGTGCCGCCGTTCGACTGAAAGTTCGCAGCGCCCGCACGCTTTCCGGGAATCGCAAGGTGAACTTCCAGACGCTCTGCGTCCGGGCTGAAGTGGCCTTCGACGGGGCGCGGCTGTGGCGCAGGGTCTGTTTCGGGAATCGTGACGGCGAGTCCGTCAGGAAGAACGGCGCGGCAGCGTACCAAATCGAAATTGCCGTTGGCTATAGCTTCGTTGTTGATTTGAATATCGAGCACGCCCCACTCGTAAGGCGCGAGCGACGCTAGGCGCGAGTTCAATAGCTCTTCGTAGTAGTTGTCCCACTGCTGAAAATGGTGGGGAGTCAACAGCATCCCCTCGTTCCACACAATCTTGCGATAGCGGCTCATAGGCTGGTTAAAGTTCTTCCCTGTTGGGCCAATCTTCTAAAAGCTATTATAAAAGCAATCACCCTTAAATCAGGTTAGCGCATCGCATGAGGAGCATTAGACCACAGCCTGTCTCCCACAGTCGGACTGAAGACAGAAGATTCCGCCCCGACAAGAGAGCAACGCCTTGCCGTTAAGTGCCGTGTCGGGCAGGCAGGAAACGCGGCTTGTGCGGCCAGTGGTTCAAAACGAAGCGTGACGGCATTTTCTTCTCTACCGATGCGTTTGTCAACGCGCGAACTCAATTACCTATTGGATCATGACCTTTCAAGATTACAGTCTTTAGCTTTAAGTTATTAGGGCGGATAGTATAGCGGAAAAGCTCGTTCCCATTCTGGCGCATTAAGACTGCGGAAGGGTGCTTTCTGAAGTTTAATTCTTCGGGACTAACCCTGCGTGTCCCGGTACGACTTTCGGCGAACATCCTTCCGCCTTCATGCTCTTCGGGTGTGTCTATTTGCTCAAGGCTCGTGTAAACATCAACGGTCAATCCGTCCGGCTCTGGAAATCTTTGAGAAAGAAGCTTGAAAAGTTCCTTCAACGTATTTTCGGAGAAGGCATTCTCGTCCAGCAACACTTCAACATCGCGGCGAGTGTACGAAGATTCTTCATTGTTCACCTTCACTTCGTTATAAACGATGACGTAGCGAAACGGGGAGTGATCCGACCTATTTTGGCTCTTTCGCGCAAACGTAGCGTTCGGATGTGCTAAAAAAGTAAGAGTCAAAAGAATAACAAGTAAGTTTTTCATATCAAAAAGTTAGTGGGTCTGCGGCGACGCCGAACTGTCGTGGGTTCTGCGCGATTGCGCCGAGCGCTATGAAGCGCACGACGAAGTTGTAAGCGTCTTCGCTCAGGCCACCGCGCTCGTGCAGATACCATATGTTGCGCTGAACGAGCGGGTTCTTGACCAACCGCCGCATCTTTTCCAGTAGCGGGTGCGACTGCTTTGTGCCTACGCCGCCCTCTTTGTATGCGGCAAGTACGATTAAGCTGCTGTCAGCGTCGCCGCTTCCGAAGGTCGCGCGCAGCGCCAGCAGGTTCGGTATCATCTCGCGCGCAGCCGCAACGGGGTCGCGCCCTGAGCGCCCGCCGTCTGTCATCAACAATCCTGTGTAGACAACAAGCCCGGGTTCAAGCCCCTCGCGCCTTGCCTGCGTTGCGACCGCATTGCCTCCGCGCTGCATTGCAAGGATAGCGTCGCGCGTGGAGGGCAACGCGCGATACTCTTCTATGCGCTGGCTTATGTCGTGCAGAGCCTTTTCGGAAAAACTGTACGGGCGGTCGTCGCTGCTTATGCGCAACATAACCTGCCCCGCAGCACTTTCAACCTGATCGAGCGAAGCCGTATTGCCGGAAGCAGTAGCGTTACCATTCGATGTGCCCGCGTCCAAGGTTGATTGCTGTGAAGCTTGATTGTCTTCGCTAGTGGTCTGCCCCGCAGTGCTTTCGCTACTCGTAGCGCGCGGTCGCCTGTCAACTTTTGTAACATCTGCGCTGCCTTTGCGCATAAAGATTATGAGCACGACTACTATCAACAGAATTACTACGACGGAGCAGGCCGCGATGACAGGCGCGCTCAACCAGCCATGGGAAGAAGCCCAGTCGGAATCTTCTATTTGACCTATTCGCGGCGGCGGCACCTGTTGTGAAGTTCTATCCTTCTTCACGCGCGCGCGCTTTGCAATCTTTCGAGCAGGTTTAGCTCGTCGCTCGGAAACACCTGCGGAAGCAGCAGCAACAGCCGAACTTTTTGTTCTACTTCCCGCAGACGCTCGCGCGCCAATCCGCACAGTGATTTCAGTCGAGCCGCCGAGCGTTATAACGTCGCCATCCGAGAGCACAGCCGCGCCCGTCACCGCCACAGAGTTCAGTTGCGTCCCATTGCGCGACCCGCAATCGGAAACTTGAGCTATCCCGTCGAAACATTCAACGAGCGCGTGCCGCCTTGATAGATTCGAATCCGTGATGACCAGATCGTTATCCGGGCTTCGACCTATGGTGAACCGCATAGAATCCACCGCAACCTCGCGCGCGCTCTCCGACCCTTCACCGATTATCAGAGACAACTCCGGCTGCATGATTTGATAATACATCCCAAAGACGGTCGGCTGGCAAGGCGTCGGATTTTGGTTTTACTATGTAGGCAACATTATATCGAACTAGAGAACGCTTATATTGAGCTAGCCGATTCTGCTTGCCAATACGACTACTTTGCTCTAAGTTTTCATGGCAATGCTTAATACGCGGAAGGCTGAATGAATACGGAATTAATCAAGACAGTAAACACACTATATCACGGCGATTGTCGCAAAATTCTGCCTACGCTGCCGAATGCCTGTATTGACTTGATAGTCACCTCGCCGCCTTACGCGGATAGCCGGAAGAACAGTTACGGCGGCGTCCACCCGGACAATTACGTCGCATGGTTCTTGCCTGTCGCTTCCGAATTAAAGAGAGTTTTGAAAGACGACGGCACATTCATCCTGAACATTAAAGAGAAAGTTGTTGATGGTGAGCGGCACACTTACGTTCTCAATTTGATTCTCGAATTAAAACGGCAAGGCTGGCTTTGGACCGAGGAGTACATCTGGCACAAAAAGAATTGCGCGCCGGGCAAGTGGCCCAACCGTTTCCGCGATGCTTGGGAGCGCTGCCTGCAATTCAACAAGCAGAAAAAATTCAAGATGTTCCAAGAGGCTGTGATGATCCCCACGGGAGATTGGGCCAAGACACGACTTAAAAAATTAGGGAACAACGACAAGATCAGATTCAACTCGCAAGTTGGGAGCGGCTTCGGTAAGAACATTGCTAACTGGATAGGGCGTGAGATGGCTTACCCTACGAACGTTCTGCATCTGGCAACGGAGTGCGGTAACAAAAACCACTCGGCAGCATTCCCGAAAGAGTTACCAGCATGGTTCATAAAACTCTTCACAGAAGAGGACGACTTAGTATTAGACCCATTCGCTGGTTCTGGAACGACCTGTGCTGCCGCCTACGAACTGGGCAGGAATTTCATTGGCATTGAACTCAAGGACGAATACTACCAGATAGCCTCGTCTCTCATTGATGATCTTAAAAAGTCTCCTACACAGCGGAAGCTTATATGACAGCCTCACAATACCGACGCTACTACAAATACCTCGCGGAACATGTAATCACACCTTTCTATCACATCAGACTCGAAGCCATTCGCAGTCTTAAACTTTCCGACATCTTAAAGCGTAAGAACCCGTATCTTTTCAAGGCTAAGAACATTGAACTCGCGGGTGACCTTGTAAAAGGAATTGTTGACGCCTTTCTCTCTTCACATGAGGAAACAATCTTCGGTAATTTGCTGGAAGGATTTGCTATTTATGTATCGGGCAATCTTTACGGTGGGGTTAAGTCAGAGTTGAAGAGCGTGGATTTGGAGTTCGCGCGCGACGGCGTTTACTACATAGTAGGCATAAAGTCGGGAACGAATTGGGGCAATAGCGATCAAATCAATCGAATGCGCGACAATTTCAAGCTGGCGAAAAAGATATTACAGGAGCGCGGCACGAAGAATAAGATCGTCGCCGTCAATGGTTGTATCTACGGCAAAGACCGCTCGCCTTTGAAGAAGCACGTGGACCCGGATAAGCAGTATTACAAATATGCAGGGCAGGAGTTTTGGCACTTCATTTCAGGCGATGATAACTTGTATCGTGAAATAATAACGCCAATAGATAAAGAAGCCCGACAAAAGGATGAAGCATTCAAGAAAGTTTATGCAGCGAAGATTAACGAAATGACGCAAGAGTTCACGGCGAATTTCATGACGCTTGATAATCAAATTGATTGGCTCAAGTTAATTGATTACGTGTCGAAACGAGATTAGGTGCATTACATTTTTGATCTGAATGATGAGCGCACGATAATTCATTCGGACATCGTGCGCTCATCTTATTTACAACCAATCGCAAACTCTAAGACGTAAACCGCCATGCTATTTCGCAGCGGCTTTCGTTCTGTGTCGTCCTTCTGCGAATTCTTCAATCATCTTCTCGTTGAAGGCGGGGATGTCGTCTGGCTTACGGCTGGTGACTAGACCGTCGTCAACGATGACTTCTTCATCAACCCACAGAGCGCCAGCGTTCCGTAAATCGGTCTTGAGCGAAGGCCACGAGGTCATTTTGCGACCGCGTACTGCGCCCGCTTCTATGAGCGTCCAGGGGCCGTGACAGATGGCAGCGATGGGCTTGCTCGCGTCGAAGAATGATTTGACGAAGTTGACCGCTTCGGGAATCGTTCGCAGTTGGTCAGGGTTGGCTACGCCGCCGGGCAGAAGCAACGCATCGTAGTCTGCGGCGTTCGCCTCCTCCAGTTGCACGTCAACAGGAAACTTGTCGCCCTTATCATAGTGATTCCAGCCCTGCACCTCACCCGGCTTCGGCGAAACGATTTCGGTTTTAGCTCCCGCGTCGTCAAGAGCCTTTCTAGGTTCGGTCAACTCCTTCTGCTCGAACCCTTCCGTAACTAAGATTGCGACTTTCAGTCCATCCAATTTTTGCGCCATGAAAGAGAACCTCCTTTGCTGAAATTGATGTCCACGTTGTACAGAGTTAGAAACTGAAGCGCACCTGCAATTCTACGCGACGGTTGCCAGCTATCTGTGTGCCGCCGCCGAAGCCGCCTGCGCTTGTGATTGATTGTCCGAAAAATATTCTGCATGTTGACAGAGAAGGTCAGGCCGTAACGCCTGGACGTGTCTGTCGAGTCGCCGCCGCCACCGCCTCCGCCAAATCCTCCACCGCCGCGACCCCCACGACCGCCTCCGCCACCGCCACCACCACCGCGCCCGCCTCGTCCACCACTTGCGCCACCGCCCGCACTGGTTTCTTCACCGAAGTTGAAAGTCTTGCTCATGCGCATGTTGACGGTGAAGAAGGCCGGGCCTGTGCCGAAGTTTCGCGGGATAATGGTAGCGCCCGGCAATGGGTTTGTATCGAATGCGCCGAAGCGTGTGATGACTACGCTCGGACGGCTCAAGTCAGTCGCGAACGCAGGGCGATCTGTAAAAAGCGTGTCGCCGTTGATGTCGCGGCCTGTCGTGATGTTAAAGGGGCGACCGGAATTCGCAATAATAAACGGATTCAATCGTATGCCCCAGGGCAGCCCGCTAATTGAGCCGACGAGTGATATGCGATGGCGCATGTCCTGCAATGAGCGTCCGTACTCGTCCGAAAGATCATACTGGTTCGCCGGAAATGTGTTTGCTCCTTCCGTGTCGCTACTGGCGTGATTCAGTATGTAGTTCGCAAAGAACGAAAACTTCCGGCTGAATCGGCTGTTGAGACTCACGATCAACTGGTTCTGATTAAAGCGTCCTGTTGATTCATATTCGAAGATATTGCCAATATTACCAAGCGGGCGCACGCCCGTTCCCGGCACGGGAGCGTTGATGTTGCGCGAGCGCAAGACATGAAGCGTGCGCGCGGCTATGTAGTTCACGGATAGCGTCATGCGATAGGGCAGTTGTCGCTCAATGCTGAACGCAGTCTGCATAGTGTATGGCGCGCGAATATCAGGCGCAACGCGACGAACGGTCTGCTGAATACTGAATGCCGTCAGCTGTTGTATCGTCGGCACGTTCGGGAAAAGGTCTAAGACGCTCTGCCCGTTTGGTGACAAGCTCGTGATGATGAACTGCTGCTCGTTCGTGCCGTTGAAGCGATTAGTTTGCAACGTCAGATTTTCGCTGAAGCGATCATAGAAGATGCCGAAGCCGCCGCGCACTACGGTCTTCGATTGCTGCCCGTTACCAGCGCCCGGTGCCCAGGCGAAGGCCACACGCGGCGCAAAGTCAGTTGACTCGTGCATGTTCGACTGCGTTTCATAACGCAATCCCAGACTTATAGTCAGGTTCGGACGCATACGCCAGTCGTCCTGTATGAACGGCCCAAAATCCACCTGCGTCACGCTTGCCTGCGGGTTGCCGCCAGTGATTGAGAACTGCGTTGCGCCGCCGCCTAGCGCGCGTATCTGCGCAGCCGAGAGACCCTGTGATTGAAACAAGAGCGTTCGGCGATAGCGTTCAATGCTTGTCAATTGAACAGTCACCGGCTGGCCGTTCGCGTCTAGCACCACTTGATTGTTCGCGTCTAGTTGTGGGCCAAAGCCGCCAGCGAACGTGAATGTGCCTGCAAAGTTTTGGGGCGATACGTCCGTGATGCGCACGGCTCTGATGCGCCCGCCAGCCTTGAGCGCGTGCTTGCCCACAGTCCACGAAGTGAAGTTGGAAAGCTCGTAGCGATCCTGATTATTCAGGGAAAGTCCGACTTGAGAACCGCCGCCCGTGAAAGCTTCCAGCACATTGATTGTAGGAATGGAGTTATCGCCTCGGTTCGTCACGCGCCTGCGCGAGTATTGAAAGCGAGTTTCGTTGATGACCTTCTGATTGATAATAGCCGTCTCGGTCATCTGTAAAACCTGCTGCGTGCTCGTAGTGCTGAATGCGCGCGACGGCAATGACAGGTTGCCAACGCCTTCGTTGATTAGGCTCGCGCGCTCGAACGAGTAACGCGCAACGAGCGTGTTCGTAGCATTCAGTTGGTAATCAAGGCGCGGGCTAAAAGTCGTGCGCCGCTGAGGAGCAACGATTGTCCGGTTGAAAGGCGTGATCTGGAAGTTCGGATCAACTATGACCGCGTCAACGATCTGGTTCTCGTTCGTCTCGCGCCTTTCCACATCGAAGAAGAACGAAGCCTTCTTCGACATGATTGGCCCACTCAAGTTTCCGCCATAACGACGCGACTGGTACGGCGCGCGTGTAGACGCAAACGGGTTGCGCGAATTCAACCTGGCATCGTTGAAGTTGAAAGACACGTCGCCGCGAAAGCGGTCTGTGCCCGGCTTAGTGAAAATCTCAACTCGACCGAAGCCCAGACGATCATACTCAGCCGAGAAAGGATTCTGATTGATGCGAATCTCGCGTATTGAACTTTTGGGTGGAAGACGCCCGCCTGAAAAACCGTCAATGAAAATATCCGCCGTGCCGTTTGGCCCAGAAGATGGGCCAGCCAGAGCTTGCAGCGCGTCCGTCAAATCATCCGGGTCGTCAGGAAGCGCGTCTAAATCCGCGCCGCGCAGCACAACCGCGCCAGCATTGCTCTCAGGCTCTGTGCTCAAGGGCGGCTCAGCAGTGACCGTCACGGTCTCCTGCTCAATCGCCACGTTCATGCTGACGTTGAGCGCCTCGTTGCGCCCCGCAGCGGCTTCCACCGCAGCGTTCTCATAATCTGCGAAGCCCGGCGCAGTGACGCGCAGAGTGTAGCGACCGGGCGCAAGTCCTGAAACAGCATAGCGCCCCTGATCGTCCGTCGTAGCAGTTCTCGCCACGCCGCTCGCATCCGTGACCGTAACGGTCGCGCCAACTATCACGCCCCCCAACTGATCCGCAACCGTTCCACGCAGAGTCCCCATAGACTGCTGCTGCGCCGTCAGACTCAAAGAACAGGACAGAACGAAGATCAACAGAACGAACCCACGCCGAACCACACCCTCAACCAACCACATACCTACTCCCCCCTTAAAGAACAGTTTTCAGTTTTTAGTTTTCAGAAGAAGAGCAAGCGAGCTTTTACTGAAAACTGAAAACTAAAAACTGAAAACTGTTTCTCTATGGCTGTTCGCGTGGGCTTGTGCCGCCGCCCACTACGTCGCCTGGAAGACCCGGACTGTTAGGACCGCGCTGCGGCCTTCCCTGAAATCTGAGCAGGCGCGTGATGAAATCTGCGTCGCCAGTTACGAGCGTGACTGCCGTTGCGTGCGAAGCATCCGCGCCCGCAGAAGCCACAACGAAGACCATGTCGCCTTTCTTCAAATCAGCTATGCCGATCGCGGGCAGGCCATCGAACATCTGTTGAAAATTCCTGCCGCCCGCTCCGCGTTGTCCGCCGCGCGCGCCTGCCTCTCTGCCGCCAGCGTTCCCATTACCGCCCTGTGTACGCCCCTGCGCGCCTACTCCTCCTGCCTGCGCTCTCTGCTGCTCGGCCTGCGCTCGCTGCTGCGCCAGTTGAGCAGCAACTTCCGGCGTGATGCGTCGCAGAGTGGAGCGCTGGCCTATCTTCACCGTCACAGTATTTCCAGTCTGGTCATTCTTGATTGTGACTTCGTTAGTGGCAGGATTAATCGCTGTGACTATGCCGCCGGTTCTGATGAAAGAGCCTACGATTATCTCTTCGGCTGTGAAGTGCGAGCCGTCCGCGCTTCTATCGCCGCGAGCGCGAATCTGGTCGCCAACTTTCAGGTCAGCAAGCGAAACAGGCGTTGCATTCGCAGCGTCCGCAGAATCCGGCGCGTAACGAAGAATTTTCACATTGCCAGAAGCGTTGATTGTTACGACCTGCGCGCCCTCGCGCGAACGAGATTCAACCGTTATCTCTTTCGTAGAAGAATTCAATGCGGTGATTCGACCAGAGACGCCGCGCCTGCGCCAGTCTTCACGATTCTGACCTTCGGCCTGAGCAATGGCAGTAGCGCTTGTGATTACAAGCTGGCGCGCGGCCAAGTTGCTACCGTCCGTGGAAAGCGTCCCGCGCGCGAACAATCGGTCTCCGACTTTTACATCAGCGAGCGTGATGTGCTCAGCGTTCTCCGAACGAGTCTCGCCCGGTCGCACACGCAGCACAGCCGTCCTGTTATCGGTTTTGACTGTGACCGTGTGGCCGTCGTCCATTTTGAGCGTGACCGCACCACCGGCAGCATCAACCGCAGTCACTTCTCCGACAACGCGATTCTGCGCCGCGCTTGAAGACGTTTGACCTGCGCCCGGCGCATTCGTTGCCGTTTGTCCGAATATTGCGCTTGCCAGTGTCGCGCAAGAGATGCACAACAAGCAGATAAATAGAACTCTTTTCATCCCTCTTCCTCTCGACTTACGAATTACAGATTTTGAAGCGCGTTCTTCCTAAAAAATTTCTTCAGCGCTTTCGGATAGTTTGACGCTTCCCCTTCTTCTATTGACGCTCGTATGGCGCGAACGGTTACAAACTTTCTACGATGGCGACGAAAGAGAACTTGGGGAGACGAAAATAATGGAGGAGATTCAGGGCAAGCTTCGCCTATGCATGAGCCGCGCGGCTCACGATTGCAAGTAACAGGGGTGTTGGGGTGGGGTGATTATAACAACTGAAAGGGGACAATCCAAAGCCCTCGATAGAGGGCAACAGCATAAAGCCCAGTGCGTTAGCGCTGGGTTAGAAGTTAAAGAATGAAGAGCGAGCCATCGAAGATGGCGACAGCCCATAATAATCAAAGGGCTGTCGCCCGCTCACGCGGGCTTCGTAATAATTTCTGCTACTTTTCCCAGCCCTCACGGGCTGGGCTTTATGCTGCCGCCCGCTTTCGCGGGCTTTATTCTGTCGCCGTCTTCGATGGCTTAATATTGCTGACCATGTACGCTAAGAACTCAGATTCTCATTCTCGTCACGTTCCATTGGGATGAAGCTTGAGCCATTCGGCGCGCAGCATGAAGCTGCCGTCGGTCACAATTCGCTCGCCCACGCTCAAGCCTTCTATTACGGTGAAGCGTCCGTTCGCTTCAGGCGCGAGACGTACGGCGCGCATCACGAAACGGTTCGGGTCACTTGTTGTAACGAAGACGACCTGTTGATTGTTGATGTTCTGAACGGCTGAAGCAGGAATCACGGGCGCAGTCGCTTCCGAGCCTCCAATGGTTGCGAAATTGATGTTGACGTACATGCCTATCTTCAATATCTGTCCCGGATTCGCAAGCTCCACTCTGACTTGCGCCGTGCGCGTAGTGGGGTCAAGACTTGGATCAATGTAAGCGACATGGCCGCGAAAGATTTTTCCGGGATATGCGTTGGAGGTAACACTCGCGCCGCTGCCAGTGCGTAAGGCTGAGAGATTCTGCTCAAAGACTTGAGCTATGACCCAGACGCTTGAGAGGTCTGCCACGCGAAGCATCTCACGGTTAGCTTCTATGACTTCGCCGGGATTGACAGTGCGGTTGACGATTGTGCCTGCGATGGGCGCAGTCAAGTTAACTTCCGAGCTTATCTGCGATGGAGATTTAAGCTGGTCAATGCGTTGCGGCGTGAGACCTAGAAGTAAAAGTTTCTGACGCTCGGATGCGACTTCCGATTCGGCGGTTCTCATCATCGTCGTCGCTTGCTCCAATTCCTCTCGACTTGCTGCGCCTATTTCTACCAACTGCATCTCGCGGCGATGATGTTTCTCGTGCTCTTCCAACTCAGCGAGCGCTGTCAAATATTTCGACTGAGCAGTGGCAAGCTCGTCACTGAAAACAACCGCAAGAACCTGTCCACGCTGAACGGATTGGCCCAACTCCGCATTCACGCGACGGACGATTCCGCCAACGAGCGACACCAAAGGTGTAGAGCGATACGAGTTTGCCTGCACAACGCCCGTAGCTGTCGCGCCGCCAGCATTCGCTTCCGCCACCATCTGCTCGCCGACCGCTTCGATCTTTATTCCTGCGCGCTCGGCAACATCAGGCGCGAGTATGATTGTTGCTTCAGATGGCGCTGCTGCTGTTGCGCTGTTGCTATCCGTCTGTGGCGTAGGAACTGTTCTAGGCGCAGGAACAACACGCCCCGCGCCACTCTTCGCGCCGAAATACCACCAGAGCAGAAAGACCATAGCCGTCACGCACACGACCGCGACTAGACTTACGATTGCAGTTCTATTCGCGCCACGCGCATCTTTAATTACGCGCCGTTCTTCGCTCTGCGCTTCGACTCTTTTTGCGCCTGTGGCCGACTCAGGCGTTTCCCCGCTCGCGGCTTCAGATTTTTCTTCCGTAGTTTCGCTCATCTTCTAATCAACTCCGGCGCACTCGTTGCGCGCTCAATCTCCACCCGCGCTAGATATGTGTCGAGCACTGCGTCAATGTATTCGTTCTCGACTTCAATGAAGCGACGCTGCTCGGCTATGTAATCGAGCAATGTTTTAGAGCCTAGTTCGTAAGTCTGCCTGACGACGTTCAGATTCGCGCCCGCCTGCTCCTGTACGCCCACGCGAAAAATTTCCATAGAGCGCGCCGCTCGCTCATACTTCGCGTAGGCCGAAGCGACTTCGCGCCGCACAGTCAACTCTGCATACTCGCGCCTGCGCTTTGCGGCTTCAACTTCATCAACTGCTGCCTCAATCATTCCCTGATTCTTGTTCCGCACGGGCAGGTCAACCGAGACGCCGAACGTTAGAAAGTGAAACGTATCGGCGACGGGCGCAAGCTGGCCGCGCTCGTTGATGCCGTTTACGGGAAAGCTCGAACTCATTCGCTGATAACCTGCTGTGAGGCTTGCATCGGCACGCCCCATCGCACGAGCTTCTGCGATGCGAGCCTCTGCTAATCTTTCCGTTGCGCGCGTTGCCTGCAAGTCCGGTCTCTCCGCAAGCGCTCGCTCGGTCGCTTCTGCGAGCGTTGGCGTCTGCTCTATAAGGTTGTCGAAGCTGCCGCGCAATCGAAGCGGTTCGTCCGGCGTCATGCCCGCCAGATTACGAAGCTCAAGCATGGCAACTTCAACTCGTCCCACGCCTGTCTCTCGCATAGATCGCAGGCGGTTGACTTCGACCAGAACCATGTTCTGCTCCAGAGGCGGCGTGCGCCCTTCTACAACGCGCGCCACAACGAGTTTGTAACCGCGACGGCTCGTTTCCAGAAGCTCTTCCGTAAACCCAAGCTTCAGAACTTGCGCTAACGCTTCACCGAATTTCGCGCGCACTTCGGCTGAAAGTGTTCGCTCGCGGTCTGCCAGCATTCTTTCTCTGACTTCAACCTCGCGCTCCGCCACTAGAGTGCGCGCCTCGCGGCGTCCGCCAAGCTCAAGAGGCAATCTGCCGGAAATCATAAGGCTATTGTCGCTCGTGTTGACGGCTCGCGCTCCGCTCGCTTCGAGCATTGGATTAGCCCTAAACCCTGCTTGCTTAACAAGCGCGCGTGCGGCCTCAACCTCTTCGCGCATAGCAAGCAACTCCCCGTTATGCGCGAGCGCGTAAGCAACCAGATCGTCAGCGGTCACGCCGCCCGTCATGTCAATGAAGCTTGATAAGCCAGGCGTGCGCTCGCTCTGCTGATCAGTAGCGCCAGCGTTCTGCGTCTGAGCGCTTACGTTTTGCGATGCTGCATCGGTCTGCGCCGAAACTATCTTTGCAGCTTGCAGAATCTGCAAAGCCGTCAACGCCAGAACTATCGGCCAACTTATCTTTCCAACTCTTCTCATTGCTTCACCTCTAATGCGCGTTCCGCAACGTCATCCGAAATTCTCTCACTTGCGCCTCGCGCCTCTTCTCTTTTCAACACCCGCGCGCGAATCGAATAGAAGATGACGGGCGTGACTATGAGCACGTGCAGAAGACTCGAAACCATTCCGCCGAGCACAGGCGTTGCGAGCGGCTTCATCACTTCAGAGCCGGCGCTTGTGCTCCACATAATCGGCAAAAGTCCTGCGACGACGGTCGAAACCGTCATCACCTTCGGCCTCAATCTTAGCAGCGCGCCTTCCGTCACGGCCTCCATCAACGCCGCCCGCGTCAAACGCCCCGTCTCTCTCCTCTTTCTTTCAACAGCCTCTTCCAGATAAATCACCATCACCACACCCGTCTGCACAGCCGTGCCAAAGAGCGCTATGAATCCAACCCATACGGCTACAGAGAAATTGTAATTGAGCAACCAGAGCAGATAGACGCCGCCTGTAAGCGCAAAAGGCACTGCGAGCAGAACGTGCGCGGCTTCGAGCGCAGAGTGATATGTGAGATAAAGAAGGCCGAAGATGATTACAAGCACAAGTGGAACTACGAGCAGCAGACGATTGCGAGCGCGCAACTGATTCTCATACTGTCCGCTCCAGGCTATGTAATAACCTGCCGGGAGTTTTACGTTCCTTATAATCTGAGGCTGCGCCTCTTCTACAAAACTTCCCACGTCGCGCCCGCGCACGTTCAAAAGAACAGTGCCGCGCAGCAATCCGTTCTCGCTCGAAATCATCGCTGGCCCAACGGTTGTGCGAATGTCCGCCAGGAGCGAGAGCGGAACGGGCGCGCCCGTCGGAGACGTGATTGGAATTTGTCCTAAAGCATCCGGGTTGCTGCGAAATTCAGGCGCGTAACGAACGCGCACTGGAAAACGTCTTCGGCCTTCTATCGTCACAGAAAGATTCGTCTCTCCTATGCCCTTCTCAATCGCGTCTTCAATCGTAGAGACAGCAATGCCGTATCGCGCTGCCCGTTGGCGATTGATGCGTATGTCAACGTAGGGCGTGCCGCCTATCTGTTCCGGGTAAACGTCCGTTGCGCCCGGAACAGTTTTCACCACGTCCGCAATCTGACGGGAAAGATTTTCCAGAACCTTCAAGTCGTTGCCGAAAATTTTTATTCCGACCTGCGAGCGTATTCCGGTCGAGAGCATGTCTATGCGATTGATGATGGGCTGCGTCCAGATATTCGTCACGCCCGGCATACGAAGCTGTTCGTCCATCTCAGCTATAAGCCGTTCGCGCGTTACGCCTCGTCGCCACTCACCTTGCGGCTTCAAGTGAACAATCGTCTCGTTCATATTCACGGGCGACGGGTCTGTAGAAGTTTCCGCGCGTCCAGCTTTTCCGACAGCCCACTCAACTTCCTGAAAGCTTTTAAGAATCTCATCCTGACGGCTGGTAATCCGTAGAGCTTCGTCAATTGATATTGCGGGATCAGTCACGGGCATGAACATCAAATCGCCTTCGTTCAAAGGCGGCATGAACTCTTTGCCTATGCGCGTTGCCAGAAAGATTGCGCCTGTGAACAACAAGACTGCGAGCGAAACTGTTAGAACTCTGTTCGATAGCGCGAACCTCAATGCCGGGCGGTAAATAGCTTGAAGAAAACGCATCACAGGATTCGATTTTTCGGAATGAAACTTCCCGCCTAGAAGATATGTGCAGAGCACTGGCACAAGAGTGACGGCGATAACGGTCGCTCCCACCATCGCAAAAGTTTTTGTGAATGCGAGCGGGTGAAAGAGTTTTCCTTCCTGTCCCGTTAATGAAAAGACTGGGATGAAGGCGAGTATGATTATCGCCATAGAGAAGAAGACTGGACGCCCGACCAGCTTTGTGGAATCCAGAACTGTCTTCCAGACCTTCGGTCTATCCTTCGGATCAACCCCGCGCTTCTCCATAAAACGAAAAGCGTTCTCCGTAACCACAATTCCAGCGTCAACCAACACGCCGATTGCGATTGCTATCCCTGAGAGCGACATCAAGTTGGAACTAATCCCCATGTAGTGCATGAAAAGAAATGAGATGAGAACTGCGAGCGGCAGAGGAATCGTGACGATGAGGATGGAGCGAAAGTGAGCCAGGAAGATTATGTGCGCGAGCGTGACAAGGATTAGCTCTTCTATGAGCGTGCGCTTGAGCGTGCTGGTTGCGCGCTCAATCAATTGCGTGCGGTCGTAAAACGGAACTATGCGAACACCTTGCGGCAGTCCAGCTTGAATCGAATTGATCTTCTCTTTGACCGCCTGAATTACATCCAGCGTGTTGACGCCGTAGCGCGCGACGACCACGCCGCCAACCGCCTCTCTTCCGTCACGGTCGAGCGCGCCCGTGCGAAATGCGTTGCCAATCTTTACGTCGGCAACGTTGCGAACGTAGATAGGAGTGCCGTTCGACGCGCTTATGACGATGTTCGCAACGTCGTCAACCGATTCAATCAACCCAAGCCCGCGAACAACAGTCCATTGTCCCGATTGCTCCAGAACGTTTCCGCCCACGTTCGAGTTCGAGCGCTTGACCGCTTCTACAACTGTTGAGAGCGGCAGGTTGTAGCTGCGAAGTTTGTTCGGGTCAACGTCAACCTGATACTGCTGAACGTAACCGCCCACGCTCGCAACTTCCGCGACGCCGGGCACAGAGTTCAGTTGATAGCGCACGAACCAGTCTTGCAGCGTTCGCAAGTCTCTCAAGTTCATACGGTCACTTTCGAGCGTGTACCAGAAGACTTGCCCTACGCCCGTCGCGTCCGGCCCCAATGTTGGCGTCACGCCCTGCGGCAACTGCTGTGCGACTAAATTCAATCTCTCCAAAACGCGCGTTCGCGCCCAGTAAAGCTCAACGTTGTCCTCGAAGATGATGTTAATCATAGAGAAGCTGAACGCGGAGCTTGCTCGAACGGTGCGCACGCCGGGCAGCCCTTGCAGATTGGTGACGAGCGGATACGTCACCTGATCCTCGACCTCCTGCGGCGAGCGCCCAGTCCAGTCCGTAAACACAATCACCTGGTTGTCCGAAAGATCGGGTATAGCATCAATCGGCGTTCGCACAAGCGCCCAGTAGCCCCACAAAGCGAGCGCCAGATACACCACCAGAACAATGCCGCGATTCTTCAGACTTAATTCGATCAGCTTGTGAATCATAAAAGAAGTGACGAGTGAGGAGTGACAAGAATAATTTTTAATCTTTAATTTTAAGATTTTAGTTTTCAGTATTAAGAAAGAAGCTATGCTCTTTTACTAAAAACTAGGAATTAAAGATTAAAAATTATTCTTGTCACTCCTCACTGCTCTATTGTGCTGTGACGGGCAAACTGACCTGGCCGCGACCCGCCGGGCCTTCGTAGGTGACTTGCGCCTGCCACTCGCCAGCCATCTCTACGTTCGCAAGACCCCTGTAAACGCCGGGCGTGTTGGTGGTCGTCAAGGTGGACGCGTTGTTCATAGCTCCCATAGCGCCCATCGCAGGCATGTGAAACGTAAGCGCCGCCGCGCCGACTTCAACGGTTTTGCCGGAAGCATCAGTGAAAGAGAGCATGAAAGTCTGGCCGTTGCCGTGATGCAGAACGCCGTCCGGCGTAGAGAGCGTCACAGTCAGGTTGTTACCTGCTGGCGCGCTCTTGACCGCTTTACCTCGGTCAACGCCTTTCGAGCCGCACGCGACGAGAAGCGAAAGAAGGGCTACGAGAATGAAGATGAGTGCGAGCTTTCGCATACGATTATTCCTCCGAAACCGAAACTTGAATAAAAGCTACTCTTGATGAACTTAGTGATTAGAAACATAGCCCACGCTCTGATGTAGACAGAGCAAGGCCACATGCGTCTTCCCGCTCAAAGCTATCTCGGTCAGTCCTGCGAATTCTGAAGACGCTGACGTAGAAGACATCGCTCGCCAGCAAAATCTTCATCTTCGCTTTCGACCGAAAGCTTACTGGAAGACACACTACGGCTCTCTGGTGTGCTAGATCAGAAGTGCGGAGTGACGTATGTAGGTTGGTTGTGATTCTGTGGAAGCGGCGCAGGTGCGCGCTCCGTTGGGTCGAACATCTCGCGCGGAAACTATTGATTGAAGAAGCGCCGGATGAAGTGTGATGACGACGAGCGACGAAATGTTCCGGGCAGTTGTAGTCGTTTCAGTCTGTCCCGGCTGCTGACAGTTCATAAGGCAGCAGAGTTTTGCGCTCAAAACTTCCGGCGCGTCCTGTTGCATCTCGGCCAGATGGCAGCAACGCATCCCGCTCATCGTGCCGTTCTCGTCCATGTGCGCGGGTCTTCCCGCCAGCACACTACTGCCCAGCGCCACGATGAGAACAAGAGATGCGAGCCACTTCGTCATTGTCAGTTGAAACTATATGAACTCTTTTGCCGAACTGTCAATATAATTACTCTCACTAAAAACCTGAACTTCATTCCAAAGCCATAAGTAGGTACTCAACCCCTTTGCGAGCTTAAGTATTTCCCTTTGCGCCTTTGCGAGAACCCTCAATTCTCTTGATGCTCAAGATTAATGAGAGTTGCAGGTTCTCGCAAAGGCGCAAAGAAAAGAGCAAAGACCGCAAAGAGACTACGCTTCCTATAGATTAAGCTCCTTCGCTTCTAGCCTTGCTCTCAATCTGAGACTTGCGCTCTTCAATAGGCATGTAATCGCGTTCGTCGTAGCCCAGATAAATCTGGCGCGGTCGCGCAATCTTCTGATCCGCGTCTTCGAGCAATTCCACCCACTGAGAAATCCAGCCGGAAGTGCGCGGGATGGCGAAGAGCACAGGGAACATGTCAACCGGAAATCCCATAGCGCGGTAGATTATCCCGGAATAGAAATCAACGTTCGGATAGAGTTTCCGTTTGACGAAATACTCGTCTTCTAACGCTATGCGTTCGAGTTCGAGCGCCAGATCAAGCAGCGGGTCTTTGCCCGTCACTTCAAAAACTTCGTAAGCTATCTGCTTGATTATCTTCGCGCGCGGGTCATAGTTTTTGTAGACGCGGTGGCCGAATCCCATCAGACGAAACTCGCCCGCCTTAACTCGTTTCACATATTCGGGCACGCGATCAACCGAGCCTATCTCGTTGAGCATGCGCAGGACTGCCTCGTTCGCGCCTCCGTGCAATGGGCCATAGAGAGCGGCAGCCGCACCCGCTAGCGACGAATAAGGGTCTGTGTGCGCGCTGCCGATTGAGCGCATGGCGTTCGTAGAACAGTTCTGCTCGTGGTCTGCGTGAAGTATGAAGAGGACGTTGAGCGCTCGTTCAAGAACAGCATTCGGCTGATACTTCACCTCTGTCGTCTTGAACATCATGTTCAGAAAATTGCCTGTGTAGGAGAGATCATTGTCCGGGTAGACGTAAGGCAATCCCTTGCGGTGACGGTAAGAGAAGCCCGCAATCGTAGCCACCTTTGCAATCAGCCGATGAATCTGTTTGCGTCTGCAATCAACATCGAAAATATCTTTCGCTTCGGGGTAGAAGGTCGAGAGCGCGCCTACAGTGCCTATGAAAATTCCCATAGGGTGTGCATCGTAATTAAACTCGTCAATAACCTTTTTTATGCTCTCGTGTATGAAGGTGTGATGCGTGATGTTCCATTCCCATTCGGCCAACTGCTCTTTGGTAGGAAGCTCTCCGTAAAGCAGCAGGTAAGCGACTTCCAAATAAGTGCTCTGCTCTGCAAGCTGCTCAATGGGATAACCGCGATAACGAAGTATTCCACGATCTCCGTCAATAAACGTGATAGTGCTCTTGCACGACGCCGTGTTCATGAAAGCCGGATCGTAGGTCATCAGTCCGAAGTCGTCGTCCCCAGTCTTTATCTTCCTTAAATCCATCGCGCGTATAGTGCCGTTCTCGATTGGCACTTCGTACTGTTTGCCCGTGCGATTGTCCGTGATTGTCAGGGTGTTCTGGTTAGCGTTAGCGCTCATATCTCCTCCGCTTCGGATGAAGAGGCGCGCGAAGGCGTACGCTTCGCCGGTCTTCAAGTTTTATTGAAAATAATTGCTGGGGTGAAATTACGCCAACACGCGGCGGAAAGGCAAGGATGAGGGAAGAAAGAAGGTAAAAGTCAAAAGGTAAAAGGCAAAAGGAAGGCCGCAAACTACTTTTAATAAAAGATTGGCTTCCCCTAACTTTTGCCTTTTTACTTTTACCTTTTGCCTTCTTTCTTCCTTCATCTTCTTATGATTGGAAGCTCTATGAATGACGAGTGCTGTTTGTTTCTCGCCACTGTGATGACGGGTTGGCCGTCCGCAGGAATTCTGGCGAAAGTCGGGCGGTCGTTACCCGCTATGGCTATGCGTATGCGATGCCCCTTTTTGATTAGAACCGAAGTTGGGAAAAGACCGAAGTTAAGCGTTGCCATCTGGCCGGGAATCAACATCTGTCCGTCCCTTCTTCTGAAAGAGTGAAAGGGAACGAACATCTTGTACGGCGGCGCATCGTGGGAAACTTTTCGATGAAGAGCGCGCAACTCGCCCTCTGTGATATAGGTAACTCTGCCCTGCTCGTCCACGTCTTCCAGATAGACGAAGAATGCGCCGTCCGTCGCGGTCGAAGTTATGTCGAGCGTGATAATCGGATAACCCGTAATCTCTGTATCTGAGGCGAGCGGCGCGCTTGTATAAGTCAGAAGCTTGCGGTCTTCATCCGCACGGTTCGTGTATACGACATCGCTCCCGCCGTTTTCAGTGAACCAGCGATTCTGCTTTCCCGTCGTAGCACTAAAATCAACACTGTAACGGTCTTCGCCCGAAGCGATGCTAGGCGCGGTTTTTGACAGGCCGTGATTTTCGACAAGATACCAGCGCTCTGTCTTTGTGCCCGCGATGGGCCAAACTTTCGTAGTCTTCCAGCGCCCCTCGCCCATAGTGTAATAGGTGAGCGTGTGCCGGGCACGCGCCTCTGTCCGAACACCTTTGAGGTAGTAATCGAAAAAGCGCAGTTGCTCCATCAACTGCTGCGCTCTGGTTGGTGTGACATCAGCATCCACTTGATGAAACTGATCTGCGTCGTAGCCTGCGCCGTGACTCCACGCGCCTATGATGCCGGTTTGCGGGTTGCTCAAATTGACGAAGCGACGGATCACAGTGTCTGCGGTTGCTGCGTCCATCCAGCTTCCCCAGCCGAATGTCGCTACGCCCGAAGCGTTAATCTCTCTCTGATAATGAAAGACGCTGAAATCGTCAATCGAGCCTAAGCCCGCAGGGCTATCGTCCCTGAAAGTAATCGCCAGCGCAGCTTTGTAAACATCCACGTTCTGCGCAGCCTTCGCCTTCGTCCAGTTGATGATTGAATGCGTTCCAGTCTCTTATAATCTCGTCGGCGAGAATGCCGCCGGGGAAAGCTATGTCCGTGTAGTCGTCGTATTCGTGGAACTCAGGGATGATGGCTTTGACTGCCGTATGATTCGAGACGGCCAGCATCTGCGCCGTAGAGCCTTCGTAAGATACGCCCATCGCTCCGACTTTTTCATTAGACCAACTTTGGGCGACTATCCAACTGACCAAATCGCCCTCGTCGCGTATTTCTTCCGGCGACTGCGGCCCGCGCCACACGCCGAAGCTTGCGCCGCTGCCGCGCACGTCAACCATTATGAATGCGTAGCCATGCATGGCGAAGAAACGCGCAGTGCTGCTCGGCCTGCTTCCACTTTCCGCGCGCCAGTAGCGCGTCATGTCAAGAATCGCTGGAATACGCGCGCCCGCCGCCAGACTTTTTGGCATCACAACGTCAATCGCAATCTTTACGCCGTCGCGCATAGGCACGTACAGAGATTGCACACTTACATCATTGTACTCTGCAACGGCGTTGTATTTCGGGAACGGCGAAGTCTCTTGAGATAGCGAAATATTTTTGGGGAAAAGCACGAAAGTGATGATGAAGAGCGCGCTGGCAGAAAGATGCAGAAGTTTTCGACTCATAAGAGAAGATAGTTTCCAATCCTGAAATTTGAGCGAAGCGCCCGGCTGGGCTTTTTTGAGAGGGGAAAATTTTTAAGGAATTTACCAGATTCCAGATTAAAGAAAAGCTTTGAAGAGATAGATTATGCCCAGGATGACTCCTGCTGCGAGCAGCAGCAGAAATAGCGCTATGCTGAAAACGAAGAGCTTGAATTTCTTGTAGCGCTTTTCGTCCGGCGGCGCGAGCGAGTTTTGTGGAAAGTAGGGCGGCGGAGTGTACGTTGCCATTAAAAATATCTCCAAAGAAAATTGCTTGAAACTTGCTGGCCCAGAAACCAGTCTTCTTAACTATGAATCTCTATTCTAACCAGGTCGGCGCTCAAAGGCTAGACCACTCCGACTCTTAATCGCAGCGGCCAGCGAACCTGTTGCTCGCTCTCCGGCTCGCCCCAGAGCGCTAGCAATTCATCGTTGATGCTCAGAAGCGGATCAACTTTGTTCTTCTCCATAAACTTCTGCGTGGCAGACCACGTTCGCAGGTATCCCAGAAGATCGTCAAGCGTCCATCGAGCGCGCATATCGAATTGCGGCGTCTCTATTTCACGAAACGGGAAAGGTACAGAGTTGTATCCTTCTTCGACCAGGCGGCGTTCGGGCGGCCAATAGGGGCCGACAATCTCTTTGTAGAATCTTTTGATGACCTCGTCTATTTCAGGTGAAACGTTAATCAAGTTGTAGCTCCAGACGGCCAGCGCGCCTTCTGTCTTCAACACGCGACGCACTTCCGCATAGAATTTTTCAAGGTCGAACCAGTGCAGCGCCTGCGCGACTGTGATTAAATCAACCGAGTGTGATTCGAGACCGGAATCTTCCGCTCGCGCAACTTTGTAAACAACTCTATCGCGCTCTGTCGCGTGCTCAAGTTGAGAAGAGCTTGCGTCTGTAGCCACTACGCGCGCGAAAATTTGAGAGAGCGCGCACGCGGCCTGACCAGTCCCGGTCGCGCAATCCCAAGCCAGTTCGCGGCTCGGCGCAATCGAAGCCAGATGCTTGAACAGTTCTTTCGGATAGACCGGTCTATACTTCGCGTAATCTTCGGAGCGTTTCGAGAAGTAATCTTTGAAGTGCATCGCGAACGTTTAAGGTCAAACCAGGATTTTCGTCAAACTTGTGCGCTCAATTATACGTTCACAAGTTGTCGAAACAGAAAAGGCTGCGAGCATTGTAAGCTTCAACTTGAGAACGTATTTGAGATCACCTTTGCGAGCTTATCTCTTATCTTTGCGCCTTTGCGTGAACATGCAACTCTCATTAATCTTAAGATTGAAGAGAGTTGCAGTTTCTCGCAAAGGCGCAAAGATAAGAGATAAGCTCGCAAACAAGTTGAGTGGATGCTTCCCGGTTTTGAAGAATTCTGGTAATTTTTCTTGAAATCTTCTTCGATTCTAAATCAATGAAAATGGAAATCAACATACCTATGCCAGACGATTTCAATTACAAACGGACGGTCAGGAGTCATGGTTGGTACGAACTGTTGCCTTTCGAGTTAGATGAAGAGAGATGGACTTTAACGCGCGTACTTGAAGTGGGCGAAGGCCAGCCCGTCACGGCTCGAATCAATGCCGGAAATCGCGCGATTAATGTCAGCGTACCGCGACGATTGACGAAGCGCGCAGTGGAACGAATCACGCGTGATGTGCGCCACATCTTCCGTCTTGATGACGACATGAAAGATTTTTACGAGGCGGTTGGAAGCGATGCGGATTTCGACTGGATTCCGAAACAGGGCGCTGGCCGGTTGCTGCGCTCGCCGACTGTGTTTGAAGATTTGGTGAAATCAATCTGCACCACGAACTGCTCTTGGGCATTGACGGACAAGATGGTCACGGGGCTTGTCAAAAATCTTGGACGAGAGAGCGAAGATGGTCGGCGCAGCTTTCCCACGCCCGAAGCTATGGCCGAAGCGCCCTCAGAGTTTTATCGCGAAGAGGTTCGCGCAGGCTACCGCGCGCCATACTTTAAGGAGTTGGCCGAGCGTGTAGCCTCTGGCGAACTGGATGTCGAAAGCTGGGCGACGAGCGACCTGCCGACCGACAAATTAAAACGCGAGATGAAGCGCGTGAAAGGCGTAGGCGATTACGCTGCCGAAAATCTTCTGAAACTCGTGGGGCGCTACGACGTGATGGCTCTGGATTCATGGGTGCGCGCCAAATACGCACGCATGCACAACAATGGTCGCGCAGCCAAAGACAAAAAGATAGAGCGCCACTACTCGCGTTTCAACTCATGGCGCGGCCTTGCGCTCTGGTGCGACATGACGCGCGATTGGATGGAGTAAAGGGAAAGGTAAAAGGTAAAAGTAAAAAGGTAAAAGTTAGGAGGAAGCCGCTTTTTCAGATTTAGAGAGAAGAAGTAATAGCACTCTCCTCATCCTTATCCCTTTTGCCTTTTTACTTCTACCTTTTGCCTTTCCCTTCTCTTGCTCTTCCGCTTTGCGCGTCGTATTGTTTCTGATATGTCGAGTCTAGCTTGTACACGGTGTGGGGCCGAGATTATTCCGGGCACCAGATTCTGTCGCCAGTGTGGACAGCCTGCCCCGGATACTGCTGGAGTTTCTGAGGCTGCGACGAAAATCTTAGGCGCGCAGGAGCGCACGGCTGCGCCAACGGATCGCTTCACGCCGTTGCCGACAGGCCCCGCGTACATTTCTCCTACGGATGCGGGCGCTCCGCAGCCTCAGTCGGCGCAAGCGTTGCAGATGACGCCGAAGAAGAAGCGCGGCAAGGTCTGGCTCTTCATCTTGCTTGCAATCGTTCTGTTCGGCGCTATTGCTTCGGTCGCTATAGTCACGGCTATCAAGACCAGCCGCTCTCTCGCGCGAAAAGTTATTATCAAGCCTACGACCGAAGTGCCTCAGCCTCAGCAACCGCCCGCCGTCCCTGGCTTGCCCTCGCCGCCGGCATCCGGCACGACAACGATTGACAGTTCTCTTCTATATCCGGGCGCTCAAACGCAGTTAGATATTGGCGGCGAAGAAGGGCGCGTCTTGCAACTGCATACCAACGACTCGCTGGACAAGGTTACGGATTGGTACATAGCCAAGCTGAAACCGGCGCAGATTGTGCGTAAGCCAAGCAGCGGAAGCACGGTTCTGCATTCGGACAGAGCCAACGTGGTCATCAGCGCTTCTGACGGCGGCGGAACGAGCATCTTGATAGAACAGGGCGGCGATCAATAATCCGAACTCACTGCTCAGGAAAATCTCAGGGCAATTAAATCTCTAGAAATCCGACCGCGCACGCCGAGCAAGCTGTCAGGCATGAAAACTTGCAGGCAAGAGAAAAGCTTGCGTTGATAAAGGAGAGAAGATGACAAAAACTTCAGAGGCGAAGAGCAAGAATGGAATAAAACTCAAGTTCAGCGCGCCCATCTTAGCGACCGGGCCGAAGGGCGCGTGGTCATATTTGCAGTTGACGCCAGAGCAGAGCGAGAAGCTGGGCACGCGCGGTCGCGTGGCGGTCACAGGCACGCTCAATAACTTTCCCATTCGCACCTCGCTCGCCCCTATGGGCGACGGTACGCACGCGATGATTGTCAACAAAGAGATGCAGGCCGGGGCTAAAGTGAAAGCTAGCGACGTGGTCAAAGTTGTTCTCGAAATTGACGGCCATCCGCGCACCGTTGAAGTTCCCGTGGATCTGAAGAAGGCTCTAGCTTCAGCGCCTCAATCGAAATCGTTCTTCAACCAACTCTCCTATACGCACAAGAAGGATTACGTAACATGGATTACCTCTGCCAAGCGGCCAGAGACCAGAGCGCGGCGTGTGGAAGAGACTGTGAAATTTCTAGGCGAAGGAAAGAAGTGGCAGTTTCGATAGAAGAGAGCTTTGTGACTTAACCCTTCAGCTTTATTAACCTCGTGGTCAGGAAGGCGGGCTTGCCCCCCGCCGCTCTCGAATTCTCAATCGCTTTAATTCACACTTTCATACCATCTCCTTTGAGCAGTGATGAAGGACAGAGTTGTTCAAGCACGCATTCTGAGCACAAAGGCGAGCGGGCTTTGCAGATGGCGCGACCGTGCGCTATGAGAAGATGCGGAAATTGAACCCAGCTTTTCCGTGGAACAAGCTCGCTCAAGTCGCGCTCGATTTTTTCGGGCTGCTTCTCGTCTGATAGACCCAAGCGATTCGATAATCGCTGCACGTGTGTGTCAACGACGACGCCCGCAGGATTATTGAACGCGTTGCCCAGCACAACGTTCGCAGTCTTTCGCGCCACGCCGGGCAGAGCAAGCAACGATTCCAGATCGTCTGGCACGCGCCCACCGCGCTCTTCGCTTATCATCCTGCATGTTCCCTGAATAGCTTTTGCCTTGTTGCGATAAAAGCCCGTAGAGCGTATGTCCGTTTCTAACTCTGTCTGCGGGACTTTCACGAAATCCTCGCAACGCCTGTATTTTCTGAAAAGCTCCGTCGTCACCAGATTGACGCGCTCGTCCGTGCATTGCGCGGAAAGAATTGTGGCTATAAGAAGTTCAAGCGGGTTCGAGTAGTTGAGCGTGCAACGCGCATCAGGGTACTCGCGCTTGAGAAGCTTGAGAATCTTGCTGGCATGCCTTTTCTTCTCTTCGTTCGAGCGATTTTTCATCAGCTTTGTAATCCGAGCGGGCTGAATTTAATCAAAGCAGTTCGCATCTTAACAGCTTCTCACTACCGAAGAGGAGACGCGGAGACGCGGAGAGGAAAAGCAAGCTCGTGCAGCTTGACTCTCTTTTTCGCCGCGTCGCCGTGTCCCCGCGTCTCCGCGTCTCTTCATCCCGTTCTCTTCAGCTTCCCCGTATGCTTGGCCCAATTCTCTATTCGTCCGAAGACCCACAGACCCAGGGGCATCAGCACCGCGCCCATCAGAAGAAGCGTCACGAGTTCCGGCGCAACATCCGCGATGGATGCTCCGACCAGATGTTTTTGGGTCGAAGCCGGATTGCCTATGCCTACTAGCTTGCGACAGGCCGCGAGCGTGTAGGTCGCGGGCGACAGGCGCGAGAGCGGCTGCACCCAACGCGGTAGAACTTGCACAGGATAGTAGATGCCGGAGATTAATAGCAGCGACCCTTGAAAGATGTGCGTTGCTTCTGCCCCGCGTTCGGGACTCATCACGGGCAGAACGGCAGCCATTAAGCCTAAGCCTACGAACGCGAACGTGCTCGCCAAAAGCACCACAAGCACGCCGAACATGTTCGCTCCCGCGAAACGTATGTTCGTAAATAGCAGCAGACCTGTTAGCACTATAACCAGCGTTATTAAACTCTGGCAGAGAGCGAACACGCTCACGCCCGAAAGGTGAATCAGGCGAGAGACTGGAGCCATGAACGTGTATTCAAGCGTTCCTTCCCAGCGCTCGTACGCGATTGACATTGCTATCTCCGAATAGAGATTCGAGAGAAAGTTCCAGAGAAGCGCGCCAATGACTAGCGTCAGCGTCAGTTGATAATCGTTCGCCGCAACGCCTATGAGCGCAATTGTGATTGAGGTGACGAACGCATAGAAATTCCATACTATCACCCACGAAATGTATCGCCTGACGAGGTGGTAGCCCCGGAAGACGAACGCCCACGCTTGTCTGAGTGTCTGTTCCATCTAGACCTCCTCTAAAACTTCCTCCCCGAAAACATCTGCTGCCGCTTCTTCATCCAGTTCTTCGCCCGTCAGGCGTATGAAAGCGTCGTCTAGATTTTCGGTTCTAGACTGCCTCTTCAACTCCGCAGCAGTTCCTTCGGCAACCAAACGCCCGTGCGCCAGAAAACCTATTCGCGCGCACAATCTTTCAGCCTCCGCCATGTCGTGCGTAGTTAGCAGAATGGTCGTGCCCTCGCGCGCTCGTAAGTTTTCCAGGAACTTCTGCACATCACGCCGACTTTTGGGATCAAGCCCAGTAGTAGGCTCGTCCAGCAGAAGCAGCGGCGGGTTAATCATCAACGCGCGCGCAATCGTTATCTTCTGCTGCATCCCTCGGCTCATCTCTTCCAGGGGCGTGGAGAACTTGCGGCTCTCCATGCCGAGTTCTTCAAGAACCTGCATTGCGCGCGGCTCTGCCTCGCTGGGACTCAAACCGTAAAGCAGCGCCGTGTAAAGCAGATTCTCGCGCGCAGAAAGTTTTTTGTAGTAAGCCGCGTCAACGCTCACGCGCCCTATCTTTCGTCGCACAATCTCATGCTCTTCCGGCAAGGGATGTCCCAGCACGCGCACACAGCCTCCGTCTGGGATAAGCAGCGTAGAGAGAATTCTGATGAGCGTTGACTTGCCAGACCCATTCGGGCCAAGAAGCCCGTAGGTCTCGCCGTCAGCGACCTCGAACGAAACGCCCTTTAGCGCCCACTCTTCCCTGTACTTGGACTTGAGCCACCCGCGTCGCTTGCGGAAAACTTTACGCAGGTCTTTGACCTCTATAGCTGGAATGTTCATGAAAGCCCCCAATGAGCGAAAAGGCGTATAGACGCCGAAAAGTTAGAGAACCGATTGAATTGGATTTACGAAAGATGTGGTAGGAGTCTAAGCAAGCGATAGAAAAGTCTGCGGCTGTTTGGGGTAGGCCACTGACGACGCGCGTCGTAATTCTCAGGATCGAGAAGCGAACGGCGAGCGCGTCACTCTTCTTACTTTGCTTAGACAGCTAGAACTGCATGAAGATAATTTTCATCGTAGTCACCTTCTAATGTCTCTGTAGCCTACACGCGCCCACAAGCTTCGTCAAGAAGAAAGATGAAGAGAGCGCTCGTTTAGACTAGCCTGGACTTTCATCCACAAGTGTTCTGTACGCGCGCTGAAAAATTTCAGTTCCATCAAAATGGTTCAAGGTCTATTATCTCGCACAAAGTTCCTGAAGTCTTTGTCAGTACCGCCTGCGGTAGCGGGCGGGTAATACTTTGAGCTAATACGCTAGTAACAATTCAAACGACCCGCCCGCTACCGCAGGCGGTACTGACATGGTGTGTCAATCGCAAAGAGAGCTTATGATTCACAACAAAAGAGCAATAGCAATCAGCATCATCTTCATCATCTATGCCATAACTGTGAGTGCCGCGCACGCTCAGACTTCCGGCTCGCTAAAGTTAGAGCCGCATCAAATCACGCTCTCGCGCGGTCGCACCTTCTCGCTCGAACTGCCCGAAGGGTTCGACATCAAAATTGCTGCTCAGGGCTTGAACCGTCCTCGCTTCATGGCGCAAAGCCCGGACGGTAGAATCTTCGTCACGGACATGTTCAGCCGCGCAGACAACACGCGTGGCGCAGTCTACATCCTTGACGGCTTCGATCAATCAAGCGGAAGGTTTCGCAGAGTCATTCCCTATCTCTCACATCTACGCAATCCGAACAGCCTGACTTTTCACACAGACCGTCAGGGCGTGACGTGGCTCTATCTGGCGCTAACGGATCATCTGGTGCGCTACAGGTTTCAGTTGGGCGAAACTTCTCCGTCGAGCCGTCCTGAAGTGCTGGCAACTTTTCCCGGCTACGGGTTGAGCTACAAGTACGGCGGGTGGCATCTGACGCGCACGGTTGTCATAGGCCCGGACGAGAAGGTTTATGTCGCCGTTGGGAGCAGTTGCAACGCTTGTGAGGAGAGAGAAGAGGTGCGTGCGAGTTTGGTGCAGATGGATTTGGATGGGAGCAATCAGAAATTTTTCGCGCGGGGACTTCGCAACGCGGTTGGCTTGAAATGGGTTGGCGGTGAACTGTTCGCAACCAACATGGGCGCGGATCATCTGGGCGACGAACGACCGGAAGACACTTTCTATCGTCTGCGCGAGGGCGCGAACTACGGCTGGCCGTATTGCTACCAGTTCAGAGGGCGAGTTTACGCAGACCCTAAGTTTCGCGCCTCTTCGGGGAATCGCGTGTGCAATGATGTGCCGCTCGCCGTAGTAGGTTTTCTAGCTCACAGTTCGCCCTTGGGCTTCGACTATTTCGACGCGAGCAACAGTAACACTGCTCTGCGCGACCACTTTCTAGTAGCGCTGCACGGCTCGTCAAAAATCGGTCTCGGTCATGGTTACCGCGTAGTGCGTATCCCGCATGGTGGCGGCGCGCCGCAGAATTTCATACTGGGCTTTCTTCAGAACCGCAAGATTTACGGCAGACCCGCAGACGTGTTCCGCATCGCCCCAAACTCGTTTCTGGTCACAGACGATTACGCAGGAGTTATCTATTACATCACTGCGAGCGGGTGAATGTTCTTTAAGGCAAAAGTAAAAAGGCAAGAGAAAGTAAAAAGGTAAAAGGTAAAAGGCAAAAGTTAGGGGAAGCCAATCTTTTAATTAAGAAGTGGTTCTCCGCCTCACTTTTGCCTTTTTACTTTTACCTTTTTACTTTTATCTTTTGCCTTCCTCACTTTTGCCTTTTTACTCTAGATCAGTTGCAACTCGGCGTGCCGCTTGAGTCGAGTGAACAAAAATATTGGTTGACCGGGCGCATGACTCGCGCATAGAATTGCCGCCACTCGAACAGTCAGAGTCGTTCTCCGAAGTATCACCGCGAAGCCCCTACATAAGGAGAAAAACGATGGCCTCAGTCAAAGTCCGCGTCAAACGCGGAGGCTCAGAATCTTTAACGCGACAGATAACAGACCAACTCGGCAGGATGATACAGACCGGAATCTTGGCCGCAGGCGAGCTATTGCCAAGCGAACGCACGCTGGCAGAAGCGGCTGGTGTAGCGCGCAACGTCGTGCGCCGCAGCTACGAGTTGCTGACCGCAAGCGGTCAAATAGAGAGCGCCAGTCGTCGTGGTCGCCGCGTACGCAGACAGTCAGCGAAGAAGAGCGGCAGCGCAAAGAAGTCATCGAGCAAGTCCGGCGCGAAGAAGTCATCGCGTAAAGGCTCGGCTAAAAAGCGTCGCTGAAACTAACAAGAGCGCGAATTCTATTTCACGACTGTCTCAAACGGGACGCCATCTCCCACATACTCGACACACAGACCTCGCACCCTGTGCATGACATACAAGCCTAGGCGCGGCGCTTATCTACAAGTGTGCAACGAAAAGCAAGGATGAAGGATGAAAGACTAGCTATTCAACAAGAATGGTTAACGTGAATTCGACATAAGAGAGAAAAGAGCAGAAACCTATCCACGCGCACCACACTAAACCACACGAATAGAATTGCTCATTTAGTGTCGCTTCGTGTGATTTATAGCGGTTCTCACTTGGGTGCGACCACTCTGATCAAGGCATGCATGTCAGTACCGCCTGCGGTAGCGGGCGGGTCGTAGCCGCACCGATACCCGCCCGCTACCGCAGGCGGTACTGACATGAGTCGCATTCAAGTGAGAACCGCTATAGTGGATAATTTATTTTCTCTTATTCTCCTTAGAGCTGATATCTAACTCACGTTAACCAAGATGAGCGATGCGGTTTCAGTCTTTCATCTTGAATAGCTCGTCTTTCATCTTTGCTGCAATTGCTTATATAGAGAGGCGCGGCGTCTTGTTCAATGAAGACGCCGCGCCTCTTTGTTCAATTCTAATTCCGATTACCTGCTTTGAATCTTTGTAATCATCGCAAGCGCGTGCGCGAGTTCCGCTCGCGTAAGCGATGCCTGCGGGCGGAAGGTGTTGTTGTCGGCGTTGAGTAATCCGTTCTGCAAAGCAAGGGCTACGAAGCCGCGCCAGCTTGTTGGAATCGTTGCGGCGTCCGTCAATGTTGGCGGCAAAGTGCTGGTCGCATCGGGCTGCAACCCAAGCGCGCGAACGAGCGCGACAGCCGCAACTAGCCTAGTCACCTGATCGTCCGGTCGGAAAGTGCTGCCCGGCGTTGCGTCGTAAAAGAGCGCGCCGCTTGGCGAAGATTGCACGCTCTCTACAAATGCGTCGGTCGTTGCGTCGCGCACGTCTGTGAAACGCGATTGCGCCGGTAGGTATTGCGGCACGCGCGCGCCCGTCACCAGTGCCGCAGCGAGGTCTAGCCGCGAGACCACGTTGTTCGGTCTAAAGTAAGAGCCGAACGGAAACATTGTGTAAGTTCTGAGTGCCTGATAAATCTCGCCGCGCTGCGTCGCGCTCAGATCATTTATGTCAAGAAGCTGCGCGTAAGCTACGCGCGTCAACTCAAACACGCCCGTGAAAGATTGCGGCGAGCCAGCCGCGCCGAGTTTGTTCGTAGCGCGCGCCGTCCACGCGCCAGCTTGCGGCATAGTCACGACTGCGCGCTCGCGTCTTCCGGTCAAGCCCGGCTGGTTCAACGCGGTCGCGTCCGATTGATCCACGCCGCTTGGATCATAAAAGTAAAGGTCAAGGTCGTTGTTTGAATTATCCGGCCCCCAGGCGATTTGCACGGAAGCGACCACGGTGTTTTCTGGAACTTGCAACGGGATGCTGAAGTTGTTGCTCTGATTCGTCACAGTGCCTGAAAACTCCTGCGGATCATCATTGACGAATGAGAACTGGCCGCGATCAAGCGCCGCGCGCCAGAAGCCCATGTGACGCTGCGCGAACGCCGCTTCTAAAACGGCAGCGTGAGTGTTGAGCATTCCGGCTCCGACCTCATGCTCGTAATAAGGAAGAAGCGGAGTCGCCGTGCGTTGAAGTATGTCCCGAATTTGAGCGGGCTTTAACGCAGGGTTCGCTTCAAGCATGAGCGCTATAGTGCCTGCGACCTGCGGCGCTGTGAAGCTTGTCCCGCTCGCAGTCGTGTAATAGGGAAGTTCACTTGCCGAAAGCTTCTGCGTATCTACGCCGGGCGCTATGCCGGTCACACCCGTCACGCTCGCAATCGTTGATGCGCGAAGGCTCACAAGGTTTACGCCCGGCGCTACCAGAGTCGGATGAAACAGTGCGCTTCCGAAATCGCCGCGCGATGAGAAGCTTGCTATTCGCTGTCGCTCGTCGGTTGCGCCCACGCTGATGACCCAGGGCGCGACCGCGTAAGGATTCAAAGAACGTAGTCCGGGGCCTGCGTTGCCAGCAGAAAAGACAACGTTGATGCCGCGATCCGTCAGAATCTTTGTGGCGACGTTCACGGGATCGTTGAAGTCGAAGACCGTATTGGCCGAAAAGCTGCAATTGACTACGCGCGGATTGTAATTAGCGCCGTTCGCAAGAAGATAATCGAAACCGGAAAGCACGAAGCTCAAAGTAAGATCGCCAGCGCTCAGGCCAAGAATACGCGCGCCCTGAGCCACGCCCTTGTACTTGCCTCCAGAGCGCGTGCCATCTCCTGCTATAACGCCTGCGACGAAAGCGGCGCTTACGCTCTGCGTGTCTGCGAGCTTTACATTCTGAATCATGCGGCCAGAAAAGTCGTTGTGTGTTCCATCAATGCCTGTGTCCAGCACAGCGACGGTGACGTTGTGTCCAGAAACAGGAAGCCCGCCGTTCTTGCGCGTCAGGTCTGCATCGCGGGTCGCGCGGTCTTCGCCTGTGACGGCGCGAATTATAGGATCAATGTTCGATTGCAGCGTGCGGTTGCCGTAGATAGAGCGCACTGCTGCCAGCTTGGAGATTTGCGTTATCTGGTCGCGCGTGCCCGTCACTGCGATCATGGGAAGCGCGTGATAGCGCGTGCCGCCAAGTATGCCTATGCGCTGAAGGTCTAGCAGGTCGCTGTCTGTGGGCATCTGGTGATAGACGACCACCGCGTTGATGTTGCTATCGTCCGTCAGGCTGTCCGTGTTAAGTAGCACGGCCAGTTCCGGGTCAATACTTCTTAGTCCGGTTGCGCCCGCCACTTCGTTTGCAAGTGCGCTGAGCGCGTCCACGCCCGTAGCGATGATAGAGTCAGCGCCCGTCACAACTATGCCCACAGGCTTAGACATCATCACACGGTCAACGCCCGCCAACACTATGCCGCTCGGCGATATGTTAAAGGTGCGTCCATCTGCGCCCGTCACAGTGACGCCGTCTGCGCCCGTTACAGTGATGCCGTTAACTTTGGTCAACCCTGCGCCATCAGCGCCAGTGACTGTGATGCCATCTGAACCAGCATGCTGTATGCCGTCTGCGCCCGTAACAGTAATGCCATCAGCGCCCGTAACGGTGATTCCGTTCGGCGTTCTGAAGTCAACAGAGTCTGCGCTGTAGCGTGTGCCGTCTGCGCCCGTTACTGTAATTCCATCAGCGCCTGTAACGGTGATGCCGTCCGCCCCGGTCACAGTGATGCCGTCCGGGTTGGTGGCGCTGATGTTGTTCGCGCCAGCGTACGTGCCGCCGTCTGCCCCTGTGACCGTAATGCCACTGGGAGTTATGCCTGTAACGCCGTTTGGTGAGAAAGAGAGTATGCCGTCTGCGCCTGTGACGGTGATGCCGTTGGTGTGAATGTAGTTGATGCCGTCAGCGCCTGTGACAGTAATGCCGTCTGCGCCCGTAACGGTTATTCCATCAGCGCCGGTGACAGTGATGCCTGCGCTGATGGGCGCGGCGCAGAGCAAGACTACGAGCATGAGAGCGAGGAGTCGCCTCAAATCTCTGGGCATAACATTTTTCATAGTTCAACTAAATTCGGGCACTTCAAAGACGATGCTTGTCCTGTACTTCGTGTGGCTGCGGACAGTACCTTAAGCGAGGCAAGACTCTCTCTGTGTCGGGTACAGAACTCATGATTATAAAGCAGCACCGCGTCTATATTGTTGCGCGATTCTTTTATTTCTCTTACAGAGAAGCTCTATCTGGGGCCGGGGAACTTATTTTACCTAAATCCTCACCCGAAAATCCACTAGAAAAGTCAAAAGTAAAAAGGTAAAAGGCAAAAGTGCGGCTGAAACCATCTTTAATTAAAATGGTTTCGTCCTAATCCCTTTTGCCTTTTTACTTTTACCTTTTGCCTTTCCTTTGCCTTTTTACTTTTGACTTTCAATCAATTCCTGATAAACCTTCTGCGTCTCTGCTACAGGTTCAACGCCCAACTCCTTCTTGAGCAGGCGGCGCAGAGATTCGTACTGCTCTTTGACGGCCATGCGATTTCCGAGCGCTGCGTGCGCGCGCATTATCATGCAGTGTATGTCTTCGCGAAACGGGTCATCCCTTAAAATCTCCTGCGCGAGTTCGAGCGAGCGCGTCCACTCTTCGGCGCTCTGCGCCACTGCTGCGAGCGCTACGAGCATCTGCAAATGTTTTTCTCGATAATAGGAGCGCTGCTCTTCAGCCCATTCGTCGTAGCTCCCTTGCATGAACTCGCCGCGATAAAGCGTTATAGCCCGTTCGTAAGCATCTATGCAGCGCGTGAACTCGCGGCTTCGTCGAGCCTGCTCGCCTTCCAAAACTAATCGGTCAAACTCTTCCGTGTCTATTCGATAAGAGAACTCCGGGTTCAACTGGTAATCGCCATCGCGGTAGAGCAGAAAATTCTGCTTTAAAGCCTGATTGCTGTTGAGCGCCTTGCGTATGTGCGAGATGGTCGGGTGAAAGTTCTTCTCAATGGCGTCGAAATCCGTCTCGCCCCAGAATGTGTCAATGATGCTATCTTTGGAGGCGCGGCGATGGCGGCGCGATGCTATGAAGCAGAGAATGTCTCGCGCGCGTTTCGTCACCCACGCATCTGCTGCGAGCGGGCGCGCAGGGTCGCGGAAAATCTCTACAGGCCCGAGCATGTTGATGGTCAGGTCTGTTATGGGCTGCGCTGCTACTGTAGCGACCGCGTGGGCTTGCGCCGCTTGAATCTGCGGCACGGGTTGAACCGTCAGAGGCTCGCGCAAGTCTGCGGGCAGGAGCGCCGCAGCGTCCGTGTTTGACGTAAGCGCGAGCGCCCCACGCGCAAGCTCTCGCTTGAGCCAGTATTCGTAATCGTAGCGCGCGGCCAGATCGAGCGCGCGGCGCATGTGCTCAAGCATCTCGCCTTCGCGCCCCTCGGCCAGATCACAGACGGCGAGCGCAAGCGATGCCTGCGCTTCATAATAGTGAAGCCCGTGAGCGTGAAAATATTGTAGCGTGGGATTAATCTCTGCGCTTGCAGCTTCGTGTTCGCCCTGCGCAAGCATCACACGACCACGCGCGAGTCCTGCTGTGTGCCGCTTCATCTCATCGTTCATTCCAGCGCGCGCCGTTGCAAGACGATCAAGGAGAGAGCGCGCGGTCACAAGATTTCCGGTTTGCAAATAGAGTTGAGCCTGCTCTTCCCATAACTCAGTTCGCGCAAGGTCAAGCCCCGCGTCATCATAAGCACGCGCCGAGCGCTCATAAAACTCTGTCGCGCGCGCGGCATCGCCACGCTCGCGGTAGAGCGTACCGTAGGTCTCGAAAATCTCGCCGCGCAAATTCGTCAGGCTGAATAACTGGCTGAGTTCAAGCGCACGATCAAGATGTGTTTCGCAGGCTTCAAAATCGCCGCGATAAAGAAGAAAGCGCGCAACGTTCAGATGTCCAGTAGCTTCCTGCGGCACTGGCGCGGCCTGTTCATCTTCGCGCAGCATGCGCCGAGTCCAACGCAACGCTTCGCCGAAGTCTCCGCGAATCGCTGCGGGCAAGCCAAGATTGTGCGCAATCAATCTGGCGTAATGCTCGTCGCCCTGCTCCTCTGCCGTCTGAAGCGCTGCGCGAAACTCGCGCTCGGCTGCCGCCAATTCGCCCGTAGCCATAAGGCAAAGCCCGCGCGTGTTGCCGCACTTGATGCGCACGCTCGAATTTTCATACGTCAACTCGACCGCGCGATCAAGATAGCTGAAAGCCTCTTCGCACTGGTCGCGCCTGCGCGCAATCGTTGCCAATGAATGCAGCGCTTCGGCCTCGCCTTCGCCGTCCCCTTTTTCGTGAAGCAGAATGGCCGCGCGACGAAAGAGCGCCTGCGCCGTAGCGTAATCTCCCTGAAGCCGCGCGACCTCCGCTTGATATGCCAGCGCGCGCGGATGCGCTTCCAAGGCTGGCGCAGGCAACGATGCAGCAAACTTTGCCAGCGAGAGAATCGCGCCGGAAGACATCCAATCTTGCCCGCGCGTCGCTATGACGCTCGCCGCGCGCTCAAAATCTTCTGCGCCTAATAGGTTGCGCATGGCCTGTTCCCATTGCTCGCGTGAAAGAAAATAGTCTGCGAATCGCGCATGCTCCGCAGCAACGCCAGCCATTCCCGTTTCTGTCCTAAAGCGGCGGCGCAGGAAACTTTGAAAGAGCGGGTGCAGACGATACTCTTCGCCGCGCCCGTCGCTCGCCACGGTGATGAAGACGTTGCGGCGAACGAGCGCTGGCAACTGTCGCGCGCAGTCCGAATCTGGAAAGAGCGCGGCGCACGTCTCCGTCTCTAATCGTTCAAGCAGAGAGAGGCGCGGCAAAAGCTGCTGAACTTCTTCAGGCTCGTCCGCGAAAACTTCTTCCGCGAAGTAGTCGAAGATGTCGCGCTCACTCTGGCGCAGGATTTCTATGAGGTCGGGCGCAGCCGTCCCTCCCAGCTCAAACGCCTGACGATGTGCGACCTGACGCACGAGTTGAAGCGCAGTGATCCAACCGTGCGTGCGCTCTCGATATTCCTGAAGTTGTTCGGGAGTCAATTCAAGATCAAAGACTTTGCGGAAAAGCTCCTGCGTCTCTTCATCCGTGAAGAGCAGTTCGGCGCGGTCAACTATGGCGAGCGATGATTGCGAACGCAGGCGCGAGAGCGCAAGCGGCGGCAGATCGCGCGAGACTATAATGACATGCAAGACATCCGGCAGGTACGCCAGCAATCTGTCAACGACCGCATGAACTGGAGTCTCCGTGCCCAGGTGATGATAATCGTCCAATACAACGATCAACTGCTGCTCGACGGTCTCCAAAACTTCGTTGAGCATCACGTCAACGGCTCGCTCAGGCTGCTGTGCAAGTTCGCCCGCAGCCTGCTGCAAATATGAGAAGGTCACATCGCCAAAGCCTGCGACAGCCTGACCTATGCCGTGCGCGAGATAACCTAGAAAAACAGATGGGTCTACGTCCGTGTGATCCAGTTGATACCAGACGAATTGTTGGGCGTGTTTACGTACGAAGTCTGCTACAAGAGTTGTTTTACCTGAGCCTGCGGGAGCGGTGACAAGTGTGACAGGGTGAGCAACGTTTGCTTGAAGTCTCTCGGTCAGGCGCGGGCGCGGCAGAAGTTCCGGCGCTGGTCGCGGCGGCAGAAGCTTTGTGCGCAGGAAGAATGTTGGCTGCGCAGCATGACTTCTGAGCGAGACGGTAGAATTCCCTGCGTGCTCGTTCTCGCGGCTTTCTATTGTGTTAGGGCGGCGCGGCCTAGTAGGCATCGTCCTCTGCTGCCTCGCTAGCTCAGGAAGATTTTCATCGAGATTAGCACAGCGTTGGACTCGCAAGCTACGCCAACGAAGGGATGAGGGATGAGGGCGAAGGGATGAGTAAGATAAAGTCAATTGCACGTTGACCTATTCACTCCTTCTTATTCATCCCTCATCCCTCATCCTTCATCCCTTCAGAGGCAGTAGCCGTGAAGCTGCTTTATGAAAGCCATCTTTCGCTTGCGGCGCGGAACTAACGGCTTCTCTGCTCTGCTACTATCGGATGCGGCTAACAGTCTTGCAATCTCGTCAAGAGAATAGGCGCGACCGTGCGTCTCTTCGTGCGCGCGGCGAGCCTGCGCTTCCGTTAGCCCATATCGCGCGAAAAGTCTCTTCGCCTCCTGCACTGTGAACGAGAGCGTCTGCTCTTCAATGACACAGAGCGTCTGCTTCGAGCGCATGCGCCACAGCGGCGCGGGCGGCAGACTTCTTCCTGTAATCAGCATGTGCGCGTCTGCGGGAAGCAGAGGCAGAAGGCGGCGGAAGAAAGGCACGACCCAGTCTGCGTCATAGACCAGATGAAGGTCTTCAATCACTATCAGGAGCGGCTCTCCGCCGCGCTCCTGCAACTCATAGATAAATGCTTCGGCGAGCATAGGTATATCTTCGAGCGTGGCCGATTGGGCCAACTCTATCAGCGCGTCACCGTCAAAATCTGGACGCTCTCCGCGCACGCTCTCTATCAGGTAACGGAAGAAGATTTTCAGTTCCGAGTCCGCCGCATCCACCTTGTACCACGCTACGCGTCTTCCGCACTTTCGCGCGAAGCTTGCGGCGAGCGTTGTCTTGCCAGTGCCAGCGCGCCCGTTGATGACGGTGGAAGTGCATGAATTCTGGCTGCTATGCAGCATGTTGATTAGACGCGCGCGCGCCAGATTGGCGGGCACGTCCGTGACGATGATTTTGTCGAGGATGAGTTGCATTGTACCTTTTCTTATTCACGAGACCCGGCTGGCCTCCCAGACTCGGAGCGCGTGAGGAGATTGTCTCCCTGAACTTCGATAGGCACGCCGTCTTTGGCCCCGGCAAGCCCTTTTTCGGCTGCGGGTCTATAAAGCTCGCCGCAACTCCTGAACAAAATAGGAAATAAGACTTGAGAAATTCTTGAGATGTTTAACTTAGGAGGCGGGAAGAACGAGAATAGCCGGGCATAAGCCCTTATATTCTATTAGTTGAGGGACAACGATAGTTTTCTGAAAACTATCGTGTGGCGGCCAGCAGCATCAGAAAAGTTTACTGCCGACCGCCACCCGATTGTTCAATCGTTCAATTTATCGTCCGCACTATCATAGTATTCGTTCGTGTATCCGAATGTGCAATCGTCTGGCAGGGGATAACATTTTGAATTTCTCCTACGAGGTCAATATACAGCAATGCTACAAGGGACTAAGTCGGGCGTTGAAAGGAAAACCCTGGGTCGGAGATGCTAAAAAATACGAGAACTGATTAGACCTTCTGGAAATCCTAGGAAGAGATCAGACGTGACACCAAACAGCGTGGGAAAACTACCATAGACCATAGAACCGGTCAAACAGGATAGCTCGGCCTCGACGGTTTTGATGGCTTTTCTCGAAAACAGCCTACGCTGGGCTACCCTGATACTTTCCGGCTGATATCTAACTCAACATTCCAAGCTGCCACATCAGAAAGCTCATAGTGTCCGTTGCATCGTCAATCTGCTTGCTGACTGGCAAACCGCCCGAATGCCCCGCCTTCGTATCGTAGTGAAGAAGTATTGGACGATCAGAGCCTGTGGAAGCTTGCAGTAGCGCAGCCATCTTGCGCGCATGAAGTGGAGCTACGCGCGTGTCCGAATCGCCCGTGATAAATAGTACGGCAGGATACTTCACGCCCGGCTTCACATTGTGATAGGGCGAGTATTTGTAGATGTAAGGGAACTGTGCAGGATCATCCGCAGAGCCGTACTCCGTAGTCCAGAAGCGCGCGACTAGGAATTTGTGATAGCGCACCATGTCCAGCAGAGGATAAGAGCAGACGACCGCTTGAAAGAGATCAGGTCTTTGAGTGAGCGCAGCGCCGACAAGAAGCCCGCCGTTCGAGCCGCCCGAGATGGCTAACTTCGAGGTGTTTGTGTATTTATTTTTAATCAACCACTCGGCTGCGCCAATGAAATCGTCAAAGACGTTCTGTTTGTTCTGAAACATCCCAGCCTGATGCCAACGCTCGCCGAACTCGCCGCCGCCGCGAAGGTTTGGCTGCGCGAAGATTCCGCCGTGCTCAATCCAGAAGACAGCCGTTGGCGAAAACGTGGGCGTGCGCGTCAGGTTGAATCCGCCGTAGCCCGTCAGATAGACAGGATGATTGCCGTCTAGTTGTATCCCTTTCTTATAAACAAGGTACATAGGAATCTTTGTTCCGTCGCGCGATGTGTACCAGACCTGCTTCGTCTCAATCTGCGAACTGTCAACGGGCACGTTGATTCGTCCCCATTCCGTCTGTCTTCCCGTCGAGGGCACATAACGATAAATGGTCGTGGGCTGCGCGAAAGAATTGAAACTGTAGAACGCTTCGTCTCTGTCCCATCGCCCCGAAACGGAAGTGGCATTGCCAAGCCCCGGCAGCTTTATCTCTCGCACCAATCTGCCCATTGGGTCGAACACTTTTATGTGCGAGTTGACGTTTTCTAGATAGTTCACAAAAAGCTTTCCGCCCACCATCGAAAAACTCGTTATCACGGAAGTCCATTCAGGTACGACCGTGCGCCAACGCGCTGGCTGAGGATTCCTGAGATCAATATCAACGACGCGCCAGTTCGGAGCTTGATAGTTTGTCATCAAGTAAAAATGATCGTTAACCACTTCAGCGCCCTCGAACCCCGCGTTGAGTCCTTCGGCGACCGGAAGAATTTGTCCGTTCTCCGCAAGATTCTGAGCGAAGATGTCAACCTTGTCTCCGCTTGAGCCATGACTGACATATAAAATCAACCAGCGCCCATCAATCGAGATGTCCGGGTTGACTGATTCAGTCGGCCCGTACTGGCTTCCGAAAATCTCTCTGTCTTCAGAAGGGTTCGTGCCCATCCTATGATAATAGGCGCGCGAGCCAATCGCCTGATGCGTCGGCGTGTAAAGATATTTCGAGTAGAAGAAGCCCGACTTGTCCGGCTTCAACACGAAATTGAAGTAGCGGTCATGCGGCATCACGTCCGTCAAATCTCTGCGCGCGTCAACATCCATTACGTGCAACTCCGTTTCGTCTTCGCCGCCGCGCCTGATTGTGTAAAGCATCAGCTTGCCGTCGTCCGAAACATTCGAGACAGAGACAGACGTGGTCTGATCTGCGCTCATACTGTTCGGGTCAATCAGAACCTGATCCTGTCCTGTCAAACCTTCACGCAGGTATATGACCGCCTGATTCTGCTCCGCGCGACGCTTCGTGAAGAAGTAGCGACTGCCACGCGCAGTTGGCGTCATGATAACGTCAACTCTCAGAAGCTGCTCATAGCGTTTGTGAATCGCGTCTCGACCGGGCAGCGAACCTAGAATGGATTGCGTGTACCGGTTCTGCTCATCAATCCACGCGCGCGTCTCCGGCGCATTCTGATCTTCGAGCCAACGATAAGGGTCTGTGACGCGCACGCCGTTGATAGTCTCTGTCACAGGCTCCGCGCGAGTCTTCGGCGGCTTCGGGACGGGACTATTTAGCGCACGTTGCGCAGAAGCAATGAAACCCGTCTGAACGAGGACGAGCGGCAGAAGAAGTAACGCGACAATAGACGAGAAGCGGCGAGCACGCATACTCATACTGAAAATGCCTCCAATTTATTTTGAGATGTGCGAGAGGGGAAACTTCTAAGGGCGCGTTCTCAATTCTACAAAAGCGCGCCCGAAGAAGAGCGACATAATGAATGAAATATTATGAAAACGCAAAGGTTGAATGTTATTCAAAGAGCGGGGGCGCTCACCTCGCAGGTCAGGAAGGCGGGCAGCGCCCCCGCTTCTTCTGACAAACCCAACCTTGCAAAGATCTATTGCTATTGTCCGCTGCCAGAATGGTGATCCAGATAATCAAGCAGCACGTTCGACATGACCTTGACGCCTATGACCAAACTCTCTTCGTCAACGTCGAAGTTCGCAGTGTGCCAGCCTGCGGTTATCCCTCTGGCCTTGTTGCCGACGCCCAGGAAGTAGTAGAAGCCGGGCGAGACTTTCTGAAAGTAAGAAAAATCTTCTGCGGGCATGAATGGTTTGATTAAGACAACGTTTTCACTGCCAACGACGCGGCGCAAGGTTGGAAGCGTCTCGTCAACTATGCGAGGCTCGTTATAAGTGACCGCAGCGTTCTCGTCAAACTTCAGATCGAACGTTGCGCCGTAGGCAGAAGTAATGCTCGTGAGAGTATCTCTCATCATCTTCTGCGCCTGCTGCCGCACCTCTTCGTTGAGCGTGCGCATTGTCCCTTCCATCTTCACTTCGTCTGCGATGATGTTGTTGCGGCTGCCGCCATTAATTGTGCCTATGCTGATTACGAGCGGCTCCTGCGGGTCAATTCTTCGGGAGCGTATGTTCTGAATCGCGGTCACGCATTCGGCGGCAACGACAATAGCATCAATCCCCTGCTGAGGCTGCGCGCCGTGCGAACTTCTGCCGTGAATCGTGATGTAGATGTGATCGGACGAAGCCATAGCGGGGCCGGATATGTAAGCAATCTGCCCGACCTCTATGCTCGGAATCGTGTGAAGGCCAAAGATTGCTTCGGGGCGCGGGTTGTCCATAGCGCCCTGCTTAATCATGAAACGCGCGCCACCCTCTGATGGTGCCGTGAATCTGGTCGCGCATCTTGCTTAAAATTTCCGCGACGCCCAACTCTACTGTCGTGTGAACATCGTGCCCGCACGCGTGTTTGACGCCGGGCACTAGCGATTTGTACGGCACGTCGTTCACCTCCTGTATTGGGAGCGCATCCATATCTGCGCGCACCGCAACGACAGGGCCGGGCTTAGTTCCTTTCAGCAGAGCAGTCACGCCGTACTTGCCCACGCCCGTCTTTACATCTTCGAGCCCTAGAGCGCGCAACCTTTCAGCCACAATGCGCGAAGTCCGCTCCTCGTGATTCGATAGTTCCGGGTGCATGTGAAAGTCTCGGCGCTGCGTTATGAGTTGCGCGCGCATACTTTCTGCCGCCTGCGCTATCTGCTCGTCGCGCGCTGTGGGAGAACTCGCGTGCGCCGATTGAGATTGCGAACTTCGCGGCGCAGCGCTTGTATAGAGCGATGCCAGAAGAACGAGTACGAGAAAGGGGGTAAGTTTTCTTTTCATCTTAAACCTCTGCGGGAAATTTTAAAGGATGACGCGGAGGGGCTTGAACAACCTTGCGCCTTTTCTTTGCTTCTACAGCGCGCAAATTCTCTCACGCAAAGACGCAAAGGCGCAAAAGAAAAATGAGCCGCGTTAGCGGCGGCTAGATTTTAGCCCGGCGTTTCAACGCCGGGAAAGAGTGTAAAATGTTATAGTCGTCGCGCTAGCGACGATTGAAGAATAACTACCGACGATTGAAGAATAACTACCGACGATTGAGAAGAATAATTCAACCGTCGCTCGCGCGACGCCTCGCTCGTTGTGACCTTGCACCTCCCGGCTTTGAAAAGCCGGGCTAAACTCATCGCGCCGCTAACGCGGCTCACTTTACGCACGCTTTATCTCAACCTAAATCCTGATCCTTCTCCTTCGCCTTCTCGTCCGTCCAGACGATGTTGATTATCAGGACAAGTCCTGCTCCTGCGGCAATGAAGAAGAAGATTATGGCTAGGCCGGGGTAGCCAAGGATTTTGAATGGAGTCTCGACGCGCATCATCATGGCAGCGCCTACGACCAGGGCCGCAATGACCAATCCCATAGTGATGCGGTTCGCAATCTTCTGCAAACCCTCCATCAGTTTCACTTCATCAATCGCGTCAACCTTGATCTTCATCTCGTTGTTGGCGATTGCGTCCAGAAACTTGTTGACGCGGTGCGGCAGCTTTTCCAAAAACCCTTTGGTTTCGAGCGCGTTCGGGTCGAATTCAGGGTCTAGCGTGTGCACGACTTGATCCAGATTGAGCAAAGTCTTGGCAATCATCGTGAACTCTTGCGGCATGCGGAAATTGGTCTCGCCCGCTATGCGCTGGATTTCCAGCACGATTCGCCCCGCGTTTATCTCCGTCACGTTCGCGTTCTGATTGTGAGTGACGAGATCGCCGACCTGTCGCTGAAATTTTCTCTCGTCAAAACCCGGCTTAGGCTCGCCCATCTTGATGGTCTGCTCTGCTGCCTCGTCGCCACGTCCTTCGCTGATTGCCAGAAGCAGTTGCAGAATCTCCTCCTGCATGCGCGGCGTCACGTAGCCAACCATGCCCAGATCAATCAGAGCTATGTTGTGTTCGTCCGTGAGGAAGACGTTGCCCGGATGTGGGTCTGCATGGAAAAATCCGTCAATCATTATCTGCTGCATGTAGGCGCGGAAAAGTTGTTCGGCCAGAAGCGCGCCGTCAACCTCTACCCACACGAGCGGACTCAAGGCGGTAATCTTTTTGCCGCGCACATGCTCCATCGTCAACACGCGCGAGGTCGTGTAGTCTTCGACAGCCGAAGGGACAACTAGACGCTCGAACTGTTTCAGGTTTTCCGCAAAGACCTGAAGGTTGCGCGACTCCTGCCGGTAATCAAGCTCGCGCATCAAGCTTTTGCGAAACTCCGCGAGCATGTTCTGAAACTCATATTTCTTTCCCGTCTCCGTGTGATGATCCAGAAACTCCGCTATGTCCGTCAAAATTTCCAAGTCTTGAAAAATCTGCTCGCGCACGCCCGGACGTTGAACTTTCACAACGACCGCTCGACCGTCGCGCATAGTCGCACGATGCACCTGCCCCAAAGAGGCCGCAGCCATAGTATCTTCTTCAAACTCCGCGAAAGCTTTAGAGATTCTCACGCCCAGTTCCGACGAGACAATCTGCTCGACCTCAACATAAGGGAAAGGCTCAACGTCATCCTGAAGACGAGCCAGAGCTTCAAGATAAGGAAAGGGCAGAAGGTCTGCGCGCGTGGAGAGCAGTTGGGCCAACTTGATGAACGTCGCCCCCATCTTCTCCATGTCGTCAGCCAACTCTCTGGCTTCTGGCCGGGAGATAGGCGGGTTGCTCTGATCCTCTATGGTGACGGCCTCTTCCAGCCCCACCTGCTTAATCAAATCCGAGCGCCCGTACTTCCACAACAGCGCCGCTATCTCCTTGTAGCGTTTCAGGTGTTCAGGTTTCAGCGAGATTCCCATCAAAAACCTCAGACTAGCCGATTGATGTAATGATTGAATCTACAGTGTAGCAACAATCGGCCAGAGTTTGACAGTAACGAAAAGGCAGAAGTAAAAAAGGCAAAAGTAAAAAGGTAAAAGGCAAAAGGAAGGCTGAAACCATCTTTTAATAAGAAGATTGGCTTCCCCTGACTTTTGCCTTTTTACTTTTGCCTTTTTACTTTCCTTTGCCTTTTACTGTCTTCTTGCGCGCGCGAAGGCTCTATCAATGGCGGCGCGTATTGACTCGACGGTCGAGGCGTCGTGTATGCGCTGGCCGTTGACGAAGATTGTTGGCGTGCTGAAGATGGCGTAGCGTATTCCGTCGTCAACGTCGTGCTGGACTTCAGCCCTGTATGTTCCACTATCCAAAGCCGCGTCGAATTTTGCTCTATCAAGCCCAAGTTGCGCCGCATATTTTTTGAGCGACGCAACGTCCAGCGCCGACTGGTGCTTGAAGAGAACGTCAATGTACTCGAAGAATTTCCCTTGCGCGTTTGCAGCGTCCGCAGCCTCCGCAGCCTTTCGCGCGTTCTCGTGCTGGTCTAGCGGAAAATCTCGAACGACGAAGCGCACGCGCATTCCGTAAGATTTCAGGGCTTCTTCCAGAATCGGATAGGTGCGCCCGCACGCAGGGCACTGAAAGTCTGTGAACTCTACGACTGTGACGGCTGCTCTTGCGTCCCCGCGCGCAGGATCATCATCTGTGCTTATGTTCTGCACGGGCGCTTCCGGTTCCGTCAACATGATGTGCAGGTTCTGTCCCGCAGCAGCGCGCAAGTGTTGTGCAAGGTCGTGCTCCAACCGTTCCTGCTGCTGCTGCTGTAGAAAAGCGGAGATGTCCGTGCGATAGGTTTCCAGATCACCGTTAAGACGCTCCCTGTTCTCTTCATAAAACTTTCGTATGTCGGCGTCCGTAGGCTCTGTGATTTTGCTGGTAACCTCTTGGCGCATTATCTCGTTTGAAGGAACGTTGCGTCGCGCTGCCTCTGCGGTGATAAGCGCGTTGTTGATTAAAACGTCGAGCGCTCGCTTTTCCGCATCGAAAGCTTTTATGCGCATATCGTAGACGTAAGGAGCAACGCGCTCGTTGAATTCACCTGCGGTGATTGTTCGTCCAGCCACAGTTGCTAGCTGAGTGCCCGGCGCAAGGTTCTGCGCGTTTGGGTCTGCGCCGAGCGTGACGGGCGTCGCGGCCTTCAAACGGTCTGCAAAATCTCTGGTCAACTTTTGCGCGCGCTGTGCGCGAATGTAGTTGATGAGAGACGAGCGAACAGAGGCATAATCCGAATTGCCTATCTGCGCGCGATTCTCTTCGTAGGCCGCGCGAATTTCGTCTTCGGTCGGGCCAATGACGCGGTCGTTCACTTCCGTGCTCAATAGTTGTTCGACCGTGACGTGCCGACGCTTCGCTTCCGTCTCGAAAAGAATCCTGTTGATCTGATCATCAAGCTCCGTGCGACGCGCCCCGGCTATGTTCTGATCCAGACTCAAGACCATAGCGCGCGTTTCATCGTCAAGGTCTGCGAGCGTAATCTTCTGGTTATTGAGCAGGGCGAGCACGACTGTCTGCGGGTCTGGCTGGGAAGCTGGCGTCGCGGCAGAGGCCGCAGACGTAGAAGGAGTCGCTGCGGGCGCGCCAGTCGTTTGCGCAGGGCGTTGGGGCGCGCTTCGTTGCGGCGCGCGCCCTCTTCGCTGCTGCGCCGCAACGGACAGGATTAACAGGCACAGGAGCGCAGTTGCGACCGAAATTTTATTGAAACTCATCAGACTCTCTTTCCGGGTGCGAAGATGAAACGCTAAAGGAAAGTCAAAAGGTAAAAGTAAAAAGGCAAAAGTGTGGACACGCCTGCGGCGTGAATTAAAGATTAAAAATTGTAGACGAAGGTTTTGTCCTTCCTTTTGCCTTTTACCTTTTTACTTTTGACTTTCTTTGCTCACTCGCACGGCATCGCGTTCTTCCACTTCACCGAAAATTTCCGGGTGAAGGATGCGCGCTAAAATTTCTATGCCGTCAACAACTCGCGGGCCGGGGCGGCTAAAATATGAGGTTGCGTCAACAGCCCAGACTTCTCCGGCTAGCACAGCCGGGAGGTCGTGCCATCCTTCTGGCAGATGCGCGCTCGTCAATTGACTTAAAGTGTCTTCCTTGTAGTAGCCGCAGGGAATCAGGACTATTACTTCCGGCGCGTACCGACGAATCTCTTCGGCTGTGGTCGTGACGGAAGGTTTTCCGGGGCGACCGAACGCATGATCGCCGCCCGCAATCGCTACCTGCTCTGGAACCCAGTGACCGGGCGCGAATGCAGGCTCAAGCCATTCCAACATCAGCGTGCGCGGTCGCCGCTCGATGTCTGCGGTCGCTGCTGCGACTCTGTCCACGCGCGCGGCCAATGCTGCGAGAACTTCTTCCGCTCTCTCTTCTCTATGGGTCAATGAGCCTACGGTTCGTATGTTCCCGAAAATGTCCTGAATCGTGTTTGGCTCAAGCGAGACCACGCGCACGCCAGCATCGAACATGCGCGCGGCCTTTTCGACCGTCTTGTAACTGACGGCGCAGACATCGCAAAGCTCTTGGGTCAGAATCAGGTCAGGACGAAGCGCGCGCAGACGCTCTTCATCCAACTCGTAAATCGAGCCGTGACCGTCCAACTGCGAACGAACGGCATGGTCAATCTCCGCGCTCGTCATAGTCTCATGCGATATGCGGCTTGCCGTCAGCTTCGGTTTGTCTTTGACCGATGCTGGAAAATCGCATTCGTGCGTCACGCCCACTAGCGCGTCTTCCAACCCTAGCGCGCAGACTATCTCGGTCGCAGAAGGTAGAAGCGAAACGATTCGCGGCGCACCGCTATTCATAAAGTTTTCTTCCCCGGCTCTGAATCAATTTAGAAGTCAGAAGAAAAGTAAGCAGGAAGCCCGGAAATGTAAAGAGGCCGCAAGCCTTTCAGCTTTTCCATAGCCTGCTTTACAATCCTCTTACAAAGAATTGGCGCGCCTAGGCGGCGTGCCTTTGCGGGATTCGCCCCCATCATGAATTAAGAGGCAAGGAGACCTAAAAGCCATGTCGGAGCAGGCCAGAGCTTCACAGGAGCAAACGGACGCCAGATTTTCCGGCGTGATGGATCACATCGCTATAGAGTCTAAAGATTTGGAGCGCGACGTTGAAGAGTACAAGCGAATAGGATTCAAGCTGGAAACTCTCTATCACGATTGGGCCATGCTGCGCGACGAGCGCGGCTTCGGCGTGGCGCTTCTTGGCCCAAATTCCAAACACCCGCCGCACTTCGGTCTTCGTGTCGAAACGCGTGAAGCTTTAGACGAAGCAGCCGCGCGCGAAGGTCGCCCCGTACGCGAGCACCGCGACCGCTCTGTCTCCTTTTACACACGAGGCGTAGGCGGCCACGCAGTCGAAGTCATCTACTACCCGCCTGAATATGGCGACAACAAGGCGGAATAAGTTGCGAAGTGCAGGTTACATATTGTGAAATTGAAAAGTGCTCGTTCCAGGTGGCTATCCCCGAAGTCATTCGATTAACCGTAGAAGATAAGCATGAATGAGATGCTTGTAGAGCGGCTGGTTCGAATGCTTCGTGCGGGCGGTTCAATGACGGCGCTGATCTTTATAAATTCGGGCTGAAAGTTTACGAGCTGTTTTGTTAGAGCGATTAACCTGTTGCTTGAAGGAAAGGAGCGCGATATGGCTATAAAGTGTGCCCGATGCGGGCATGAAAGCTCTTTCATGCACCCCAGAGCGGTCTATTCGTGTCAGGCTTCTCATTGTCAGGCGTACCGTGTCCCCCTCTGTTATGATTGTCTGGTCAACCAGATGGGGGCGAGGACAGATGCTCTGGGCCAACCGTCACAATGTTGTGTCTGTGGGGTAGGCGAAATGAAGTACCTGGGCAATAAATGAGCGTGAGGACTGAGACGCATGGGCATCATTGGCCGTAACGATACTAGATTTTAGTTACGGAGGCTTTTTCTTCCACCAGCGTCTGTAGCTCTGACCAGATTCTCTCCGGGCTGATTTCAACGAAACACGCGGGCTTGAACTCAGACGGATGCTGATAGCGGCACTCTGTCTCGTGACACTTAACACACTCAAAGCCGGAGGCAACTTGTATCTGATTCTTTCCGGTCGCGCCGACTAGCTGCGGGTCTGTCGCGCCGTAGAGCGTTACGGAAGGAATGTCCAGCGCGGCGGCTATGTGGCTCAATCCCGTGTCTAATCCTACGGTGGCGTGCGCGCGAGCTATGATGGAAGCTTTCTCTGAGATAGAAAGTTCAGGCAGCACCGTGACTCTGCTGTTACCGTTTGCGATTCTCAGCGAGCGCTCGCGCTCTCGTTCTGTTCCCCAGGGCAGGACTATATGGAAGCCAGCGCGCGTGGCTTTTGTGGTTAAATCCCGCCAATAGAGTTCGGGCCAGTTCTTCGATTCCCAGCTTGTGCTGTGTATGAAGACCAGAAATGGTTCTGGCAGAGCTATAGGCGGCAAGGGCAGGCGCGAGCGATCAATGCCATAGTCAATTTCCGATTCATCGTAAGAATACGAAAGCGCGCGAGCAAGCAACTGGCGCATTCGCTCTATAGAGTGTTGCCCTTTCGGCACAGCGAATCTTCTGTTGTAAGCCAGATGCGCGCCCCACTCGTGCGCCGACTGACGGTCATGACCCGCTCGCCTGCCCTTAGCCAGACGCGCGATCATGGCGCTTTTGAATTCGCCTTGAAGATCAACTACAAAATCATAACGGTGCTCTCTCAACCTCTTCAAGAACGCGCCGACCTCGCCACTCCTGAAAGAGTTTCGGAAGTTTCGCCCCCAGCGTCGCAGGCCGCTCGGCATTACGGCGTCAACGCTCCTGTGCCACGCCGGAACTTGTGCGAACGATTCGTCAACCACCCAGTCGAAGCGCGCTTCAGGAAAACTTCGCGCGGCGTCCGTGATGGCGGGCAAGGTCTGCACAACGTCGCCCATTGACGACAGTCTGACAATTAATACCCTCATAAGAACAGTTTTCAGTTTTCAGTTTTCAGTTAGTTAATTGTCAGCAAAGCTAGTAGCCTTTTCTTAAAACTAAAAACTGAAAACTAAAAACTAAAAACTGCTTTTTTCCCCAGCCAGCCTCGCATGGCTTTCAGTTTCGCTGTGAAATTGTGACGCCGCAGGTGCGCGTCGCGCTCCCGTTCATCTCGCACATAATTCAGTTGAAGCGCTTTACGCTCGCCCACGAAAGGCTTGTGGCCGTGCCAGCAGTTGTCCGTCACTTTGAAGATGAGACACTTGCCAAAGGTCGGCGCGATTTCCGTCACGTAATCATCAAGCGCATCTCTGTTTTTCAAGATGCGAAGCCGTCCACCTTCCGCTTCCCACGTAGGGTTGAAATAGAGCAGCACAGTGACAAGCTTCGATTCCGTGTCGGCATGAATGCGACCATCGCGCTCGCTCGTATACCCGCGCACTGTAATCATCGTCGGGCGACCTTTCAGGTCAATCGAAAGCTTCTCTTCGACAGCAGCGCGAAATTCATCGCCTTCGAGTTCTTCTATCAAACGACGGAACGACGAGCCGCACTTCAGTTGCTCAAGGGGAAAGCTGCCGCGCGAGTGAACTTCTGGAAAGTCTTTTGCTATTTCGCCCAAAAACTCTTCGTTCAAGAGATTGTCTATCACCAGAAACGGGAAAGGCGCTTCGTTCAAAGGCGCGTCGCGCAGCGCATCAAATCTAATCATAGAAGTCTGTACAACCATGAACGCTCCATCTGTTCGACCAGGCAAGGCTAACGAACGAACTGTCAGTTTATGCCTGTGAGGGCGAAAAAATGAAATGCTGCGGCGTAGCTTTCATCACTTAAAAGCGGGGCGCTCTTCTTTAGAAGTTTAACGAAAGGCTATAATCTGTGGCGCAAGTTATCTTATTCTTGAAGCGCACACGGACGCCATTGAACATAACGGCGACAATTATAACTTTCAACGAAGAGGAGCACATACAGGCTGCGATTGAGTCGGTCTCGTGGGCTAATGAAGTGCTGGTTGTTGATTCCTGTTCTACGGATTCGACGCGAGAGATTGCCCTGAAATGCGGCGCGAGAGTCATAGAAAGAGAGTGGCCGGGCTTTGCCGCTCAGAAACAGTTTGCGGCGGACGAGGCTAAGACAGAGTGGATTTTCAGTCTTGATGCGGACGAGCGAGTGACGGACGAATTGCGCGCTTCAATTGAAGACCTGCTTTATACTAATGAAGAAAAATTGGCCGACGGTTATCGCATAGCGCGGCGCGCGTTTTATATGGGGCGATGGATTCGAGGCGGCGGCTGGTATCCAGACCGGCAACTGCGTCTCTACAGAAAATCTATGGGGCGCTGGGAGGGCGCTTACATACACGAGTCCGTCAAGATGAAGCCGAGCGCTCGCGTAGAGATGCTGAAAGGCGACATACTTCACTACAGCATGCGTGACGCCGCTCATCACCATCGCATGATAGGCGAGCGGTACGCTCCTTTGGCCGCGCGGCAGATGTTCGAGCAGGGGCGACGCGCATCCCGTTTGCAGATAGCGGTTGCGCCTGTGGCCGCATTTCTTCGCAGCTTCATACTCAAGGGCGGATTCCGCGACGGCCTTGCAGGTCTAGCCATAGCTCGCTTCGCCGCGCACAACGTTTTTCTCAAATACCTTATGCTGTGGGAACTTCAGGAGAAAGGCAAAAGTAAAAAGGTAAAAGGCAAAAGTTAGGAGGAAGCATTCATCTCTAATTTTTAATCTCTAATTCACGCCTGCAAGGCGTGTCCACACTTTTGCCTTTTTACTTTTACCTTTTGCCTTTCCTTTGCCTTTTTACTTTTACCTTTTGCTAAGGGCGCATTTTTATCTTGTATGGTATCTTCTTACATGCCCGGCTAGCACCTTTTGAGCCGCATGCTTTGAAGCATTTATAAATTTTTGTTGAAATGGAGTTCGATTGATGGAAGATCAGGAGCAGAAGACGAACGTGTCGTTCGAGATCAGAGTGTCGCCGGGGCGAAAGGGCAACGACCCGAACGAGCCGGATTGGGAAGTGGCCGAGATGGAGGATGGCGAAGTTAAAAACAGTTCTGACGTTTACGACAACCTGACGCTTGAAGAGGCCAAACAGATGGCCGACATGTGGACTCGCAAAAAAGATGAGGCCGAGGCGGAAGGCTAGGCGTAAAGTGCGTTGTAGGAAACAAAAAGTTTAGCGAGCGCGTCGAGTATTCGTAAATTGTGAGAAACGGCGAACGCACACGCCGCGCTTGACGCATCTTTCCGGCGATGCGTAAGATTTTCTTACTCCTCTTCTCCTCTCTACTGATGCGGCGAATTTTTCGGAAGAAGGCAGGCTGGTAAAGATGTATTTCGGATTTTTAGAGTTTCTGGGCACGAGCGAGTTGCTGGTCATACTCGTCGTTGCGCTTGTGCTCTTCGGCCCGCGCAAGCTGCCGCAGTTGAGCCGCTCTCTAGGCAAAAGTCTGGCAGAGTTTAAGAAAGCATCGCAGGATTTCAAGCAGACGTGGGAGAAAGAGGTTGCTTTGGAAGAGACCCCGCATAGTGCGCGCGTAGGCAATGCCATGCTGCCGCCGCAGGATGAAAGTGTGAACGAAACCATCGAGCGCAACTCAATCTTGCGCGACGATGCTGCTAACCAGAGCCAGTCGCAAGCAATCATTGCTGAAAGCCGTAGAGAGGAAGCAAACTCTTCGACCTCACAAGTGGCCGAGACCCAAAGCGCGCAAGCTCGCAAACAGGATTGGCTATAAATTCGCTAAGCGCGCGCCGCTCAAAAGATGTCCACCTTTTTAGAGACAGAAATTAAGAAGCGAGGGAGCGAGGAAGAACTCGGCGGCCAGATGTCTTTCCTTGATCATCTGGACGAATTGCGCCGTCGTCTCATACGCTCGATCATATTCGTCTTCGTAGTCTTCATGGGATGCTGGTTCGTCTCCAACTACATCTACAATTTTCTTGCCATCCCCGTTCAGCAAGCACTGGCTGAAGCTCAACGGCGCGAAGTCCCAATAGGCGGTCTGACAGGCAGCGAGACAATTCAACCACTGAGCACGCTCAAAGAGAACGACACAGGCCGTTATGTTTTCGGCGAGACGACGAAGATAGGCTCAAGCGTCATCCCTGCGGGCGCGAGCGTTCAGGCGCGCGTTGCGCGAGACAGCCAGGGGCAACTGGGAGTCTTCACGGACGAGCCGCTTTACGCGGGCAACACTGTGATACCGAAGGGCGTGCGCCTGCCCGTTGATTTCAGCGCGAAGCCCAGCGTGACCACAGGGTTGGACGACAAATTGATAGTGACGACTGCCCTGGAACCTTTCTCGCTCTACGTGAAGGTTTCGCTCTACACGGCCATAGCGCTCTCGCTTCCTTTCCTGCTCTACCAAATCTGGGCATTCGTCTCGCCCGGTCTATATCCGCACGAGCGCGGCTACGTTGTGCCGTTCATATTGCTCTCCACCATCTCGTTTGTGATTGGCGCGGCCTTCGCTTACAAAGTCATATTCCCGCCAGCGGCGCGTTACCTCCTTGGTTTAGGTCACGACTTCCGGCTCTATCTGAAAGCGGACGACTATTTCGATTTCATAATTCTTGTGATGCTGGGCATGGGCGCTGTCTTCCAGATGCCAGCGATAACCTACGTGCTGGCGCGCATAGGGATTGTCACGGCCAGATATATGTTACGCATCTGGAAGGTCTCGCTTATAGTGATCTTGATTGCGGCGGCAGTGCTTTCGCCCACCAACGACATCCCCAACATGCTGCTCTTCGCCGCCCCCATGATAGTCCTCTACGTCGTATCAATCTTCATCGCATGGATTTTCGGCAAACAGCGAAAAACAGTGACGAGTGACGGGTGACAAGTGACGAGCAGGAATCACTTTTAATTTTTCATTCAGATTAATAAATAGAAGTAATCTGCTTCTTTCTATAAACTGAAAAAAATTGAATTAAATAATCGCATCTACATATCATATAAACAGTATATACAAATAGTGCTTTACAATTGGTGACAAAGCGTAACTTTCGCGACGCATTTGTTTTAACCTTTGCTTCTATCCCTCTATTAAGTGAGTTGCCTGAGTCATAATGGTTTAAGAGTAAGACATCTCATGCTTAACTATGAAATCATTATAGCTGGCGCTGGCCCTTCAGGTTCGGCTGCTGCAATCCGGCTTGCTAATCTTGACCCCGAACTTGCACAACATGTCTTGCTTCTAGATAGAGATTTTTTTCCAAGACCAAAACTCTGTGCTGGCGGGGTGACAAATGACGCAGAATTAATTTTGAGCTTGCTTGGAGTGGGCGTCGAATTGCCATCGGTGCCAATTCATATATCTAAGTTTGTGCTTCCGACCGGATCTTTGACTTGTCAACAAACTGGCCAGTTTAAGGTTCTACGCCGGGTAGAGTTTGATCACTATCTTTTTCAGACTGCTCGTGAGCGTGGAATTGTGACACAAGATGGAGAAGCAGTTGAAAACATTAAATGTACTTCAGACGGAGTTCTTGTCCGAACATCTAAGGACGAGTATCGAACAAAGATTCTAATCGGCGCTGATGGGGCTAACAGCACTGTGCGAAGATTCCTAAAATTGCCGCGACGTGGACGTCTCATGATGGCGCTGGAAATTCTTGTGCCGACAAGTGAGGTATTAATAGCCGATCTCATCGACAACATGGCCATCTTTGACTTTAGTCTTGCGGGCCGTCGTATTCCTGGATACTTTTGGATATTTCCAACAGTTCATCTAAACCCTCCGGCCCTAAGTATGGGAATGATGGTAGCACCATTCCGAAACTATAAATTTAGTTCCTTAAAAAATGCATTCACTTATTGGTTACAGAAACAAGGATTGGATTTGAATCGTTTCGAGCTACAGGCACATCCTGCTTTGCGTTATCAATCTAGAGCATCTTATAGCCAACATCGGGTTCTGCTTGTCGGTGATGCAGCGGGGATCGATCCTCTGTTTGGCGAAGGGGTCACATCTGCTCTTGCGTTGGGTACTATAGCGGCCCAATCTGCTTTTGATGCTATTCGAAAAGGGGACTTCTCTTTTTCGGAATATGAGAAGCAAATTCGTTATAGCTCTATTGGTACACTAATGCGTCGCAGATGCCTTCTTGCACGTAAGCTTTACGAGAGACAGACAACAGAGCGGCAGAACTTACAATATGAGACTCTATTCAATTGGGTTGCGCCTATTAATCCACAGGATGCGTCTGCAACAATTACATGGAAACCATTATAGGTCTGCTACATTCAATTTATTCTTCCCTTGACAGTTAAATGCCTTTATCCACGCAGAAGCTCTACCATCCAAAGGTTGCAGACCCAGAATATCCATTTGCTATGTGGGTTTATAGGCAAGATTAGACCGGCCCTAAAAGAGAGAGCTCAATTCCATGTTTTATTTACATGCTTAGCTGATTTTGGCTCTATGTACTAACGAATGATGGAGCTTGTTTTCTAAACAGTTGTCAGAATGAGTATGGTCTTTTATCAAAGACTGTGATATTTAGAGTTCGATTTTCGACAAGAATAGTAGCGCTCTACTCACCAATTGTAATGCTAGGTTCAATCGGCTCAAGATGTCTATTCTTCTATTAGCCCTAATCTACTTTTTGATCGGATCTGGTGTGAAGTATGTTGATGCAGCATACGATGAGAACACATTCAGTAGAAGATATGCGTTATACCTAGCGATTCTTTTAGGCTTCATAGCCGGTATGACAATGATATGGGATCAGCCCACCCTTATCATCTTCCTATCTCTGATCATTGGAGTAACAGTCACAGGCAAGCTAGATATAATCCCTTTTCAGGTTCTGACCGCTATCGCTGTCTTAATGCCAAGCTGCTATTACAGAGCCTCTATACCGTTGTCGTGGAATAACGGGTATCTCATCATGCTGCTCTCTTTCGGCGCAGCAATTGACGAAATTGGTAATGATCTGGCTGACGCAAGCGTCCTAAAGAACAAGCTTCGTGTATTTTTCCTTTATCGGGGCTATCTTAAGGTAGTCATAGGAATCATTGCAGTGCTCCACTATCTTCACTGGTCTTATGCGGTTGCTTTCATGTCTTTTGACATTGGCTATTTATTAGTAACTCGACTCTCAGAACGGCGTGTCGCTCAAATGGAATATGCTTCAAGATTACTAGTACGTTAGCACTTTGTTTCATTTATGACTGAAGCGCTCCCAACTCTCTTGTTTGTAGCTATTGTCCTTGGGTATTCCCTTTGGCAGGGATTTAGGCATGAAAGTTCGACCGTTGGCTTGAACGGTTTCTTCCTAATGAATAAGAGCTTGCACGCCAAAGCGCTTGGTACTTCGTTTGTTGCAAGCAATATTTCAGTTGCAACTGTTGTACTGGCTTTGGGTGTGGTCGGCTATAATTTCGGTTTTTGGGGAGCGGTTTGGATCACTATCTGTTGGATCTCAGGAATACTACTTTTCGCCTATCTTATTGGAAAAGAGCCGGTGCGGGAATATTTACGCGTCGGTCATACACTTCACGAATTCATAGGAGAGCATTACGATCAACCGGGACGTCTCCCTATCGTTCGGCTTGCAGCATCCGCTCTTACGGTCATCGTATTCTGGGGAACCATAGGTATCGAATTCTTTGCTGGGTTTCTTGTCTTCACGAAATTGGGGGGCGGTCCATCGCCCATGCTTATAGCTTTAGTAATCGCCGCAGTAATTATTCTTTACACTATCAAGGGTGGCTATCGCGCGGCTACTATAGCTGATTGGCCTAGATTGATTCTTGTCTGTATTGGGTTTCTAATTTTAGGGGTGATAGCGTTTCGGATACAACAGACATCTACTCCGGGCGCTGAACCCTTATTTAGTCTTAGTTCTCTTTCCAGAATTCCACCAGTTTGGGCGTTCGCTAGTATAATTACACTTGTTCCCGTGCAGTTATCAGGAATGGATATGTGGCAACGCTGCGTTGCCGCAGAGGGAAACATATCTGCCATACGTCGGGGCTTATTCTTATCCTTGCCTCTAAACTTACTATGGTTGGTCCCGGCTTACGTTGGTGCGTTAGCCAAGTCTTTGAATTACACGCCTGCGCACGTGAATTATGTTGTTCTTGAGATATTAGATCAGATCAAGCCTTTTATTGGCCAATGGTGGGAATGGATTGTTCAGCCTTTGCTCTATGGTTCGCTGGTAGCAACAATGGCTTCTACCATCGATACACTCTTGATGAGTTTAATCTTTACTTTTATGTACGATATGTACGGAACTTTCAAAAGAATCGACTATTCTACATTATCTGAGACTGAAGAGGCTGATTTGGTCGTGCGTTCCAAGTTCTGGACCGGGATGTTAGGCTTGAGTTCGTTATTCATCGTATTTGTTGGTCTGTTTATGGCCACTCTTTATGATCTGATAGTTACATCATTCGCCTTACAAATTATTCTCTTTTGTCCGGTACTGTTTGTAATCTTGACTCCTAAGCGCGACCTTACCAAAAGAAGAATCCTTGCGTTTATAGGCTTAGCTGCGGGTTTTTTCGCTGCTATAGGCACAATCATCCTCTATCTCACTATGATTGGCGATCCGCGTGTTCTTAGTGCAGCTCCCATTGCCGCGTTTGCTGCCACCCTTATCTTTTACTTGATCCTAGTTTTATTATCACCGAAAGCTAAGGAAAGTACGACCATTGAAAGAGATTCAGAATCAGCCTAGCCCGCAGACCAAAGCAAGCTTCACCATCTTCGTGAACATGTTTTTGAGTCTAATAATAAAAAAGCTTTTGGATACTGGCCTTACCAGCTACAAAAGCAACACTCTTAATTTCTATCATCTCATTTTTCTTCTTTCTCTCATGGTCATTCTCTTTCAAAGCTTTTCATTGTTCCTCAAAGTCAGCACCAATCCCACCTACACTGAAGTTTTGCATGTGGGTATACGGCGAAAGCTCCACATACCAGCCCTCTTCGCTTCAATGATCACCGTTTTCGTGCTGCTGTATCTATTAGCCGATTTCTTCTCCGGTGATGCGCTGACGTTTCTGGTGGGATCGTTGGCTCTGGCATTTTCATGGCTCTTATTTGATTTTCTATGTAAGCTAGTGATTGCCGACTACTATATTTCGCAAAGCAAACTGGACGAGATTCAAAATGATCAACTATACGTCGCTGTTGGGCGGTGGATAGGCTGTGATGTCTTGCTGATTATTTGGAGCACTCTGATCATAATCTCGGTACATAAAGCTAAAATGACGGAGATAGAGGCGGCATTTGCTATGTTATTTGCCTTTTCATTCTTGACTTATCTTGTATTACGAAGCGTGAAAAAATAGCCTTCATCAATATAGCGTACGGCCCCGATTAAAAATTAAAAATTCTTTCCTGCTCGTCTCTTGTCACTTGTCACTCTTCACTGCCTTTACAGGCAACTAAACTCAGTGTTTTTGGCATCTTGACTCTGCTGGCGTGCGAAGCCTAAAATTCGCGTTTGATTGACGGCTTAAAGCCTTGCTTGAGAGGGGCTGTAAGTTCCTGAGAACCTTTGTATATAAACCCGAAGCGAATCCGCGTTTGAATAAGGTCTATAGAGACGCTTGAGTCCATTGGCAGACCACAGCCCTTTTTACGAACTGAAAAACAGGAGTTATCCCGTATGTTTTCCCAAAATTTCTCCCGGCGACTGCTCATAGCAACTCTGGTCATTAGCTTTAGCTCGCCCGCCGCTCTGCTCGCGCAGCAGCAACGCCCCAACAGGCAGAATCAGCAACCGGACGATCCTTCTGCGAGGCCACGCAACGAGCGGCCTGAATTGAACAAGCATTACAGGGACTGGCTAGAAAGGGACGTGGCATACATCATCACGAACGAGGAGCGCAATGCTTTTAAGAAGCTGCGCACGGACGAGGAGCGCGAGCAGTTCATAGAAGCATTCTGGCGCAGGCGCGATCCGAACCCGGACACGGAAGAGAACGAGTACCGCGAGGAGTATTACGAACGCATAGCTTACGCCAACGAGCATTACGCCAGCGGCATCCCCGGATGGAAGACAGACCGTGGCCGCATCTACATCATATTCGGCAAGCCGGACGAGGTAGAGTCGCACCCATCGGGCGGCTCCTACGAGCGCCCCTACTGGGAGGGCGGCGGCTCGACCACTACTTACCCGTTTGAAATCTGGTTCTATCGCTACTTAGAGGGCGTAGGCTCAGGCGTAGAGATAGAGTTCGTTGACCCGTCGGGCAGTGGCGAATATCACATAGCGCGCTCGCCCAACGAGCGCGACGCGCTGCTGATGGTTCCGAACGCAGGATTGACGATGGCCGAACAATTGGGGCTGGCGAACAAGGCAGACAGAATCGCAGGGACTGGCCCATGGGCTGCGGGTGGCGACGCATACACGCGCGCTCAGGACTCGCCCTTCGAGCGGCTTGAGCTGCTATCGCGCCTCTCCCATCCTCCTGCGGTCAAGTACGGCGACCTGCTATCTTTGAGCAACACGCCCGTAGTTGAAGACAACCCGCTCAACTTCGACGTGCGCGTAGATTTCTTCCGCCAGTCGGATGAAAGAGTAGTGACGGCCATCACGATTCAGATGGAGAATCACAATCTGGTCTTTCAGGATAGCGGCAACAGCGGATTGCAGACAGCGACCGTCAACATCTTCGGCAAGATAACTTCAGTTTCCGAACAGCGTATAGGAACTTTTGAAGACCCCGTGACAACGCAGGCCACGCCCGAAGAGTTAGCAAGCGCGCGCGAGCGCAAATCAGCTTATCAGAAGGCCATCGCATTGACGCCCGGCACATACAAAGTTGACGTGGTCGTGCGCGACATAAACTCCGGCGCTACGGGAGTGCGACACATAGGCTTCACGGTTCCCCGTTACAACCAGCAGCAGCTTTCGACCTCTACATTAGTGCTTGCCGCGCGGCTTCAGGGACTTCAGGATCAAGTGGCCGTAGGCCAATTCGTCATAGGCCAGTTCAAGGTCATTCCGAACGTTGCGGGCGTCTTCAAGAAAGGCGAGCCGCTTGGGTTGTACATGCAGGTCTACAACGCGCAGATTGACCAGACGACGCTCAAGCCATCTGTGGACGTGGAGTACATCTTCACCAGGAACGGGCGCGAGGTCGGAAGGATTCCAGAGAACTGGCAGGGCATGAGCGACGCAGGCCAGCGCCTGACGCTCGCCAAGCTCTTCGACACAGCGCAACTCTCGCCCGGCGAGTACGAGGTCTCGGTTCATATACGCGACCGAGTTTCGAACCAGACATTGACGCCATCGGCCAAGTTCACAATTCAATAATTTTTGGTCGAACGAATAACGAAGAAGCGGAACAGTGAATGATGAGAGTTCACCGTTCCGCTTTTTTATAATTGGTTCATTATTCATTTACTCATTTATTCATTTTTCATTGAATCAATTATTACGGTTTACAGTTGCATGCGACCACTGACAAAGCGTGGCAAGTCAGTACCGCCTGCTTAAGCTGGGCGGGTGATGGCTGCGATAATGACCCGCCCGCTACCGCAGGCGGTACTGACATAAGTCGCACTCAATCGTAAACCGTAATAGTAAATGAAAAATGAGCAAATGAATAAATCTATCAATCCGAAATCGCTTCGCCCGCTACTGACTTACCTCTGCTAATCAAACAGAGACTTCTGCGCGGTCGGCTCTTTCTCGCCGCGACGAAGCGCGTTCACCAGCAGATGCGCGCGGCGCGTAGGCTCGGGCTGGCGATAGCCTCCATCGCACGCGAGCGTCAAATCTATTGCTCCCTGCAAATCAATCAAGTGTCCCGGCGAAACATAGATAGGCGCGACACGCGTCTTCGTGCGAAGCGCAGCGCCGACCACCTCTCCCTTGTCAATCAATTCAGTCCAGCTACCGCGCTCATCATCAGGCTCTTCGTACTTTCCAACCAGAACAGATTTCGCGCATCCCAACGTCGGGCGCTCTATAATCAATCCGACGTGCGAGGCAATGCCTACGCGGCGCGGGTGCGCTATGCCCTGCCCGTCAAACATAACTGCGTCCGGCTCAGTATTCAATTTCTCCCAGGCCTCCAGCACAGACGGCGTCTCGCGGAAAGAGAGCAAGCCCGGCACGTAAGGAAACTTCGTCTCGCTCACCACGCCGACCTCTTCTATGACTTCAAGAGAGGGGAGACGAAGCACTACTATGCCAGCGTAAACGGTCGGCTCGAACTTATTGAAAGAGATGTCCGCGCCCGCTACGGTCTCAATCTTTTTCCTGAGCGGCGCAACCTTCACCATTTTGCGCAAACTCTTTTGCAACTCGATGGCCTCGCGCGGTGTCACGTCCCAGTCGTGCAGTTTTTTGTAGTCAACCATATTTCAGAATTTCAAATTTCAGATTAGAAGATATTAGGAACTCAGCGCGCGTTTCAACCTCCCTTAGCGAGCTTTGCTCTTTTCTTTGCGCCTTTGCGTGAACCTGCAACTCTCTTGATACTCAAGATTAATAAGAGTTGCAGTTTCACGCAAAGGCGCAAAGGGAAATGCTTAAGCTCGCTAAGGGATTTTATGGACTGTTTACTCCAAAGAAATATAACAGCGCGCCTAATGGGCTGGCAAAGTTGCATGTCATGAATCGGAGCGTTAGAATCCATTCGATCCCTTTAGACTAAAATAAAAATTTAAGGAGAAGAGCGCGCCGCTTCTGTCATCTTCGACTAGCGCTGTCGAGTTTCATTCGTTACTGAAAGCGCGCGCAACCTGAAATAAGGAGATGTAGAGATGAGAATCAAACGTCTGTTAGCAGTTCTGCTTGCTCTTGCTTTTTTTTCGCAGACTGTCGCCTTAGCGCAGAGAAGAAGCGCACCCGTACAGAGACAAACAACAACCACTGATTCAAACGTGCTGCCCCAGATAAAATTCACAGAGTTCAGATTGGACAATGGCCTTCGCGTGATCTTTCATGAAGATCACTCGACTCCCATAGTGGCCGTCAACGTCTGGTATCACGTAGGCTCTAAGAACGAAGTGCCGGGGCGAACGGGGTTCGCACACCTCTTCGAGCACATGATGTTCCAAGGGTCGCTGCATCACGACGATGAATACTTTCAGCCTATACAGGAGGCAGGAGGCGCTGGCAACGGCTCAACGAACGCAGACCGCACGAACTACTGGGAAGTCGTGCCGAGCAATTTTCTTGAGACGGCGCTTTGGCTGGAATCAGACCGCATGGGCTACCTGCTTGACGCTCTGACCGATGCGAAGCTTGCTAACCAGCGCGACGTTGTCAAAAACGAGAAGCGGCAGAACTACGACAACCGCCCATATGGATTGGTAGGCGCTCGCATAGCAGAGATTATGTACCCGCCCAATCATCCATATCACTGGTTGACGATAGGTTCCCTGGACGACATCACGGCTGCATCGCGCGAAGACGTTTCGGATTTCTTCCGGCGCTTCTACACGCCGAACAATGCTTCACTCTCAATCGCTGGCGACTTCAATCCCGCACAAGCTCGCGCGTGGGTCGAAAGATATTTTGGGCCGTTGAAGCGCGCGCCTGAAGTCACGCGCCCAAACCCGCCGCAGCCTACGCTTGAGCATGAAGTGCGCGTCAACATGGACGAGCGCGTCACATTGCCGCGCCTTTATATGACGTGGCACAGCGTTCCTTTCTACACTGCGAACGATGCCCCGCTAGATATGCTCTCGCTCGTACTCGCAGGCAACAAGGGTTCGCGTCTCTACAAATCGCTCGTCTACGACCGCCAGATAGCGCAGGACGTGACGGCGTTTAATAATGCGCGCGAGGTTGCCGGACAGTTTCAGATAGTGGTCACTGCAAGGCAAGGCCACACGCTCGAAGAACTGGAAGAAGCGGTCAACGCAGAGATTGCAAAGATAAAGACAGAGCCTCCGACCGCAGAAGAGATGGCGCGCGCTTACAATTCCATAGAATCTTCTTTCATCTACAGCCTGCAAACCGTAGGAGGTTTCGGGGGCATAAGCGATCAACTGAACCAGTACGCCACGTTTCTGAATCAGCCCGGATATTTTCAACAAGACTTGATGCGCTATCGCAACGTCACGCCCGCAGATGTGTCGCGCGTTGCGAACGAGTATTTGACCGACCGCCGTCTAGTATTGACCGTCACGCCAAAGCCGCGCGGTAGAACTTCTGGCGAGCCTACGCCAGCTAGTCCGGCTCAGGCAATTGTTCCGCCTTCGCAGCAGACGGCGGGACAACCCGCGAGCGGAACTGCAAACGCTGCTACAACGCAGACGACCAGACCTGCGACCGCTTCAACAGAATCTTCGACTCAAACGACTGCTTCGACTGCTGGCGTCGCACGACCGCAGACAAGAACCGAAGCCGCAGCCACAACGCCCGCTGGAGCTACGCCGCCTGCGACGACAGCCGTGCGCTCTGGCCCGGATAGACGTGTTCATCAAGATCAATCGCAACTCGGCGGGCTTTACGTTCAACCAAAGCCGCAGGCAGACCCGCAATTCGCTCTGCCAAGGATTCAGCACAGAAAACTCTCGAACGGATTGGAAGTTCTGTTCGCAGAGCAACACGAGCTTCCCGTCATCAGCATGAATCTGGTCTTGAAGACGGGCGCTGCCGCAGACCCGCAAGACAGACCGGGCTTGGCTAGCATGACCGCCGCTATGCTTGACGAGGGAACGAAGACGCGCTCTTCGCTCGACATATCGAATCAACTGGCGGCCATAGGCTCAAACCTGAGTACAGGTGCAGATTTCGATTCTACTGGCGTGAGCATGTTGACGTTGGCGCGTCACTTGCCCGAAGCGCTGGACATTTTCACGGATGTCATCAAGAACCCTGCTTTCCCGGAAGAAGAGTTGACGCGCCAGCGACAGCAGAGGCTAACCGCGCTACTGCAACGACGCGACAACGCAGACGCAATCGCTGGCGTAGTCTATGCCTCGCTTCTTTACGGCATCAACCATCCTTACGGTCATCCCACCGTAGGCAATGAAACGTCTGTGAAAGCAATCACGCCTGACGACATCAGGCGCTTTTATGAAACTTACTATCGTCCGAACAACGCTGCGTTGATTGTCGTAGGCGACGTTAAGCCCGCAACATTAATCCCGCAACTTGAGCGCGCGTTCACAGGATGGAAGAGCGCGAACGTTCCTGCCGTCAACATCAGTGCGCCTCCGACGCGCAACGCAGCGCATATCTACATGGTTGACCGTCCCGGCGCTGCTCAATCTGTTCTTAACATAGGACAGGTAGGCGTGCCGCGCTCTTCGCCAGACTACTTCCCGCTGCTCGTGATGAATCACATGCTCGGCGGACAGTTCACTTCGCGCGTGAATCTGAATCTGAGGGAGAACAAGGGCTACACCTACGGCGCGCGCACAGCGTTCGATTTCCGTCGAGGCGCTGGGCCGTTCATGGCTTCCGCAGGAGTGCAGACGGCGGTCACGAGCGAATCAATCACAGAATTCCTGCGCGAGTTGCGCGGCATACGCGGCGAGATTCCAGTCACGCCGCAGGAGCTTGAGTTTTCGAAACAATCGCTGATACGCGGCTTCCCGCGCGGATTTGAGACGCCAGAGCAGATAGCAGGTCGCCTCTCCGCCGTAGTGCTTTATGGTCTGCCCGACAGCTACTTCAACAACTACATGGCGCAGGTTCGCGCCGTGACTCTTGCGGACATAGAGCGAGTTGCAAACAAGTATCTTGATCCATCGCGCATGGCAATTCTTGTAGTAGGCGACCGCAGAGTAATCGAATCACACCTGCGCTCGTTGCCGGAAATCGGCCAGACAATCACTGTGCTCGATACGGAAGGTCGCCCTGAAGGAAGCAGCGAAGGAGGCGGAGGAACGAACAGGTAAGACTAAATGGAGTGATGAGTGCAGAGTGCAGAGTGATGAATTAAAGAAAAGCTTTTCTCTCTTAATTTATCACTCTGCACTCTGACTTCTGCACTGCCTTTCTCATCACTGCTCTTCTACGGTAATCAACCAAACTCGAACCGATCTGTAGATTGTTCCGCTCCGACTCTTCCTGCGACGATCTCTGCCTTGAAATAGTTCTCCCCGCGCACAGGAGCGCCTGCCATGCGCCTGAGCAAAGCTATCTGCCCCACGTGCGTCAGCGCGTCGGCCACAGGCCCTTGAAATAATCTCTCAGCCGTTGCCCCCAGAGGCGCGTCAGAGGCCAGATAGGAATCGAACTTCTCCAGCTCCGCGAAAAATCGCGCGACCTCTTCCTCCCACCACAAGGGGGTCGAGTTCTGCCCCTTGTTGCTGCCCATCGCAAGGTTGTGCGCCCAGTCGAGCAGATCGCCTATGTGCGCCAATATCTCTACGGGCGTGCGCGTCTCATCATTCACGCGAAACGTAGCGAACCCTTCGGGCGCACCCCGTACGGCCTTAGCGCCCCTGTAAGCCAGCGTCGCCAGCGTGTGCCTTAGCATCTGCCGTTTCAAATCAGTCACAGAGTTCCCGGATTCTTCCATAGCTTCTTATACGCTCCCGCTGTCGTCGCCTATGTTACATAACTCCATTCTATTATGCGCATCCATAAAAGTATGAGGTTAGAAAAGCAAGAAGAAATATCAAAAACGCGAGCACCATTGAAGTTGTTAGTGCAACTCTATATGGCAATACCGTCGCATCAATCTTCTCCTTCGGGAGAAACTTCTGATAGATGTGTCTGACTAATAGCGGAAGCGCTATGCCATACATAAGGCTCATTGAGATGAAGCTGACGGCGCGTATGAAGTTGTCTCTATTATCGGCAATGCTTTTAGTGCTGTCTGCACAAAGCTCAAATTTATCGTGATAGGTAATAGACCATCCGGCTAACAGAAGATATAAAGTCAAACTCCACTGAAAAAGACCCATCACCTTATCGCGCCAATATTTCTGAACTTCATCCATACTTGGCCTCCTTAAGCAGCATAATGCCCGCATTAACCAAGCGGGAAGCAATATCGAATAGCATCCAAGCTGACGATGAAAATCAAGCTAACCCGCGCTCTGGTTGAATGAGTTGTTAGATACGCCATTAATAGTGATAACGAGCTTGGAGAAAATCAATCCTTTCTTCGCTCACAAGATATACAATTCGATGTTCTTGCGTTAAGCGCCGTGACCATGTGCCCGCCAACAAATATTTGAGCGGTTCAGGTTTACCAATTCCGACAAACGGGTCACGCATCACTGCATCAATCAAGTCAAAGGCTCGAAGCGCAACCTTACGATCTATCTCCACCCAATAACGCAAATCTTCAATAAATTCTGGATGGGACGCGGCTAACCGCTCCTTCTTCTTCTGAGCGCGGTCTTTATTCTTTTTCGCCAAGGCCAAGCTCCTTGCGCAAAGATGCAACTGTTTTTGATTTTGGCCTCTTAGCTTTGGCGCGATTCAGAGCAGTCAAGAGGCGGTCAGCATTCTTTGGCGACCGGAGGAGATGAGCCGTTTCCATTAAGCTCGACAACTCTTCGGCAGAAACTAGCGCCACGTCATGAGAACCGCGTCGGTTAATGATGACTATCTCTTGATTTTTCGCCACCTCGTCACAAAGCTTGGCTAAATTTGCGCGCGCGCGTGTATATGTCGTTTGAATGGGCATGAATATCACCTCCGAAATATGTACAGAGATAATGTACATGTGAAATCCATCTCGGTCAAGATGTGCTGGAAAAGGGAGGCGTCTAATACTCGAATTAACCGGGCGCGACGAACCGCTGATAGATTCAAGTCTCGCGGATGAAAGCCTGTCTATTCGCGCTCCGGTTGAATGAGTTGTCGGGCGGCGCTTTTACGTTAAAGATTCAATCTAGCGTCTGAAATTAAAAAGAGAAGCATCTACTGAGCATGGAACATTTTTATAAGTACAGTTTTCTTTCCAAGTGCGATGCTCTTTATCATTTTTGAAGTATATCCATTTTATATATTGAGGGCTAAGGGTATTAAAGACCAACACTTCAGCTTGACAGTTACAGGGTAAATTGCCCTGAACGCCATGAAATAATCCTTCAAGTGAATCGGGCAACATCAACTTATCAATAGGAACATTTCGCATCATAATTGAAGAAGCATTTCTAGCGCAAAATGCACAATTTAATTCCCAAAGCACTCTAGGCTCAATTGCCAAAACAGCCCAGATAATATCTGGATATTTTATTTGGTATTTGCGAAACATTGGATAATTGGGGGAAGTGATACTTAAACAATTCGCCCCGGTGTAGCTATCATCACGAAACCGATCACTAAAATGCGGTCGTTTACTGGACGGCCAAGACTCTAATTTTTTACGAGACAGCAAACCTTCCCGAAGGATGCTACACAGATTATTTACTTGCGTGAAATGGACAAGCCAACGAATATTGCGCTCGCTACATATCTCCTTAATTTTAATCTGTCGTTCGTTCACAATTTAAATTGTCGTTTGTTTGAGTAGAGAAGACGCCCAACTTATCAATAAGTCGCTCTGACCGTTCCCAGCTTCGTATTGCCCTGAACGGAATTTCCTCTGCCGTCCACAACGTCAACCTCGAATCCTGGATATGAAGGGCGGAAGCGGTGCGTCTTCCATGCCTCTACCGTGATGTCGTTGTCCGCAGCGCGATGGTAAGCGTATTGTGGCAGGCCGCGTCGGTCGCCGCGAACATCCGTTCCGGCAAGATGAAGTATGCACACATCGAAACCTTCTACGCGCCGTATTTTTCGCTCGACGTTTCCGACCGTTGACATCCTCTTCTCCTTTCGGCAGCGCGCAAGCTCTCAAACGCTATCGCCAAAAATCTGGCTGAGATGATGCTTCAAGTGCTCTACGTAATCGCGCATCACGTATTCGAGTGTGGCAGGCTCTTTCTCGCCGACAAGCTCCCACGCGATTTTATTCAAGCTGTGCTCGCCGTGTGATCTCTTTAACTTCTCACGGTCTGCGCAAGACATCACGTGCAGCAGGTGCAGGTTGTAAAGCCGCCAGAGTTCAACTAGAAGCGGCCACGATTCGCGCGCGTACTGCTGCACCTCGTTCCACTGATTCTGATCGTAGCCGGGAAAGACCATGTTTTCGCTGAACTGCCCGCGCACGAATCGTTGGTGATTGTTCGCCGCCGAGTCAATCAGATGGCCTACGATCTCTTTCGGCGACCACTTGCCTTCCGCTCTTCCAGTTTCGCTCTGCTCTTCTGTGATAGAGCGCAAACGCTCGGCAGACGATTCAATCGTCCGCCGAAAATCTTCCAGAAAAATTTTCCAATCGTTCGACATTTTCAGTCAAAAACTATGTCCGCTATCTGCGCAGCAAGCGAAGAGATTCGCGCGTCTTCAAGGTTCGACATGATGACTACAGTAAAGTTTTTCTGCGGGATTGTGTAGAGCAGCGTAGAGACGCGCTGCTGCGCCCCGCCATGATATACAGTCTTCATACCGCCATGCGCGCCAATTTCCCATCCCAACCCGTAAGGAATCTCTCGCTCATCCATAGTTCTTTGCTTCGTCCACATCTGTTCTAACATCTGCGGTTTTACCAACGCTCCCTCGCGCAGCGCAATCGTAAACCGCGCAAGGTCTTCCACAGTAGAACAAAGCCCGCCCGCAGGAATCTTGTAGCTCGTATCTACCAGCCCGGAATTTTTCAGCTTACCGCTACGCTCCCTTTCGTAACCTTGCGCGCGGTTCTGAATGATCGCAAAGATGTCGTCCACTTGAATGCGCTCCATATGTGCGGGCACGTAAATGTTCTCGCGTATGTAGTCCGTAAACTTTTCGCCCGAAGCGCCCTCGACCGCGCAGCCCAGCAGATTGAATCCGTAGCTGGAATAGATGTACTGCGTGCCCGGCATTGAAAGGAGCGGATCATTCTTGAAAACATCCAGCCCTTCGGCCACGCTGTTGTAATGGCGCGTGATGTCGGTTTCGTCCCCGCGATAGTGACGAACCCCCGCTAGATGTCCAAGCAGAAGGCGCGCAGTCACCATCCACTGTTTCTGCGGGAACGCCGGACAGTAATTCTGAACCGGCGCATCAAGGTTGAGTAACCCGCGCTCTGCCAACTGCATCATTCCGAACCCGTTCACCCACTGAAGACGGTTATCAACGACGACCGCCACACTCATCCCCGGAATCCCGCCGCGCTCCATCGCGCCACGAATCGCCTCTTCAATTTTTCGGACTTTTGCGGGCGGCAGCGCGGACGTGTTCGGACTTGTAACAGGGACTTGCGCCGCTACGGAAAACGAAATCAATAGCAGAAGGATTGAGGCTGAACGGATTGTTTTGCGCACGATTGAATTATACAGCAACATGAAGCCTTACTTTACAGATAAGATTTCGGCGATGGCTGTGAGATGCACGTCAACGGATGGTAAAATGGACGAGCAATGAATCAAGCGGTGCATCTGACAGGGTTGACTGAGGGCGAGTTGGTTGCGTTCGTCGAAGAGATGGGCGCTCCCTCGTATCGCGGGCGGCAGATTTTCGCGGCGCTTCAGGCCAGGCGTCTGCGCTCGTTCGACGAGATGACTGATTTGCCAAAAATTTTTAGAGAGAAATTGAACGAGCGCGCGACTACCTCAACGTTAACGGTTGAAGAGAGATATATTTCGACAGACGGGACGCGGCGATACTTGATGAAGACGCGCGACAATCTTCCGGTTGAGACCGTCTTTATTCCTGAAGAGCGGCGCGACACCATCTGCTTTTCGTCGCAGTCTGGTTGTCCATTGCAGTGCGATTTCTGTTTGACGGCGAAACTCGGATTGCTGCGCACGCTGGAAGCCGGAGAGATTGTCGAACAAATCATCGTCGCGCTCAACGACGCATACGGCGTAAGCCGCAAGACGCCGCGAGGGGTCAATCTGGTTGCGATGGGCGCGGGCGAACCTTTCCTTGCTTTCGAGCCGTTGATGAAGGCTCTAAAAATTATGGCAGACCCGAAGGGCTTGCACATTGTTCCCGCTCGCGTGACTGTCTCAACCGCAGGAGTAGTGCCGAAGATAAGAGAGCTTGCAAAAATTCCAGACCGACCGCATCTTGCCATCTCGCTCGCAGCGCCTACGGACGAGTTGCGCGACCAACTGATGCCTATAAATAAGCGCTGGCCGTTGGACGAACTTTTGAGCGCGTGCGTGGAGTTTGAGAAATCTTTGAAGCCCGGCGAGCGATTTACGTTCGAGTACGTGATGCTGGACGGCGTGAATGATTCCGAGAGCCACGCGCGGCAGCTTGCGAACCTATTGAACCGTCACGGGCTGAGGGCGAAAGTGAATTTGATTCCGCACAATCCTGCGGAGCCTCTTCCCTACAGCCCTTCGCCGCCGGAAAGAGTGGAAAAATTCAAAGCGATTCTGGAATCGAAAGGCGTTCGCGCACTCGTGCGGCGACCGCGCGGGCGAGACATCTATGCCGCCTGCGGCCAGCTAGCCGCGCGTCGCACGCCCAATATTAATCAGCAAGCGCTTCACAAAATCGCTTCATAAGAAGGTGAGCGAACAATTTTAAATTCGTAATTTTTCATTCACTATCTTTTCGAGCTTTGAATTTTTCTGTGACTTCATTCGAGATGAGAGGAAAAACTTTGACCCGACGAATTCTATCTCTATTTTTCGCGGCGGCGCTGCTGCTTGTTTCCTCAAACTTTTATGCTCGTAGAGCGCCCGCGCTACTGCAACCTAACATCAGCATCAACGGTTTCTTCTCAACCGACCGCGTGCAGCGTGGAACGACGTTGCAGGCCGCGCTCGTGATGGATATTCCCGACGGCTTTCATGTGAATTCGAGTCGCCCGCTGAGCAGTTTCTCCGTTCCGACAACCGTAAAGATAGAAGCGCCGCGCGGGATGCGTGTCAGCGCTGTGAGTTTCCCGCGCGCTGTTGTACGCAAGCTCAGTTTCTCGAACGATCAGTTGGCCGTTTACGAAGGTCGCGCCGTTATGCGCTTCAACATCATAGTTCCGGCCAACCGTGAGATGGGCGTGATGGAGTTGCGCGCTCGCATTCGCTACCAGAGTTGCAACGACGAGGTCTGCTTCCCGCCCGTCACGCGCGAAGTCACAATGCCCATCGCCGTCGTCGGCGCAAACGAAGCAGTCAAGCGCATCAACGGGAACTTGTTCGGCGGAAGGAGAAGAAGATAAAGAAAGTAAAAAGGTAAAAGTAAAAAGGCAAAAGTGCGGACAAAAGCTATTTAATAAAGAATGGTTTCAGCCTTCCTTTTGCCTTTTACCTTTTTACTTTTACCTTCTTCCTATCGCTGCCATCAAACGACCCACGCGCCCGCGCAGGCGCTTCTCTTTGCGGTAGGAGAAGAAGAGGTCGTTGCGGCACATTGTGCAGAGCGGCGCTGTGTGTATGCGCTCTATTGCTACGCCAGATTCGATTAGTTGTTCGCGGTTGGCTCTTTGAAGATCAACGAGCGCGTGGCCTTCGCGTGTAGGGTTGAAAAGATGCTCGGAGGCAGGAAATTTTTGTTGAAATGCGCTGATGACATCTTGACCAACTTCATAACAGCACGGTAGCGCCGCAGGGCCAATCGCCGCGCGAACATCACGTGCCTGCGTGTCATACTCTTTGCTCATTCGTTCGAGCGTATTTTGAACGATTGTAGAAAGTGTCCCGCGCCAGCCCGCGTGAACGGCTGCGATTGCGCCCGTGCGCGAATCGGCTAAAATTACTGGCACGCAGTCGGCTGTCTTGACTGCAAGCAGTATGCGGCTAGCGTTCGTCGTCAGCGCATCGCAATGGATGGTTTCGCCGAGCGCGCCCGGTGACGGATTAGCGTCTTCGAGGCTTTTGATGACACGAACGTCTGTGCCGTGAACCTGCCAGCAGGCTGCCAGCGTCCAGTCGCCCGGAAAAAGTTTGAGAAAGCGTCGGCGGTTCTCGTAAATGTTTTCCGCAGAGTCGTCGTTAAAGCCCGCCAGGTTGAGCGCATCTTCCGGCATAGGACTTACTCCGCCCAACCGCGTGGAGAAAGCATTTGGGAAACCTTCTTGTTCAATCGGCGTGCAAGCCAGAGCAAGCACGCCAAGATTTTCGCGCCAGTGAAAGCCAGCGCGAGTTAACTCTGCATCATCCGTGATAATTTCCATTGGAATAGACATCATAGAAGTCCGTCGCGTGCGCGAAGTCCTGCTGCGCACGCCGCGATTCGCCGAGCGCGTCTTCACTAAAATGGAGCGCGACTACTGCGACTCGCGCGGTGCTGTGGCCGCACAGCATTACGCCGCGCGCTTCGCAGCCAAAGAAGCGGCGCTAAAGGCACTGCAAACAGGCTGGACGGGCGGCATAGCATGGCAGGACATAGAAGTCACTTCGCGCTCGTCTGGCGCACCCATCTTACAATTTTACGGTCGCGTGCGTGAAATCTACGAACAATCGGGCGCGACCGCCGCTCATCTCTCATTATCACACACGACCGAGCACGCAATCGCGCAGGTTGTGTTAGAAAGGCAAAAGTAAAAAGGTAAAAGGCAAATGGAAGGCAAAAGGCAAAAGTAAAAAGGCAAAAGTGTGGACACGCCTTGCAGGCGTGAATTAAAAATTAAAAATGATCATCTCCTAACTTTTCCTTTTACCTTTTTACTTTTGCCTTTTTATGGGATTGGCGCGCACATCGTTGACCAGC
>MNJR01000139.1:30373-74611 GCA_001920415.1 Acidobacteria bacterium 13_1_20CM_3_53_8 | reverse complement strand
GGGGAGTGGCCGCGGTCTAAACTCTGAGGGAATTGCACTCGCGCTTTCGTAAACTTGATAGCTGTTCACAGTCCCGCCGTCTTCCGTTCCCGCTTCAGCCGTTCCAGCGAGCGACTGGTTGTGAACGTAGCACTCAAAATGAGGGGCGAGCGCGCCTGTGATTGCTATGCGCTCGCGCTGCGGGCAAGCGTCCGTTGCCAGCATTCCCGTTTCGGGATCAATCTCTACAAACATTATGCCTGCTGGACGCTCGAACCTTTCTCCGCCGAGTTCCGGTCGTAATTCAACAGCGCTTTTTACGAACTCAGTCCATGCGGGCAACGCAGCTTCCGCTCCTGTAAGCCCTAACTGGCTGTTGTCGTCAAAACCAATCCAGACTGCACAGACTAAGTTAGGCGTGTAGCCTACGAACCAGCCGTCGCGCGATGTTCCGGTCTTGCCAGCAATCGCAGTTCTCTTCACAGCATTACGAGCCGCACGCGCGGTGCCATGATCAATAACGCCAGCCAGCATGTCCGTTATTATGAAAGCGGTCGTGGGCTGAATCACTGCGTCTGCTTGCGCCTCTTCGTTCAAAATTTCAGAATGGTTTGTGTCTACGGCGTGCGCTGTAACTCTCGGCGCGACTCGTTCTCCTCCGTTTGCGAATGCGGCGTAAGCCTCGGCCATCTCCAGAGGCGTCGCTTCCGTAGTGCCTAGCGCGAGCGACGGATAGGCTTGCGGTTTTGGCAGTCCGAAACGGGAAGCGAGCGTTGCTATTTTGTTCAAGCCTGTGCGCAGCGCAATATCAACCGTCACGACGTTCAGCGACTTTATCAATCCGGTTCGCATCGTCACGTCGCGCATTGAATACCCGCCGCCATAGTTCGCAGGGCTATAGACGGAGTGCGCGTCGTATGCGAACGCGCGCGGCGCATCTGTGAAAGTCGTGACGGGCGAGATGCCGCTTTCAATCGCTGCGGCGTAGACGAAAGGCTTAAATGCTGAGCCGGGCTGGCGGCGCGCGTCCGTCGCCCGGTTCAACTGCGACTCTGCGTAATTGCGTCCGCCGACCATTGCCAGCACATCACCTGTTTTCGGATCGAGCGCAACGAGCGCGGCCTGCGGCGTCACCCCGCGCCCCTTGTAAACGCGGTCTAGTTTTTCCAACTGATGCTTTATCGCTTCTTCAGCCAACTCCTGCAAATCCAGATCGAGCGTGGTGAAGACGCGCGAGGCGCTCTCAACACTCTGATTTGAATTGTCCGGCTGAGACTCCGTCACGCGATTGACGTAATCAACGAAGTAGGGCGCGAGCGATCTGTTCTCTTCTGACTGAGGCGCTAAAGTTAAAGATGAGCGCGCTGCCGCTTGCGCTTCTTCAATGGTTATCGCGCCGTCGCGCAGCATTGAAGCGATGACCAGATTGCGGCGAGCGGTCGCCGCGTCCGCATGACGTTCCGGCGAATAACGATTAGGGCTTTGAATCATCCCGGCAATCGTCGCGGCTTCGGCCACTGATAAATCGCTCAAATTTTTGGCGAAATAAATTCTAGCCGCCTGCTCTATACCACGCACGGCGACGCTCCCACGCTCTCCCATATAAACTTCGTTGCAGTAGAGCGCGAAGATGTCTTGTTTGGAAAGTCTCTGTTCCAGCGTGAAGGCCAGCATCGCTTCGGCAAACTTTCGTTTGAAAGTTCTTTCGGGCGAGAGATACGTGTTCTTGACAAGCTGTTGGGTGATTGTAGAGCCGCCCTGCCCCATGCGCTCGTCGCCCGCGTTTCTCAGAACCGCGCGAGCTATGCCTATGAGATCAACGCCGCTGTGCTCGAAGAACCGCCGATCTTCTGTAGAGAGAATCGCGTGCGCGATTACGGGCGGGATGTCTTGGAAAGAGAGCGCCGCGTGCTGCCCCGCTTTCATAGAAGCATCTACGGTCAAAGCTTCCGGCTCAAGCGTGAACTGGTCTAGCGTGCCCGCGTCGCTCGTCAGCGTCGCTATACGATTTTTACTATCAAAGCTTACGCGTACGATTGCCGGCACGCTATCGTTCAATCGTCGCGGATGAATAACAACCTCGTCGTCTTGCGCCGCAAAACTCCCGCTCCAAACATCGCTGGCTTCCGATTCCACGTAACCTGCGCGGCGCAGTAGCGCGACCAATTTTTCCGGCGAACCTGATTGGCCTACGCGCAAGCGGCGCGGCGCGGCGTAAATCCCCTGCCTGCTCGTCAGGTATCCGCGCGCCAATCGTTCGTCAACGATCTTCGAGTAGTAGTGATAAGAGTAGGCTAGAAAACTTGAGACGGACGTGAGCGTCAGAATTATTGCTGCGAGCACGGAGCGAAAAATTACTCTGCGTTTGTGAGCGCGTGCCGCGCGTGCGCCAAGACGAACAACCCTGCCCACGCTCTTAATGACGCGCGCCTTCTCGTGGACGGATGTCACTTCGATTGTCATAGAAAGAAAGTCAAAAGGCAAAAGGTAAAAGGCAAAAGTTCGGCCAAAAGCATTTATTAATGAAAAGATGGTTTCAGCCTTCCTTTTGCCTTTTTCCTTTTTACTTTTGACTTAATGTAAACGCTCAATAGGCACTAGATTCTTTATTATCGTGCGCCTGCGACGAACGTCGCATGATGACTGGGCGCGCTTGCGGGTGCGCTGTCCGTGCCGCTCAGCCACTGTGAAGCTGCCGCAGTCCATATGGCTAGCGTGACTAGCAGCATGATTATGAAGGCCAGTTGCGCGAGGCTGTTTGCTACTTCTTTCATCTACCCTAAAACCCCCTTGCGTCTTATCTTCAAGTGTTCGGAGAGAGAGTAACTGCCGAACGTTTGTGCAATGTTTATGCCAGCGCGACCTGTACGCTCATTCAAAGCGTCGCCGAGCGCATCATCTAGCATGGAATCAAAGATTTAAATGCTGTGCGTGCGAATTTTGAATGAGACTGATAGGGCAGATGCGATAGACGTAGAGGCGTACAGCGCGTCTTTGTTCAATACAAATTTTGCGTGAGACGAGGCAGGAGCGATGCCTACATAGTAATTTTCAGTTGGGTGCTGATTAGAATTTATATTCACCGCAGAGGCGCAGAGGATACGCTGAGAACGCAGAGGCTTGAGCAGCATTCAACTGTCTGCGTTCTCCGCGTAACTCTCTGCGCCTCTGCGGTGAAGTTTTTAGTCGCATCCAATTGAATAGAGCTATAGATTTTTTCAGGAGGTGCGGCGCACGCTGTGGCGCAACTTCTCTTTGCTTGACTGTGCCGCGCGCCGTCTGAGTATGCGCGGCCACTTTGAGGTCTGCTCCGGTTCGGGTTGAAGCAGGCTTTTTATCTTCTCTATGGCTTCCTCGCCCGCTTCAACGCCGGCTTCAATAAACTCTGCGCCGCGCGAGATTTCGTCCCAGCGTATGTGGCCGACGCGCGGCTGTATGATTACGTCCGCAGTTTCAAGCTGATGCGATGCAATCGTGCGCTGTATGACCATCATGGATTGCACGACCACGCCTATTGCGGATTGCGGCGGCCCAAGGAATTTAGCGCCCTCGGAATTGACATCAACTGCAATCACAATCTCTGCGCCGAGCGCGCGCACAGCAGCCGTAGGAACGTTTGCCACCAATCCACCGTCAACGAGCGTGCGCCCCTCATCGTCCGTGACAGGCACGTACCAACCCGGAATCGTGCAGCTAGCGCGTATGGCGAAAGCAAGGTCGCCCGTATCTTTCAGCACAACCGCATTGCCGGTTTGAAGGTCAGTAGCAACAGCCGCGAAAGGAATCGGCAACTCTTCAAAGCGTGTGATGGTGAAACGCGCGCGAATGAACTCTTCAAGGCGTGCATTCGACTGAACGCCTAGGCGCGAGAGTGTAACGCGCCCCATGTCACGCCAGCGCAGAGCGCGTCCAATCGCTTCAATCTCTTCGAGCGGCATACCCGAAGCGAGCGCGCCGCCTACAATCGCGCCCGCGCTCGTGCCCGCGACGCAATCAATCGGTATGTTGTGACGCGCCAGAGCCATGAGCACGCCCACGTGCGCAATGCCGCGCGCCGCGCCGCCGGAAAGAGCCAGCCCAACGCGCGGTCTGGTAGGAATTTTTTTTGCTCGCCTCGGCCACATGAGCGTAGATGTTATACTAAGATACAATCAGGAAAGAGGAATACAGTCCACTAAATCACACGAAACAACACGAAAGAGATTGTGGTTTCGTGTTGTTTCGTGTGATTTATAGCGGTTCTCACTTGGGTGCGACCACTCTGATCAAGGCATGCAGGTCAGTACCGCCTGCGGTAGCGGGCGGGTATCGGTGCGGCTACGACCCGCCCGCTACCGCAGGCGGTACTGACATGAGTCGCATTCAAGTGAGAACCGCTATAGTGGATCAATCTCTTCCTCTCTTTTAATTGCATCTTGGTATTAGATGCCAGATGTCAGATGCCGATTTCGTCTCTTAGTCGCGTCTTTCCATAAACGCGGCGGTTGTTGCAAAGGCGAAGAGCAGAAGTCCTATTAAAACCTGCGGCTGCTGTAACAGAGGCAACGCAACCGCGAAGAGAATAGTGCAGATTAGGTTCGCCAGGATGCAGAGAAAGCGCACAGTCGTCTCGTTCACCTTTAGGAGCGCAAGGTTCAGGAAGCCTGCGAAAATAATCGCAAAGCCCGCGCCCGCGAACCAGAATGCATTCAGTGTGAAATGGTCGTAGTTGAAGAAAGTGAATACCAGATGAATCGTTCCAAGAGCGACGATCAGGTAGGCGCAGATTTTGTAAAGAGTCCTCATTATATTGAAATCGTGCACGGCTCAAACCGAGCTTAAGATAACAACTTCTGCGCGGTCGCGCGCGGCGTCCAGAAATTCGTCAGTCTCAGATTCTATCTTACTTTCAGTCAGCGTCTTTTCAATTTCGGCGCGCGCTTCGTCCAGAGTTGGAATGATTCGACCGGGCGAGCGCTGGCGAAAGCGCGGAACGTATGTCTGCCTGTAATAATCCGAGACCTCCTGCGGCGTGACCACCACGAACGAGCGGAAGCGGAAGTTAAGATATTTACTTATCTCCACGCGCTCGCGCATGATCTCGTCTATGTGCTCGCGTGTTAGTCCGGCGCTCGCGGCTCGCTGGTACAACTCAGCAGCCTTGCCCGGAAAACGTTGTATGAGATCGTTCAGTTCGTTCCTGACTTCTTCGTCCGTTGGCGTGATTGTCGGAATCTTCTCGGCCTCCTGAATTATGAGACGCTGGCTTATAAGGATTTGTAGAGCGTGATTCAGGTCTTCCGATGACGGACGCTCAACCGGCGTATCAGGCTGGAGCGCCAACTGCCACACGAGGTCTGAGTAAGTAATCAAGTCCGTGCGCACGCCGCCATTGACGGTCGCTACCATACGGTCAACCACCTGCTGTGAAAGGCAAAAGGTAAAAGGCAAAAGGTAAAAGGAGAGGAACAGGAGGCAACAGCAGTAAGCCTTTGCGCGCTTGATTCCAATCGTTATGTTCATTTCGTCTTTCTCCTTTTGCCTTTTACCTTTTTACTTTTGCCTTCTTTAGAACGCTTGAGTGAAACGGAAATGCAACTGGCTGTTCTTCAATGTGAAGGGGATCGTAGTGTTGTTCGGCTGCGTTATTTGAAGCACAGGCGGATTGAGCAGAAGGCCGTAGTCAACGGCTATTGAACCGCCAAACGGTACTTTCACTCTGAAACCCATTCCAACAGTGTTCGTCCAGTGTGCGTGCAAGTTAGGGCTGTCTTCGGGTTCCGTACGAGCGCGCCCGAAGATGTCGCTCACACGACGGAAGACGTTGCCGCCGTCGTAGAACGGGACAGCCTGAAGAGACGCAGTGATGGGCACGCGCGCTTCCAGATTCAGAACGACGAGCGCGTTACCGCCCACAGGCACTGTGAAGGGATTCAGGGTAATCAGGTTCCCCTGCTGTGTGCGAAAGATGCCGCCGGGTATGACCGCGCGCGGGCCTGCTTCCTGATAGCCGAAGCCGCGCAAGGTTGTAGAGCCTCCAGAAAAGAATCTCTCACTGATGGGTAGCGTTCTATCCGCCTCGTCTATTACGTTGTCCCCGTCGCGGTCGCGCGGGTTGAACAGATTCGCAAGCCCAAGCGTCAATCCGCCTGCCAGAACAGTGCGACGGAAACTGTTTAGACGATAGTAGCGGCGATAGCTCGCCTGAAATTTGCTGAAAGAGATGTTGCCGCCAAGTTGACGAAGCGCAATCGCGTAGTCGAGCGTCAGAAAGTCGCCGTGCGAGGCGTCGAACTGGTTATCGCGCGTGTCGCGCACGAACGATGTGCCGAAGCGCGAGAGTCGAACTACGCGGTCTGGCCTGAGAACGGGCGCTAACAGCAGACTGTTGATGTTAAAAAGGCGCACGTCTTCATAGCTGTATCGCGCAAATACTATGCTGTGCGTCGCGTCGCTCAACACGCGTTGCGTTTCAGCGGTGAATACAAGTCGGTTGATAGTAGGCTCGCCCGCGCGACATTTAGGATCGTTCTCGTTCGCGCAGTTCACGTCAATCGGATGACCTTGCGGGTCTAGGCGCTGCACTATGCCGAAGTTGCCGCGATCAATCGTAGAGCGGAAGAAACGCGTGACCGTTGTGTCGCGCTCGTATTCCAGAGAGAGCGCGAGCGGCGCAAACTGGTTCGAGCCGTAGCTACGAAAGCGCGGGTCTAGATACTCGAAGCGTAGTAGCTGCGTGCGCCCGCTCGCGCGAAGTCGCATAGCGCCCTGCCTTAGCTTGCCGAAAAGATTAACGTCGCGTATCTCGAAAATTCCGAGCGGGCCTGTGTCCGTAGAATAGCCTCCGCCGTAAGTCATCACGCGAGGCTTTCTCTCTTCAACGTCAATCACAACGTCGCGCTGCTTGAAGCCACCTATGGTTTCGCCAGCGTTCTCCGTATGAATGATGACCTGTCGAAATGCGTCCGTCGCGTAAAGTATGCGCTCGCTTTCGTTCAATCGGTCTGCGCGCAGCACGTCGCCGGGGCGCAAGGGAATCATCCTTAAAATCTCTTCCTGATGCGTGCGAACCAGACCATTGACCCTGATCTGGTTGATGTAAACCTTGTCGCCCTCACTTGTGATGGTGTAGATGAGACGAACCTGCTCTTCCCTAACATTATCCGCCAAAACTTTGTTCGGCAGTTCGACGATGGAGAAATCAACGTTCGCGTCAACGTAACCGTTACGCGCGTACAAATCCAGAATGCAATCGCCTTCTACGCGCGCGCCCGTTGGCGAAAAGGGCGCGCCGATTACGGTTTTGAAGACGGGGTGCGTGTCCTGCTGGTTGATGGTGAGACTGTTCGTGTTGCGCAGTCGCAACCTGCTCAGGCAATTTTGGGAGTTTATCTCATCGCGCAGTTGTGATTCCGTGTAAATCTGGTTGCCGCGAAACTCCACGCCAGCGACGCGCGTGATCGTCCCCGGCGTGACCACGAACGTGATGATGAGATTGTCGCCCGTGAGAGCGACGCCGCGACGTATGTCAACTTTCGCGCGACGATAACCCAGATCGCGCATGCGCGCAGTGATAGTCCGCCTGTCCTGCTCTAACAACTCAAGGCTAGTGTAGCCGCGACCGTAGCCCAGGTACGGGATGATGCCTAGCGCACTGGCCTTCTGCGTCTTCAAATCATCTGCAACGTCCAGGTAAGTAAGTTCGCTTGTGCCCGTGATTCGTATGTCCGTCAGCTTGAAGCGACGGCCACGGTCAACGTCGTAAACTATCTGCACGCTGCGTCCGCTCAAATCCGCCGCGTTCAAATTCTCGCAAGTCGCTGAAGTTCCGTTCGTAGCGACCGCAGTAGAAACGGGCGGCGTGACGGTGCAAGTGTATGTAATATCAGCGAAGAAATATCCTTCCGATTGTAGCTTGTTGCGCAGACGCCGCCTGCCTTCCTCAATCGCTGATAAATCTATATTGCCCTCGCGCGTGACAGGAAGAAGCGCACGCTGAACCTTCGGACTTACATCATAATGCTGCACCCGAACATCAACCTTTGGGCCGATGCCGCCGGTCAACTCAATCGTGACTGCGTTGCCAGCGTCGTTCAGTGTAACTTTCGGGTCGTTCAACTGCGGAGCCAGATTGCCGAGCGCGATTATCGCCTGCCGTATTCGGCTCAAGTCTTCGCCGAGTGCCCCGCGTGTGAATGGAGCGTTCGGTTGTAGCTTGAGCGTGGGGCGCACGCTCGAATCATCGAACCCGTTGATCTTAATGTAGAAGTTTTCGACATGCGCCTGCTCGCCAGTGTTGATGCGATAGGTCACGATTGAGCGCGTGCCCGAAGCATCAGCCGTGTCAGGCTGAGTCGAATATTCAACGTTCGCGCGAAAGAATCCCCGGTCGCGTAAGTAAACTTGAATCTCGTCGGCGTTCTGTCGAAGAACCTGCTCGCTCAAACGCGAACCGGGTTCAAGCATGTTAAGCCGCGCACGCAATTCATCCAGAGCGATGGGAGTCCCGGGCGGGAGCGTGCCCAAATCCAGCTTTACGCTGCTCACGCGAACCTGTCTGCGCACTACGAATCGCACGCGCACAGGCAATCCCGTAGCGGAATGCCCGCCGGGCACAACAGCGTTTCCGACTTCTGTGATTTCAACGCGCGCGTTCGAGACCAGTCCAGAACTAAAGAGAGCTTCGAGCGAGCGACGAGCGAGCACCGCGTGATACTCCGCGCCCGGCGTGATTACGATCAGCGAACGGAGCGAGCTTTCTGCTGCGGCATCCGGCGCAGAGCCTTCAATCGCAACGTCCACGCCAGCCACAATGCGCCCCTCGTAATCGCCCACGCCCTGCGCCCGCGACACACCCATGCACACAACTGCCAACCAGACAGCCGCCAGCATGAAAGTTAAGATGAAACGAACGAATTTCAACCTTTGTTCTCTAAACAGTTTTCAGATTTAACTCAGCTTATATGAAATCAAGATTTCAGCCCGCGAGAGCGGGCGACAGCATAAAGCCCAGTGCGGCGAGCGCTGGGTTTATAGCTAATTGCAATTGAGTGTGACCAAGTACAGGTCAGTACCGCCTGCGGTAGCGGGCGGGTTATGGATGTGCTAAAGACCCGCCCGCTACCGCAGGCGGTACTGACTTGAGTCGCACTTTATTGCAACTCGCTATAAAAACTGAAAACTCTCTTTCAGAATCTCTTCCTGAATCTGATCTCAAAACTGAAACTGTTGTTGCTTGAACGCAGATTTCTTGTTGACGAACCTTGCTCGTACTGCGCTATGAACGAGAGACGATTCGAGACGCGGTATTCGAGCGCTAGTATCTGGTTCGGGTCTGCGGCGATGTTTGTTGAATAGGTTATCGTCAGGTCGCGGTTTATCTGGCGGCCTACTGTAAGCCGCGCAGTCGGACTTGCGCCGCCCCGGCCAGAAATCAACGGGTCAATCTCGAATCGGTTGAGACCGAAGAGGCGGTCTGTTGCCTTCTGCGCAGGAGCGTTAATCAGCGTGTCCGTCAACAGACTCGCAGCCGTGCCGAGTCCCGTCTGCGCAAGCGCAGATGTGCTCGTCTCGTCCGTAGAAAGATTGCCGGTAGTAATCAGCGCGACCACATCCGCCTGCGGCAGAGATGGGTCAGAGCGCACGGTCGCCTGCGGCTGCGATAGCGGCCCAGTCAAACTCACTATCACTCGATAACCTTTAATCTCAGACTCTGCCTCTATGTTCAGAATCGGATCGGCGTCGCGTCGCGGCGGAAGATCAATGAAGGCTCGCGTCAATTCATAACGGTCGTTGCGGAAATTCAATGTGCCACGCGTAGCCGTAATGCGCCCGGAGATCGTAGGGTCTTTCACAGAACCGGTGATGCGTAAAGAGACAGAGCCGACCATGTCCGCAAGGTTGTTACGAACAACAAGCGCATCGCGCCCTTCGACAGAGAGATCAAGCTGCGTGGTTTCGACTAGAGGCGATTCTGTCTGACTGACTATGACTTCGTGTCTGCGGTTGAGCAGATCCGCGAGTTCAATCTGCTTCGTGTACTCTGCGCGTCGCAAATTCACTGTGCCGCTGATTAGTTGCTGGCGCGTCGTGCCGCTAATCACGAGGTCTGCATCTGCTGTCGAACGAAAGTCTTCGGGAAAAGGAACAATCACGTCGTCGCCGCGCACAGTGAAGCGGAAGCGAATGTTTGAGAAATCTTCAAGCAGCACGCCTCCCGCAGCGACTATGCGCCCGCCGCCTAGGTTACCCGTCAGAGATTCTATCTGCGCCAGTTTCTGGTTGAATCTTACGTTACCTTTAATGTTGTCAATCGTCAGCCGCTCGTTGCCAATAAGCGCAGCCACGGAAGCGCCTTCAACCGAAGCCGTGCCGCTAAAACGCGGCTCTTCGTAGCTGCCCATCACTCTGACAGCAACCACAGCGCTGCCGGCAGAGAAAACGTCCGGCGAGATTCCATTCAACACGCGCAGGTTCAAATTGCCGTCAATCGAAAGATTCTGACGACCGCCCGGCCCTAAAGCAGCCGTTCCGCCGAAAGTCACGTCCGTGCCGGGGCCGCGAAACTCCGTCTTCTCGAAAAAGATTTCGTTCGACTGAAACTGAACGAGCAAAGGTGAGACGGCCACCAATTGCACGTCCTCTATCTGAATCGTCAGATCGGAAATCTCTGCGCGCCCGCGCAAGCCCGCCAACCCGAAGACCTGTTCGCCCTCCTCATTCTCTGCAAAGAGCGGCCCCGTAGCAGTAAGCGTTCCGGTTGCGCGCCCGGATAAACGCACGGTTGATTCAGGCAATAGCGCCGCAAAGAGCGGTTGAAGATTCGCTGCGGATAGCGTTGTATTGATCGTCGTCGGCAGCGTCCTGTCCGTCAGATTAACTTCAGCCGTGACCACTTGCGGCTGCCCCAGAAGCCCGGTAGTGAACGTCACGTTCAGTCGTCCGTTCTCCGTGCGTCCAACGAGCGAAAGCTCGCCAGCCGGGCGACCGTTGACCGAAACGTCGTGACCCGTGCCCGTGAAGTTGATTTGAAAATTAGAGAAATCGTGCGCGCTGAAAACTCCCGTGGCGTGCCCTTCTATGTCAGCCGTCCCCGTCAACTGCGGAACGCCCACGACGCGATTGCCCGTTAGAGATTCAAGCAGAGCCAGATTGATTCCAGTGCCGTGCGCCTGAATGTCGAAAGCCTGATTGCTTGTGTCGTAAGTTCCGTTGGCAAGAAGATGGCCTGCGTTGAACTGCGCGTCAACTGTTTCCAGATTAATCTTAGGCCCGTTGAAAGTCGCGCGAGCAATGATTGATTGGAAAGGCTCACCGCGAATCTGTCCGGGCGCGAATCGCAAGTCCGCATTGCCCTGCATGGCATTCGGGATTCCCGTGACGCTAACCTGACCCGATACATCGGACTGAAAATCCAGAGAGGAATAAGTGGGCGTTTTGGTGGGGCCGAAACTATCTTGCTTATTTGTAAAAGCGTCTATCGCGGCGAGCAGGTTTCCGCCGTTGGTGCGATCAAGCTGAGCGGTCAACGATACGTTGTTCTTACCAGCAAGCGGCGCGTCTAGCGTGAACTTAATTCCGCCGCCGTCGCGCTCGGCTAATTGCCCGTCAGTGATACGAAACACGTCGGGCGTGCTGTTCATAATGGCGGAGAGAGCGCCCATGTCGTGACCGTTTATGCTAAGAGAATCAAGAGTGAATCGCCCGTCAACGCTCGGCTCTGTTAGCTTACCTCGCAACGTTCCATTGAAAGCAAGATGCCCGCCGAGTTCTATGTTGTAAGCATCAAGCTGGTCGCTGATGTCCGGCAACAGTCCAGATGAAACGATGATGTTGCGAAGATCGGAAGCGTCCGACGAATTCAGATTGACTTGCAGGTTGGATTGATCGCTCGTGAACGAGAATTGACCCGTAGCAGTCAACTCGCTCGAAGCAGTTTTTAAGTTTGCCTGCTCAATCTCGAAAAGCCCGCGCGTTGCACGGAGCGCGACCGTTCCGTTCAGAGGCGTGCGCCCGCTCGTCTCATCTCCCGTCTCAGCATTGAAATCTGCGCGGACAGTTCCGCTTGCTGCTTGAAGATTAGTTCCGGGAAACGAAAGATTAACTTCGCCAGTTGCTTTTCCTGCGACCGGAACGACGCGACCGGAAGTTAGAGAGAGAAGTTTGCCTATGTCTAAATCACTGAAGTTCGCGGCGACCTGTGAAGCTCCGCCGCGCGCTGTGCTCACAGTAGCGTTGCCAGCAGCGCGACCGCCCATCACGTCGGCTGTGAAATTCTGTAACTGAATCTGGTTGTTCGTTGCGACCAGAGCGGCGCGCGCCGCGCCAAGATTAACTTGGCCCAACACGCCGCCGCCCAAACTTAAATCGGCGCTCGCACGATAACGCCCCGAAGGCTCTACGACGAAGACAGGATGCGCGAGTCGCACGTTTTCAACTTGTCCTCCGGCAAAGTCCTGCGTCTTTGCAACCGTCACTGTCCCCGCGTTGACGTCGCCGCTTGAGCCTTCAACGCGACCGTTCAGGATTGCCAATCTGACGCCAGCTATGTTCAAGCTTCCAGTCTGCGCGCCACCCGCGTTCACGCTTCCGACACGGAGACTGTCAACCGTCACATCGGTCGCGCCGCCTTCGTGGCTAGTGAAATCAATTCCGTTTGCGGTCAATCCATTCACGCGAGCGCCCGAAGCCGTTATCGTTCCAGCCTGCGCGCTCGCTGCTCCGCCCGAAGTCGTTCCGTTTTCAGAACGCGCACGAATATCGGAGACCGTGACGCCGCCCACACTCGCGCCCGCAGAGAGTACCTGTCCAGCGCCTCCGTGTCCGGCAGAGACCGTCAAAGTCTGGTCGCGCATCTCCGCAGCAACGTCGTTCAATATCAGACCGGCTATGCTCGTCGCGCCGTATCGCGCGGCCTGAGAACGCAATTCGCCCAGCCAGCGAAAGTCCGTTCCCGTGCCCATCACGTGCCCTGTCAACTGAATCGCGTTCAACTGAAAATCGCCTGCGGTCAGAAGCTGAGCGACCGCGCGACCGTTCATGTCATAACTCTTCCCCTGCCCTGTGCCGCTCGCCGTCAGATTCAGCGCCTGCAATCTAACGCCGTCTGCTGCGAGCGCGTCGGAAGTAATCTGTCCGTCAACTCTATAACGCTCGCCCTCTCCCGAAATTTTTCCAACGAACTGCCCAACGCCGCGCATGGTCGTGCTCGCATGAAGAACGTCAGAAAGCTGTGTGAGATCAACGCGCGCTGTCGTCTGCATGTTGTAAGTCAGGTTGCGCCAGTCGTCCATCACGCCCACAATGCGCGCTTCCGCAAGAGGCGAGCGCAAAACGAGGTCTTGAACTTCAGCGCGAGTCTGGTTGATGCGCCCGCGTGCGTCCAGGCTAATGTCGTTAACGGGGCGACCGTCATAAACAAACGTAGAATTTGAAGCCGAAAGCGTGACGGTGTTCATCCAGCTTTCAGTAGGGGCTGCTGGATCATCCGGCTGAACTGTCGCGCGAATGTTCCGCGCTTCGCCGGAGATAGAATGCTGCTGATCGCCGTAGTGTATGACTGCGTTGTTGATCTGAACCTGCGCGGTTGAATAAGAGAAGAGTATGCGCTTGTTCGGCTCAGGCGGCGGAAGATGAAGATTCCTGAAATTAGAGCGTCCCTGCTCGTCGAACTGAACCCACGCTTCCAGACCGTCCATCGTGAGCGATTCCAGATTGATGTTGCGTTTCAAGCTCAGAGAGTAGAGGTCTGTCACACGAACGGTCGCAAGGATGCGATCAATCTTCCCCAATCGCTCGCCCGTCTGCGCATCGTACAATTGAACATCGCTCATCTCGACCGTGCGCGGGCTGATTGCCGTGTGAAACTCTCGTATGTCGGCGCGTATGCCGTAATTGGCGAAAGTGTTTTTGATCTGGTTGGCTATATAGCGATCAACGTAGCCCAGACGATAGGTGAGTACGGCGAGCAGTATTAGCGCGACCAGGCCCACAGCAATCGCAATCGTGGCTATGAAGGCGTTGCGTCGCGTGAGCCAGCGCCTGCGCCAGCCCTGCGGCGTGCGCGGGGTCTCACGGTTCGCATCGCGCTCGGCTGCGCGTTCGGCTGCGGGCGGAAGCGGTTCGTCCGTCTCCGACTCCAGCGCCTTGCGAACTTCTCTCTTTTCCTCACCCGGTGGCGGCGGAACAGACGAGGCGTCGTCACGTTGGTCAGAAGGCATAAAGCGTTCGCCATAAGCCGCCCCTTATCACGGCGAGCGGCCAGCTCCAGAATCAATGTGATTGGGAGAGCAGAAGCAGGTTACAAGTTTCAGGTTTCAAGTTTCAAGTCAAAAAGCAGTTAATCTGAAACTTAGAGTTCATTTCAAATCTTTGCGAGCTTAAGTTTTTAACTTTGCGCTTTGCGAGAAACCACAAGTTACTCGAAAGTCGAGCTTATTTAGAACTAGAGGTTCACGCAAAGACGCAAAGATAAAAACTTAAGCTCGCTAAGCGGATTTTGAAACACTCTCTTATTCTTTAGTCATCGCGCCGTTCATAGAACTATCGCGGGCGGGGGAACCCAGCGGAACGTTTCCTGCAATTTCAAGCTCGAATCCTTCGAGCGCCGTCACATGCGGCGGGTTATTAGTCAATAGAACGATTCGACGCAAGCCCAGTTCGTGAAGAATCTGCGCGCCCACGCCGTAATCACGGTCAATTCCATAGCCCGTCTCGACGCTCGCCTCGCGTTTAGTAAGACCGCGCTCCTGCATCAACTGATACGTGCGCAGTTGGTGAATGAGGTCAAGCCCGTGCTCGCGCTGACGCAAGTAGAGCACTACGCCTCTACCTTCAGCCGCAATCTTTTCGAGCGCCGTGTGAAGTTGAAAGCCCGTGTCGTCAATCAGCGAGCCGAACATATCACACGTGACGTTCTCAGTATGTACGCGAACGAGCACAGGCTCATCGGTTCGCACATCGCCCATCACCATAGCCAGATGGACTTCCGTGTTGACTACGTTCTCGAAAGCTATCGCGCGAAAGCGCCCGTAAACGGTCGGCAAATCCGTCTCAGCCGCGCGCCGTATCAAAGTCTCTTTCCTCATGCGATAGCGCACGAGTTCCGCGACCGAGATGATTTTCAAGTCATGCTTTTCAGCAAACTCTTCAAGCTCGGGCAGGCGCGCCATAGTGCCGTCATCGTTCATGATCTCGCAGATGACGCCCGCCGGATAAAGACCCGCGATTCGCGCCAGATCAACAATCGCTTCCGTTTGTCCCGGTCGGACGAGCACGCCGCCTTTTCTAGCACGCAACGGAAAGACATGTCCCGGTCTAGCCAAATCCTGTGGCCTGGTCTTAGGGTCAACTGCGGTCAGAATAGTTGTAGCGCGATCAGACGCAGAGATTCCGGTCGTGACGCCTTTGCGCGCTTCAATCGAGATTGTGAATGCTGTGCCTAGAAAAGAAGTATTGTCCGCGACCTGCATCGTCAGGTGAAGCTCGTCGCAACGCTCTTCCGTTAGCGGCATGCAGATAAGGCCGCGCGCGTGCGTCGCCATGAAATTAATAATTTCAGGCGTCACCTTCTCAGCCGCGATTGCAAGGTCGCCCTCGTTCTCGCGGTCTTCGTCGTCAACGATTACCACCATGCGACCGTCGCGTATGTCTGCGGCGGCGTCTTCAATTGATGCGAAAGGCATTTCGGGTTGTCGGCTCAAATCTTCAGGGAGATACAATAAACGCTCTATATGTTACCCGAAAGCCATACATTTTGCGACTGTCAGTGAAAAGCAGGAATGAATGAAGAAGGCAAAAGTAAAAAGGTAAAAGGCAAAAGAAAGGATGAAACCGGATTTAATAAAAGATTGGCTTCCCCTAACTTTTACCTTTTTACTTTTGCCTTTTGCCTTCTTCATCCTTGCTATTCAGAAACGAAGGCCGACGCCGAAGTTGTATTGAAGATTGTGCGTAGTGCCTAGACGGGGTGTGCCCAATCCTGTGTCTACCATCTGGTTGCTGAATGGGATGATGACATCGCCTGCATCGAAGCGCAGAACTATGTGGCGATTGGGATAAATTTCGGCCACGCCGCCAACGTCTATTAAGAATCTGGCCTCGTCCTGCCCGTTGACGTAGAAGTTTGTTTGGAAACCCGGCCTGACTTTAAGGAAAACGCCCACCTTCTTTTTGATTCGCTTTCCCACTTTTACGCCGAACAAACCTTGAGTAGCGTACGGCGGGCCTTCGTCGGGCAGGAAAAAATTTATTTCGTTATCAAGTGCGACCCAGTCATTCAGGTTGTAACTGAATCTGCCGCCAGCGCCCCACCCAAAACCCAGATCGTGGCCGTGAAACGAGAATAATTGCCCGCCAATCTCGTAGCGCGGCGTCTCATCGTCGCCACTACCGGGGCGCGCACTTGTCTGCGCACGCGCGCTCAAGAAGTTGAATGAGAGAAGTAAGCCGACAGCCATAACCATCATCAAGAATCTCTTTCGCATCAGTCCACTCCAAATCTTTATTTCGTAAAGCCGGTCTTGCCGTGTGGCAATCCGAGTGCCTGAGCGTGAGACGCCTGTAATGTCCCGAAGATTAATGAAGAGAGCGCCGAAGAGCGCGCAGCATAGAAGCGCCACCTGACGAAATAATCCGACAGCAATTTTCCTGAATAACCAAAGACGCGTTTGTCCCGCTTTCTCGCTCACCTGGCTATAGCGTAAAGCTCGCGTGCTATGCCTGCGAAGGTGTAGTGGTTCAACGGAAACTCCAGCATGACGTGAAGGATGCTAAGGAAGTAGAGCGCCGCCATCCCCGTCGTGTAATCTCGTGCGTAGATTGCCAGCGAGATTATCCACAGCGCGACTATAAGAACGGTTCTTGATTTTGGAATCTCGTGCCACCTGATGATGGAAGTCTTGGAGAACCAGTTCAGGTAGTGATAGGTGTAGGCAAAGGCTATGAGCCGCATTATCATCAACCCTTTGCTCGATTCGTAAATCTCCTGCCCGCTAACTCCAGCGCTAAAGCCAAAGAGACGTAGCAATTCTGCGTTGAGCGCGTTGAATGGTTGATAGCTGCCCCTGATGTAATCGCCAGCCGCGCGCGCCGATTCGGGCGCTATCAGAAAGAAGCTCGCGGCGCAAAGCACGAATACGGCGAGAGACAAAATGCCCGAAGCGCTTCGGCTCTTGAGCGCGCCGAACAGTATGAACGCGCCCGTGAAGAGAAGGACGTGTATGATCGTGACTATGAAAAATGCCAGAACGGCATAGTATCTTGCGTCGTTGAAAAGAAGGAACGCTCCGGCAGCCATCACAATCACAAGCGCGCGAGCGAGCGTGTTCTCTATCAACGAAACGAGCAGCGCCGCTACGAAGACCGAATAGAACATCGTTATCTCCCACTTGGGGCTGACTGCATGCCCGGTCTTTTCGGCAACGAACCCGAACAGCAGCACGCACATCGTCACTGAGACCAGAATCAGCCAGTAGCGCTTCGCTCGTCTTCTTCTCTTAGCCTGCTCGACTCCCGTGAAATAATGCTTGTCATGCAGCCAGGAGATTTCCGTCAAATAGTGCAATGGCCCAAGCACCGCATAGGAGAACAGAAACAACTCGAACGGCAACGCGAATGCGACCGCGCAGGAGAACAGCATCAGGCCGATGTTGAGGTAGTTGATTTGATTCGTTGAGAGCTTCATTCAGGTTGAGTTCTTATTTGTAGCCCAACTCTTCCAGTTTCTCCATTGTGAGGCGCGAGGCTTCGTCTTTCAAAGATGCGCCGACAGTCAGGATGCGCTCGACGTATTTCGCTATAATGTCTGCTTCGAGGTTCACTTCATCGTTCGGTCTGAGATGAGAGAGATTCGTAACATGCCACGTTTTCGGGATTATGGCTATCTCGAAATATTCATCCGAGAGACCTGCGATGGTGAGGCTTATGCCTTCGACTGCGACAGAGCCTTTGAAGACCAGGTAGCGCGCTATTTCCGATGAATAGGCTATGCGAACAGTCCAAGAGCCTCCGTGCTCGGTTGCGCTCAAAAATCGCCCGCGCGCGTCAACGTGCCCCTGCACGATGTGTCCGCCTAAGCGTGTGGAAGGAGTGACGGCGCGTTCAAGATTCACAAAAGAGCCTGCGCGCAAATTGCCCAATGTTGAGCGTTGAAGAGTTTCGCGCGAGCCGTCCGCCGCGAAAGAATTTTTCTCGACATCAATCGCAGTCAGGCACACGCCGTTAACAGCGATTGAATCTCCCTCGCTCGTCCCCGAAGTCACCGCGCGCGCTTCTATCACAAGCCGCGCGCCCTCGCCTCGCCGCTCCACGCTGCGTATGCGACCGAGTTCTTCTATGATGCCTGTGAACATGAAATCTTTAACGGAAGAGACGAACGACTAAAGTTGCAACAAAACCAATCAGCGACAAACTGAGATGAAGAACTGATAGTCAGACAGTGACAAGAGACGAGCATGAAACACTTTTAATTTTTCATTGATATTAATAAGTGAAACCAATTAGCTTCTTTCTGTAAACTGAAAACAATTTGAATTAAAGATTAAAAATTCTTTCTTGCTCGTCTCTTGTCACTGCTCTTAAATTGTGATCTCTGAAGCTTCATACAAGCTCTTCAACCAGTCTCCTCGGTCGCCGTGTCCCCGCGTCTACGCGTCCCTTCCCTGTCGCTCTCGTATCGCGCTCAGCATTTTCGCAAAGACCTCTTCAATCGAAAGCTCTGTCGAATCAATTACTATGGCGTCATCGGCTTTGCGAAGCGGCGAGTCTGCGCGTGTGGAGTCGCGTGCATCGCGCGTGTTGATGTCGTCCAGAGTCTCGTCGAAAGTCAAGTTGCTCTCTCGCAAGCGATCCTCTTCGTATCGTCGTTGGGCGCGATCTTCCGGCCTCGCGGTCAGAAAAAATTTTACGTCCGCTTCGGGGAAGACCACTGTGCCTATGTCTCTGCCTTCCAAAACGACGCTGCCACGCTTGCCCATCTCGCGCTGTCTTGCAACGAGCGCGCGTCGCACAGCCGGAATCGTAGAGATGACGGATGAAGTTTGGCTTACCTCTTCGGTGCGAATTTTATTCGAAACATTGCGCCCGTCCAAAAGCACCTGCAAAGAATCTGGATCGCCCGCTAGGTTGATACGCGCGCGAGCAACCACATCGGCCACAGCATCTTCGTCCGTTGTGCTCACGCCCGATTCAATCACGGCCAGAGCCGCAGCGCGGTACATAGCGCCCGTGTCTATGTAAAGCAAGTTAAGTTTTCTGGCGAGCATTCTTCCAAGTGTGGACTTGCCCGCGCCCGATGGGCCGTCAATTGCAATAATCATAAAGGAGTAGTTAATAGTCAGTGGATAGTAGATAGTGGGTAGTAGTTAGTAGGTAGTAGATTTATAGAGCATTCTGTGTTGAGAGATAATGATTCAAGACAGCAAGCCTCTCAACCGCATCATGCTATCTACTAACCACTATCTACTATCTACTGACTACTTCTTTCATTCCTTTCAGCGCAACATCAATATCGTCGCTTGAAACGTCGTAGTGTGTGACCATGCGTATTGAATCGCCAAAGCCGGAGGCAAGAACATTGTACTGTTGAAGCCGTGCGCAAATCTCGTCGGCGCTGATTCCTGTTTCGGAAACGTCGAAGATGATGATGTTAGTAACAATTTTTTCGGGATCAATTTTGATGCCCGGAATTTCTGCCAGACCTTCTGCGAGTTTGCGAGCGTTGGCGTGATCCTCGTGAAGTCTTCGCGGCGTCTCTTCAAGCGCCACGAGTCCCGCCGCCGCGAGCACTCCAGCCTGACGCATGCCTCCGCCCAAAAGCTTTCGCCAGCTTCTAGCCTCTTCTATAAATGCGCGCTCGCCCAGAAGCATAGAACCCACGGGCGCGCCCAACGCTTTCGATAGACAGAACATCACGGAATCAACTGGCCGAGCCAAAGCCGCTACAGATTCCGCGAGCGCAGTCGCCGCGTTGAATATACGCGCGCCGTCAAGATGGACTGGAAGTTTTCGCTCGTGCGCACGCTCGCAAATCTCTTCTGTGCGAGAGCGTGTGAGCAATGTTCCACCTGCAAGGTTGTGAGAGTTTTCGAGCGCAATCAATCCGGTCGGCGCGACGTAGTAAGCACCGCCCACGTGCAAAGCAGCTTCGATTTCGTCCCAGGTTAAAATCCCGCTTCCATCACGGCTGCGAACGGGTCTGGGAATCGTTCCCGAAACTGCCGCCATCGCGGCCATCTCGAAGTTGAAGATATGGCCGCGCTCTTCTATTACAACTTCCTGTCCGGGTCGCGTGTGAAGTTTTATAGCAATCTGATTCCCCATCGAACCCGTAGGCACGAAAATGGCGGCCTCTTTCCCGAAAATCTCAGCCGCGCGCTCCTGCAAACGATTCACCGTAGGGTCTTCGCCATACACATCATCGCCGACTTCCGCTTCGGCCATAGCGCGCCGCATCGCTCGTGTAGGTTTAGTAACGGTGTCACTGCGCAGATCAATCATAAAATTCAGATGTCAGTAAAAGAAGTCTGGAGTCTGGAGTCTAGAGTCCGGTTGATTTTGGATTTTAGATTTGCGATTTTCGATTGGAAGAAGCGGAGTGCTTTTAAATCGAAAATCTAAAATCCAAAATCGAAAATGCCCAGACTCCAGACTTTTCTTCTAGCCTCTACTTTTATACAAACGTTGCGAACACTTCGTTGGAAAGCAGAGCGCCGTGTCGCGTGAGCCGCATCAGTTCGTCATCAAATTCAATCAAGCCTGCTTCGCTCAAGCGAGTTAAATCTTCTTCGTACTCTTTGCGCAAATCTCTTCCGAATCGCGCGCGGTAATTTTTCAGATCAATTCCGCGCAGCAGACGTAAGCCCAGGAATACGCTCTCGGCTCGTGCGGCGTGTTCGTCCAATTCGACGGTTTCGACGACAGGAGATTTTCTCTCTTCAATCATGCGCGTGTAGCGCGCAGCATCGCGTTCGTTAGCCCAGCGCTTCCATTTGCCGTCGAACGAGTGCGCGGAAGAGCCAAAGCCGAAGACGGGCGTACCCGTCCAGTATTTTGTGTTGTGGCGCGATTGAAAGCCGTGCAGACAAAAATTTGAAATCTCGTAATGCTCGTAGCCCGCCGCAGCAGTCTTATCAAGCATCAATTCATACATCTTCGCTGAAAGGTCTTCGTCGGGTCGCGCTTGCGCTCCGCGCTTTATCTGATCAGCGAGCGGCGTGCCTTCGTGAACTTCCAGAAGATAGAGCGACAGATGCTCTGGCAGAAGCGCCAATGCTTCGTCCAGGTTTCGTTCCCACGCTTCGAGCGTCTGGGCTGGAAGCCCCGCGATGAGATCAAAGCTCACGTTGTCGAAACCCGCTTCGCGCAACAGTCTAATCGTCACTCGCACATCATCAGCCGTATGCCTGCGCCCCAATCGCTTCAACTCGTCGTCATCAAAAGTCTGCGCGCCGAAGCTGGCGCGATTGACACCGAGCGCGCGAAAATTTTGAAGAACTTCCAGTTGAAGCCCACCCGGATTCATCTCCATAGTAACTTCAGCGTCCGGCACTACTTGAAAACGATTGCGCATGGCCTCCAGTATTTGCTCGACCTGTTCGGGGTCTAACAGGCTAGGCGTTCCTCCACCGAAATAAACAGTATCAACTTCACACGAAACTTTTGGAGTTGAAAACGAATTGATCTCCTGCGCAACGGCTCGAACATAACGTCGGGCGAGCGCGCCCTCATACATGCCCGTTGCGAAATCGCAGTAAGAGCAGCGTGAAAGACAGAACGGAATATGTATGTATATGCCCGCGCGTTCCATTAGAAGTAGAGAGTATAACACGAGGAGGGAGAGACGCGGTGACACGGGGACGCGGAGACGCGGCGAAAGAAAAAGATTGATGTAAGAAGTTAATCCTCTTCTCTCCGCGTCGCCGCGTCTCCGTGTCACCGCGTCTTTTGCTTTCCCCTCCCTGTACAGATTTTATGCGGCCTGTGTCTGGCGCAGATTGATCGAGGCTGCGTTTTGATGAGGTAATTGGTCTGTTTCTTTGAAAACTAGTGCGGCATGGGAATTGATATTTATGATTTAAATGAACTAAGGGTGTACGGATGAGCTACGCGCACGCCACCGCTAGCGTGGCTCATTCATTCTCATTAACCAAAGGTAATCAAGGAGGAATGTAAGATGGCAGACCAGAAAAATGCTGGTAACGAGAAGAGCGTGGGCGCTACGGCTGGCGCTCAAGGAACGGCTCAGGGCGATCAGGCCAATCAACAGTCGGATCAAGGTAATCAGCCAGGCGGTCAGCAGGGTAACATAGGCGGACAGACCGGAAGCCCAACGGGACAGACCGGACAGGGCGGTCAAGGCTCTTCACAGAAGAATCCGCAGGGTGGTGCTCAGGGCGGTTCGCAAGGTGGACAACAGGGGGGACAGAATCGCTAGCCAGCGAATTCAGTTTCGACTCTGAAAATTGAATGGCACTAACGTTCGCTCACAGAGCGAACGTTAGTGCGTTTTTTATTTCGCACTTTTACCTTACTCGAACATTGCGTTTCAGCCCGCGCAAGCGGGCGACAGCATAAAGCCCAGCCTGTCAGGGCTGGGGTAAAGGTAGAGAATGAAGAGCAAGCTATCGAAGATAGCGACAGCCGTTTTGATTAGTATGGGCTGTCGCCCGCTCTCGCGGGTTTCGGTAATCTTAACTGCCATGCTAACCCGGCGCTCGCCGCACCGGGCTTTATGCCGTCGCCGTCTTCGACGGCTTAAAAATTATTGTCGCGTAAAGTTAGATACTCTTTCTCTCACCTGTTCGGATTCGCTACCGGCGGAGGAATGCGTCGGGTGCTGCCCTGCCCGCTCAAGTGACCGCCGTTGCGTCGCGCGTAAGCTTCGACCTGACCGAACACGCGCAAGAAATTCTCGCCCAAAATTTTCCGAATATCTCTTTCGCTGTAGCCGCGTCTGAGCAACTCGTAAGTTATATTGGGAAGCTCCGACACGTCGCGTGCGCCTTCGGGCATGTCAACCGCTCCGTCGAAATCCGCTCCTAATCCTACGTGATCAATTCCTGCGACCTGGACTATGTGATCAATGTGGTCAATCAATATTGAGATAGGCGTAGCGGGCAGCGGGTGCTGAGCTTCCAGCCTGTCTTCCTCTTCCGCGATTCGTTCGGGGTCATTTTTGAATCTCTGCTCTATCTCGTCCTCCTGAGCTTTAAGTTGGGCGGAGCGCTCGCGGTTCGGTTGCGAGGCTGCCGGGTCAATGAAGACTTGATAGAAATTGACCATCACTATGCCGCCGTTTTTTGCAATGCGGCGCAGCAGATCGTCCGGGATGTTGCGCGGCTGATCGTTGAGGGCGCGCGCAGAGGAGTGCGAGGCTATGATGGGGACTTTGGAAGTATCAAGCGCGTCGCTCATCGTCTCGTCCGATACGTGAGCAACGTCAACCAGCATCCCCAGACGATTCATCTCGCGCACAACTTCTCGTCCGAAATCCGTCAGACCATGATGCGTATGCTCGCCGCGCCCTGCGTCAGCCCAATCGTTCGTGTTGTTCCATGTCAAGGTCATGTAACGCACGCCAAGGCGATAGAACTCGCGCAACGTCGGCAGAGAATTTTCTATGGCGTGGCCGCCCTCAATGCCCATCAGAGCCGCAACCTTTCCCTGCTGCTTGGCGCGGCGAATATCTGCTGCGGAAGTTGCGAACAATAGATCGTTCGGGTGGCGCTCGACCGCGCGGTAAACCGAATCAATCATGTCCAGCGTTCTGCGCGCCGCGCCACCGTGCGTCACATACCAGGGGCGAACGTAGAGCGAGAAAAATTCTCCGGTCATCCCGCCCTTCTTCAATCGCGCAAGGCTCGTTCGATAAGGCGCTGGCGGGTCTCCGCCCAGATCGTAATTGTCGTTCGTCATCGTCGTAGTGATGTCGTTGTGGCCGTCAATCACTATGGCGCTGCGATGAATGCGCATGGCCTCGCGCCACATGCGCGGGTCACGCGTGACGGAAGAAGCAGACGACGTTTGAGAAGCACGCCTGTCGGAAACGCCTGCGCCCTGCGGCAGCGCCGGGCTGACGAGGGCGAGCGTGATTAAAAAGATGAAAGCAGAGCGGCGCGAAAATGGTTTCTGGTTCATGGTTACTTGTCCTGATTTTAAGATTAGCCGCAAGACGTGCGTAATGATTGACCAGCAGCCGATTTATTTCAAGAGGAATCGTGCGCGAGATGAGAAAGTTTGACGAAGAATCAAATATTAAATCTCAAATATTAAATCTCAAATTTGAGATTCCAAATATGATATTTGGAATTTATAGATCATTGCAGACGAAACTTAAGCCGAAAGTGATTCTAAGCCCGTAAATACAAGCTAATCTCGTCGAAGAGCTTAACTTTCAAATGCAACGATCTATAAGATTTCAAAACTTGAATTGTTCAGACTTGCTTCCTTTAGCCCGTTCCATTTCGGTCATTCAAAAATTTCCGCTCGCAGGACAACTTTTATCTTCTCGGCGCATCTCACGGGCACTCGTCCTTTAGGCTGTTATTGAAAGTCAGGAACTTTTCTTCCGTCGGCGCGTCTAATAGTTAAAGCCTGCGAGCATGTGTCGGCACAAAAACCTTCAGAGGTGAATTTCATGAGACGCTCTCTATACCTTCTCGTTGCGATTCTGACCTTCGGCATGGGCACAGTCCTCGCCATTCTTCTCTCCACAAACTTCCTCGCGAATAAAAATCCTGCGCCCGACAGCCAGCAGAACGTAGAGGCCATTCCGTCCGTCATTGCCGAAGAATCGGACGAGTACGCTGTTTACTCCGCTGTCATCAGCGGAACCTACGGAGCGCGGTCGAATCAGCTAATCGTGATCGCAGGCCACGCCGGTTATTGCAAGGCTGGCGATACAGCCTTTGTCGCGTCTGAAGAAGGACAAGCCCCTTCGGGGGTTCCTACCGCGCTCTACAATGAATATTTGAGTAAAAACATGCAATGCATGAAACTGGACGCGCGATTCGATGTAAACGTCCGGTACACTTTGATCGGCGATGACGAAATAAGCGAGCTTCAAACGCATAACACCAGAGCGGTGCCGGACAGGTTCTGGGTCTATTTCTATAAGAAATTTCCGAACTCTGTCGGCCTAATTTATTTCTCAAGAGTTGCCTTCAACTCGGCAAGAGATCAAGCGCTAATCTCTGTAGAGTATTCTTGCGGCGGGACGTGCGGCGAGGGAGACTTTGTTCTCCTCAAGAAAGAACAGAATATCTGGAAGATTCAAAACAAAATAGGTCTTTGGGTTTCATGACGTGCAGGGTCTTAACCTTTAAGACTCTGAGGCGTAAACTCATCATTGCTGATTTTATCTTCCTACTTACTAACTATAATGATAACGACATCCCTTTTAACGAAATACTATGACGCGAAACCAGCCGTGTGGGGCGTTGATTTGCGCGTCGCGGCGGGTGAGGTGTGCGGGTTGATTGGCCCGAACGGCGCTGGCAAGACTACGCTTTTGAAGATGCTCGCGGGTCTTCTACGCCCTACGAGCGGGAGAATTGAGATTGATGGCGTGGAGATTGGCGCTCATCCGAAACGATTGCACGCGATTGCCGGGTACGTGCCGGACACTTTCGGCCTCTACGAAGAGCTTACAGTCCGGGAATTTCTGGAATACTTCGCGCGCGCACACCGTGTTCCGCAGGAGAAGATAAGAAAGCGTGTGGAGAGCGTGCTGGAGTTGACCAACCTGCAATCGAAATTGAAGGCGGGCGTCGGCTCACTTTCGCGCGGGATGCGCCAGCGGCTTGTGATTGCTAAGACCTTGCTTCACGCGCCGAAAATTCTTCTGCTCGATGAACCTGCTTCCGGCCTCGACCCGTTCGCGCGACTAGAGCTGCGCGACCTTATTAAAGAGCTTGGCCGAATGGGCACGACCATCCTGGTCAGTTCGCACATACTGACGGAGCTTGCGGACTTTTGCAGTTCGGTCATCATTATGGAGAGAGGCCACGTGATTCGTGCCGGAGAGATTCGGAAACTCGTGGCCGAAATATCGCAGGGCTTGCCCGTGCGAATTGAGATGATGGACGAACGGGCAGCCAGCGAGCTTTCCGTCGTTCTTTCCGTTCGCGCTGATGTAACGAACTTAAAAGCAGATCGAGCTACGATTGATTTCAGTTTCAACGGAGATCGCGCTCTTCTTGCTCAACTGCATAGAGAGATTGTGCTGGAACACCCTAAAGTTGTCTCTTTCTACGAGCGCAGGTTGAGCGTCGAAGACATTTTTATGGCGGTTGGAAGCCACCAGGTTTCCTGACGCGCTACGGTAACAGGAGGTTTTCTGTGAGTTTCGATTTTATTGCACGTTTTAATCCAGAGCTTGCGCGCAACTTGCGAACATCCTTACCGGCGCGCCGTCTAATCTTCATAGTCGGCCTGACGCTCGCGCTCCTGCTGGTGCTGGGTGGTTGGCAGTGGAGTTACTACAGCAACAAAACCTACTACAACCCTGTGTACGATCTCGAAGCGTACAGGATTAAAGAGTTCAGTTCGGAGTTCTACTCTACGCTGGTGCTAATCATGACGGGCGCGCTCTTTGTGCTGTCACCTGCGATGACAGCGCTCTCTTTCATTCAGGAGAAGTTGCGCGGCACGGCTATCTTTCAACAGATGGTCTTACTCAAGCCGTTCGATCTGGCCGTAGGAAAATTCCTGGGCAGCGGCGCTATAAGCTACATAGTGGTTGCGATTCTTTTTCCCTTCTCGCTCGTGGCAGCGGAGCTGGGCGGCGTGAATAACGAAAGAATCTTGCGCAACTGCTACCTGCTACTCATAGGCGGATTCTGCTGTCAGGCCGTAGGACTCTTTGTCTCGGCGTTGCTTGCAAATCCTTCTGCGCGTGCGCTGCGCGGCGGATTATTAGTCGGCCCTGCCGTTGGCACGGCGGGCGCGCTCACGCTTCTCTGGACTAGCAGGTATTTCAACGAAGACTATTTCATTTACGGTCAAAGCTGGCAAACCCTATACTTCTATGATGTCAAAGCTCCTTACTACTTACTGATCCTGCTGGTCATGGCGTTCACAGGCGTGTGGGCGTTCATAGGCGCTGTGAGAATGATAAAGGCGAGCCAGTTGATACCGCTCGCATCGTGGCCCGCGTGGCTCTTCTTCGTCACGGCGGAGGTGTTGTTGGTCGGATTGTTGTGGGGTGAACAGAAGGTTTTAGTTCATTACGGGAGCGACACGAACTGGATTGAATATGGCACGCCAGCGGTCGTTCGACTCTTAATCTATCTCTTTTTCAACTGGGCTGCGCTGACGATTCTAGCTGGGAGCATCGCGCTCGGTCGAGGACGATTGCGCGAGTGGTGGAGCGTGGCGCAAGACCCGCTCAGCATCTTTCAGAGAAAAGAGATTAAGAGTTCTGTTCTAACTTTCCTTCTAGCGCTCGGCGTGGCGGAAACAGGATTATTCACTCTCTGGAAAAGCTTTCACCCAAGTGCTGGCTTTGTGGACGAAAGGCTGTTCGGCTTCTCTTCATTTGTGCCAATCGCCTTTGGCCTCGCAGTGACGGTGCTGAGTGTAACTGCGTTCATACAGTATTGCGCTATGCAGCGCTTCCGCATAGGCGCATGGGCAGGAGTCATGATGGCTGTAGTCTTTTACTTGGGCGCGGGCGTCGCGGGCGCTATGTTCGAGACGCAGAATAATACTGTCTCTCTCGTCAACCCTATGGCTTACGCGGCGGCGCTCTGCTCTGGCGACCCACACATGGATGCAGAAGAGTATCGCCGCAAATTTGAACCGCAACCAGAGGGAATAAGTTATAGCTCAAACCGCCCGAAATTGCGTGAAGTTGCCGATCCGAAAACCGTCTTAGTTCACGGCGCGCTCGTCGAAGGCATACTCGCCTTCGGTTGCTTCGGTCTAGCCTATACCAAGTGGCGAAGGACGCGCGACGAGATGCTTCAAGAGGAGAGTTGATATTGACTTTCTCGCTCGCTCGGAATAGAAAGTCTCACACGCTGTTTCTATTTCCCCAGAGGAGTCATAAGACATGAAAAGATTTCTCGTCGTCGCTCTCGTAGTGCTAGCATTTTATCTGCCCGCGCAGGGACGCACATCGTTTAGAGCCAACCCGAACGGTGCGGCTCGTAGCTCAAGCAGAAAAGTGAAATCACCCGCAGGAGACGCGGAGTTCAAGCAATTGTTGGAGCAATTCTTGGCGGCGTGGAGCACACTGAACGCGGACAACGCCGCGCGCTTCTACGCCAGAGACGCTGATCTTATATTTTTCGACATAGCCCCGCTCGAATATCACGGTTGGGAAGAATATCGCAACGGCTTCAAACAGGTCGCAGAGCAGTTCTCGTCTATAAAGCTTACAGGCAACGGCGATCTTAAAGTGACGCGTCGTGGAAATATCGCATGGACTACGGAAACTTTTCATGCGACGGGAACGCAGAAGAACGGACAGGCGATTGACCTCAACTGCCGACACACGCTCATATGGGAGAGACGCGGGCGGCGTTGGCTCATAGTGCACGAGCACGTCTCCGTCCCTATGCAAAGCTGAAAAGAAAGTCAAAAGTAAAAAGGTAAAAGGCAAAAGGAAGGCGGAAACCACTTTTAATAAAAAGATTGGCTTCCCCTCACTTTTGCCTTTTTACTTCTACCTTTTGCCTTCCTCTTTGCCTTTTTACTTTTGCCTTTCTCTTTTGCCTTATTTTTATTAAAGTGGTTGTGCTATGGATGAAGAGCGCAGGGAAGAAGAGCGCGTTATTAAGTCGCTGGAAGTGAAGTGGGAGGGGCAATCGGGCGGCTACACTTCGCGCATTGGCGACATCTCTACGGGCGGCTGCTTCATAGACACGTTCGCTACCGTTGAGGTCGGCGACGTCATTTCGCTCTCTATTAAGACGCCCGATGGCGACTGGCTCACCTTGGGCGGCGAGATCGTATCCTACTATCCCAATATAGGCTTCAGCGTACGCTTCCCATTCCTGACCGACGAGGAAGTTCGACAGATAACTAAGTTGATAATGGTGTGATTTATGTGAAAGAAGTGAGAGTTAAGCAGCTTTAGATTTTTTGTAATAGCCGCTTGTGATGAGAGGCGCTCTTCCAGGGTCGCGGTTATAGACGTAAATCCAACACTCAAGCTGGCGACCGTTAGAAAGCGTAGCCACCGTTTTTGAGCGCACAAAAAGACTGCTTGCAAGATTGTCTGCGTTGAATTCTTCGTAGCTATCGAGAATAGCTAAGGTCTCATTATCGTTCGGAAGTTCATATACTTCGCCTTTGATCTTATTGCTCGACGAGTTTTTTAGAATCGCGCCCGGATATTCACCTAAATTATAGAGATTGCCTCGAACATAAGCTGATCCAACGCGGCGCAACCGTTTGACGGCACTCGCAACTTCTGATGGAGCTTTGTCCGGCGACAGAGTTCCATAGATGAATATATAATTTTTCATTTTCTTTTCTTCAAAAGCGCACGCAGTTTTTCATATCCATTAGCTGTATCATTGATGTATTTACGTATCCGCTCGTGACGATTAAGGCAATCTAAATAATAACCGAATAAAGCTTCAACTTCCGAGTCCCGCAACTGTCTTGAATCTTTCAGGAAAGCAACATACTCGAAGAAGTTAAGATAATCGGTGAACTTCGCATCTTCTCTTATAACAATCTCATTTATCTGCTCGGAATCAGCAGGACAATCCAGCATATTACGCATGTCCTTGAGATTTTCTCTTTCATAAAACTTTTCATATAGAGATGACGCCCACTGAGAACGTTCAAGACGAGAATTGCGGCGATAAATCCAGAGAGCGAGGAGCGCCGCGAAGATGGCGACTATGTAATACGCTATCTCTATAGCGTTTTTCCAATAATCTAGACTTTCTTTCGTCATTAGACAGTTAAGCTATGTCGGCTCAGTATGATTATACCGCAAGTAGGTCGTTGTCGCGTCAAGCCATTCTGTGATACACAATTCAAGCGTTTCCCTTCAAGGCTTCCCAGAACCGGATTTTCGCGGCTTCTTTTACGTTTTAAGAGGAGATCAAGGGTAATGTCTTCCCCGAAAGTTCCTAACATTGAATCGGTGCTACACGAAAGGCGCGTCTTTCCGCCGCCGCCAACGTTTTCACAAAACGCGCACATCTCCTCTATGGAGGAGTTGGAGCGACTGCGCATGGAAGCGCATGATGCGCCGGAAGAGTTCTGGGCAAGCTTGGCCGAAACGGAGTTGCACTGGTTCAAGAAGTGGGATGCTGTTCTTAAATGGGAGCCGCCGCACGCCGAGTGGTTCACAGGCGGCAAGATAAATATTTCGTATAACTGTCTTGACCGACATCTGACTACGTGGCGAAAGAACAAGGCCGCGATTATCTGGGAGGGCGAGCCGGGCGAGCAGCGCACGCTCACCTATCAACAGCTTTATAGAGAAGTTTGCAAGTTTGCGAATGTGTTAAAGCGCTCAGGCGTGAAGACTGGCGACCGCGTGGCGCTATACATGCCGCTCATCCCTGAGCTTGCGATTGCCATGCTCGCCTGTGCTCGAATAGGCGCGACGCACTCTGTTGTCTTCGGCGGATTTTCGGCTGACGCCTTACGCGACCGCATCAACGATGCCGGATGTGTGATGGTTGTGACGGCTGACGGCGGATACCGTCGTGGCAACGAGATAAAGTTGAAGGAGATGGTTGACGAGGCATTGCGTGAGACGCCTTCTGTGAAAGGCTGCATCGTTGTACGTCGCACGGGTTCGCGCATTCACATGGAGATGGGGCGCGATTATTGGTGGCATGAGGTGATGCAAGCCGTTCGCGCCGACTGCCCTGCTGTAGAGTTGGACAGCGAGCACCCGCTATTCATCCTCTACACTTCGGGCACGACGGGAAAGCCTAAAGGCATCTTGCACACAACTGCTGGCTATCTGCTGCAATCTCATATAACGACGAAGTGGGTCTTTGATCTGAAAGACGAAGACATCTACTGGTGCACGGCTGATATTGGATGGGTTACGGGTCACAGTTATGTAGTGTACGGGCCGCTGTCGAACGGCGCGACCTCGCTCATGTACGAAGGCGCGCCGAATCATCCTGAGCCTGATCGCTTCTGGCAGATAATAGAAGACCACCGCGTCAACATTCTCTACACAGCGCCGACCGCTATTCGCGCTTTTATAAAATGGGGCGAGCACTGGCCGCTACGTCATGATTTATCAAGCTTGCGCTTGCTAGGCTCTGTAGGTGAACCCATCAACCCCGAAGCGTGGATGTGGTATAGGGAGATAATCGGGAAAGGTCGCTGCCCGATTGTTGATACATGGTGGCAGACGGAAACGGGCGCGATAATGATCAGCCCACTACCGGGTGCGACGCCTACTAAGCCCGGCTCGGCCACGAAGCCGTTGCCCGGAATCGAGGTGGACGTGATGACGCGCGCAGGGCAATCCGTAGGCGCGCATGAAGGCGGCTATCTTGTCATCAAGCGCCCATGGCCTTCTATGCTCAGAACCATATGGGGCGACGACGAGCGCTATAGAGAGCAATACTGGTCTGAGATAGATGGCGTCTATTTCGCTGGCGACGGCGCGCGCCGAGACGAGGACGGATTTTTTTGGATAATGGGTCGCGTTGACGATGTACTCAACGTGAGCGGTCATCGTTTAGGGACAGCCGAAGTCGAGAGCGCGCTTGTGTCACACGAGGCTGTGGCTGAAGCTGCCGTTGTTGGTCGTCCAGATGAACTCAAAGGCTCTGCAATCGTGGCCTTCGTAACCTTAGAAGGCTCGCATAAGCCTTCGGACGATTTAAAAGAAACTTTACGCCGCCACGTTTCCAGAGAGATAGGCGCGCTTGCTCGCCCGGACGATATACGATTCACAGACGTGCTTCCCAAAACAAGATCGGGCAAGATAATGCGCCGCCTTTTGCGCGAGATTGCAGCGGGCAGCGCAATCGCTGGCGACGTAACCACACTCGAAGATCTTTCTGTGCTTGAGAAATTGCGCGAGGATGAAGAGTGAAGAACAGTTTTCAGTTTTTAGTTTTCAGTTTTCAGAAAGAAGAGCGAACTGCTTTTAACTGAAAACTGAAAACTAAAAACTGAAAACTCTTTCGACGGAGGAGAAAGACTATGCCCCGCAATCTTGTGATAGAGAACCGCTCGGCAGGGCCGCGCTACCTTGCAGCCGTGCCCGTGCGCGCCGAGTGGGATGACGAAGAAGGCAGGCATTTCGTTGCCGAAGGCGAGACGGAGAACGTAGGGCCGGAGGGCGCGCTCGTTCACCTTCCGCGCGAGTTGCCGGACGTTGGCAGCCGCGTGAATCTGGAAGTCATAGGCGAAGAGGGGACGCAACTGAAGGTCATAATGGAAGTGCTGCGCCTTGAGCGCAATGCCGGTCACCCGCTCGCTGCGCTGCAATTGCTGGACGCCGTAGACGAATGGCGCGGGCTGGTCTGGGAGCCAGCCGCTCCGCAGGTGAGCCGTCCCGCAGACGGTGAAGACGATGAAGATGAAGACGACGGATTGACGAACTGAAGCCAAAAGTAAAAAGGCAAACTGAAGAAGTCAAAAGGCAAAAGTAAAAAGGCAAAAGGGATAAGGCGAAAAGCATTTAATTAAAAGTTTAAAAATGGTTTCAGCCTTCCTTTTGCCTTTTACCTTTTTACTTTTGCCTTATAATCATAGCTATGTCGGGCGAAGAGAAGAGAGTCGAGCGCGTGGCTGAGACTGCGGCTGTGACCGTGGCGGGGGCGGCGTGGGCGCATACGCGCACAGTCCTGCGCGTCATCTTCATAATACTTCTGGTCGCTGGCGTCCTCTGGCTTGTTTACGCTCTACAATCTGTCATCCTGCTCGTAGTCCTAGCAATCTTCTTCGCATACCTGATAGCGCCGCTCGTGGAGTTTGCGCGCCGCCCTGTCGTTATACGCGGGCGCGAGCGCGTGATGCCGCGAGGGATTGCAATCGGGGTTGTTTATCTCATCGTCTTCGGAGTGCTCGGACTCATAATCTACTTGCTGCTGCCGTATTTGGGCGCGCAGTTTCCGGCCTTCGTACAGCAGGCGAAGGATTACTGGAAGACTATAAGCAGCAATTCGAGCAATCTAGGCGAGTTCTTCAAAAAGCATGGGATTCCCGACAACATTGCTAAAGAGATCAATAATGATATCGTCCCGAAAATCCGCGAGAATGCGGAGGAGTATGCAGGGATTGCGCTCTCCAGCATGGTGCAATGGTTAGGCAAGATTCCCTGGCTTATTTTGATTCCCATCCTTGCGTTCTTTCTTCTGAAAGACGCAGACAGTTTTCGCCGCTCCGCATTGCAGATGCTTCCGCGCGGGCGATGGCGATGGCGCGGTGATGAATTTTTTCAGGACGTGAATTCCACACTAGCCGCTTACATACGCGCGCAGCTCACAGCGTGCGTCATCGTAGGCGGAATCTGCACGCTTGGCTTCTCCATAATAGGCGTGCCTTACTCGCTGGTGCTCGGCATACTCGCAGGGATGCTCGAATTCATTCCGCTCGTAGGCCCGCTCACGCTCGCAGTCATAGTCATATTCATCGCTGGCTTTCACTCTGTCGGCCAAGCAATCGCGGTCACTGTATTTTTGGGCGTGCTGCGCGTCGTCGAAGACTACACAGTTTACCCGCGCATCATAGGCCAGGGCATACACCTGCACCCGCTCGCAGTGATACTTGCTATATTGTGCGGCGCGGAATTGGCCGGTGTGGCGGGAATTTTTCTGGCGATTCCTGTGGTAGCAATTCTCTCCGTGAGCTATCGCCACTGGCTTGAGCATAGAGGGATAGAAGATTTGGGCGAGCTTTTCGAGGAGACTGAGGAGAAGGTCGAAGATGCCGAAGACGCTGTAGCGCAGGTCGTCGAAGCAATCGAGGAGCATGAAGAGCATCCCACAAAAAAAACTACGCCCGAAGACATGGCTCGCGCGCGCCCAGACCTTGTTACAGGCGAGCTTAAACATCCCGGCACGAGTTGATAGCGAGGCTGAAAGTTTTCAAGAACTTTGCGAAAGCTAATGAGAAAGAGCATCGCACGCATACTGCTTCTGTGGTCTCTCTTCTTTCTCATAAGCTTCGGCCTTGGTTATCCTACGCTCCGTCGCTACGACCCGCGCATAGCCCCTGGGATGAGCGATTCGCTCAACTATTACGCGATTGTTGTGGGGCAACCCGTACCACATTTCAGGCCAGACATCTTTAGCTGTCGCATACTCATTCCCTACATAGCCAGACCCTTCTACCTGATAGCGCGCTCGCGCCTTAACACATGGGAGCCTGTCTTCTTCGGCCTGCTCGTCGCAAACTCGCTCTTCTCGGCAAGCACAGCTTCTCTTATTGTCAGCATTGGTCGAAAGATTACGGGCGACGCCAGCATTGGTTTGATTGGTGCGACAATTTATCTTCTGAATTTCGCTCTTCCGAATTTGCAACTCGCGGGCATGGTGGACGCGGGCGAATCCTTCTTCATGCTAATGGTCGCGTGGGCTTTGCTCACGAACAGGTGGCACATGCTTCCGCTCGTGGGGCTGCTGGGGCCTTTAGCCAAAGAGACGTTCCTGCCTTTCTCAGCCGTCTTCATGCTGGCGTGGTGGATGGCCGAGCGGCACACGAGCGAAGCGCGAGTAAAAAGATTTTTCTGGATCGCCGCTGCAATCTGCTTGAGCTTTCTCTCTCTCTTAATCGTGCGGCTCGTTGTGCTGGGTCACTTGGTCTGGCCCTGGCAGATTGCTATGGAGATGAACGAGCACGTCAATTTCTTTGCGGGGTTGTGGAGTTGTCTATCAGATCAAAGTTTCTGGTACGTCTTTATCTGGCTGCTGCCGCTCGGAGTCTGGCGACTGAATAGGTGGCCGCGCCCGTGGGTCGTAGCCACCATTGCAACCGCCACTCTGGTCTTAATCTTCGGAGCTTACAACAACATGCACGGCTCAGTCGGAAGACCCGTGTTCAATGTGGCCGCTCCGCTGCTCTCCCTTTCTACAGCGTTGCTACTGACAGAGTTTTTAAGAGACAGCAATGCTGAGAAAACGAAATAGTCAGTAGCGGCCTGCGGTAGCTTCGCAAAGGCAAAAGGCAAAAGGAAAAAGAAGGAGAAAGAATTTTTAATTTATAATTGACGCCTGCAAGGCGTCTCTTAACTTTTTCCTTTTACCTTTTTACTTTTGCCTTCTTCACCCGCACGCAATGGATAATCTCTTAATTTACGATGAAGCCACACGAGCCTGCTCCATCAATTCTATGAAGCGGCGAAAGTGATGCTCGGCGTCGTGTGGGCCGGGAGCGGCTTCAGGGTGATATTGAACGGAGATGATTGGGAGCGTGCGATGGCGCATTCCTTCCACGCAGTTGTCGTTGAGGTTTATGTGCGTCACTTCGATTTCAGGCGGAAGACTGTTGGCCTTCACAGCAAAGCCGTGATTGTGTGAGGTAATCTCGACAGAATTTTTGTGTAAATCTTTAACGGGCTGATTGCCGCCGCGATGTCCGAACCTTAATTTGTAAGTCGAGCCGCCGAACGCGCGACCCAGCAGTTGATGACCGAAGCAGATGCCGAAAGTCGGCACGCCCGATTGCGTTAAATTCTTGATCTCTTCAACCACTTCATTCATAGAAGCAGGATCGCCCGGCCCGTTCGATAAAAAGAGTCCGTCCGCGTTCATAGCAAGAACTTCGCTCGCAGGAGTTGAAGCAGGCACAACCGTTGTGCGGCAACCCATAGCAGCCAGTTCGCGCAAAGAGTTCATCTTCACGCCAAAATCGTAACAGACAACATGAAACTTCTGTTCACCGACCGCAGGAACTTCGTAAGGCTCCTTGCAAGTGACAACGCTCGCCAGTTCCCTGTTCTCCATTGCGGGCGAACTGCGCGCCTTCTCAACAAGACTCTTCTCATCCAGATCAATCGTAGAGATGCAAGCGCGCATAGCTCCCTTGTCGCGTATGTGGCGAACCAGCGCGCGAGTGTCTATGCCTTCAATAGCCACTATGTTCCAGCGCTTCAAGTATTCGCCCAGCGTCTCCTCTGCGCGCCAGCTTGAGGCCACACGGCTAGCCTCGCGCACAACGAAACCCTCAACCCAGGGGTGCGACGATTCTTCATCAGCCCTGTTCACGCCGTAGTTTCCGATGAGCGGATACGTCATGCACACAATCTGCCCTGCGTAAGACGGGTCTGTCAAAACTTCCTGATAACCCGACATGGAAGTATTAAAAACCATCTCGCCGCAGGCTTCGCCCTCCGCGCCCCACGAGCGCCCGCGAAACGCGCGACCATCTTCGAGAGCAAGTAAAGCTGGTTTCAAATTTTTCATCTGAAGAATCTAGCTTTGAGAATTTCCGCCGCGCCCTTCGCTGAGAAGGCGTTCGACTGTGTTGATGAAAGCATTCAAGCGCTCGGTTGTTTCGTTCACGGTGGCCTCGGTCTTCATCTGCGCGTCAATTAGCGATGCCATCTTGGCGTCGAAATCAGATTCTAAAGTTGTCGTTTTGTTTTCCAGTTCCGTAAATCTGTTAAGCGAGGCAGTGGCTAAGCGTCCGACTACTTCGCGTATCTGTTTGATCTCTTCAGAATGAGTTTCGTGCATCTGCTGAAGATCTGTGCCGAATTTTGCCTGCTGCTCGATAATAAATTCCATCTTCTTTTGAGTAGCTTCATCGTTTGAGTTAACGCGCTGCTCTAACTTCTCAATGAGCATAAGCATCAGAGCATCAGGTTGCATCGCCTGCGCGAAACTCTCTTCCATAGGATCATCATTGTCATTTTCTTGGCTCATTCCTATCGCCTTCTTTCATAAAGCTCTGATTCTAACTTTATTATATTCACACTTGCGATCTCAAAAACTGCTGCGCTTCGTTGAGCCAGCGCTTCTCGGTTCTGTACTTGTAAGCGGGCGCGGTTTTGACGGCTTCTATGCAGGCTTGCATCTGTTCGGCGGCTTCGCGCTGGCGTCCCATTCCGGCCAGAGCGCGCCCCATCAGGTAAAGCCCTTGCGGGTCTGAGCGGCGATGGTCAAGGAATCGTTCCAGCGCGTCGCGCGCGTCGGCAAACTGTTCTGCCGCTAAATAGGTCGCACCTATCTCGCGCCAGATTTCGTGCTGCGCGTGGGTCTGGTCGCGCTGAACAACTTGCTCGAAGTGACCGACCGCCTCAGCGAGACGATTCTGAGTGCGCGCGATGCGTCCCAGTTGATAATGAGAATCAATCTCGTCCGAATCAATCTCTATGGCTCGCTCGAAACGTTTTCGGGCTTCTTCCAGTTCGCCGCGCTGTTGATGAATCAGACCCAGATTGTAATGCGCCGAAGCGTCCGCAGGATTCAACGTCGCAGCCTCAAGATTCTGCTTGAATGCTGCACGCGCCTGATGCGAGCGCATGGCTTCGCCTATGTAGCTGCGCAGGAAGATGAAGACCAGCATGAGCAGGAAGATCGAGCCGGAGAGAAAACGGAAAACCGGCATCAGTATGGGCGCGATAAAGAGCATGAGAACGCCGCTCATCATGGTCGTTCCGATTGCGCGCAAAACAGAGATGCGAAAAACTTCGCGCACGCCAATCGCCGTGAACGCCCCGAAGAAGGGCAGCATCAGCATGCGATAGAAACTCTCGGCCAGCAGGCGCGGGTTCGCCATAGGAGGCGCGTCCGGCGGCAGACTCTTCTGCCACTGCTCTGCGACCTGCATAGAGCTTGCGACGACTTCTGCTGTGAACTTGGTGGAGTTGGCTAGAAAAGCTAGCGGGAGTGCTATCAGGTGCGCGGCGGCCCAGGCGTAAAGAATCGCTGAGGCCAGCGGCGCGTACTCCTGCTGCATCACTACGCCGAAGCTGGCGCGGCGCTCGAACAGGTTTGCTACGAATGCTGTGATGGGGACTAATACAATAACTATTAGAAGCAGCGAGCCAGCCGAGCGAAGTATAATCTGGAAAATGGCGAGCGCGCTGTGCGTTGCGAGCGCGGGCGCAAGATAAGGCCACTCAGTGTACAGCAGATAGCCTATATGCGCGATGAGCGCCAGCAGCATAGCGGGCGCAAGCGGCGCACGGTCGCGCGCCTCGCTCATCCCACGCGCGGGCGCATAAAACATCAACAGCAGTGGCCGCAGCCAGTCCATAATCATAAGAGCAGTTTTTAGTTTTCAGTTAAAAGCTTTTCTTTCTGAAAACTGAAAACTAAAAACTGAAAACTGTTCTTTTCTACTGTTCCTCGCCCGTGTCCGCGTCGTCCGAAGATTCTGCGCTAGGCGTAGGGCTTGGCGGCACGGGGTTGTAGTCTGGGTCGTGCGAGATAAGGCTTGCGCTACCGAGCGGCCAGTAGCGGAAGAGCGCCTTGCCGTAGATATACTTTTCCGGCACAAGCCCCCAGTAGCGCGAGTCCGACGAATGATCGCGGTTGTCGCCCATCACGAAATAATAGTGTTCGCGGACTATCACGGGCTGCTGGCTCGGATGCGAGATGTTCAGTTGTGGATCAAGGTAAGGCTCATTCAACTCGTGATCATTGATAATGACGCGCCCTTCTCGTATCTCTACCTTCTCGCCCGGCAATCCGACTATGCGCTTGATGTAGCTCTGCGACGGGTTGTTAGGAAACCAGAAGACCACTATGTCGCCGCGCTGCAATTTGGGCAGGCCGTAGTAGATCAACTTGTTGACAAAAATTCTCTCACCGTCGTGAAGGCGCGGCAGCATAGAAGTCCCTTCGACCTTAACGGGCTGAACCACGAACACTATCATCAGCACAGCTATCATCAGCGCGAAGATGAGATCGCGCAGAAGCAGACGCCCCTCCGCCCAGAAATTACTGCGCGCGGCATCCTGCGGCCTCTCGACCGCAATATTCTGATCGTCCTCAGCGCTCACGCCGCCAAACGGAATCAGCGATTTCTTCTTTTTTCTTCCAAACATAGGGATAAAAGTGATGGGTGATGAGTGATGAGTGATAAGAGAAGAGGTGAATGGTAAATGGTAAATGGATAAGAGTAGTTCTCCCATTCACCATTTACTATTTACCATTCACCTTCTTATCACTTATCACTCATCACTTATCACTATCTTTGAGGTTAGCTGTGCAATATAGGCTTTGTCAACGACCGCCTCCGAGCCGCCGTCTCTTGACAGGTTTCGCGGGCGGTCTCTATTATCGCTATCAAGGCGCAAAGGCTACCTTATCACTATTAAATTAAAGCAGAGCAGATAGCTAAAGACCTATACGGAGGCGCGAAATCCCTTGATTAAACTCGACATTGTCAATCGTGTTGCGGAGCGCACGGGCGTGCCCAAGATGAAGGCGGAGCAGGCCGTTGATGCCCTGTTCAATTCTATGAAAGAAGCGCTCACACGCGGCGAGCGCATAGAGTTGCGTGGCTTCGGCGTCTTCGTCGTAAAGCCCAGAAAGCGCGGCGTAGGCCGAAACCCGCGCACCGGCGAAGAGGTCGCCATCCCTTCGGGCAAGACCATACGCTTCAAGCCCGGCAAAGAGCTTCAAGAGCACGGTTTCGCAGGCGAAGAAGACGCAGACCACAACGATCACTCGACGGGCGAGCAGGCGCGTTTGCCTGACGCAGAATACTAAGAACAGTGATGAGTGATAAGTGATAAGTGATAAGAAAGAACATGTTTTTCTCTTATCACTCATCACTCATCACTTATCACTTTTTCCATGTCTGAATCAATACAAGCAGTTCCGCCGTTCGTTGATGCGCCTGCGCCTTATGTTGCTCATAGGCGAGCGGCGCGTCCGACGGCGCGCGAGTGGACGCGCCACGCGATTCTCTTCTTCCTCACGGTAATCACTACGACGATTGCAGGGATTATCGTGGCTGTGTCGAACTCCGGCCAGAACCTTGAGCCGGACGTGCCCATCCCGCATACGCCGTTAGATTATCTCATCTACATCCCGGAATATTATTTGAAGTCAGTCGCGCTGCTTGTTCATCAAGCGTTGGTGCAGCCTTCTATGCTGGCGCAAGGGTTTACGTTCTCTTTCGCGCTGCTGGCAATTTTGACGGCGCACGAGTTCGGACATTACATAGCGTGCAGACGCTACAATGTTGACGCGACGCTGCCATTCTTCATCCCCGCGCCGCCGCTCTTTCTAGCAGGCACATTCGGCGCGTTCATCAAGATCAAGTCGCCAATCCCGTCGCGCCGCGCGCTTTTCGATATTGGCGTCGCTGGCCCGCTCGCAGGCTTCGTCGTTGCGCTGCCCGTCACAATAATCGGTCTCGTCGCTGCACACACGCAAGCGCCAGCGTCTGGCGGAGAGATAATTCTGCACGATTCGCTGCTGGTGCAAATCTTCGCGCGTTTTCTTCATGTGAATCTGGACGCGGTTGCCCTAAATCCTTTTTCGTTTGCGGCGTGGATAGGATTGTTGGTTACAAGTCTGAATCTGATGCCTGTGGGACAACTCGATGGCGGGCACGCCACTTATTCAGTCTTCGGCCCGAAAATTCACAAACATCTTGGGCGCATAGCTTTCTTCACGATGTCTGCGCTCGCACTGCTCGGCTGGTTTCTGCACAACAGCCCCAGCGGATTCCTCTACGCCGTGCTGCTGGGCGTCATGCTAAAGGTGCGCCACCCGCAGCCCGTCAACGATTATGAGAAGTTGAACCGAGGGCGATTGATAGTGGCCGCACTCACGCTTCTTGTCTTCGTGCTCTCGTTCCTGCCATTCCCGATTTCAATCACTTGAACGCTACTCATGGAAGAAAGAGAGATGGAAGCAGATCGGAGAGCACGCAGAGATTACAGAGAGAAGAATAAAGCAACGCGAGTACGACGTAAGAGAGAGAAAGACGAAAGAGAGAATTATCCACGCGCATCACACGAAACGACACGAAGAGAAGAATTCATTTAGTGTTCTTTCGTGTGATTTATAGCGGTTCTCACTTGAATGCGACTCATGTCAGTGCCTGCGGTAGCGGGCGGGTATCGGTGCGGCTACGACCCGCCCGCTACCGCAGGCGGTACTGACCTGCATGCCTTGATCAGAGTGGTCGCACCCAAGTGAGAACCGCTATAGTGGATAATTCATTCGCTCCTTTCTCTTCATGGTTTATATCGAACTCGCGTAAGGCATTCCTGATTTCAAATTTGAAATTTGAAATTTCAAATCTTCTATAGCGGTGGTCATACGCATGCGACTTCCGCCAAATGCCCCGTCTTACGCCCGTTCTTGGCGAACACGACGGCAAACTGCCAGCATCAAGTCGCATCCGAATGACCACCGCTGTATGATTCCTCTGCACTCTCTACGGTCTGCGATGATGAAAGCCGTATTGCTTCATTCAAAGCTTGTATAAACAGTTCGACCGTTGGCCTACTCCCTTGCGGGATAAGCTCAACGGTCGAAGCTCTCTAAAAATTTCTAGACCTTCACCTTCTGTGCGAAAGACGCGGTGCTGTAGGAGCGGGCGGCGGTGGCGGCGCGTCCGGCGCGTCTAGCTGAACAGGTGCGATCTCGTCCGGCGTTCTGCCCAGATGCGACTTATACTTTAGATCAGCCGTGCTCATGTGCGGGCAATAATGAAAGCCTTCCTGCATGTCGCTCGGAGGATACGCCTCAAGCCTGTATTCTACGGCGCAGTGGCGTGACGCGCGCGCGAACGGATTGATGTGGCCTATGATGATGGCCGCCGTGACGCCGATTAGAAAAGTAAGAAGGGCTACGATGATTCTCAAAACAACCACTCGCGTTCTCATGATCTTCTCCTTTAACCGCTAAAGATGCCCGCAAACCTATTAAGGTTTGCCCGAAATGTGTTCGCCTTCAGGCCGCCTCACCCGCTGGCAGCAAACCCTTTATCTCTTTCACAAACTTTGCTACGTCCTTTTCGTCCGCAAGCGCAATCATAAAGAATTTATAGCCCTGATGGAAGCATAGAACGCCGTTTGCGAAGAGCCACACGCCTTCCAGGAAGGGATTTCCGCCAAGAAGCCAGCTAATAGGCGCACCCGTAATCGGGCCAGCCGGGTTGAAGATTTGCGCACACATCGCAGCGCCTGCAGCGCAACTGAATGCACCTAGAAGAGGAGCGCCTATAAGCTTCACAATCTTGCGCTCGAACCGTGCGCGCTCTCGCTCCGCTTCGCTCAAATTCCCTTCGGCGACAAGACGCTCCTGCTTCTTTAAATACCCGTCAAACTTCTCGCTCACTTTGCGCAGGCCGTAAACAGGAAGCGCAGAGTGCGTGAACCAGTGCGGGTGCGAGCCTATGAGAACCGCGTCAAGACCTGGGAAAGCGACTCCGACGCGAACGCCCGTTGCGAGCGAGAATGTGACGAGCGCAGCTTTGCCCGGATTCTTCTTTATCCAGTCGCCAGCTTTGAAAAGCGCTGAGGTCGCAGAACCGGAAGCTCGTGTGAAACGCGCGCCCGCGTCAACGACCCTTGAAGCGCGGTCGTAATGTCGTTTCGCGCCGTCGAAAACTTCGCCAGCTTTTTTGCCGGCGCGTTTGCCTGCCTCGCCAGCCACACCGCGAATCGCACGCTCGGCCTCACGCGCGTGCCGCGCTGCATCCTCGCCCGCACGGCGCACTCGCTCCTGTACTTCCTCTTCGTCATTCAGCCTCTCGGCCTCAGTGCGAATGCGCTCAGCGCCTTTTGAGGCGGTCTCTGCCCCACGCTTCGCCGCATCCTGCGCAACACGCGCGCCCTCTTCAATACGATCCTTTATGCCGTACTTCTCGTCCAATTCGCGCGCCTTGCGTCTAGCAGCGCGCTGCCACTCGTCCAGCTTGTCTTTGTAATCAGCCATTGCTCACTCCTTAAAAATAAGGCAAAGGAAAGGCAAAAGGAAGGCAAAAGGTAAAAGTAAAAAGGCAAAAGTGTGGCGGAAGCCACTTTTACAGATTTAAAGAAAAAGTAATAGCACTCTCTTCATCCTTATCCCTTTTGCCTTTTTACTTTTGCCTTATCATTGTCGTTGCCCGATTCCTGCTAATCATACGCTCTCTGCTCAGCCTTGGTTCGCGGTTAGTGCGGCAGCGCGTGCCACGCGGTCGCGCCCCTGCCGCTTGGCTTCGTAGAGCGCCGCGTCTGCGCATTCTATCAGATCACTTGCGGAGCCAGCGCATGTGGGGAATTCCGCCACGCCGAAGCTTGCTGTGACATGGCCTACGCCGGGCACGCTCACCTGCTTGATACTTTCCCGCAAACGCTCTGCGACTTCCACTCCACCTTCGTAGCCCGTCTCGGTCAGCAGAACTGCGAACTCCTCGCCGCCTATGCGAGCTGCCAGGTCAATGCCGCGCGTCTCGGCCTGCAAAGTTTTTGCAAGCATGCTGAGCGCCTCGTCGCCAAGCTGATGGCCGAAGCGGTCGTTGACCTGTTTGAAATTATCCAGGTCAAGCAGGAGCAGGCAGAACGGGTGCTCGTAGCGCAGCGAGCGCGCCATCTCACGCTCCAACTGCCGCTCGAATCGGCGGCGGTTTGCAAGCCCCGTCAGGTGATCTGTGAAAGCCTGCTCCTCGCATGTGTTCAGATAATCTTTGAAATCAATGAGCGTTCGCGCTCGCGCCCTCAGCAAATCAAGGTCTGTGGGGTCTGTGATGTAACCCAGCGCTCCGACTTCCGCGCCGCGCCGTGCATCCCTGTCAGAGCCGCGCGCAGCTGTCTGAATGATTATGGGAATAAAGCGTGTAGAAGAGTTGGCGCGAACTCTGCGCGCAAGCTCGTAGCCGTCCATGCGCGGCATCATCACGTCCGTTATTATCAGGTCTGGCGGAAAAGTCTCCACAGCTTCGAGCGCCTCTATGCCGTCTTGCGCGGTGCGAACTTCGTAACCGTCCATCTGCAACGCGACTTTTAAGATGGCAAGCTTGTCCGGGCTATCGTCAACCAGAAGTACGTTGAATTTTTCCACCATAAATTTATCCAGAACCGTCTTGCGCCCGTCGGCAACTTCGTGCTAGAGTGGCGCTTCATCAGTTGTTGTTTGCGGTCTTAGAAAAGCACTTCCTTCTTCTCGAATCTGTACAAGAACTGTAAAGAAAGTTTACGACCTCGCGTTAAACTGTATTTGGGGCCAGACTCCTTACAAAAATTTTCCGTTTTACTATTCCAACATCAGCCGTCCGACCAGCTTTCTCAACGAACAGGGTGCGGGAAATTTGAATTTGCATGAAGGTTTATTCCTGATGCTTGAAGCCCACACGAGAAATCGAGGATTCGAACATTATGCCGCTTAAACGTGCCTGCGATCTTTCCGCAGAAGAACGCGCCACCATCATTCGCAAGATGGG
>MNJR01000139.1:0-30357 GCA_001920415.1 Acidobacteria bacterium 13_1_20CM_3_53_8 | reverse complement strand
CGCCGCCGCTTCGTCTATCGCGCGGGCGAAGCCGCCGACTCGCTCTACGCAATCATGCACGGGCGTGTAAAGCTCTGCCGCATAGAAGAGACGACGGCGCGCGAAGCCGTGATAGACATACTGCCAGCCAGCGCTCTCTTCGGCGAATCGGCGCTCTACTCTACTGCCGGACTCAGGGAGAACTCTGCCGTTGCCTACGAGAATTCGCGCCTGCTGCGCATTCCTGCGGGGGAGTTCCAAAAGGTTATGGGGGAAGATCGTTCGCTCTATGATTACACCTTCCGCCTAATCGGTCAACGACTTGTTCGTGCCGAGCGACGCGTGGCCGATTTCGCGCTCGACGCCATCCCTGCGCGGTTAGAAAAACTTCTGATCGAATTCTCAGACCGCTACGGCGTGCCCGAAACCGACGGCGTGCTCATAGACATCTCGCTTCCGCACCGCGAGATTGCATCCATCGTAGGTTCAACGCGTGAGAGCGTAACAGTCCGATTGAACGCCATGCGCCGCGAAGGCGTCATAGATTTCGTCAACCGCAAGATTCTCGTCAAACGCCCCGAATCGCTCGCTACTGTATAAAGCGAAGGCAAAAGGTAAAAGTAAAAATCCTCGCCGCAAGCAGCGAGGCATTTAAGCGGAATCGCTGCGCGACTTCTTTGAATTTGTTTTCTGACTCGGACTCATTCATCCCCACCGCAAGCAGTGGGGCATTCTGAGTCACTTCGTAAAAAGGCAAAAGTGAGGGGAAGCCAATCTTTTAATAGAAGTGGTTTCCGCCTTCCTTTTGCCTTTTACCTTTTTACTTTTGCCTTTCCTTTCGCCTTTTCCTTTCGCCTTCTTTAGTCTACTTTTGTGTTATGAAATGTCCTACGTGTGGCAAGGTGATTGTGTGGGAGGGCAACGAGTGGCGTCCGTTCTGTTCGGAGCGCTGCAAGATGATAGACTTCGGTCGCTGGGCCAATGAAGAGTATCGTGTCCCTTCAGAAGATAGACCGTCAGCAGAGCAGATGGAAAGCCCCGCACCCTCTGCGCAAGGGGATGAGAAACAGGAAGGCTGACGAGCAGCACACGGGCGCGAAAGATTTGCGCTTGCGGCTTTGCGGTAGTGTAAAATGGCTTCGCGCCGCTCGACCGTCTTAAGGAAGTTCTCATTATGAGATTCGCCCTTTTAGAAAGCTCAAACGATAGGCTGCGATTGTTAGCGGTCGCAGCTTGCGCTCTCTGTCTTCTAATCTTCGCCGCCTGTAGTAATAATTCGCCGGAGACGGCGCAATCGAACACGCCTGTGGGTAACGCTCCGCCGCGAACGGCCATGCCCATGCCGCCCATCGCCAGATCGCACAACACTCCGTCTGCTCCCGCAGGCGCGCAGGATGTACAGTTTGGCTGGACGCTTCTGGACAATCGCCACATGAAGCTCTCTGATTATCAGGGCAAGGTGGTCGTGCTGGATTTCTATGCGACGTGGTGCGAGCCGTGCCGCATGTCAACGCCGCGACCGTTACCAAATCCCGCAGTTCGTGCAGCAGTACAAGATTCAGTACGCCTTAGGCTTTCCAGACGACGAGATGACTGATGCACTAATGTACGATGACGACAGCATCCCGCAAACATTCGTCTTTGACCAGAAAGGCCGCCTAGTACAGCGCTTCGTAGGCTACGACGACAACATGCCGCACGAGATGGAGCAACTAATCCAAAAAGCAGTGACAAGAGACAGTTTTTAGTTTTTAGTTTTCAGTTTTAAGTAAAAGCAGTTCGCTTCTTTCTGAAAACTGAAAACTAAAAACTGAAAACTGTTTTCTATGATTCGTGACAAACTGCTCAGTGAAGAGATGGCTATGACCAGAGGGTTTCGCATGCGCGGGACGGGCGAGATTGCGCGCATAGAAGCGTTCAGCGATGCTGTTTTCGCGTTCGCTGTGACGCTGCTGGTTGTTTCTCTGGAAGTGCCGAGGACTTTTACGGAACTGATGGGAACGATGCGCGGCTTCTTCGCATTCGCCATAAGCTTCTTCGCTCTGTTCCACGTCTGGGTCACTCAGTACAAATATTTTCGCCGCTACGGGCTGAACGATAACTTCACCGTGTGGATGAACGGCTTCCTTATCTTCGTCGTTCTCTTCTACGTCTATCCTCTGAAATTCGTCTGGAATCTGGCGCTGAACTCCATCATGGGCTTTGACATGAAAGTTCATATGGCGGACGGAACGGTTCAGCCGCCCGTCACGCACGAGCAGATACCTGCCATGATGGCTATCTACGGCGCAGGCTTCGCGGCAGTCTTTCTGGTCTTCATGCTTCTATACCTGCATGCATGGCGTAAGCGCGAAAAGCTCTCTCTGAACGCGCTCGAACTTCACGACACGCGCGAGCAGGTGCAGGAGCATGCGCTGATGGTACTAATCGGCCTACTCTCGATTGCCACTGCGCTCTTGGGCGGCCCGCGCTACGGAATCTGGGCGGGAATAATCTACTGGCTCATCGCGCCGATTCAGACACTACACGGCTTCATCATGGGCAAGCGACGCAGGAGGTTGGAAGCGCAGTACGCGGCTGAGGCAGAGCCAGCTTAAGCTTTAACACCGGGCAGTTTATTCAAACAAATTTTCCATGACCATTCAGTTAAATCTGTGGCCTATGATTGCCTTTGCGGGCGTGCTGCTGTGCTGGATAGCATTCGTCGCATCATTCCTCGTTTGGAAGAAACCGCCGTCGGGTAAAGATCATGAGCGCGAGTCGAAATCCATCTTAGGCATAGTGCTCCAAGGTCTCTCCTACGCTCTGGTCTGGGGAATCCCGCGAAGATATTTTATGCCTATGTTCAATCTGAGCAAGACGTTTGAAATCATTCTAGCAATTTTGACCATAGCCCTTGCCGTCTCGTCCGTCTGGTTCGTAGCCGCGTCCGTGCGCGCTCTAGGCAAGCAATGGAGTCTCACCGCGCGGCTAGTAGAAGGACACAAGCTCATCACCGAAGGGCCGTACAAATTCGTGCGCAACCCTATTTATACGGGAATGCTCGGCATGCTCATAGCCACAGGTCTTGCCGTGAGCCACTGGATAGCGCTGCCCATAGCCATCATCGTCTTCATGATAGGCACGCGCATACGCGTTCTGAGCGAAGAGAAGCTCTTGCGCGAAGCATTCGGCCAGGAATTTGAGTCTTACGCACGCCGCACACCCGCAGTCATCCCACGCCCCTTTTAACTTCATAGAGTCTAGCGTATAAAATAGAACATCCAGTTGTTAACTGATTCATTTTTCATTTTCTAATTGAATGAAAAATGAATAAATGAGTCAATTAAACCAGGAGTGCTTTTATCGTGAGGAAGGCTAAGATTCTGGCTACCATAGGGCCTGCGTCACGCGAGCCTGTTGTGTTGGAGGCGTTGATTGCTGCGGGCGCAAACGGCGTGCGCATAAACATGTCGCACGGCACGCAGGACGAACACGCGGAGAATATCAAGCGCGCTCGCGCCGCAGCCGAGAGCATGCATCGGCCTCTCTCTGTGCTCGTTGACCTGTCAGGGCCAAAGATAAGGACTGGCGTGTTGAAGAACGGCCAGCCCGTCCAGTTGGAGTCGAACCAACTCTTCACAATCACATCGCGCGTGGTCGCGGGTGACGCGCACGAAGTTTCTACGAACTATGCGAGCATGGGGCGCGACGTTCAGCCCGGCGCGCGCATTCTTCTTGATGATGGCGCAATTGAGCTTTACGTAGAGAGCACGACCGATACGGATGTAATCGCCCGTGTAGTCAACGGCGGCACGTTGGGCGAGCGCAAAGGCATCAACCTGCCGGGCGTGATTCTTCCTATTCCGTCTCTGACCGACAAAGACCGCCGCGACCTCAGTTGGGCTATACGCCAGAACGTTGATTACATAGCGCTCTCTTTCGTGCGGCGCAAAGAAGATTGCGAGGAAGCAAAGGCGCTCATTAAACAGGCGGGCGGTCGCCAGCCGCTCATTGCGAAGATTGAAAAGGCCGAAGCGATTGACCATCTGGAAGAGGTAGTCAAAGCAGCGGACGGCGTGATGGTCGCGCGCGGCGATTTGGGCGTTGAGACGAGCGTGGAGCTTGTGCCCGTCTATCAGAAACGCATCATCACTGAGGCGAATCGTTCTGAAAAGCTCGTCATCACCGCAACGCAGATGCTTCAATCAATGGTCTCGAATCCTCGCCCTACTCGCGCAGAAAGCACGGACGTTGCGAACGCAGTGTGGGACGGCTCGGACTCGCTGATGTTGTCGAACGAGACTGCTATGGGACAGTACCCTGTCGGGGCTGTGGCTACTATGGCGCGCATAATCGAATCCGCAGAGCAGGGGCGAGCGGTCGCAGCGCACGCGCGCCAGATGTGGGAAGGCCGTCAGTCGGGTCGCATCAGCCGCGCTCTATGCGAGGCCGCAGCTTTCGCAGCAGAAGAGATAGCCGCGAAAACAATCGCCGTCTTTACAGAGTCCGGCCTGATGGCTCGCCGTCTTTCGACCCTGCGACCAGATCAACGCATCGTTGCTCTGACTACTTTAAGAGACGTTGCGAACGAACTGAGCTTGATCTGGGGCGTAGAGACAATCGTTCATACGCCGTGCGAGAGAACAGAAGATTTGCTGCGCACAGGAGAGCGCGCGCTTCTTGAGAATGGCATAGCACAGCAAGGTGAACTGCTCGTCGTAATGGCTGGCACGCTCTCTGGCCTTGGACTGTCGCGCTCCGTCAAGCTGCACACAGCCGGACAGGTGGAGTCGCAGCATTAAGAACGTTTGGTCAGAAGTCAGTGAGTATTTGAAGGAGCGAAATAGCCTCCACGACTGCGCACATTAAGATTGATTTTCGGGTTTATGCTAGAAGGCAGCGAAGCTTTAATCTTAACCGTGTGCCACCTGCCATCTGCGATGACATTAACAGGCTTGAACCCAATCAGATATTGGCTTCGCAGTTCCACTACAATGCTTTCAAAAATCTCGTCCAACTCGGCTGTAGTATTTGGAAGATATGCCACGCCGCCCGATTCGTTTGCCATGCGCTCCAAAACTCCTGATGCATAGTCCGGTATATTGCCTACGGAAAAAATTGTTACGTTCGACCGCTTTAATAGATCATGAACTTTCTGTCTAAAGCTGTATGTTGATTCGGTGTCTTCTGTACCGCTAATCAGAATGATGATGTGTCTTTGTTGATTGTTCTGCAAGACCTTCTGGATTCCCATATAACAAGCATCATAAAGCGCAGCACCATGCTTGTTCTTTATCAGGGCAAGCTCGTTTAAGCCATCAACAATGGCGTCTCTATCCGAAGTCCAGTCGGTAAGAAGATATCCCTGCTTATCAAAGCCTATGATGAAATAGCTATTTGCTTTATTGCTTGCGTCAATCAGGCGTAGCAAGTCATTCCTAGCCACCGTTAGAAAACGTATATCGCCTGAGATGTCAAAGATGATACCCACGGCTGCTGGAACATCTTCCTGCGGCTCGAAGATGGATATTTCCTGCTGAACATTATCCGAGTAAACCGTCACATCACTCTTTCTCAGACCGGATACGAAACGACCGGAAGTATCTGTGACAGTTGCAGTGAGCAATACCGTTTCGTCAAAAGGATGCTGCGCGGGTTGAGTCTGCGGCGCGGCTGGCTGTTGCGCCGGGTTCACGCTAGAACCACCAAATAGAAATAAGATTGGTGATATGAAGATGAGGAAGTTACGAGCACTACGGCTTGTTAAGCTCATAAGCTTGAAAGCCTCTGTTGAAAGAGGCAGATGAATTGAGAATCGAAACGGCGTTCTTTATATTAATCAGCGCCAAGCATCTCGCCGACAGAGCCTTTTGAGTTCTTCTTGTCCTGCTCGGCCTGCATCTCGCCGGGCGAAACTTGCGGGTCGCGCCAATTGTCAAGAATGCCGACCTGGTGGACGCACTGGAGCGTGCAGGTGGACGCGCACCATTTTTCGGTAAAATACTCGCGCTTGAAATCTTCCATAGAATATTTTTCAAGCGGGATGCCGGGATAGCCGCGCTGCTGCGAGCACCAGTGCACCAGGCCGTCTTCGCAGATGTATAGGTAGCGAGCGCCAGCGCGACAGCGCCATTCGTAAGGCTTGCCTTCGGCGATTGAATCCTGAAACCAGTTGAGACGAGCGTGATCCTTGTTGCCCAGCTTCTTCACCGCGTGAAAGATCTGCTTCTCTTTTTCTGTCAGAGGCTTTAGCGTGCCGTCGTGGTCATGTATGACTCCGACGGTCGTGGAGAAGCCAAGCTCAACGGCGCGCTGCGCGATCGTGAGCGCGTCTTCGGGCGTGCGTATTCCGCCGCCAAGCACGGAGTTGATGTTGATGTGAAACTCCGCGTACTCCGATAGGTGCTGCAATTTTTTATCCAGATTGCGCAGGCTCTTCTTTGAAACTTCGTCCGGCTGCACGTTGTCAATGCTGATTTGCAGGTATTCAAGTCCGGCTTCATTCAGCCGTTCTATTCTCTCCGGCGAGAAGTAGTAGCCGTTCGAGATGAGTCCGGCGATGATGCCGTGCGAGCGTATGTGGCGGATGATGTCGTCCAACTCAGGGTGCATCAGTGGCTCGCCGCCAGAGATAGTGATGATGGATGTGCCAAGTTCTGCTAGCTTATCAAGCCTGCGCTTCATCACTTCGAGCGGCACGGGCTGCGAGACCTTGTCGTACTCGTTGCAGTAGCCGCACGCCAGATTGCAGCGCCGCATAGGAATGACGTGCGCGAGCACAGGATGCTCGGATGAGAGCAACGCGCGCGTGATGAAAATCGTCTCGCGCAGTTTTCTGCTTAGGAACTTTGACCTCTTCTTCATCTACCTTAACAATTCACGCTTCGAGATTTCTCTGACAATAAAACGCAAGCTCATTTTATTTCAAAGTCGAGCCGTTGAAGAATATGCGAGATGCGTGCCGTAAGGCAAGCATGCTCGCTAATCTGTTGTATACGACAAAAGGCTCCGGTTGTTGAAGCCAGAGCCTTTTGCTCTTTCGTACTAAATTTGGCTTGAGACTCGGCGTTAGCCCCTGACCTGCTTGACCGACGGGTCTAGCTTTATAGTGAACTGATCAAGCGAAATAGGCTGGTTGCGCTCTATGTCCGTAAGCCGCACGGTCGTGGCATCGCCGTTGCGCTCGACCACTTTGGTCTGCACTGGCATGCCGCCATCGTCCACCCATACTTCGGCGTAGCTATAGCTTGCGCCGCCCTTAGGGACTAATTTGAAGTGAACCGTGTGAACGCCGCCCCAGAGCGTCTCGTCGCGTATGTCCTGAAGCGGCTCGAACCGGGACTGCACCTGCGCGCTGGACATTGTCAGAAAGTCCAGCATACCGCTGACCTTGCTTGCACGACTTGAACGCGCGTTGCCGACGTAGGCCATGTTCAGTCGCGGGCGGAAGAGCGTGTACGCGCCGTTGGCAACCGCCAGAATCTCGTGCTGCGGATGCTGCCACTCTACACGGACGTAAGCGTTGCGCCCGGCGGCAGGAACGTACATAACGTTCCCTTTGTAACTATCAGAATCGTGAAGCTGCGCGTTATATTTTTCCATGCTGATGGAGGCGCGCAGCGTACGCAGGTTTCTGCGATTGCGCTCCATCTTATTCAAGATCGAACTCACCAAACCCGCACCCTGGGCGCGAGCACCTATCGGGGAGCTGACGATGCTGCCGGCCAGAACTAAAACAGCTATCAGGCCGAGGGGAACAAGTTTTCTCATAAACACTCCTTAGAAAATTTATAAAACCCTTGCCCGGAGGATCAAACGAAAATCCGTGCAATTATAAAGACTCGTTAGCGTATGTCAACCTCGTAGGCGACCACATTGCCTTGCACGACCTGTGCCGGACGCCATGCGATCACCTCCGCGTCGGGACGATTAAGAAGCGCTCTAACGCGCCCCTCGATTTCGCCCCTATCCGGTTGAGCCGAAAGAGTTTGAGCATCAACCAGGACGCGCACTGAGGCGAACCCATTTTGATGCATTTGGGACGGGCTGAGTTCGCTAGTCTGGAACCAGCTTTTAGGGGTCAGAAAAATAAAGGCGAGGATCAGAACGCACAGCACGTCCCACTGCCACGTGCTGCGCCCGTAAGACCAGAAAAAAATTGCTTTCAGAATGCGAAAAACCCTTTTCATCAATCAAAAACTAGCAGCTATAGCCCCCAGGAGTAAAGCATTTTTCTGACAGGTGTCAGAAAAATGCAGTTTTAAGTTTTTAGTTTTCAGCAAGAAGCGAACTGCTTTTAACTTAAAACTGAAAACTAAAAACTTAAAACTGCTCTTACATCTGTACTCCGCCCGGCGGTTCGACGATCAGGCCGTCGCGCATTTGCACAATTCGGCGGCACATCGCTGCGGCTTCGGGGTTGTGTGTGATCATTATGATGGTCTGGTTGAAGCGGTAGTTCAACTCCTGAAACATGTTCAGGACGATTGCGGAGTTCTCTGTGTCCAGGTTTCCGGTAGGCTCATCTGCCAGGACTATTGCCGGGTGCGTAACGACTGCGCGAGCGAGCGCCACGCGCTGCTGCTCGCCGCCCGATAGCTCCGTAGGCTTGTGGTGCATCTTGTCTTCAAGGCGAAGCAGGCGCAGTACCTCGCGTCTTCTTTCTGGGTCGTCGCCCCCGTCGTCGTGAATGCGCTCTGCAAGACGAAGATTACCTTCGGCGGTCAAAGTCGGAAAGAGATTAAAGCGCTGAAAGACGAAGCCTATCTTGCGCCGTCGTATGTCCGTGCGCTTAGCATCCGACGCGGCTGTCAAATCTTCGTCATCAATTATGATTCGTCCTTCGGTCGGCGTCAGCAGTCCGCCCAGCAAGTGCAGCATAGTTGACTTGCCACAACCCGAAGGCCCCATGATTGCCAGAAACTCGCCTTCCTGAACTTCCAGCGACACGCCGCGCAACGCATGCACATCCACGCGCCCCACGCGATAAACCTTCTTCAGATTCTCTGCTTTTAAGATAGTTCTCATTTTAAGTGATAAGTGATGAGTGATAAGTGATGAGTAAGAAATTTGTCTTATCACTCATCACTTATCACTTATCACTCTTACTCATATGCCAACGCGCTCACGGGGTCAAGGTTGGCGGCGCGCATGGCTGGATAGAGCGCGCCGAGTGCGCCGCCTAGAAGACCAATCGCAGCGGCTGCAAGCGCCCAAGACCAGGCGATTTCGAAAGAGAGACCGTAAAGCCTCTGTACGAGTATGCCTGCGATGAAGGCTGCGATGAATCCGGCGACCAGTCCGAGCAGGCTGATGAGAATTGCTTCCTTCTCTATCTCGCTTATGATGTAGCCGCGTGACGCACCCATAGCTTTCAAAATTCCTATCTCGCGCGTGCGCTCTGTGATGGTTGTGTACATGGCAAGCATTACTACGAGCGCGCTCACTACAGCCGCAAGCCCTACGAGCACGCGCAGGAAGACGTTCAAGTACGGAATGCTCTTTTCGATGTTGACGAACACATCGCGCGTAAATTGAATCTTGTTGCCGCTAGTGGTTGGCGAAGCGTCAATGTTTTTGGCAACGGCGACCTGATCGTAACCCTGTTTGCATTTGACCAGTATGTACGTGCACTTGCCCGGCGATTCCAGCGCGTCCTGCATCGCGGCCAGCGACATCTTTATGCGCGCGCCAGATTCCGGCGCGTAGATGCCTACGACGCGATAAGGCTTTCCGCCGAAAAGCTGAAGCACGCCGCCGGGTTTGTAATTTCCATTCTGCGCTTTTGTAGTGTCAATCACTATCTCGTCGTTTGCTGCGGGCGCGCGTCCTTCAATTAGCGCGATGTTGTTCATGCGCGAGAAAGGCTCCCAGTCAACGCCTTCTATCTGCTCGAAGCCGAAACCCTTTCCGCCCTGCGAAACGTAACGTATGACAGGCACGGCAGACTCCACGCCTTCTATTGCCTGCAATCTTTCGACGTATTTCACGCTCAGGTTCGTCATAGAGCTTGTCAATTCCATAGAACCCGGTCGCGTGAATATTATCTCTGCGAGCACGTTAGACGAGCGCCGATGCATCTCGTCCGACATGCCGCGCGCCAGCCCCGTGAACAACATCACCAGAGCAACGCCCAGCGCCACGCCCGCCGCGCTCACCAGCGAGCGAACCGGACGCTGCCTTATGTTGGCCGTTACTAGACTGTCCATAAAAGGGTAGTGATAAGTGATGAGTGATAAGTGATAAGAAAAAGCAGGCTCTCCTTCTTATCACTTATCACTCATCACTTATCACTTATTCATCCTGCCTTCTCTGATCCAAATCAACTTCCGGTAAGCCCCCTGTGTTCTTCAGGTCGAAGATGTCCGCGTCCCAGACTTTGTTGAGCACCACGTCTTCTGGCGATTGATAAGTGACGCTCAGCTTGTAGTGATCTTCTGGTCTAGTTAACTCTATGCGCGAAGGCATGGGGAAATTGCTTTCACCGAAATTCTTAGGCTCGCTGTAGGTCACGTCTGTGATAAGCGCGCCAGCGTCGTCGAAAGTCTGCACGCGGGCGAGCCGTATGCCGCCGACTCGGTCGAACCACAATCGGCGCGTGAGCCGCAATTGGCTCGTCGCCGCCGCCGCAGGCGCTAACTCGTCCAGCATGTAGTAGCCGCGTACGACTCGCGCGTTCGATTTCGCGCGCAGTCGCGTATCAGGCTCATCCTGAAAAAATTCGCTCCGCACGTAGGTCGCGCCCGAACCCGTCTCAATAGGACGAACAAGTAGCGCGTCTGTGAAATGCTGCGGTCGCAGGTTGGACAGCACGCTTCGCGCTCGCTGCTCTGGCGTAGCCCGGTTAGCGTTACGCGCGGCGGTGGCAGCGTCACCAGCCATAGGCAATTTTTTATAGACCGCATTATTCGTGCCCGTTACGAAGCGGCGAAACTGCTGGTCGCCTTGCAGCACTGCGATCTTAAAGTGCGTGCCGTCGGAAGTCATCTCGGCTATTTTCGTACCGGCGAATGGAGCTTGTATTAGGAGGTGAATCTGACCGGGGCGCTGCACGTAAACTGTTCCGTCGGCGGTGCGATATTTTTCGGCTATACCCTCTTCTGCAAACGAGGTGTCCTGAAACTGTATGTCAATTTTCCCCTTGATGGAACGAAGGGCTGCCAGACGATTGACCTCGTTGATTAGCTGAGCGGTGTCTGCCTGCGCAAGCGGCGCAAGCAGCGGCGGCACGTTCACCTTCTGCGGCTTCGCCAGCAGGCTCTTAAGACCGCTGCACCCGCTCGTCACAGCGAGCAACGGAATGAGCATGAGCAGGATTGCGAGGCGTGGCGATTGTCTTGGCTGACGATAGGATGTGCACATCAATGGAAAAGAGTATACGCTTGCAGGCGATCTTCCGCTCCCGGCAGTTCTTCGGTTGAATCGAACAAGCAAGCTAACAAAGAGGTTCGTACGTTGTCAACGCAAGCCGCTTACGAGGCTTGCGGATTAACCGAGCGTCGTAAACTTCTGCGTAATTAGTTGATCGAATAGCTTCAGGCCGAAGCCTGTGCGCGCCCACCGACATTGCACAGACGGATGAGCCGTGTCAGTACCGCCTGCTTAAGCTGGGCGGGTAGCAACCTAGTAATTTGAAATCTACGATTCGAGATTTCCGCCTTCCCGCGTCCAAGCAGGCGCATCCGTCGTTTGCAATCAGCGAGCCAGACCGAAGCGCGCGTTCAAGCGATTGCTTTAACTTTTACGAGGCGCAGCCGTGTTTCAGATTGCTCGCTAGTCAAGCACGAGCGGGGGTTTATCGAATTTCCCGCGCAGTTGATTGATACGGCTTAGCACAACGGGGCGTCCAACGAGTTTCAGTTCCAATTGGCGCTTTCCCGGAAAATCAAGAAGCATGATGCCGAACAATATAGTGAGCAAGCCCTGACCCGGCACGCCCGGTATAGCCATGATTACGCCAGCAACCACCAGAATCAGGCCGAGCAGATTTTTGAGTATGATGCCCGTCCAGCGAACCACCTTGTGCTTGTCCTGCCATAGTTCGCGGTCATGCGACGAGTGAAAGTAGGTGGCTGGCAGCTTGACCAGCAGAAACGAGACTATAGCGATGCTGGCCGTGAATGTGACAACGAAGATAAGAAGACCTACGAGCGCGCTCTTCCAAGTGAAACCGCCGGGGGGGAAAGCAAGTAAGAAAGAAGAGAGGACGCGGAGACGCGGGGACGCGGGGACGCGGAGAGAAGAGGATAAGCTTCTTACATCGCTTTTTTTCTTTCCCCGCGTCCCCGCGTCCCCGCGTCTCCGCGTCCCTTCTTTCATCCCTCCGCCTTCATCCTTGCGCTTCGTAGCTCTGCGAACACTTCATGCAAAACTTCTTGCGCAGCGCCTTCGAGCTTGAAATCGCGCTCGGCGACGCCGTCCCAGAACTCGTCAAGCCCGCGCGCGCCCGCTCGCTCAAACGCCAGAGCCTGCACAAGCAGGTCAACGATGTCTGCGGCCTTCACCAGCCTGGCCTCCAGACTCGCGCGCTCCTCATAATCCGCGTGCAACTCGCTGTAATCAAACTTCTCGCCGCGCTCACCCACCATGTCATCAAAGGCAGCGCGTTCGGCGCGCCTTCTGACATCCGCGCCGAGAAGCCGCTCCATGTCAACCTTCAGCCCACGCGCGCGCACCTCGTCGCCCAACAGCATCGCCGCCACGACCACGCCATACGAATGCGCCGCCACACTCTCCGCGCCCGGCGCGTGACCGCGCAGAGTCCACCCCGTCCGGTCAAGATTCTTCAATCGCTGAAGCTCTATGAGAAGTGAAAACATCTTCAGATTTTGGATTTTGGATTTTGGATTTCAGATTGGAGTAGCAGTCACGTTGGGTTTTAGTCTTAAGCATTCAACTTTCCGAATGGCTCAATCCAAAATCCAAAATCTAAAATCCAAAATTCAAATGAACATTTTCCCCGGATTCAAAATTCCGTTCGGGTCGAGAGCGCGCTTGATTCGTCGCATCGTTTCGATTGTCTGCTCGCTCAAGGCCATGCCCATGTACGCAGCCTTGATGTAGCCTATGCCGTGCTCGCCGCTGATTGTGCCGCCCAAGGCGATCGAAGCGGCGAAAGTTTCGCGTACGGCTTCGCGCGCTCTGGTGACGGCCTCGCGGTCGCGCGCGTCGCACATGAAGTTGACGTGTATGTTGCCGTCGCCCGCGTGTCCGAAGTTGACGACGAACGTGCTGTACCGCTCTCCTATCTCTTCAACTCGCTCTATCAGTTCAGGCACACGTGAGCGCGGCACTACTACGTCCTCGTTGAACTTCAACGTCCCGTACTTCTTTATCGCGGGCGAGAGAGCGCGGCGCACGTCCCACAAACGATCTTGCTCTTCACGCGCTCGAGCGTGAAGCACATCGAAGCCTCCGCCCTCGCGCAAGACTCGTTCGACAACCAGCGCAGCCCGCTCGACTTCCGTCTCCGAACCGTCAACAGAGACCAGCAGCAGCGCGCCTGCGTCACGCGCCAACCCGAAAGCGAACTCGGATTCGACCGCTTCGATTGAGTTTCGATCCAGAACTTCAATCGCAACGGGTGTCGTGCGCGCGCGAGTGAATGCGGGGACGCAGGCGCAGGCCTCAGTCATAGTGTGAAACGTCGCGCGCAAAGTCGCAGTGGCTTCGGGCAATGGCAGCAGCTTCAACGTAGCCTCCGTGATGATGCCAAGCATTCCTTCCGAGCCGCACATCAACCCTGTCAAATCAAACCCGACCACGTTCTTGCTAGTCCTTCCTCCAGTCCGTATTATCTCGCCCGTAGGTGTCACGACCTCCAGACCGAGCACGTAGTTTTTCGTCACACCGTACTTCGCCGAACGCATTCCGCCAGCATTTTCGGCAATGTTTCCGCCAATGTAAGAATTTTTGTAAGAGGCAGGATCGGGCGGATAAAAGAGTCCGTGCGATTCCACCGCTTGCTGAAGAACGTAAGTTGTCACGCCCGGCTCGACCACTGCGTAGAGGTCGTCCGCCTTAATCTCTTTAATCTCGTTCATCCTGTCGGTGCCTATGACCACGCCGCCTTCAACCGGCACAGCGCCGCCCGTGTAACCCACGCCTCCGCCTCGCGCCGTCACAGGAAAGCGCGCATCGTTCGCAAGCCGCATGATCCCGGAAATTTCGTCAGCCGTGCGCGGCAGCACCACAGCTTCGGGCGGAAATTTTTCTTTGATGGCATCCTGCGCATAAGGCTCGACCTTTTCGGGATCAACCAGCACATTCTCTGCGCCTACAATTTCGCGCAGACGTTCTACGACTCGCGCGTCGGACGCAGCCGTGTGCGCTCTTTTATGAGATGAAATGCTGTCACTAAAGAGACTCATCGGTTTTTGCTGCCATTACTTTAACACAAACTTATCAGCGCAATTCATAACGAAAGAGTCAGCAGGGTATATTCAAGAATGAATATCTTGTAACGAAAGAGTCAGGGCATGCCCTCGCCGGTTTCTACAAAGAAAAGCGGCGATGCGAAGTTTCATGCTTCTGCATCGCCGCCTCTTCATATTCAATTCTGATTTGCTCTTACTGTTGCTCGTTGTTCCCCACGTTCGCAGTCTGGTTGAGAGTCAGGTGGAAGGTCGTGCCGCTCTCAAGGTGCAGGTTGCCGCCAGTGAGTGAAAGCGTCGAACCACTATCTGCGCTTGTGCTGCTGGATTGCAAAATCTGGACTGAGCCGAGCGTGCGATTGACGCTGCCTGTGGTTCCACTCACAGTGTCGCCAACGGCCTGCGTGGTCGAACCCACAACTCCGCCGACAGTGTTACCGACGCCGCCCAGTAGGCCGCCGCCTCCGCTGCTGGAACCGCTTGACCCTGACGAAGCGCTTGAGCGCGACGTTGTGTCTGAGCCGAAGTCATCGTTGCCGCTTCTTGCGTGCGTTCTGGACTGAGTTATAGAAGTGATCGTAGCTGCGATGGGTACTTCAAGGTTGCCGCGCTCCAATCGGTCGAAGACTAGACCGATGCGCGATTCATTGTTCGAGCGCGAGTTACGCTGCACATCTGTGACGTGGCCTATCAGGCGCGCTCCCTTGCTTACGACCGTGTGTCCGTTCTGCTTGATGTTCTCGGTCGTCTTCAAAATTACCTGATCGCCTACGTGCGCGCGTCGTGCGTCGAGCGTGTTCTGAAGTTGCGCGGCGACTTGCGTGCCCGAATCTAGTTGTACGACGCGCCCTCTGGCCGATGCATTAGTCGCGTTCGTAGCTCTGCCACCTGCGCTTGTTTGGGCCAGGGTCACGCTGCCGAACAAGACGAGCAGCGCAACAGCTAAGATAGTTTTATTCATGTTACTCCCTCTAGAATTTATCTAGCACCTGTCGGGATGGGCGCATGAATTTCGTTGGATTGATGCAAGGAAGAATAACAGACGTTGCCGCCCGTGCGGTCACACTCCAGATTACAAATTGATTGCATTTCCAGTCGAGCGCGATTAACTTTCATCACATGAGTGCCAGACGAAAGCTTGCACGCAGTTAGATTGTCTGATTTAGAAGAATTTGAGAAACTTTGGAGCGCTTTGTAGGTGAAGATATGTGGCTGGCAAAATCCACGATTTCCTCAAAAAGCGTTTCTCTTTAAGAATATTGATGATTGTAGTTTTGTAAATAGTTCTTCATAGCAAACTGATTTTATAACACGTTCCAATTCCGATTAATTTAGCAATAAAACTTAAAGAATGGAGGTAGCCATTTCTATTGAGATATACCTTTGACAGGCGTGAGCGATTGTTTGTCGCAAAGTTGATTTTAATAGCTGCGACATCTCTGGCCGTCCTCTTCTCTATCCAATGGGCTTTGATTCGTATCCGCACAGGAGGAGATTTTGAGTGGAAATTGCTGCTCAATGCTTTCAGCCTGACGTACTCCTGGGTGGCAATATTTCCACTTATTTTGTGGCTTGATTACCTGTTCCCTATCCAGCGCAAAAAAGTAGTCCGAAGCATTCTAGTCCAGGCTTTTCTTAGCATCTGCGTCAATGCACTGATTATCTTGGTCAATTACTCGATTGACTGGTTGATTAGGTTTGGAGATCAACCTGGATGGATGGGGGCTTCTTCAAAATTGAGAGAAGTGCTTCCGAATTATTTCATTAATAGAACAACCACGAACCTTATCTACTATTGGGCTATACTCGGAGTCGGTGAAGCTATAAACTATTTTCGCAAATATCGGGATCGAGAAGTCAGGCTGACTGAGGCCCAAGTCCAGATTCTCAAATCGCAGCTTAATCCCCATTTTCTCTTTAACACACTCAATGCAATTTCAGAATTGGTTTACGATCATCCGAAAAAAGCCGACGCTGCCCTTACACAACTGAGTTATCTACTCAGGCTCTCTTTACAGAGCGACCGTACACAGGAGGTGGCGCTCAAAGAGGAGTTGGAGTTTCTACAGGCATACATGGAAATCCAGCAAACCTTAATGCAAGAACGTCTCTCTTTTGATTCAACAATTGACCCGCTCACACTCGATGCCTTGGTTCCCAGCATGCTTCTTCAGCCTCTGGTTGAAAATGCTATTCGGCACGGAATTGCTCCTCGCGCGGTGGGCGGAAAGATAGAATTAGAGGTATGCCGCAATAACGGTGCAGTCAAGATTCATATACGCGATAACGGACTTGGTCTTAAAGGTAAGGGGACGGAATCAAGTAGCCAGATTGGGTTGAAAAATACGCGCGCTCGTCTTCAACATCTTTATGGGGACGCTCACCATTTTGAGTTAAGCGAGACACCGGGAGGTGGAGTGACAGTAGACATGGTAATTCCTTTTAGAGAGCGAGCGGTCAGCGAGTAAAACAGAAAGAATGACTCAGCCTCTTTTAATCGCCTCGGTTACCCTGATCGCCCACTCTCCGCGTCCCTTCTCTTTATCCCTATGCTCTAGCGCCCTTCACTCGCAGGGCTGGTGCCTGCAATCGCAGCCTATCTCCATTGTGTCGCGTGCGTTGCGGCAATACTCGCTACAGTAATCATCGTCGCCCGACACTGTGCAGCTACAGCTCGGATGCTTACACTTCTTGCTTTCATCCGCCATCGGACACCTCCTCGTTTCTGGTTTCGCGCTCTTTGTATTCGGGGGCTTGATTGATTCTGGATTCATGCTAGGCCGCCGAAGCCGTTTCGGTCAAGCGGCGCGAATCACAGAAGCAACTCTGTACGGCAACTGCGCTACGGGCGCGCGCTCGTCATTGCGGAGCAGAACGCACGGTGACTTTGACCCGGCCTCCTTTTCGTTTGACGGGGACTTCGAGCGTGCTGTTCATGGGCACTTGATAATCGTGCCCGTCAATCGTCACGGTGACGAATGCTGGCGCGGAAGGCTGTGGCTGAGTTGCAGCTTGCGTAGCTGTCTCTGGCAGCGGTGCAGGCTGATTCGGTTTGGCTGTATCGCCTACGCGCGTGAGAAGGTTCGTGGCAACTATGCGCCAGCGCGCGGGCGCGCAGGTCAGTCTAAGCCCAGGCGTATCTGTCTCTGCGGATTCACCGGGCGCGAGCGCGTCCACCTTGAACAACCCTTCGCCGCAACGCACGCCCCCGGCATCGTAGAAAGTGATCCAGCCGGAGACGTAGTTATAAAAATTCTGATTTACGTTCTCAACAACGAGCCGCACGTTGCGCACAGGCGCGTCCTGCGAGCCGCGCAGGTCTGTGGTGCGAAGCTGCCCGGCTATGGCCTGCGCTCCCTGCTGGTCGAAGGCCATCGCACGCGAGCCAAGCTCTACGGTCTGCTCCGTCGGCGGCGTCTGTTGTTGCGCACGAACGCTCATTGCGCAGCACGCCAGGAGCGCCGCACATATCACAAAAATTTTTCTTCTCACGCTGTTTTCTAGTCTCCTACTTCTTTGATCTATACAAAGCGAAGCGGATTGTAGTTCGAGAACAGTGCTGCAATCAATGTTCGTCCGAAAAAATTTTCAGCCGACAATGGGCAGAACAGACGCTCCGCGCGCCATTATGTAGCCGCGCGCTTGAGCATTTTGCTTAGCCATGACTTCATACACGTTGCGCGCAGGCGTCATGCGCATCCTTTTTACAACTTCGTCACCCAACTCCGAAACGAGATGAACGCGGAACGCTTCTGTCTTAGTCAGAAGCGACCAAGCGGTCTGCCCGTTCACTTCGTAATCTGTGCGCAAGCGCTCGGCCAGCGCGCGTGAATCTCTTTCATCGAACCATTTTGGGAAATCAGCGCGCCCGAATCCGTCCGCGCACTCTGCCAGCAGTATGATTGTGCCGCCCTCTTTGCAAGCGTGCGCGGCCATGTCCAGCGTCTTGTGCGCCTGAATAAGATTGATATCGTATGGCGCGCCGCCGCAACTTGCCACGACGACCTCGCGCTTCTCTTCTATCTTCACGGAATGATCTTGCGAGTAAGACTCGCAAGCCCTACGATGTGCCGCGCGCCAGTCGCCAGCGAATAGGCGTACACATCGTCCCTCTTCGTCAACAATCGCATTGATTAAAAACGACGGCGAAGCTTCAGCCGCTATGCGTTCGCACTCTTCGTGAACAGCGTTCCCTTCTAGAAGCCCTGTGCCTACGCCAGCGCGGCGGCCACCGGTCTCGAAATCAAGCGCGAGCATGTGCGTTGCGCGAACCGTACGGGCAGATGCAAGACCGGGGCAGATGCTCTTGCGCCCGCCCGTGAAACCTGCGAAGTAATGGAACGCAATCCCGCCAGTGAGTATGACGTGGTCGTGCTCTTTGAGCGCACGGTTGATTTCAATGGGAGTGCCGCGCTCCGTCTCGCCCAGATTAATCATCTGCGCCCGGTCATTCGCGTCCGTGTCCAGAATTCTGATTCTCTGCGCGACGAAAGGCGTTAGAAGTTCTCTCTTCTCATCGGGCGCGACTGCGCGGTGAATGCCTGTGGCGAAGATAACGTGTATGTCGCGCGGCACGACGCCCGACTGGATAAGTCTGCGCACCAGCAGGTTTACAATCTGCGCGCTCGCGGTCGCGCGCGTAGCATCCGAAACTACTATGAGAACGGTCTCGCCCGGCTCTATGATCTCGTCAAGAGGCGGAGAATTAATCGGCGTATCAATCGCTTCGATTATCTCTACGTCGGACAACGGGCGCGCGTCTGTCTCTTCAGGCGCTAGCAACCGAAAACGCCCCTCGTCGTAAACGAAAGGAATCTTCGCGCGCCCATACCCAAGCTCAATCATAAGAAGAAAAGGCAAAGGAAAGTAAAAAGGTAAAAGTAAAAAGGCAAAAGGAAGGCTGAAACCGCTTTTAATTAAAATGCTTTTCGCCTTATCCCTTTTGCCTTTTACCTTTTTACTTTTGCCTTGATTTTATATGCCGAATCGAATCAACTCTCGCTCTATAACATTGAGCGAAACGAAATCTGTCGTGCCAGCCGCGCGCGCGTCCGCCAGCCAGCGCCGCAGCTTTTTAGCCTCGTCCAACGATTGAATGCGGCACGCGCCCGTCAACGCCAGCGTCACAAGACAGTCCGGCGCGCCATGCGTTACCAGCGCCGCCTGCAACGCAGCCTGCTCTCGCAAATCAAGTGTGAGCAAGAGACTAATCTCCATAAGACAGTTTTTAGTTTTCAGTTTTTAGTTTTCAGTTGGCAGATAATCAGAAAGCATCTTCTCTTGCTGAAAACTGAAAACTAAAAACTGAAAACTGTTCTTCACTCTCTGGTCGAGCGGAAGCATGCCGTGCCCGCGTGGCAGAAGTGGAAAGTGTCGTCGTCGAAATCGGGCGTCTCCATCTGTATGGTCAGGTGGTCAACGCCGAAACGATTGTGCAATTTTGCGCGCAGTTCTCGCAGCAAATCCGGCTGCGAAATTGTCTCTATGTGTATGACGTGCGCGCTCAGCGCCTCGCGCCCGGATGTGATAGTCCAAATGTGTAGGTCGTGAACGTCCCTTACGCCGTCGGTTTCAAGTATTGCATCTTCGACCGCCGCCAGATTGATATGCGCGGGCGTGCCTTCGAGCAGAACGTTCGTTGACTCGCGTATCAGATTCCAACTGCTCCAGATGATGAGAAGGCAGATGATGACGCTAAACAGTGGGTCTGCCGTGTACCAGCCGTAAAGCGTCATCAGCGCGCCAGCCGTTATCGCTCCCACAGAGCCTAGCGCGTCGCCTATGATATGCAGCCACGCGCCGCGCACGTTCAAATCATCGCGATGATCGCCGTGCAGCATCCACGCGCAGACTACGTTAACAAGAAGCCCGCCGAACGCAATTATCACCATCACGTTGCTATCAACTTCGGGCGGGTGCGACCATCGCTCGTAAGCTTGATAGAAGATGTATAGCGAGATGACCACGAGCGCCACGCCGTTTATGAGCGCCGCTAGAATTTCCAGCCTGTAATAGCCGAAAGTCTTTCGGGAGGTCGCAGGGCGCGCGCTGAACCATACGGCCATCAGCGCCAGAGTGAGCGCGGCCACGTCCGCCAGCATGTGCCCCGCATCGGCCATGAGCGCCAGCGAGCGCGTGTACCATCCGCCCACAGCCTCTGCAACCATGTACAGGGCTGTGAGCACGAGCACAACGGTCAGGCTGTGTCGGCTGCGCGTGGCACGCCCGTGCCCGTGCGTGTGCTCATGCGCGTGGCCGTTCGCGCTCTTCCGCGCCTCTCTTGTCACTTCAGCCTGCGCCATACAGAAAATGATTGAAGAAAAAATTTGCCGAACGCGAGCAACAAGATTACAGGCCGCGTCCGGCAAGCGTCAATACAAACTGTGGCGTATGCGCTTTAGAGGTCTGCGACGTTCAGCGCCTTGTTGAAGTCGCGGTAAAGATCGTTGTAGTCGCGCAAGGAACGTTCTAGCGCGTGCGGAAGGTTTTCTACGTCGTTTGTGTTGACCACCAGGTTGAAGTTGTGAAGAAAGGACTGGTGCATGTCCAGCGTGCGCGCAGTTGAAGAGAATTGAACGAAGAAGAGGCGGCGGCGCTCTGCCGGGCGCATAAGATTGACTTCGCGCGTGACGAAGGCCGCGCCCTGCTCAACAGGGTCGAATTCGGGTTCGAGCAGTACAATGTCCATGCGTTCGTGGCGCAAACTTTCAATCGCCTGCGCAGTGTCTTCTGCTAGGAACACCTGGTGGTCGCTCTCTGCCAGAGCCTTTGCAACCGCTTCGCGTCGCGCGAGCGTTACGCACACCAGCACGCGGCGTCGCTCCCAGGAAAGTCTAGTTTCGCTAAGCGTAGCCTGCGGGGTGGCTGTGCCGCGCTGAAGAAGCATTGTAAGCGCCTGCAAAAGCTCGTTCGGCGCTTGCGTGCCGTCTGAACCGAAAGGCGAAGCTGTCTCCTCCATAACCCCGTCCATCTTGTAAGCTCTGGCTGGCGTCGGTTGTTTGAATTGCTGATTGTAAAGCGCAGGCGATTCACCAACCGCCAGCGCGCTCTGGTCGTTTGACGTAGCGGTTGGCGGCTGCCCGTTCAGTATGGTCTGACACTTGGGACAACGAACCGTGAACGAGCGCGACGGCACTTTAGCGTCGTCTAGCTGCAATCGCGTAGCGCATGTGGAGCAAACAAGAAGCATAATTTTTATTATTTTCGATTTTAGATTTTGGATTTTCGATTGGAAGAGGCGGAAGGCTTTTTCAATCGAAAATCGCAAATCTAAAATCTAAAATCAATCTGGCTTTCAATCAATCATACTCAGCATGGACTCGACTTCGGGCAATGTCTCATGAGTCGCGCCTGTTACAGATGTTTCGGCGCGTATGAAATCCTCGGATGAAGAAAGCCCTTTGAGCTTGAGCAGCAGGTTATTCTGGTTGGTTGCAAAGGCCAGCCCATCTTCCATCGTGACGATCTTCTTTTCGATCATCTCGCGTATCACTGTGTCAAAATCCTGCATGCCGTCGAATTTGCCATCGCGCATGGCGTCCAGCAAGGTCTTGCCTTCGGACTCGCCTTCCTCTATGTACTCGCGCGAGCGTGGCGTTGATTTCAGAATTTCCACAGCAGCGACGCGGCCACGCCCGTCTGCGCGTGGTATCAATCGCTGCGAGATTATGTAGCGGAAAGTCTGCGCAAGCCGTGTGCGTATCACAGCCTCTTCGTTCTTCGGATAAAGACCTATGATGCGATCAACCGTCTTCGATGCGTCAATCGTGTGAAGAGTAGAGAGAACAAGGTGGCCTGTCTCTGCGGCTTCGAGCGCGATTTCGGTTGTTTCGTAGTCGCGCATCTCGCCAATCAGTATTACTTTTGGAGCCTGGCGCAACGCTGCGCGCAGGGCGGATGGAAAATCTCTCGTGTCGGAGCCGACCTCGCGCTGGTTGATGGTTGAATTCTTGTGCTGGTGTATGAACTCAATAGGGTCTTCTATAGTGACTATGTGGTAATGCTTCATCTCGTTGATGAGGTCTATGACGGCTGCTAGCGTTGAGGATTTGCCGGAGCCTGTTGGGCCTGTCAACAGGACTATGCCGTTGCGCATCTCGGCTATTTCCCCAAGCTGCGGCGGCAGTCCCAGCGATCTAATCGTAGGCATGTCGGTCGGAATCACGCGCATGACTATGGAGTAGGTGTTGCGCTGCTGAAAGACGTTCACACGAAAGCGCGCGCGCGATGGCAGGCTATATGAGAGGTCGGCTGTGCCCGTATGAGCCAATCGCTCTGCGGCGTCCGGGTGACCGCGCATCAGCGTCATCGCGATTAATTCGGTCTGGAACGGAGTGAGTTTTTGCAAACCTAGCGGCTGCACTGGCGTGAGCTTTCCGTTGATCTCGACCTGTGGCAGTTGGCCTACGCTAAAATTCAGGTCGCTGATCTTGTCCGAGACGAACAGCATGCGCTCTATTATGGGCGGCAGGTCGAAATAGCTCATTCGTTACGAAACTCCATACGGGGGAAGCGGCTTCAAGCGAGAAAGAGATAAAGCCGGAAGGCGAGCCGATTCAAATTCCACTTGCGGGCGGGCGCTTCGCTTGGCACTTTGGCGCAAAGCGCTCGAATTATTCTCGCGTATTATCTCGATAAACGCAAGCAAAATCTGTTGTACTTTATATTTCTTAGGTTTAGGGGCTAAAGCGAGGATAAAAGCTTGCGCGTGTTGTCGGTTATGGTTGCAGGTTCTGTGAGCAAGAGGCTTATGACTGCGACCGCATCCGCACCTGCTGCGAGCGCGGCAGGGGCAGTCTCGCGGCTAATGCCGCCTATTGCAACGAGCGGGATAGAGCCGACCGCCTCACGCACTTTGCGCAAACCTTCAAGGCCGACCAAAGGATCAGGCTTCTCTTTAGTAGAGGTGGCGAAGATTGGGCCAATAGCTATGTAATCAACAGGCAACGCTGCGGCCAGACGCGCTTCGTCCAGGTTGTGAGTCGAGAAACCTATGATCGCTTTATGTCCCAGAATTTTTCGCGCGGCTTCAGGCGGAAGATCAGTTTGTCCAAGGTGAACGCCGTCCGCATGAAGCGCAAGCGCGATGTCAACGCGGTCGTTAATAATAAGACGCGCACCGCGCTCGTGAGCTACGCGCAGAGCCGCTTTAGCCGAAGCGTAAAAATCTTTCGGCGATAGAATTTTTTCGCGCAGTTGAATGAGGGTCGAGCCGCCCGCCGTCAATCGCTTGACCTGCTCGGCGTGGCTAAGACCGGAGAGGCGCGCGTCCGTTATCGTGTAAAGCTTCGGAAGTTTGAACCTAGACATCATGCTTGAAGGAGCAAGCCTTTCATCTACTGCCAGACGGCTGCAAATGAGCGTCGAAGAAGCGCAGGATTCTTTCATACTCATCCGTCCAACTTTCGGCTCGTGTGAACGAATGGTTCTCGCGTGGGTAGAACATCACTTCAAAATACTCGGTCTTGCCAAGCTCAATCAGTTTCTGAACAAGTTGCGCGGTGTCTTGAAAATGCACGTTGTCATCCACCATGCCGTGCAGTATTAGAAGCGGTCGCTTCAATTGATCCGCGTAAGAGATAGGCGAGCTACGGCGATAGCTTTCGGCGTTCCTTTCGGGGAATCCCAATCGCTCGGTCGTGTAAACCGGCGACGACGCGAAATAGTTTCTCCAATCCGCTACGGGACGAAGCGCTGCTGCGCACGCAATGTGTTCGGGCGCACGCATAGCGGCCATCTCCGCCATGAAGCCGCCATAGCTTCCGCCGTACATGCCTACGCGCGCAGCATCAACTGCGTAGTTCTGAACTATGTAATCAATCCCGTCCAGATGATCTTGAAAATCTAGCCCGCCTAGGAAATCATAAACGTCCGTGCGCCATTCGCGCCCGTAGCCAGCAGAGCCTCTATAATCAATGTCTAGTACGACGTAACCGCGCTGGGTCAAGATGTGATTGAACATAAACTCGCGGTAGTAGTTGTTCCAACCGTTGATAATGTTCTGAAGATAACCAGCGCCGTGAACGAAGACCACAGCCGGGTATTTATTAGCTTTAGAAAAATTGGGCGGAAGGTAAACGCGAGCTTTCACCATCTTTCCATCATGCGCTTTGAACTCGAAAAACTCTGGCCGCGTCCACTGAATCTGATGAAAGCGCGCGGGCACAGTGTCGGTCAGTTTCGTTCGTCCGGTTTCGATATTTCCGATGAGATGAATTACATAAAGGTCATTAGGCACATTCCACTCGGAATGTTGGTAAAGAAGTGTTCGCCCGTCGCGCGCTAACTGCGGGTCTGTGTTCATACCTCTTTCTGTTGCTGAATGAACATAAGTTGGTAGATGAATATAGTTACGCGCCTTTACGTTATAGATGACAAACTCCCGCTCAGCCGTCCCATTTTGCGTCGAAGAGTAGATGATGTGCTCGCCGTCCGGCATCCACTTGGCCCAATTGACTTCCCACGTGCCGCGCGTGATTGGTATCGGCACTGGCAAAGCGTTGTTGCTTTGCGCGTCGGTGCTTCCAGATTTAAGTGGCAGAAGATAGATGTGATTGTAGCCGCTCTGCTCCGAAGTGAATAAAAGTTGATCGCCTTTGGGCGAGACATCCACGAAGCGAGAGAGCGAGGCCACCCACTTCGCGTCAGTCTCTTCCTGAACAAGACGTGCTGTTCCATCCACAACGTTCGCAATGAAAATCTGGCGACGTTTGGTGTCGCGGTCAATGCGGTCTATGACGAGAGACTTGCTATCCGGCGTCCAGTCAAACCCGCGTATGTAGGAAGCGCCTTCCGATGCTGCCAATTTTATGAGAACGACGCGTTCGGAACTTCCGTCACTGTTGACGACCTGAATTTTTTGTTCAGTCCAGCCTCGGCGCACGGTCGGCGCAGTTACGAAATCATTCGTGTAATCGGGCACGAACAGCGCACGCTGCTTTGAAGTATCGGAAACAACATAAGCTACGCGCGCGCCGTCTTCCGAAGCTTTCGCGCCGGAGACAATCATGCTGCTCGCCGTTTGCGCTCCTGAACCTTGCGCGCTAGCGTCTGAGCGGCTGCCAGCAGTCGCGCCACCTTCGCGCGTGAGTTGAACGAGCGCGGTCTGGTCCGCGTCAACTACAAAAAGATTCCCGCCCGATTGATAAAGAATGCGTCGCGAATCAGAGAGCCATCGCGCCCCGCCTTCTGCCGCAGCCGTTCGCGTCAAACGTCTGAGATTAGTGCCGTCACGGTTTATGATATAAAGGTCATTCATCTTAGAGAAGAGCAGGCGGCGCGAGTCCGGCGACCAGTCAATGCCGCTCACGCTCTGCTCGCGCGCTAGTTGAGCCGCGTCTCGCTGCATCACGCGCTCTTCCCTTCGTTCTGTAGTGCGCGCTTCGTCGTGCGTCTCCGTACGTGAAGGTCTAACTTCCTGCGGCGTGTCCACCGCGTGCGCCAGAATCTTCGGCTCGCCGCCCCGCGTCGAAACCATGTAGAGGTCGCGCGGCTCTCTTCCGCCAGCGCTCCAAAGGTACGCGACCCACTCGCCGTCCGGCGACAATTTTTCGCCTTCGGGTCGCATGCCCGCAATCGAAGGCTCTGCCATGATGTCGCGCACTGTAAGCACGCCAGCGTTTTGCGCCAGAGCGAACTGAGTAAAGATGAGAAATGCTAAAAGGATTTTTGGGCAAGCGCGAAAAGTTTTCTGCATAACTTTCACTATTCCTGAAATGATTTTATGATTCGACGCGTGGAAGTTTTATGCTCAACATCTGCTTGAGCCAAAGTTTTGCGAATTCAATTGCCAAGGGAGACCGAGCATGAGCGAGCGCAGAGATGATACAACGAAAGAGGACGAATCGCCGCAGCCCGAACAGGAATCAAATGAGACTGAACGAAACGGCAGTTATTATTACGACGACGCGACTGGCTATGAGATTTATAAACCGGATGAAGATGATGAAGAGCAAGGATGAGTGATAAAAGATGAACTATTCAGCGTGTGTAGTTCATATTAATCAAGATTAGATGTAAGAAAGTGGAGAGAGAACACGGATTTCGTAAGATGGAGTTTGTCAAAACAAACATCTTTGCGAAAGAAGGCTCTCTCGATGAACATTTTAGCTCTTATCCCGTGACATAGACGATTTTTGCTTGATCTTTAAACCTCTCTGTGGCGAGTTGCTCTCTTCTGAAGCTCACACCCGGCGCAGTACGCGGAAGCCCGGGTTTCATGAGTTTGATTGAATTCTGCTCGTCAATCTGCAAGATGTGAAAACGTTTTGGTAAAGCTTGCAACCAACCGATTTGATATTACATCTATAGAAAGTTTGCCCGACCAGACCTTGATTTTTCCCCTCAAAGGAAGCGATTTGCCCAACGAAGGCGGCCTGATTGTTGTCCTTATCATTTTCAGGTGAAAGCTCTTTGCCGTAAGTAGATTGTTCCAGAACGATTCTTCGCGTCGCTGTGAGTCTTACAAGCGCGGAGGAGCCTCTAAGTAGAGGCTCCCACTCAGCCATTGTTGTGCGCTCTGACCTGATTCTCAGACGGAGAAATCGTAATCAATTTATAGGATTCAATATGCTCTATAAACTCCAAAATAGATTTCCAGTCTGTGTGAGTCTCACGCTCGTTTTACTGGCTATGCTTTGCTCCCCTTTTCATGCTCATGCTGCCTGTACGAGCGCCAGTTTCAGCGGGCCTACAAATTTTCCCGCATGGTCACACCCTCAATCCATAGCCATCGGGGACTTTAACGGCGACGGTTGGAAAGATTTGGCGGTAGCAAATCTTTTCGGCAATCTGAGCACAGGCGAGTTTTATATCTCTATTCTTCTGGGAACAGGTCAGGGTAATTTCAACTTAGCTAATCAGCTGGTCGTTGGATCGCGCCCGTCATTCGTGGCAATCGGGGACTTCAACAACGATGGGAAGGCCGATCTGGTAGTCACACACGATAACACTAACTATATTTCAATTCTGCTCGGAACCGGGACGGGAAGCTTCGGAGCAGAGACCAAGTTTTTCGGGACATCGAATTCCCTTTCGGTGGCCGTGGCAGACTTTAACGGTGACGGTAATGCGGACATAGCGGTCACAGACGCGGCGTCAAGCGCGAAGATTTTTATTGGTACTGGAACAGGAAGTTTCAATTCTCCGACTTCCACACTCTTGAACCTGAGCAATCCTCAACAAGTCATTGCAGACGACTTCAATAATGACGGAAAGCCTGATCTCGCCATTGCTCATGGTGCGCCAAACAAGGTCAGCCTTTACCTCAACGATGGCACAGGACATTTCACTACTCGTGCGGATTTCAATGCCGGTAGCAGGCCAATCTCTCTGGTATCCGGGGATTTTAATAATGATGGGAAGCGCGATCTCGCTGTGGCTAATTTCGATTCCAACAATGTCTCCGTGCTTCTGGGAACCGGAGACGGGAACTTTGGCGCAGCCACCAATTTCGTCGTAGGGACTAATCCATCCTTTATCGCGGTCGGAGATTTTAACGCAGATCAGAAGACAGACCTCGTTGTAGCTAACAGCGGCTCGAATGATATTTCTGTTCTGTTAGGGACGGGAACAGGCATCTTCTCAGCGCCTATGAGCGTAGCGGTCGGGACGGGGCCTAGCGCTATCGCCGTTGCCGACCTTGATAACAATACGAGTCAGGATATAGCGGTGGCGAATGCCTTATCTAGCAACGTTTCTGTTCTGCTTAACAATTGCTCGCCAACAGTTTTCACCGTCACGAATACCAACGACAGCGGACCCGGGTCTTTAAGGCAGGCCATCCTCGACGCCAACTCAAATCAGGGTGCGGACCTGATTACTTTCAACATTTCTGGAGGCGGCGTGCGTACAATCTCGCCTCTGACTCCTTTACCGAATATCACTGACGCTGTGACCATTGACGGCTACACTCAACCGGGCGCGAGTCAGAACACTCAGCCGAATGCCGATAACGCTGTTCTGCTGATAGAAGTCGAAGGAAGCAAACTTCCACAGTCCGCTACGCTCTACTCAGGTTTAACTCTCAATGGGAACAGCACGGTTCGCGGGCTTGTCGTGAACCGATTCCAGGGTTCCGGCATCCTTTTGTCGCAAGGGGACAACAACCAGGCACCATCAAGCTTAGTAACAATGAGGGCGTGAGCGTCGGATTCTCAAAGAATAATCTTATAGGAGGTTCGTCCCCATCGGCGCGCAACATTATTTCCGGTAATGGCGATAGGGGCATCTTTGTCGGCACGAACGCCGCTTCCAACATTATACAGGGCAATTTCATAGGGACTAATGCCTCCGGGAATGCCGCGCTTGGAAACAGCAGCGGTGGTGTGTATCTAGGTGGGCTGGGAGGTGACACTGTTGGAGGGTCAACGCCCGGAACACGCAACATCATTTCCGGCAATCCTAATAACGCGGGCGTTTATATTGGCAGCGCCGGTAGCAGTTTCCCCGGAGCCACCGTGCAAGGCAATTTCATAGGCACAAATGCGACCGGCACTGCTCCTATCGCCAATCACTTTGGTATATGGATTAATTTCGGGGCCAATAATCTGATTGGCGGAGCAGGCTCATCTGCACGCAACGTGATTTCTGGAAACTCCAACAACGGAATATATGTTGTGAACTCGACGAAGAGTCAAATCAAAAATAATTACATCGGGACTGATTCAAGCGGCACGAGCGCGCTGGCTAATCTAGGCAACGGTATCAGCCTTGAGTCCTCGTCATCCATTCTCATTGGCGGAATAGGTACAACGGAGCGCAACGTCATTTCCGGTAACGGTGCGAGCGGGATTGATGTTAACGGAAACAGTAATCAGATTCTGGGCAATTTCATCGGCACGGATGTTAATGGAACTGCCCCTTTAGGAAATGGCGACACAGGAGTCCGCCTCTTTCTGGCCTCAAACAATATTATCGGAGGGCCAACAGCAGATAGTCGCAATATCATCTCGGCTAACAGGTCGGGTGTAGTTCTACTGACCGGGGCGCAGAACAATCATGTGTGGGGCAACTTCATAGGAGTTGATCTCACAGGCTCGGTCGCACTCGGAAACAACTCTTATGGCATCAGAATAATTAACGGTAGTTCCGGTAACACGATTGGCGGGCAAGGAAGCAATGATGGAAATATCATTGCTAACAGCGGCGTCGGCGTCTTAATTGAATGCGGCGGTTCATGTTCCGTAAAAAATGCTCTTCTGCACAACTCAATCTACTCTAATTCATTGCTCGGTATTGACCTCATAGGCACTCTTGGCCCAACAAATAATGATCAAGGCGATGCCGACTCCGGCCCCAACAACTTGCAGAATTTTCCCGTCCTAACCTCCGCTGTTTCCGGCAGCACGACGACGGTGCTCGGCCTACTTAACAGTACGCCGAATGCTTCTTTCCGCATCGAATTCTTTTCTAATCGTACCTGCCATTCTTCAGGCTACGGCGAAGGGCGGAGTTTCTTGGGCGCAGCGCAAGTAACGACCGATAGTAACGGCAATGCTAGCTTCAGCGCCCAGGTGGCCGTAGCGGCTGCCGGCGATTTTGTGACCGCGACGACGACAGATGCAAACAACAACACATCTGAATTCTCACAGTGCATACAGGTCACTAGCGGCATTCCGCCCGCAGGCACTGTACAATTCCTCAGTGCCAATGTGGGCGTTCCCGAATATGCAGGCAGCGTCCCCATCATGGTGGTAAGATCAGGCGACACCAGCACGACAGCAACAGTTGATTACTCGACAAGCGATGGCACGGCTTCACAGGTGATGGACTACACAATCGCTTCCGGCACTCTACATTTTGCTGCTGGAGAAGCCTCGAAGAGTTTCAACATACTAATCACGAATGACGCATACGTTGAAGGCGACGAGACAGTCAACCTCACGCTATCGAACCCTACAGGGGGCGTTACACTCGGCACTCCGAGTGCTGCCGTGCTGCTGATTGGCGACGACGACACGCAGCAGCCAACAACGAATCCAATAGATGATGCGAGATTCTTCGTCCAGCAGCACTACTACGATTT
>MNJR01000042.1 GCA_001920415.1 Acidobacteria bacterium 13_1_20CM_3_53_8 | reverse complement strand
GGATGCGAGTCGGCTTGATGCCGTTGTTAGGTTGCGCCTTATTCTTAGTCAACCACCTCGATTGAATCGCCTTTCGTCAATATTCCTTCGACCAAAACGGCGCAATAAACCCCGGCAAAGTTACCGTGCGCTTGGGCGACTTTGCGGAAAACTTTCGGGTTGTGCTCGCCCGTGTCAGGGTCGAGCGAAATCATCTTACAGCGCGGGTCTCGTTCCAGAACCATAATCACCGCGCTCGAACCGATACGCAGACGGCGTCCGACCAACTCATCCTCGGCAAAGCCGTAATCCGATGCGAGGTCAAGATAGATGTTTGCCCGAAAGCGTCGTTTATCAACGGAGAAGCCCAACTCCGCTTCGACCTGTTGGACGGTTTGCAAACTAATCAACGAAACCGGGCGACAGTCGGTCAACGCGCGGTCTGAACGCACGAGCGTGAGGTGATTTTCACCGCGCAATCCTTCACCGAGCATTTCTATCAACGCCGGGTCATCAACAGCGACGACCGTGCCCGAAGGCGTAACGACATCCAACATCAGGTCGTTCGGTTCGGCGTTTGCCGCAGTGACACCGGGCGCGATGCTCATCGCTTCGGTCAGATTCGGTGGTTTCGCCGCCCTTTCTGCATAACGGAACTTTGGCTGATAGCGCAGCATTTGTTGCTGTACATTTGCGTTCAGATAAGGAAAGCCTTTGCGTGCGGCTGAATTCTTGAAGGCATAGCAGCGGTCGCCATAAAGGCCGGAGAATCCCATGAATGCTTCGGTCATCGCCTCGCCGCTCATACTTTTAATCGGGTAATGCCATAAACTTTCGACAGTTCCAATAGTTGTCACATCAACATCTCCTTTTATTCTTCCCGCCCATTACACAAAGCAACCTAACGCTTGAATTAACCGGGCGCGCACACAATATCATAAGCGGCAAGTCTCGCGGATGAAAGCCCCGCTATTCGCGCTCCGGTTGAATGAGTTGTTAGACGGCGACACATCCGCAAGCCGTGAGCGTCTGACATTTCAGCGAGCCTAGTAAACAGAAAGGGCAGGCTCGTGAAGTCTGCCTGACTTATAGACTTAGACAACGGAGATGTGATAGTTTCGCGGCACTTTAGCAGCCACTTAAATAAAGGAGTCACGAAATGTCAACGACCATCAAAGGTGATTTGCATGACCTGAACACCGAAGACAAAATTGAGCTTTCAAGACCGGCACGCAAGTACAGCTTCAATATCAAGGCATCGGGTGGCGGAACAGTGAAATTTAAGATCGACCGCTTAACGAGTAGTCTAGTTACAGGTGTGGGAGCAGACCACGAAGAAGGCAAGTTTGTCACCCTCGTTGAAAGATTCACTACCGACAGCGGTCAGACTACTGAGTCAAGTTTCACACTTCCCGAAACCCTTGGTACGGATGGCATGGGGGGGATGAGGCTTATTTTTTCACGTAATCTGGGAACAAAGGGCGTCGACTACGAGTTCTTTATGGAACCAGCTTAAGACGCGGCGCTTGATCACGCTTTCGGAAATATATTACATGCCTACACCCATGAGATGTTTACCTCTTATGGGGAAGCTCAAGTGCGTCCGTCTAACGCCCGAATTAACCGGGCGCGGGCGAGAAGCACACAAGCCACGCCGCAGGAGAATAGCATGAAAGAGATGCTATCCCGCGCTCCGGTTGAATGAGTTGTTAGACGCGCGTTTACTGCGGATTCGAGCAACATCTACTTAATTTGCCACATATGTAGAAGACTTCTTGTACAGATACGCTGGACAAGATAGCTCTAGAATCTAGTATTATAGCTATGTTGGAAGACCCGGAAATTTCTCGGCGATCAAATAGAATGGGCGATTCACAATATAATAAAACCAATCTAAATGAGAAGGACTTTAGGTCGCTTCTTGGGTGGCTTGATCCAATTGTAGGACGTGCAAGCTACAAATACGAAGAAATTCGCCAAAGACTGATAAAGCTATTCCTGGTACGTGGATGCGTTGATGCTGAAGCACTCGCCGATGAGACGATAAACAGAGTTGCTTATAGGATCGAAGATATTAGGGATTCCTATCAGGGCGATCCTACATTATACTTCTATGGTGTTGCAAAGAAACTCCATCGTGAGTATTTAAGGCAAAGCCAATTTCATGAGGCAGTTTCTGTACCTGACACGATAGATACATCTTCAGAGGAAACTGAAATATCGTATAACTGTTTGGAAAGATGTCTGCAAAGCCTTAGCCCTGATAACCGCGAGTTGATTTTGCAATATTACCAAGAGAAAAAGGGTGCAAAGATAGATGCTAGAAAACGTCTTGCTGAACAGCGTGGGATGGCGTTAAACGCACTAAGAATACGTGCATATAGAATTCGGAGTGTGCTACAGCAATGTATACAAGAATGCATGGAGAAGCAAAGTAGCGGCATGTCTTAAGATCATTTGTCACTACCCATAATATACTGCTTGGGCAATTATCTATGGAACAGGTTCTCGAAAGAGAAGAATTGATTAAAAAATACTTGCTCGGCGAATTAGCCGGGGATGAGCAGGCTGAAGTTGAAATCCGAGTATTGACTGATCAAGGATATTTCAATGAACTACTCTTAGTTGAGGACGAGATAACGGATGATTTCGTCTCTGGAACCCTCTCCGGTCATGAACAGGAAAGGACCAGAGATTATTTTTTGGCTGTTCCAGAACGGCGGCAAAAGCTAAAGTTCATAAAAGCATTGGAACAATATGCCTCGGAATCTGATGCGGAAGATACAGCAGATACGGTTAATGATGATATACTTAGCGAAGCCCAAAGGAACAGAGTCTTACTGGAATCTCTAATCAATGGTGATTGGATGGGCATGCATCTGATTGCGCTCCTCAGATTGTCGTCTCAAAAAAAGGCCGATCTTGCCGTAGCAATAAGGACTGATGACGCAACAATCACTCCTATTCTAAACAGATTAATACTCTCCGGTGTTATAGAAGAATATGAGGGACTATTTGCTTGTACTGAGCTAGGAGCAAGAATTCTGCGAAAGATCGAAGAAGCATCGGGTGTGGAATTTACTCCCTAAAACCGGACTATTGGAGAGCCTGCATAATGGGTTTCGAGGAAGCTATCAACCGTCTAAAAAGGCAGATTGAAGCTTACGATCTCAACATTCTTGTTTGGGGGCCAGGGGTAGACTCGGGCGAGCATTTCGAGAAACGGCGGAAAATAAAACAAGAGATTAGCAATTGCTTCTACAATGCCGATATTCGCTTTAGTGAAGAGTTAGATCTAACCGGAATTTTGCCGGGCATAGACCAATTAGATTTCCCTGCTCAAGAACTCTGGCATTTATCGGCTTGCGATCTATGTGTTGTTCTGGATACAGCCAAAGGGGCGGGGGAAGAAATAGCGCACTTTGTTGGTTCTCAACATGCTCACAAATTGCTAATTCTGACTCACGAGAGATACGAATCTTCAACCAATTTTCCTACAGCTTTGCGGAAGCGCCAGAATCAATTGTTCTATAGCGATGAAGAGTATTTTACGTGCAATTTGGTTAAGCAGGTACTAACTCGCATTAAAACGATTGCACTAGGTAAACTCAGCGGAATGAAAGTGTAAAACCCTCACTCTGAAATAGTGTAATTCCAGCCCTGAAGCGTCTAACTATAATTAGATGTACTAATAGACGGCATGGATTACGCCTATTTAGCCGCCTAATCTTCCTTCATTATCATATCTCCTAGATATTTTACATCTTCTAGCTGCAAAAGCGTCTCCGCTCTTTAGAGATTAGACGTTTACGCTAATATTATACGTCGTCTTTAACATATGACTACGAACATAGTGTATTTACACGTATCGAATGATCTAAGAATTGAAAGCCAATCTAGTATGAGAACAATGGCGCTACTTCATTGCCTTGCTGAAAAGTCTCTCGCGCAGGTTAAGAAGCGACGATATGAAAGGGAGGAAAAGAGATTTTGGATTTTAGATTTTCGATTTAGTTGATGATGAGAGGCTCGCTCCTCTAATCGCTTGCCTTCAATCGAAAATCTAAAATCCAAAATTCTTGTTCATCCTATTGACCGTTAGGTTTGTCAGTAGCTCTTAATGCGCTGACTGTCCGGCGGGCGGGATTTTGGATTTTATGTACGGTTTAGGACATAAAGCCTTGACTTCCTACCCGTAGGACTCTAGACTTGCCCGGTAAGTTCGCTTCTCTGAAACTTTAATACTTCAACGTCAGGCGCATTCCCCTTTAAATTAAGTGCCTACGCTAAAGGCTATATCTTTTCTAGGCGAAAGGCTTTATCTTTTCTCAGCGAACATGCTAATAACTCGCGGCATCAGTGTACGCAGATTGGGATGAGGTACAGTTAAAAGGGAATTAAATGACAGCGTATACTCATCCAACAATCATGGTGGTTGATGATTCGGAAGATATACGTGAGTTGCTGCGGCTGCAACTGCGTATGTTGGGGTATCGTGTAATCGAAGCCTTGAACGGGCGCGAGGCTGTGGAGTTGGCTACGAAAGAGTGTCCGGCGCTGATACTGATGGACATCACTATGCCTGTGCTGGATGGGCTGGCGGCCACGCGTATGATTCGAGGGATAGCGGAAATCTGTGATGTGGTGATAGTGGCGTTCACTGCGCTACACAGTGGCGAGAACAGACAGAGCGCGCTAGCCGCAGGCTGCAACGATTATGTACAGAAGCCTGTCAGGCTTGAGCAGTTGTCAAACCTTCTGAATAGACACTTGCAAGAGGGAGTTGTCTAAAAGAGCGTATAGCCAACACAAACTAAAGCTTTGAATTTCTCTTGATTAGATGATAATAACAGCACTGCGCTGCGTCGTGTGCAAAGAGTTTCCGAAGCTTTCATAACAATCTAACTAGTAGGAAAGATATGAGAATCCTCCTCTATAACCCGGACAACGGCGTGACCAAAAACTTCATGCCGCACCTATGGATGTTTCTGCTCAAAGCGCTCACGCCTACAGGCCATGAAGTGCTATTGATTGACGGCAACACGCTGCCAATGAATGAAGAAGAACTCGTGCGCTTTGTCGTTCAGGAGCGAATCGGACTGGTCGGCATAGGCGCTATGACCAGAATGATTGCGCGCGCGTATCGTATGGCCGACGCCATTCGCGCCGCAGGCGTGCCCGTAGTGATGGGCGGGCCGCACGTTACGGAAGTGCCTGATGAAGCATTGGGTCGAGACGGTGGCCCACGCCATGCGGATGCAGTGGCGCTGGGCGAAGCCGATGAATTGTGGCCGAAGATAGTTGAAGACGCAGCGCGTGGAGAACTCAAGGAGATTTATACGCCCGTTGACGATAAGGGAAAAGAGCGCAAACCCAGCCTTCAACCTTATCCTGTGATTGAGTGGGATAAGTTCGATCTGGAACAGTTCGACATGATTCCAAAGGTTATGCGCCCAATCCTTGCGCGGCACGGGTCTGGCTGGGGTTCAGTTCACATGATTCCGATTGAATCAGGGCGCGGCTGCCCCTACGGCTGCGAGTTCTGCACGGTCACAGGTTTTTTTGGCGACTCGATTCGCTTTCGCACGAACGAGAGCGTTGTAGATGAACTCTTGAGGCTAAAGCGTCATGCGCGAAAAGAGCGAAAGCAGGTTATAGTCTTTTTCATAGACGATAACTTTGCAATCAACATCAAGCGCACGAAGTCGCTCTTACGTGACATCATAGCGGCTGGCGCGCAGCTTCCATGGACTGCTCAGATCAGTGCCAACCTGCTGCGCGACGAAGAGCTTGTTGACTTGATTGCCGAATCCGACGGTAAATGGATTTTCATAGGCATGGAGTCAATTGATTCGGCCAATCTGGCGGACGTAAACAAGAGCTTCAACAAGCCAGCAGAGTATGCCACAGTGCTCAATCGTCTCGCCAAGCGAGACATTTATGCGATCACCTCATTCATCATAGGCCTGGACAATGACACGCCCGGTGTGGCCGAGCGTACACTTCAACAGATAGAAACTTGGCCGCCAGTAATGCCCACCTTTCCCCTCCACGCCGCTCTACGCGCGTCTTCATGCCGCAGGGCGACTGACACGCCCGAAGCACTGGTTGGATTATGCGCCCTATCGTATGGCGCACATTCCTTTGAAGATGAGTATCCCGGAGACGCAGGACGAGCTTGAGAAGGCTTGGGTCACAGCATACAGCCCGGAGACTATAGAGCGTGCGCTTGAATCTATCAGCGACAAGCCGCTTCAGCAGCGTGTGATGCATCTGGTCATGCGCCTATGTTTTCGCGGCATCTACTTCCCCCAAATGAATAAACGCGCGTGGATGAAATTGATTGCTCAGAACCGAAGAGCAATCTTTAATCTCGCTAAAGAGAGCATAAGCAAACGTCGCGCTGGTCAGAAGAGAATGACGAAATTTCACAGTGACCTGCACGGCGCATCAGGCGATTGATAAAGAGCTAGACAGAACTGATTTTGGATTTGCGATTTTCGATTGAAGGCAAGCGCGTTACCAATCAGCGAGCCTTTCATCATCAACCAAATCGAAAATCTAAAATCCAAAATCGAAAATTGAAAATATGGGGGACACTGTGAAGATATTACTAATCAACCCGGAATTTCCCGACACTTACTGGAGCTTCCGACACGCGCTACCATTTTTGGGCAAGCGTGCGGCCTACCCGCCGCTTGGGCTGTTGACAATCTCCGCTATGCTGCCCGAAAGTTGGGAACGACGATTGGTTGATCTGAATGTCAGACAGCTAAAGTCTTCCGACATAGAATGGGCTGACATGGTCTTTGCCACAGCGATGATCGTGCAGAAAGAATCGCTGCTACAAGTCATCAGGCAATGCAAGGCGCGTGGAAAACGCGTCGTGATTGGCGGGCCATACGTGACGACAAGCCTTGAGAGCTTCCCCGATGCGGATCACATCTTCTTCGGCGAAGCCGAGGCGACGCTGCCGCAGTTCATAGAAGATTTAGAAAGAGGCGAAGCCAAACCAGTCTACAAAGCTGCGGAGCGTCCACAGCTTACTCTCACTCCCGTTCCAGATTTCCGTCTGGCAGAGCTTAAACGCTACAGCGCTATGAGCGTGCAGTATTCGCGCGGCTGCCCTTTCCAGTGCGAGTTCTGCGACATAATAGAAATCTACGGGCGCATTCCGCGCACCAAGACTAACGAACAGATGCTGGCCGAACTCGATGCCTTGCGCGAAGTTGGATGGCGCGGCACAGTCTTCATCGTTGACGACAATTTTATAGGCAACAAGCGAAACGTTCGCCAACTCTTGCCAGCGCTGGCCGAATGGCAGGAGCGGCATAATCACCCGTTCGATCTGCTAACGGAAGCGAGCCTTAACCTTGCAGAAGATGATGACCTTCTGGATAACATGCGCCGCGCAGGTTTCCGCCGCGTCTTTCTTGGAATTGAAACGCCTGTCGAAGAGAGCCTGCTTGAAGCTCAGAAGAAACAGAACATGCATGGCAGCATGCTGGACGCAGTGCATAAGCTTCAATCTTACGGGATGGAAGTGATGGGCGGCTTCATAGTAGGATTTGATAATGACCCGGAAGATATTTTCGAGCGACAGGTCAACTTCATACGCGAGAGCGCTATTCCGCTTGCGATGGTTGGGCTATTGACTGCGCTTCCAGACACTCAACTCTGGCGGCGGCTAAAGCGTGAAGGAAGACTTTTGGCGGAAAGCTCCGGCGAAAACACCAACTGCGCGCTGAACTTCGTGCCGAAGATGGACGCTGAACGGCTCATAGCGGGCTATCAATCTATCATGCGAACTATCTACAGTTCCGGCGAATACTACAGCCGCGTACTCGAATGTCTGAAGCGAGTGCCGAAGGATGGGCCAGCGCCGCATCAGTATAACGTCATCAGCGGGTTTATGGCATTGATGCGCATGGCGCTCAAGCTGGGCATACTCGATAAGGAGCGCAAAGAGTTCTGGCGCTTCTTCCACCGTGCCGCCACCGAACATCGTGAGAAATTTGCAGAGTCAATGCGATTGGCCGCGATGGGTTATCATTTTCGCAAACTGGCCGAGTCGTATGATTGATTAAAGTAAAAAGGCAAAGGAAAGGCAAAAGGTAAAAGTGTGGCTGAAACCATTCTTTAATTAAATGCCTTAGTCCTTATCCCTTTTGCCTTTTACCTTTTTACTTTTGCCTTCTTCAGTACGTGCTGACTTGTTGTAATCCTCACTCAAGCTTGAAGTGCCGTCGTTTCTAACTTAAAATGCTTGCCGTAAAGTGAAAAGATTTTTGTAATAAAGCGCAAAGGGTCAGGGCAAAGAGCATTCCCTTGCAACCAACCATCCTCTTCATTTCGTTAATATATCAAGTGACCTTTTAAGCCAGCACATGATTGCTGAAGGCACATTCATAGCGCACTACCGCATCATCGAGCCGCTGGGCGCGGGCGGCATGGGCGCTGTCTATAAAGCGCACGACGCGAAGCTGCATCGCGTCGTGGCGCTTAAAGTCTTGTCGGCGGAAGCTGTCGCACAAGAGGATCGCCGTCGCCGCTTTCTTCAGGAAGCGCGCGCAGCATCAGCCCTGAATCATCCGCACATACTCACCGTCTACGAAATAGGCGAGATGGACGGCACGCCTTTCATGGTGATGGAGTATGTAGAGGGTGAAACCTTGCGCCAGAAGATTGTTGCCAATGTGCTCTCCGTTAAAGATGCTCTGGGGATAGCCATACAGGTCGCGGGCGGATTAGCGAAAGCGCACGAGCATGGCATTGTTCACCGTGATTTGAAGCCTGAAAATCTGATGATTAGCCGCGACGGCTATGCGAAGATTCTGGACTTCGGTCTTGCGAAACTGATTGAGCGCCGGAAACCTCTCTTTACAGCCGATAGCGCCGAGAAGACGCTCATTCAAGTCAAAACGGAATCGGGAACTATCTTGGGGACAATCAATTACATGTCGCCGGAACAATTGTTGGGCCAGCGCGTTGATCTTCGCAGCGACATCTTTTCGTTCGGCATAGTTTTATACGAAATGCTCACGGGTCTGTGTCCGTTCGCAAACGAAAATAAGATTGATACGATGCATGCTATCCTGCATGAAGAAGCTAAGCCGCCGCAAACGATCAAGCCTGATCTGCCGCTAGATGTTCAGCGTATTCTCTCGAAAACTCTGGCGAAACCGCCAAAGGAGCGCTACCAAGCTGTAAGGGAACTCCTCACAGACCTAGAATCTCTCAAGCGCGATCTTGAATTGGGCAGAACTCTCATCGCTCCGACCAGAACCAAACTTGTCCTAAAACCTGTAGCCGCGCCGCGCCTTCGCGCTCCACGCATAGATTACGAGAGCGAGTTGAACGAATCTCAGTACAGGGCTGTGACTACGATTGATGGGCCGCTCTTGATCGTTGCCGGAGCGGGCACAGGCAAGACGCGCACGCTCGTTTATCGCGTCGCTCGTCTTGTCGAAACGGGCGTGCGGCCTGAATCCGTGTTGCTCCTAACCTTCACACGCAGAGCGGCAACGAGCATGCTCGCGCGCGCGGCTTCATTGGCCGATTCAAGATGCCAGCGCGTTTCGGGCGGAACGTTTCATTCGATGGCCTATGCGGTGCTGAGAAAATATGCGGAGCTTGCAGGAGTTGAGCGCTCCTTCACTGTGCTGGATTCCAGCGACACGGAAGATTTGATTGACCTGCTGCGCCGCCAGATGAATTTCAGGGGCAAAGAACGACGCTTCCCGCGCAAGCGAACCCTTTGCGCAATCTTCAGCATGGCCGCAAACAAATTGATGCCTTTAGGGGATGTGCTCAAGCGTTACTACCCGCAGTTCGCGCGTGAAAAAGGCGATCTAGAACAACTGCTTAATGCTTTTGAGAGTTACAAGCGCGAGCGCCAGATGCTCACCTACGACGACTTGCTCGTGCGACTTCGTGATGCGCTGGAAGAGAATCAGGAGTTGTGCCAGCGACTCTCGGAACAGTATCGCTACATAATGGTAGATGAATATCAGGACACCAACCGTTTGCAGGCGCAGATTGTAAGATTGATGACAGCCGCGCATGACAACGTTGCCGTAGTAGGCGACGAATGCCAAGCCATCTATTCGTTTCGCGGCGCGAGTTTCAAGAACATGCTTGAGTTTCCAGAACTCTTCCCCAAAGCGCAGTTGATTAAGTTGGAAGAGAATTTCCGAAGCTCTCAGCCTATCCTGAACTTAGCCAACGAGATTATCAGTGATGCATCTGAAAGCTACGCCAAGCGATTGTTCTCGCGCATGACTGAGGGTGAGCCGCCCATGCTAGTCAGCGCTGGTGACGAGAACGAGCAATCACGCTTCGTCGCAGAGCGAATAGAAGAGTTGCGCGAAGAAGGCGTGCCGCTTCACGAAATCGCAGTGCTCTTTCGCGCAAGCTCTCATTCGTTCGACCTTGAAATAGAACTGGGCAAGCACGGAATCCCATTCAGAAAATTCGGTGGAATCAAGTTTGCGGAATCCGCTCACATCAAAGATGCGCTCTCGTTCCTGCGCGTGGCGCTCAATCCTGCGGACACGCTCTCTTGGTTTCGCGCGCTGAAATTAATAGATCACATAGGCGACGCGACAGTTCAGCAGATACTTGATCATCTGGGTATTGAAAGAAGAGAGTTCAGGACTGTTCGGGCGAAAGAGAGTCTGTTCAATCGGCTGAAACAGTTTCCGGCGCGCGCAAGTTACAAAGATCAACTTATAAAGCTTGCGCATGTGCTGCGCACAATCGTCGAACAGAAATCGCCGCACGCACAGCTTTCGACCGTCCTGCGACTCTATCGCCCGATTCTTAAATCAAGATACGATGATTATCCCAGACGGCAGCGCGACCTGGAACATTTGCAGGCGATAGCGAAACGCTACAAGAGCGCAGCAGAGTTGCTGGCGGACGTGGCGCTAGACCCGTCGGATGCTGCGCAAAGGGACGGGCGCGGCAGCGGTTACGTCACGCTGTCTACGGTTCATTCGGCGAAAGGTCTGGAGTGGAACACACTGTTCGTAATCTGGATGACGGACGGATGGTTTCCATCATCTCGCTCTGTGGAAGAGTTTGAAGATTTAGAGGAAGAGCGTCGCCTGCTTTATGTAGCAGCGACGCGCGCCAAGCAGCATCTCTATTTCACCTATCCGCTCGGAGCTTATCGCGGCGGTATGCCGGACGCGCCTCCGGTCGTGTCGAGGTTTCTGGAATTCATCCCGGATACGATTCTCTCTCGCGCGACGTTGATGTGAGACTCCGGTCAATTAGATACTATTAAAAACTTCAACGCTGAAGAGCGAAAAGAGATTCGAGAATTTTAAATTTCTGGTGAAAAGAGTTCTCCTCGCTCTCTCTTCCCGTCATGCTTTCTAAACGCTTATATCCAACTCACGATTCTATAAAACAATCGCCTTATCCCTTTTGCCTTTTTACTTTTGCCTTTCTTTTATGAGATAGCTCTTGCGATTCCGAATGCGACGGCAGCGGCAAGCCCACCGATTAGCATTGTCTGAAATGCACTGCGAAAAGGTTTAGTTCCAGTAAACCTGCCTTTGATGTATCCGAATATCAATAATGCCGCGAGCGTAACCAGCACGGATACCCACAGGGCTGTACGCGCATTGGGCAATAAAATATAGGAGCTTAAAGGAATCAACCCTCCTGCGATGTAAGCTCCGGCAATTGTTACAGCACTTGTGATAGCGCGCTTCGGGTCAGGTTTTTCCAGCCCCAACTCATAACGCATCATGAAATCAACCCATGCGCGTGGCCGCTTGCTCAATGCTTTGACAACGGGAACAGTTTCAGCGTCGCTGAGACCGTAGGAGCGAAAAATATCGGCTATCTCACGCATCTCCTCTTCCGGTATCCTTGCGACCTCTTCCTTCTCACGCTCGCGTTCGCTAGCGTAATGTTCTGCATCGCTTTTAGCAGCCAGATAGCCGCCCAGCCCCATAGCAATCGAGCCTGCGGCAATTTCGGCAAACCCCGCCGTAAGAATAATGTTTGAAGAACTGACCGCACCAGAAAGTCCTGCGGCAAGCGCGAAGGGTACGGTCAATCCATCCGACATTCCTATAACTATGTCTCGAACGGTATCGCCCGCAGTAAAGTGTCTTTCGATATGTCGTGTCTGTGGCATTGTCCGAACACTGTAATCGCATTCGACTGCTTTAACAAACACGAAACGTCTAATGGCGGAACTTAATTATCATCCGCGAGCAGCATTGCAAGGATGTAATGAAAAGCATGAGCTATATTATTGCTGTAGGATTGAATGAGTTGTTAGATTGCGGCCTGAGATAAAAGAGCGTAGCTTGGATGCATGCTCCTTACATTTGACCTACTCTTCAGAATGTCCATTCCGACCTTCACTGAAATAGCGATCAACTACGGCAATTAGATTTCTGAGATTTTCATCTGTCTTTTTCACATTCTCTTCTGTGCGTACTTGCGAGTCAACAAGCGCCGAAATCCTTTCGTCTATATCATCAGTGCGCTTATCCGTAGCCTCAAAACGATTAAGCGTTGCTGTCGCCAAGCGGTTGACGGTTTGATCTGTGCGTGCTTGTGCTTCTTGTAACTTTTGAATATCGGCGGTAAATTGAGCCTGTTGCTCAACAATGAACTCAATTTTCTTTTCTAGCTCTTCGTTAGTCATCCTTCTATATACCTTTCAATCAGCAGATAGTTTAGTTTAGCGGAATTCCATTGGCAAACTAACGTGAGCAACATAACGCCCAAATTAACCGGGCGCGGGCGAGAAGCATACAAGATTATGGAACAATTCAACGATGAAAGAATTGCTATCCCGCGCTCCGGTTGAATGAGTTGTTCGATAAAGCGTGAGACGTATCAAACATCAGAAGAGCGTCGTGCTTCACGAACCGCAGCAATTTCGGCTTCGACTTCAGCTTCGGTGAGCGGCGTGTCTAAAGCTAACAGGCGATCAGCCGCATCAAACAATTTATTAACACGGCGACGACGGATTTCCGCACGCAGCAAAGATTCAATCGCTTCAGGCGTTAATAACCCGCTAGCCTCACGCGCCAACTTATCCGGTAAATCTAATTTCAGTTCAAGCGCAGACACTTTTAATTTAACCCTCCATCAAAATCTTATCACAAACTGTCTCGTTATCAGGTGCTAAAGATAAGCGCTCAGCGCTCGACCTAGTTGCCCAGCGCGAGCAGTTTTCAACATTATTAGAGAAGATAACAATGAAAATAATACTATCGAGGCGTCGGGTCGAATGAGTTGTTATGCGGCGGTTGCCGTCAATCAACTTCCTATTTCTTTAATGCTCATTTCAAGAACTTTTCTAAACAATGTTCTCGAATCCTCATGTGTTGTTTCTCATCAATTACACCTTTAGCAAATAAGCGGTCAGCATCGTCCAAGCACGCGGCCAGATCACTAACAGAAGTCGTTTTGAACTTAGAAAACAATCCAAGGCCACTTAAAGCAGCCAATAAGGTCCCTAATGAATGTGCAATTAATGCATCCGCTATTATGGTATCTGGAACCAATAATCCTATAAGTAAGCCCGCCACTTCACCAATGGCTCCCCAAGAGGCGGCCTGTCCAGCCCGCTTAGCAATCTTAGATACCTTTTTCGACTGTTCTTCAAGAAGAGGCATTGTTAGACTCTATGATTGGTAACGGTCTAAAAGCTCCTTATGCTCTTTGATTCTTTGCTGGAAATCTTTCCTTTCAAAATATATTGAAACTATCTTTAAGCCGAAAGATAAGTTTGCTAAGACAATAACAATCACAAGATATATCTCAATTCTAGTACCGCTCCCTAATAAGTATGAATAAATAAATACGCCAACAATAAGGACGACCGAGAGAAATCCTAACAAAGGCGCTCTCCTATTTAACAACAGTAAAGACTCCTTCATACTCCCACTCTTATGGGGACTCAATTTTGGATATAGTCTCTGTTCTTGTTCTTTCAGATGTTCACTTCTTATTCTCAAAAAAGATTCTTGTTCATTAGGAGACAACTCAAAAAAATGTCGCGGTCTCCCGTATGATAGAGGCTCAATATTATCAGCTCGAACAAGTTTATCCATCTCTCACTCCTTTACATCATTATAGGCGATTCGTCAGCCGCATAACTATTGATTATATGCACACAAGACAGATAACACCCTCTTTTAGTATTTTATCCGCCCTCATTCCGTTTAATCTTAAATTCCCCGTCAGCTTGCTGCGGGGTCGCCGATTAGAAATTAAGGGAGTCCAGAGGGAACACTGTTCCCTCTGGTCAAGAGCGGGGTTAATACCCCGCTCGCGAAGTCGGCGGGCGGCGCGTTAGTGACGCCGCCGTTTATTTATATTTTGGACGTGTGCATTATCTAATGGCAGTAAAGGGCAGGGACAAAGCCCCGCCCTTTGTCATTCGGGTTTCTTTGTTTGTTTGCGTGCGGGGCGTTTGCGTTCGCTGCTGCGTGTGCCTCCGCCCTGTTCGTATTGATTTGAGTCTGGCCCGTAGGTGGCTCGTAGGCCGCTGAGGGCGCGTGTGTTGACCTGGCTGAGAGCTTGCCCGAGGGCTTGAATGTCGTTGCTCAAGCCATCTAGCTGTGTGCGGAGCGTTTCTATCTGGTCGCGCTTGGCGCGCAGGTTTGCAATCGTCTGCTTAAGTTGTTGTAGCGTGATTTCGCCAAGGGAGAAGGTCGGATTATCTTCCCAGACACGCGCTATCCTTTCAGCCTGTGCAATTACTTTGTCTATTGGAACGGTTCTAGGCATGGTGTAATGCCTCCTTTGAATTGACGTGAAGAGAACACTTTCTACGCGAGGCTTCCCGAAAGCGCGCGGAGCATATCACAGATTTTAAGGATTTCAACCCAAATTATTAACGCGTGGCATTAAGATGTTAGGAGCTTACTAAGAATTGGGGCAGTTACCACAAACATGGGGCGAGTTTCCCAAAGCTTGGGAAAGGCTGTTCATATTATAGGGAAGGTTGTTCACATTTTGGGACATGCGCCCCAACACTTGAACAATCTTCTTCATAATTTAGGAAGCTTGCCCCAAAAATTGGACGGGCGCGCCCAAGTTATAGCTTGGATATAACTCATGTCAGTACCGCCTGCGGTAGCGGGCGGGTGTCATTTGTATTGACTCATGTGCTAGCTTAATACACGACCCGCCCGCTACCGCAGGCGGTACTGACTCGTTGACGTATGTGGAACGATACAGACATTCCACTGGCATATCTAATCACGTTCCGTTGCTACGGGACATGGTTGCATGGCGACGAGCGCGGCTCAATAGATCGTTTTCGCAATGTCTACAAGTCGCCTTATATTCCGCCAATTAATAGATGGCATCGGCACAACACTCACACACTCAAAAGCGAACCTGTAACGCTGGACGCGGCGCAACGTGAATCAGTTGAAAAGGCTATCCGTGAAACGTGTGCTCTACGCAATTGGTTGCTGCGTGCAACTAATGTGAGAACGAATCACGCACACGTTGTCGTCTCTATCGGAAATGCAAAACCTGAACGCGCACTTAACGCCTTCAAGGCAAATGCGACGAGGCAGATGAAACAGGATGGCTGTTGGCAACACTCACATAGCCCTTGGGCTGACAAAGGGAGCAAACGCCACTTGTGGAACGAACGCAGCATCGAGCGCGCTATTGATTATGTCATCAATGGTCAAGGCGATGAGTTGCCTGATTTTGACTGAGATGTGTACCAACGAGTCAGTACCGCCTGCGGTAGCGGGCGGGTATAATGTTTATGACTCGACAGATAATCAAAACACTACCCGCCCGCTACCGCAGGCGGTACTGACATTCAGAGCTAAAGGCAAACTTTCTTTTCTTTCAGTGTCCCCACACGGAAGCTTTCTCGGCCCAGATGTTGTCTTGATATTTTTGCTTGAACTCTTCGGCAACTTCGCCTAAGACCGTGTGATCGTTCGTAGCTTTGTAGTGGCTCACTGCGCGCCAGTAGAGAGCTTCGGGCGCGGCTGAAGTGTCTGGGTATCGCTCTACTACGCGCGTGTATATTTGTTCCGCGTCAGCCCACTTCTTGTTCATGAAAGCAACTCTGGCAAGACCCATCTCAAGAAATGCGCGGAACTCCTTTTTAGAGAGGTAGCCTTCCATGCGCTTTCTCTCTTCTCCTTCCGAATCCATTACGAGTACGGTAGGCGTCCACAGAGCGTCGAAGCGATGAAACCATGCGGGATGCTCTTTGATATGTGATTCTACGGGGATGAAATTCTCGTTGATGAAGTTTCCAACTTCTTCGTCTGCGTATGACTCGGCCTCCAGCCGAGCGCAAGCGCCTCACGCAGGGGCAGCGCTGAAATCAATCAACAACGTTCTGTTATTCGCTTTCGCTTCATTGAGCGCAGCGTCCACATCTTTTCTCCATTCGACAGCCATTGCTAACATCCTCCTTAATAAATTGTTCATGCCACACGAGGTTTACTTTTCCGTGATTCTAATTATAACGTGAGTTCGATATAAGAAAGAGGAAAATGAAAGGGAGAGTTATCCACGCGCATCACACGAAACTACACGGAACAATCTTTCTCTTCGTGTAGTTTCGTGTGATGCGCGTGGATAATTCATCTGCTTTTATCTCCTCAAGGCTTATATCGAACTTACGTTAACTATAAACGAGAAGCATCAAATAATGTTGGCGCATTAATGGCAAACTCTTTACGGGGACAAAAAAGATGAGTTGGAATTTCATTGATCTGCTGTTGGTTCTGCTGGTTCTGCTGAGCGTGCTGCAAGGATGGTATCGTGGCTTTATTCTTGGCTTGCTCGATCTTGTTCGATGGGTCGGGAGCCTATTGATTGGCTTGCGCTATTACCAATGGCTCGCGCGCGTGCTCGAACCGCACGTAGGCTTAAAACAATATTGGGTTCTTCCGCTTGCTTTCATACTGGTCGTAAGCTTCGCAAGCATCCTCATACATCTAGTTGGCTACCTGCTTCTGCGAAGGATTCCGAAACGGGTTCATGAACGTTCCACTAATCGTATTCTTGGAATACTGCCCGGCTTCGTCAACGGAATCATTGCGGCGGCGATTGCTGCGCCGATTCTTCTTGCGCTTCCGCTCCCCGATAGTTTGCGTGGGCCTGCACGCGAGAGCGTCGTTGCGAATCATCTGGCGGTCGTAAGCGAAACATTGGACGCGAAACTCTCTCCTATATTCAACGAAGCAGTAAGACAGACGCTCAACATGCTCACGGTTCCATCTGAACCTGAGTCGAACGAGACAGTCCAACTGCCTTACAAGGTCACGAACACAAAGCCACGCCCGGATTTGGAAATAGAAATGTTGCAGCTTGTGAATCGTGAGCGCGCCGCCGCCGGTTTAGCGCCGCTCGCGCCTGATCCGCAATTAACGGAGGTCGGACGCGAGCATTCGGCAGACATGTTCGCGCGCGGCTATTTTTCGCACTACACGCCGGAAGGTAAAAGCCCGTTCGATAGAATGCAGCAGGCCGGGGTAACTTTCAGAGCGGCTGGCGAGAACCTTGCGCTCGCGCCCACACTACAGATAGCCCACACAGGACTGATGAACTCGCCCGGTCACAGAGCGAACATACTCCAACGACAATTCGGGCGCGTAGGCATAGGGATAATGGACGGCGGAGTTCGAGGCATTATGATCTCGCAGGAATTTCGGAACTAAGAAGGCAA
>MNJR01000043.1 GCA_001920415.1 Acidobacteria bacterium 13_1_20CM_3_53_8 | reverse complement strand
TTCAAGTGAGAACCGCTATAGTTGAGGAGAGCATCCAATGTTGATTGCAGTAGCTGGCCCCTACTCGGCAGACACCTCTGAGCAAAGGCAACGGAACCTTGATGCGATGAACGAGGCGGCTGCGGCTGTAATGATGAGAGGGCATATCCCCGTAATCGGTGTCAATGCGGCGCTCCCTGTTGTTGAATGTCTCAGAGCAGAGGCGAATCGGTATGAGGCTATTATGGCAATCTCACTGGCGCTTGTGAACAAATGCGAAGCAATCTTGATGATTGGTGAGTCTCCGGGCGCGAATCGAGAGCGCGACATAATCAAAGGGAAGGGGTTGCCCGTTTACAAAGATGTCAGCGAAATACCATTGGCCTCTGCGTCCGAAAGCGCCACCTAACAACTCATTCAACAGGAGCGTGGAATAGTATCTCTTTCATTTTTACAGGTTCGCGCATAAAGTGAAATTTCCCCTCATGGAGAATCAACAACTTGCGGGAATTATAGCGAGTTGCAATTGAGTACGACTCAAGTCAGTACCGCCTGCGGTAGCGGGCGGGTTATGGATGCGCTAATTACCCGCCCGCTACCGCAGGCGGTACTGACCAAGCGGCTGTATCGCAACGGTCGCACTCAATTGCAAACCGTAATATTTGCTCATAAAATGAAAAAGAATTCGCGCATAAAGTGGAAAAATCCTCCGTTTTTCGCCCATATAATGAAATTTTAGTTAAAGCTCAGATACTGAATTCTGCATGGTAATGACCCGGTGAGACACAGAATAGAGCTACTTCCAACGAATCTTACAATATTCAATAGCCTCTCTTGTGGAAAGCATCCTAGTAGAATTACCGGTACGAATAAAGAGATGTTCCCCTTTATCATCTTTAGCGAACATGGGCTTTGGCGAAGGTTTTACAGAAATTTGGCAGATATCTTCCTCGCCTACTTGGTGAAACATAATTTGTATGAGTGGGCTACAATCCTTCCCGCAAGCGTCGAGGAGTAATGTCGTTAATAGATTTTCGTAGCCGTCGCGGTTCTGTTTTTTCCCGAGCGTTTTGTAATCATGTCGTAGACCTACGACAACACCGTTATCGTCCACTCCTATGAGAAGCGCGCCGCCCTGTTCAGAATTGAGAAACCCTGCTACTGTTTTAACTATAACTTTTTCTAGTTCTTTATTCAGCCGGTTCGCTTTCATATCCCAGCGAGCCGAACTCTTAAATTCCAACTCTGAGCTTTCGCCTTTCGCAATTAAAGTCACTATCCCTTGGCTCGCCATCTCGTGCCGCGCCGCTTCGTGCTTTAAAGCCTCATCAACTCTAGTCCTTAATACACTAGCCAGATTTTCCGCATCCTTCGATATGTAATCAAGCGCGCCTGTCTTCATACTCTCCACGGCAGAATCAACGTCGGCATACCCGGTAAGTATAATGGCGCGCAGATTGGGAACCGTTTCCCTCATCTTCTTCAGGACTTCCAGACCTGTTACGCCCGGCAGTTTCCTATCAATGATGGCTAAGGCGTAATCCTGCGTTTTGAGCACCTCCTCAGCCCGCGCGGGGTCCGTAAACATCGTCAGGTCGTAATTAGCCGCTAAGATCGTTCGGATCATGGCTAGCCAGTCCTCGCTATCATCAACTACTAAGATTTTCTTTTTTTCGGCCATATGGCTTAGAAGGCTTCGTACATTTTTAAGCTATAAGTTGGCTTTAAGGAAGGCTGTTAATTTCTCTTTGAGAGAGTTGATGTTGTGATACTCCAGATACAAGATGCCCGCCAAGTCCGTAGGGATGGGCGGGGCACCCGCCTTCCTTAAAAGTATGACTTGAACGCCATAGCCGTATGCTAATCCAAGTTCGAAATAAACATTGGGGTTAAAATCAGATATCTCCATTACCGCGAGCCGACAGGATTGGATGGTTTCACTCAGTTTGCAAGCTATGTCACCCGTTCTCAGATCCTCGTCCGCCCGCCAACATACTAAATCGAATTCTTCGATGACCGGTTTAATCGCGTGCTCATAAACATCAATCTGTGAAAAGGGCATTCCGACGAAAACCAAGTCCTGCTCCGAGGGGATTTTTTCGAAGCAGCCCAGCTTGTTATGCCTAAAGCAGGGCTTGACTCCCGCGTGAAGTGAATAGGTGTCGGGATCTAAAGCCTTAACAACTGTACTTTTCAGCCTCTTCGGTTTTAAAGGGTCTTTCGTCAGGTACTCGAAAACGCCCTCCCGTGCGGCGATGAAACTCGTCTGCGGATCGGTGTCGGCAGTCAGGATGATGACCGGCCCGAGGTCGCGCCTGATTTTTCTGGCCCTGCGAAGAGTTTCGAATCCGTCAATGCCCGGGAGCGTGAGGTCTAACACGACCGCGTCGAACGAGCTTTCTTCTATCCGCCTCAAAGCCTCCTCGCCCGAATCCGCTTCAACCAGATCGGAATCGAGCCGCGATAAAATATCCTTAATGGTCTGTGACACGGAGGGGTCGTCTTCGACAATTAAAATCTTGCTCTTCTTACTCATCATTGAGTGCTACAAGTTGGCTGCTCTGAGGACTGCCTCCCTCAACTTTTTGGCTAGCAGATTATCTTTCTCAAAATAATCACACACACCCAACTCACTCGCTTCTTTCTCATAACGCGATGGCTCACCGGTTATGACGATGACGGGAGGCAGATTTACCCCGGCACTCATCGCTTTACGAAGGACTTCAAGTCCGTTCATCCCAGGCAGCCCTATGTCTAGCAGGATGACGTCCAGCGTTTCCTCCTTGAGCAGGGTCAGCGCCTTTCCCCCTTCTTCAGCTTCGAAGAAAGAGCAGCCAAGTGTCGAGAGAGCATCCTTGAAAGTATTGCGCATGTCCTCGACATCTTCGACGATCAAGACTCCGATTTTTTTACTCATTGGGCATCTCCTAACGTCTCATCGACTGTAGGCAATTGGATGGTGAAAGTCGTACCTTGGTTGAGGCGACTCTTGACAGAAATGATGCCGTCCATCTGCGGCAGGTACGTTTTCACCAACCACAGCCCTAACCCGTTGCCGCCGGGCTTATTGTAGAAGGTCGCTTTATATATTTTTGGCAGATGCTCCTCGCTTATCCCCTTGCCGGTGTCCGAAATGGTTATGACAGCTATCTTCCCGGAGGGATCTTTGGAGGTTGTGACGGTCAGAATTCCCTGCTCATTCTCATCCATCGCCTCGTAGGCATTCATGACAATGTTCTGGATGATATGAATGAAAGGGGTTTTGTAGACATTGCAGATCACCTCCCCGTCAAAGCCCTCTTTCACGAGTCGTATGTTTTCTATGTTCCTGATGTTTTTGGCATTCTCCTCTATCTGATTGATAGCTTCCTCCACCAGCGGGTTGATATTGAGTATTTGCCTGTTCTCAAAGTGGCTGGCGGAAAATGCCAACAAGTCTCTAACGAACACACGGGCTTGGCTCACCGCGTTGTTGATGCGATCAATCTTGCCCGCGATCTTCTTCCTGAGAACACCTCCGTCCGAGGACTCTACCTCTTCCTCTATCAACTCGATGTTAGTCGGTATGATGCCCAGTTTGTTGCGTATTTCATGACACACCCCACCGACGAGTTCTGAGAGGGCAGTGTTTCTCTCGGCGATAGCCAAGGCGACGCCGATCTGGCTGGCGAAGGTCTCGAATATTTGCAGGTCGTCCTTGTTAAAGAAAGCAGATGTTTTGGAATCTCTCAAGAGACCTTCCTGGGTTTTATTATAAACCTTCAGCACGCCGATGATTTTCTCGCGCTCGGAATACGCTCCTCCCTCCTTCGGTGCGTCGAGCGCGGCTGTGCGAGGCTCAAGGTCACGCTCATTGCCTTCGCTTGCGAGCGAAGTCCGGGCGACCGACCCATCGTTTTCGCCGTTGCGCTTTTCGTCGGCGCTCCGCTCCAGCGTGATGATCGGGACGGCCATAAACGACCTTATCTCTTTATTACCGCTCTCATCCTCTTTCAGGTATGGCCTGACCAGTTCGTTATATTTGCCGGGGTGACTCTTGTCCGCCCTGCTCTCCAGCGTCGATTTTCCGGTGAGCGCAACCATACCAGTCTTCCCCTCGCCCAGCCTGTAGGAGATGTTCTCTCTCATCGGCATGCCGTAACACTCCCTGAGCGTTATTTCGTTCCCCTGCTCCTCCCTAAGATAAAGCATGCAAATCTCCGCGTGCAGGACTTCCGCCGTCTTCCCCACGATTAGAGAGAGCAAGCGATCAAGATTTCCCTCGGAGTCGGAGCTGATCCTCCTGATCACCTGCGTGAGGGTTTGCATCTGATTTATTTTCCAATTCAGCCTGTTGACTAGGTCGGCGTTCTGGATGGCGACGGCCAAGTGGCTGGCGATGATTTCCAAAACCGTCTGGCAGTCTTTACTGAACCCCCTCTCTAGCAGACAATGCCTATTGGCCCGACCGCTCTCCGGGCTTCCCTCACTCAGGCAGTCCTGATAATAAGCCGACCTTTTATTAACGGCCCTGATGACCCCGACGGTTTTCTCGCCGACCTTCATCGGAACGGCGAGGTAGTGTTCGATGCTGTGGCTGGGGAGGAGCTTCAGATGCACCTGCTCGTTCTTCGCGTCGTAGCGCGGGTCTGCCGTGGGCTTTATCTTGTTCTCCGGGTTGGGCAGCCGTATCGTTTTGCCATCGGCATATACCGAGCCTGTCAGACTTTCCCTCGAGAGGAACACTTCGGTGACATCTTCCGCCCGGCTGTCGCCCCTGTACTCAGCGACGTTTTCCAAGCGCTCGCTTATCTCATTGTAGCGAAAGATGGAGATCATCTCGGGCTTCACTATTTCTAAAATCCCGTCGAACACGATGTCGTAGATATTATTCAAGTCATTCCCCGGCTCGCTTATCAGGGCCAACAGGTTGCTGCTCTTGCTGTAGTCCTCGTGAATCTCCTTGCGCCTGATGTCCAGCCAGTTTTTGGTGATCGCAATCTCGGCTTGGGTGATGAATTCGTCCACCAACCGACACCGCTCCTCGTCGTTGAAATACCTCTCTACGGTGCTGCTGATATTGAAGACAGCGTCCACCTCACTCTCGAAAATTTTCGTGGAGATCGGAACGATGTACGCGGACTTGACCCTGTTGAGATACTCCTTCACCTCCTCGCCCACATTCGCGCCGCTCAACATCTGCCTTTTCATTTCCAAGAAATCCTGATCGCTTTGCAGATCGGGAATGATCTCCAGCCGCCCGCTTCTGGCGACCCGGCCTGAAAAGACATCGTCGGTCGTCACCCGCTCTCTGAAGGCGGAGAGCGCGTTGGGGAAGACCCCTTGGCACGCTTGGAGGATGAAGTCACCCTTCTGTAGATCAAGCAGGCGGATGTGGCAGGCGTAGCCCCCCACTAACTCTAGCGCGCGCTTGCACGTCAGGTCGAGAACTTGATCGAGCGCCGCCTCGGAGGTGATCTGCTTTTGAATCTCAAGGTGCTTGTCCATCCTCTCGGTCAGGTGCACCCGCTCCAAGTCCCAGAAAGCCTTTTCCACCTCGAAGATTAGATACTGGTCGGAAGACTCTTTACCCTTCGCCAGATAGGAGAAAACTTTGTAGCCCTCGGCCTGCTCTGCGGCGAGGTAGCTGTCGTGCCCAGTGATGACGATGACCCGGTACTTCGAGGAGCGCCCCTTTATGTGCTCCAGCAACTTCGTGCCGTCCTCGTCTCTCACCTTCGTGCCGTCCTCGTCCTTCTCCGAAAGCTTGAGGTCGAGGAGGATGACCTGAATGCCCGGCGTGCCGTCGAGCAACTCGATCCCCCGCCGGACAGACCCGGCGTTGTGGAAGGTGAAGCCACGCCCTTGGAGCGCCCGCCTGATGACGTTGCGGAACCTCGCGTCGTCTTCAACGATGAGAATTTCTCTCTTCATACTTCTTAACCTTTGTAGCCGCTGAAAATCTCGATGAGGGTCTCCTCCACCTCCGTGAGCGGCTTGGAGAGCGGCTGAAACCCTAACTTCACGGCCCTATCCCACACCTCGCTGCTGGAGTGGGCCGACATCATCACCACGCGCTTGGCGGCGACGTTGAGTTCTTTCAGTTCGAGGAAGGTCTCAACGCCGTCCTTGCCGGGGGGCATCATGAGATCGAGTAAGATGAAGTCGTACGAGTTGTCCCGCTTCACTTCCTGAATCGCCGAGTCCCCGGAGTCGGCCTCCCACACCTCCAGGCCAAACTCCGCCTTGAGCCAGCGCACGGTCGCCTTCCTGAACTTTCCATCGTCGTCCACGAACAGGATTTTATAGTGCTTATCCCTGATGGACTTCTTCCTGAGCTCGACTTGCTCGTCGGAGCGCACGCTTCGCCTCCGGCCCTTCTTAGACGGCGAGGATGCGAGGCGGCCGTCAGTCGGCATCGGCTCGGTGAGAGTTGGGATCGGCGTCCACTGTCTGAGGTTTAGCATTCTTCTCTCCAGCGCATATTTTTCTACTGCTCGGTTATCTTCTCGCCCTCCCAGAGCGGAAGCGTGATTGTGAAGCACGTGCCCTCGCCGTACTTGGACTCGACGGCGACACGGCCCTCGTGCACCTCGATGATGCTCTTCGAGATGTAGAGGCCGAGGCCCGAGCCGCCCTGCTTCATCGTGTAAAAAGCTTCGAAGATGTGCGGCAAGTCTTCGGCGCGGATGCCCATGCCGTCGTCCTCCCACGCGAGGAGGAGGTGGTCACAGTTGACCTCTGCCGACACCTTGATGTGACCCGCGAAGTTCTGGTCGAGCGCCCGCCGCTCCTTGATCGAGTCTAACGAGTTGTTATAAAGATTCCAGAACACCTGCTTCATCTGCTCGATGTCAACGAAGATATCGTGGTCAGCTTCGGGGAAGCTAATTGAAAACTTCCCAAGATTGGAGATTTGCCGCTTCATCCTGTCTTCGATGTTGCGGAAGATATCTTCGACACAGGCAACTTTTTTCTGCGGTGGCTTTGGCTTCGTCGCCATGAGCATATACTGAATCGTATCTATCGAGTCCTGAGCGGAGTCTTTGATTTCGGTGTACATCTCCATCAGTTCTGACTGCTTCACCTTGTCGGGCCCTGACAGGAGCAGTTTGGTGTTGCTTAAAATTACGCCAATCCGGTGTTTGATGTCATGCCCCACGGTGCGCACAACGGTGTCGAAATCGGCCATCTTTTCAGACTCTATTATGCGCTCCTTCAGCAGCAGCAGTTCTCGCAGGTCTTTGAAGACCCCAATGGCGGCGATCAGCTTCCCATCTTCGTTATGCAAGAGGGAGACCGACAAACTAATGGGGATGAGCGTCTCGCCGTCGCTGTGTCTGATTTTAGTGCCGTAATTCCTTATCCTGTACCCGTCAGCTTTGGCCGCCCATAAAGCCCTGCTGATCTCTTTCACGTGCCGGGCAGACTCGCAGTAGTCCACCACCGGCTTGCCTTCTACCTCTTCGCGGGTGTAGCCCCAGACTTTTTCGCAAGCCTTGTTAAAATCTTTAATATTCCCCTTATTGTCCAGCACAATGATCGGATCAGGAGAGTTGATGACTAAGCTCTCGTAATACTTTTTAGCCTCTCCGTACTTTTCAAGCAGTTTGGCGTTCTGGATTGCCACTGCCACTTGGCTGGCTATCGTCTGCATCAACTGCAAGTCATCGTTATCGAACCCGTGGTCGGAGAGCGCGTGCTCGTGTCGCTCCGGCGAATAGTCAGCCCCGCGCTTATTGATCGCTCGGATAACTCCCAGAATCTCTTTGCCCCTCAGTAGAGGCACCCCAATGTAGTGGCAAATCTTCTGGGAAGGGAGAACTGGCCTGTACTTGTCTACGTACTCCACATCGGGCGGGACGCTTGATAAAAGTTTATGAGTTCTCGTCTTGAAAATATCCCCAACCAGACTTTCACCTACCCTATATGATAACTCAATGGAGGCCAGCCGATCCGTGACTTCTTTGGTCGGACCCTTCACTGCGACTTTATTGATCGTCTCGCCGTCCCCGTCGCCTACGACAAATAGTGCGGCCTCTTCCGGGTCGAGTTGGTTATAGGTCAGATCTACGACCTCGTTGAACAGGGCGTCCAGGTCTAGATCACCCTTCAACCGTTCCCCGATCTTGTAGAGGAGTTTAAGGCGCTCCTGCTGCTCCTTAAGCAACTCCTCGTTAAGCGTCAGTTCCTCTTTCAGTCGGGCTTCGGCTTCGCTGAGCCGCAGCAGGCGTTCCTGTTGCTCCTTTAGTAAGTCAGCGTTCTTCTGGGCCATCGCGCTTAAGGAGCTAAGACTTTCCAATCTGTCCTGATCGCGCCTGGTATAGTGAAACCTCTGCCGGGAGTAGACAGCGATCACGCCTTTGACGATATCTCCGAACATGATGGGTACGAAGATGGCGGACCTAGGTCGCGGCTTGTGTAGTCTGAAATATGTGCCCAAGTATTTTACTAGATGGCTCTTCGTGATGGCCTGAATGATGAGGGGTTCTTTCGAAGCGATAACCTTATGCGAAATACCTTCATCCAAGTGCCTCAGTTCCCAACTATGATGTTTTGGCTGACCGACGGCGGCGATCTCTACCGCCTCCTGCGTTTTGCTGTCGATGAGCCTGATGTGACCCATCTCGGAAGCAGTTAATTCCAGGCCCTTATTAAGTATCAGATTGAAGACCTTACGAGGTTCCATGTCAGACAACATGGCGTTGTCAATTTCCGTAAAGGTCTTGATGAGTCTCGCCTCGTCGCGTCGTCTTTTCTCGGACAAGTTTCCGGCCACAAAAGCGATTCCAAGGAATGACAAACATCTTAGGATAAACACGGACGGAGCTAAGTCTTGGGCGGGAACCTCTAACAGATATATACAGAGGTAAGCAATCGTCGCCTCGGATGCTATGAAAAGACTTCCCAAGTACCCTAAATATCTTGACACGGAGATGATGGGGAAAAGATAAATCAGGTACCAAGAGCTGCCAGTGCCTCCTGAATAGAAGACAATCAAAGAGATAAAAATAATATCTACAAAGGCAGGGATGAACCTCATCTTCTTGAGTTGGAGAGTACGGTCATTAATAAGGCCCATTAACGTGAGCAGCAGGACGTACATCACTGCGAAAACGATGAGCAATGCTCTGTTAGTATTATTGAGAGCGAATATACAGATGCACACACAAAGGGCAAATCTTGTTTGGAAGATTTCCCGCCAGATTGGGGAGAAAGGGACATAGCCCTTGCGACTTTTTCCTTGGTGATGCTTAATCATCTCTCTCTAAGAGTACATCTAAATAGGCACGTTTAATTAGTTTGATCTAATTGGTTTGTAATTTTAACCAAGCAGTAGTAACTCAACAAGACCCTCAAGTCGCGACTGGATTATAAGCCTGTATGATAAGGTTCATTTACAACATAAAAACGCCACTAGATGCTAGTACTGATAAGGAGCTGGCACACCTATCTCTATTAACGGAGAAACTCGTCTTAAGATAATTCAGTACACTTATAAGCATTATTTTCAAATATGCCTTGAAGTGTTCAGAGTATGGTTGCATACGTCGAAACTCAACGGCAACGTATTACCTCCAATAGATTAATAAAAAATTGTGTGAGTCTAACGGCAGCGGTCTATCGTTAGCTTATTTGTAAAACTTGAGACTTTACCAATGTGCAAAGTCAGAAATCTTAGTTTTCAGACTTTACCTAGACGGTCGAGGCAGTAGCAAGATATTATCAAGAATACTATATGTCAATCTTCTTATGCTTCTTGTCAACGCAAAGTAGAGATGTCCCCTCTTTGAGCGATGATTAATTTTTGGCGCGTACACCAGACATAATGCCAATTCTCGGACTCTTTCTTCAATGAATAATGATGTGCCTACTTATCTGAGGAAGCGATAGTATAAGAATTTATATAAGGAAGATTTTAAGTTAATGGTGAAGTTGACACCTACCTGGCACAAACTGAGGAAGATTTTGTCTTTCTGCTAAGACATAACGAACGAACCCTCCTGCTAGGCAATATCCGCCCAATACGGATTTGATTTTCCTCCCGCTTTAACGTAGAGCCTAAAACATTCTAACTTTATGCCCGAAATTTTCCTACTTTATGCGCGAACCTACATTCACAAACGCGAATACGTAAGCCCCGTCTGCCCCTGATACTTGCCGCCCCTGTCTTCGTAAGAGGTGTCGCAGTCTTCGTCTGACTCGAAGAAGAGAACCTGGCCTATGCCTTCGTTGACGTAGACGCGTAGCGGGAGGTCTGCGAGGTTGGCGAGTTCGACGACCAGGCGACCTGTCCACCCGGCTTCGAGCGGTGTGGTGTTGACGAGGAGACCTGTGCGCGCGTAGGTGGATTTTCCTAGAGCAATCCCTGTGACGGTGCGTGGCATGCGGAAGGTTTCTACCGTGACGCCGAGCGCGTAAGAGTGTGGAGGCATAAGGTAATATTTCGAGCCGTCTTCGGTCGTGCGCAAAGGTGGTTCAACCAGAGATTCTTCGTCAAACTTCTTCGGATCAATCTCGCGCCCGTGAATTGGCGAGAAGACGCGAAAGCCATCGTCCGCTAAGCGCATGTCATAGCCGTAGCTTGACGCGCCGGCAGAGATGATTCGTCGCCCCTCTATCTCGCGCACCAATCTTTCGTTGAATGGTTCGATTAGCTTCGCTTCCTTAGCCATGCGCCGAATCCAGCGATCTGATTTGACTGACATTGATTATTCCCTACGACCGAAGATTAAGAGAGCGTGCGGAAGAATATTAAAAGCCGTGACAAGTGACAAGAGCAGTTTACAGTTTTTAGTTTTCAGTTTTCAGTTAAAAGCATTCCGCTTCTTGCTGAAAACTGAAAACTAAAAACTTAAAACTGTTTTTTTAACCTTGAGCGTGCCGTCGCCTACGGTGAGTGTGAGTTTGGAGCCGCCTGCGCCTGCGCGTCCGTGTAGGGAGCGTGTGGTGAAGGTCTCGTGCTCGCGCGGGGTGAGCGCGGTGTATTGGTTTTCTATCTGGCCGTTGCGAAGTACGTCGGCGTCTATCTCGCCGCTGTAGCCCTCTGGAAGTTCAACCGTCATGTCGCCAGAGGCTAGCTGGAAGGAAGAGTCTGCGCCGCGCCAGTTGCGCTGTGCGATGTTGAGATGAATGCTTCCATTGCCTACGACCATCCGAACATGGCCGCCTGTGAGCGTGAGATTCGCATCCGATTCGGGCGCGTCAAAGCTGATTGCGCCTTCGACTCCCGTGATGGTGAACGCGCCGCGCCCATTGCTTATGTCAAGGTCAACCATCGAGGGCACACGTATGTGATAGTCAATCTTCCAGGGCAGGTTCATCAGATTTTTCGGGAAGTTGCGCGCCGCGCGCTTCATGAACTTGCGGTCGTGCGTGCCTGTGGTCAGTATGCTCAGGTGGTTCACGTCCTCGTCAACGGCGAAGTTGTTGACCGTTGCAAGGCGCGCCAGGTCTTCTTCGGTCTCGGCCTTTAGTTCTATCTCGGCTGTGATGTCAACTTCGCTGCGCTGCCATGCTTCGATTGTGATTGAGCCTACGGGCGCGCCCAGGATTGTGAGCGTGCCGCCGTAGCCGAGTTTCCTTACCTCGTGCCGAGTGGTCGTGCGCGTGAGCAGCGTGGGATTCGTCGCTGTCGCATTCGCGTTTCTATTACTTCTCTGTTGCGCAGGCGCGTAAGCTATCGCTATCGAAGTCGTCATGCATAGTAAGAGTATTCGCGCGATCAAGCGCCTTTTGTGTAAAAATTTTAAGTGAATCATTTTTGTCCGCAGAAGTTTTAGAGCATCTTTCTGGTCGAGCGTAATGAGAATTGGGATTTACCACCGCAGGACACAGAGGAAGCAGAGAGAGAAGATCAAAAATATTTGAGATTTGAAATTTCAAATTTGAGATTTGAAATTTAAGATTAAAAATTCTCTGTGTTGCCTCTGTGCTCTACGTGTCCTATGGTGGTTAAATATCTTCAAAAACGCTCAACTGAAAATAGCTCTAAGATGGAAGAAGCGAAAACCGTTCCTGTCAAAGTCCGGCTCATCATGCCATAAAGGAGCGGGCACTGTCTCGACTAAATGTGAATCGAGGTAGCGCCCGTCCTTAGCATTGATCTTTTTCTGAAGAGAGCTAGCGTGCCAGGAAGGAGATGCTGCCGCGCTGGTTCACTATGGTGAGCGAGGCGCGACCGTCGCCAACATTGCCTACGACTTTGCGCCCTTCACCTATGAAGTTAAGCGACGCGTTCGAGAACGCTCCAAGCATTATGCGCCGTGACATAGGCGCCGTTGCGCTCAAACGAAAGTCAGAGTTGTTTGGGATGCGTATGTTTATGTCGCCTTCAACGGTAGAGAATTTGTAAGTTCCGCCCGCAAGCAGTTCGCCGTCAAAGAATATTTGTCCCGACGTGCTCTCGGCCATGACCGAAGCCGAGCGTATGTCTACCAATGCAATATCGCCGCTCGAAGAAACATGAGCGCGCACCGATTGACCCTGCACGTCGTTGACACGTATGTCGCCAAGACGAGTCTCTATGTCAACGGTCGAATCAAAGGGAACGAATATGTTGAAGTTGACGCTGCCAACGTCGCCGCGCCCACGATTGGCGCTCACCACATCAATCACCAGCCCTTCGTCGTTCACTTCGGGCGTGACGCGCGCGGCGGGCGATTCAATGCTTGCCGTGACCTTGATTTCGTTGCGATCCCATCCAGTGACCGTTATCGCGCCTGAGCGGTTGGTCACGTCCAGCCTAACATTCTGGCGCGCTGGGTAAGTGCGCGAGAAGTTGTGCTGCGCTTGTGCCTGTGCAGCGATAGAGAGTGTGATGATGACGACAGAAGCCAGCGTCCATATCAAACGTGAGTGCCTGATTGTTCGCGGGTCGTCGGGTTTTCTGTTGCTCATCTGCTTACGGCTCATCAACCTTCGGAAAGTAGCTTATAGCGAGGGGAGGTTTCTTGCGTGGCGCAAAGGTCGCACCCTTACTAATTCTAAGGGAGGCGAGAGCGCGCACCGAGTTCTTTATCACAGGTCTGAAAATTCTCTCAACAGTCTAATCTTCTCGTAGAGCGCGTCGTTAAGCATCTCCTCGGAAATTTCGTCGTGCGGGTTGACGGTTAACTGCTGGCGCTGATCTGCAACGGCCTGGTCAAGAACGCTCAGGTTGTGATCGAACGCATCGCGCGTCTGCTGGCTCCATCGCGCGCGGCGCTCTTCTATACGACGATTCCAGTAATCTATGGCTAGCTGCTGATCGCGCGTGCGTTCGTCAAGCGACATAAGAGCGGCTTGCGGCGATTGCGCGTTCGCATGTGGCTCGACATTAACTGCCTGTTGTCCTTGCCAGCGTCGCATGCCGAAGCCTGTTGCCAGCGAGACGGCGATTGCTATGACTGCTATCGAAGCGAGCAGTTGCGGCAGAGAAATGTCCCAGTGGCTGTGCGTAAGGCGCGACCACAAACTCTCGCGCTCAGTGCTGCCGATTAGATTCGACGCAGATGCTGTCTTCGCAGCTTCGGCGTCGCGCTCGCTCTCAATCAGGTTGCGTATGCGCAGCCACATGGCGCGCTCGTTCGGAGGGGAGACGTACTCTCCGCGTTGCTCGCGGCAGAAACTCACAATCACGCCAAGATCGTCGCGCACGCCCGCGCACGCGATGCATTCTTCAAGATGCGCGTCGAAAGTTGCGCGGTCTTCGCTGGTTATTGTGCCATCGAGAAAGTCGCTTAGAAGTTCCTGACACTTCTCGCAGTTCATCTTCGTTCACCTTAAACTCACGCGCGACGAATTTTCTAACGGGAAGAGCGTCAAACGCGCAAGTTCCTTTCCTGTGTCCTTTTCAAGCAATCACGGGGAGACTGCTATTCTGGATTCCGGCAACAATCATCTGGCCGGAAGGACTTGACAAATTTTGCAACTGGCCGCGACCGCCAAGGGGAAACGCTGTGTGGCGGCACGAGGTCGTTGGAAGCTAGCCGGGCTGTTTCTGTTGCCTGAGCAGCATGCGTAATTTCATGCGCGCTTTGTGCAACTGCGATTTAGATGTGCCGACAGAGCAGCCGAGCATTCGCGCAATCTCTTCGTGCTCGTGACCTTCAACGTCGTGCAGCACGAAGACCGTGCGATAGCCCGGAGGCAGTTGCGCTATGGCTTTGTCTAACGCTATGCGGTCAACCACAGGCATTGCGTTAGGGTTCTCTGTGCCCTGAACTATCTGCACGGGAGTTTCGCCCTCTTCTGTGGTCTGCTCCATCTTGACACTTCGTTTGCGAAAGTGCATCAAGACCTGGTTGACCGTCAGGCGATGCAGCCAGGTGGTGAAGGCGGACTCGCCGCGGAAGCTTCCAATTTTTCTAAAGAGCTGAATGAAGACCTCTTGGGCAAGGTCTTCTGCCTCCGAGACGTTCTGCGTCATGCGCAGGCAGAGGGAGTAGACGCGACGATTGTGGCGCTGGTAAATCTCCTCGAACGCCTGCATGTCGCCTTGGGCGGCACGCTGCGCCAGCTCGTAATCGGTCGCCTGTGTTGTCCCTGTCTCGGCAGCGGTCACTTTAAGTCTGCTTAGGACAAACGACTTGATTTTCCGAAAGGCTAAAATTTACCTAGCCCTCGGCGTCGTTTTTCAAACAACGCGGCGACCGCTTCCTGCCGAAAGAGCTTTCGTCCCCCTAAGTCAACCACCGAAATTATTGCTCTTCGGTGCTGCGCGTGGGACTTCCAAGTCTCCCAGCCCTTTGTGATGCGGCGTTTCTCGCGCGTCGTTGCTTGCGTCCGCGTAAAAATTAATCAAAATCGTGCGCCGCCCCAACGCTTTCGTGCACTCGGACGTGCCGCTTAGAGCTAGCCGGGTTCGCTCTTGCTCACTAGATAAACTATATGCGCGCAAGCGGCGTAGGCTTTACCCGTCCCGATCTACAGTTCTCACATTGGTACGGCTTCACTTTCAGGATACGGACAACGGCGCGCGCTGACAAGCCCGTAGACGAGCTATAGCAGCGTTAAGCATCTTCGCTTTGAACTCAATTCAGTAGTATATAGCGCTTTTCATTCAGGTTTGAGTAAAAAATTCACCGCCACATACTGTAGAGGAGAAGCATAGTTCATAGAGGATTGAGAGATATTAAGTCCTCTGCGGCGAATTTCAGATTGAAGTTACCAGAGGTTGAGTTAATAATCGTTGGCCTCATGCAGACTGAAGATTACGATTACCTTTATCTTCTGGAAGAAAGCTTCTGGTGGTTTGTGGGCATGCGAGAGATAAGCGCTGCGCTGCTAGACCCGCTCTGCCCTCCTGCGAGGAACAGGATTATTCTAGATGCAGGATGCGGCACGGGCGCTAACCTGGAATGGCTTAGCCGTTACGCCGGACAGGGAAGGATAGTAGGAATTGATGTAATCTCCGACGCTCTCAATTACTGTCGCAAGCGCCAACATGAGGAGTTGGCGCAAGCGTCTGTAACCGATCTGCCGTTTGCAGACTCCGTATTTGATCTGGTCACGAGTTTCGATGTGCTGGTCCAACTACCTAAAGAAGAGGATGAACTCGCTATAAGAGAGATGTATCGTGTGCTGCGACCCGGCGGCATTGTCTTCGTGCGCGTCGCCGCATATGAATGGATGGCAAGCGATCACGATAAGGCTCTGGCGACGCATCGCCGCTATACTTTGAAGACACTGACAGAGAAGATGCGCGGCGCAGGATTCAAAATATTGCGCACGACTTACGCCAACTCAATCCTACTGCCCGTCGCGGCGTTGCGGCGACTTGTGCTGAAACGTATAGGACTTAGCGAAAGAGGCTCTGATGTCAAGCCTCTTTCGCCAAAGCTTCAATGGTTGAACGGCGCGCTGGCTTCTGTTCTTAAGAGCGAGGCTCGCTTCTTAAAGCGCCCACAGTCGAAATTGAGCGCAGGACTTTCAGCAATCTGCATCGCAGAGAAACCGTCAGCATGAAGCTTATCTTTAACGTGAGTTCGATATAAGAGAAAATGAATTGTCCACTAAATCACACCAAGCCACACTAATAGAAAATACTGTTTAGTGTAGCTTCGTGTGATTTAGTGGATAATTTCCGCCCTCTCTTTCTCTTATCTCCTCAAGGCTTATATCAAACTCAGGTTATCTTTAATCCTCATTACTCAGCATTTCAAACTCAAGAATTGCGTTGATGATGGCTTGCACTTCCCCTTGCTCCAGTTGCGGATAGATGGGTAGGGATAGAATTCTATCTACCGCGCGTTCGGCTACGGGCATTCGAGCTTTCGGCTTTCGGCAGAATAGAGGTTGCTTGTGCAGCAGTTGCGGGTAGTGAATCATAGTCTCTATACCTCGCGCCGCCAGATGCTCACGCAGAAGGTCGCGCTTCGTGTGTTGCACCACATATTGATGATACACGTGCGCATCGGGTTCAATGACGAATGGCCTCTTTATTTCTGTACGGCCTAATGCAGCATCGTACATGCCAGCTATGGCACGTCGCCTATGATTCCACTTTTCCAGATGTTTGAGCTTAACGCGAAGGATTGCCGCTTGCAGTTCGTCCAGGCGTGAATTGCGTCCTTGAACAGTGCCCTGAAGCGCGAGCGCGTGCCCACCCTGACGCAAAACTCTCACACGCTCAAGTAAGTTCAGGTCGTTTGATATAACTGCGCCTCCGTCTCCGTATGCGCCCAGATTCTTAGTCGGATAAAAGCTGAATGCCCCGGCGCGTCCCCGTGCGCCTGCGCGCTTTCCGTTGCTATGTGCGCCGTGCGCCTGCGCAGCATCTTCTATAATGACCAGATCATGTCGTTCGGCTATTTCATTGATTCCTACCATGTCGGCCATCTGGCCGTAAATATGCACAGGCACTATGGCGCGCGTACGCGACGTAATCGCTGCTTCGATTGACTGCGGAGAGAGCGTGTAGGTTTCAGGGTTTATGTCTGCGAATACTGGCCGCGCTCCTGCGTTCATGATGGCGAGCGCCGTGTAGCCAGACGTTAGCGTAGAAGTAATAACTTCATCCGTCTCTTCTCGAATAACGCCGGACGCTATGAGCGCCAGAGTCAGCGCATCAGTTCCGCTGCCAACTCCTACTGCGCCGCGTACCTTGCAGAAGTGCGCCCACTCCTCTTCAAAGGCTTCTACCTCGCGGCTCAAGATATAGGCATTGCTATTAAGTACACGTGAAACGGCGGCCAACGTCTCCGCTTCAATTTCCCTGTACTGCCGGGCGAGATTGAGAAAGGGAACCAGCATTTGGATTCCAGTATGCTGCTTTATGTTTTTCGTAGAACTCGATTGTCTGTTGTAAACCTGTCTGGAGCGAGGTGCGTGGACGCCAACCAAGCAGCGTCTCTATCTTGCTATAGCTGGAGTAAAAATTTCCTATGTCTATCAACTGGCGTTCGGGCGGGAATGGAACCATACGAACTGAGCCGCGACCTGTCAACCGTATCAACATACTCGCAAGGTCTGAAAGCGTTACGGGTTCTGCGCCACCCAGATTCAGTATTTTGCCTTCGACCTCCTCGCTAGCGCCGGATAACAGCAGCGCATCAATGACATCGTCAACATAGTTCATGTCGCGTCGCTGCCTGCCGTCACCGAACAACTCTATTACGCCCCCGTCCATAGCCTGATGTATGAACCATGGGATAAAGCCTTGGCGATTGTGATGAATCAATTGCCTTGGGCCATAAGTATTGGTCAGACGCAGACAGACCGAGCGCATGCCATAAATGCGATGATACAGCAAGTGATAATGTTCGGCGGCCAGTTTATTGATTCCGTTTACGTCCAATGGTTCGACACGATGCTCCTCATCCACAGGCAAATAGAGCGGGCGGCCATAGACCTGGCGCGTGCTGGTGAAGATGATTTTCACATGTGGATTGAAGTTATGACATGCCTCAAGCAACGCAAGGCTTGAGCGACAATTCAGTTCTAGATCGCGTTCCGGGTTGATGACAGAATCCAGATGGCTGACGCTGCCCGCGAGGTTGAAGATATAATCAATGCCCCCGACAATATGGTTGATTACCTGATCATCTCTTACGTCGGCAATCTGTAGGCGCAACCGATCTTCTATACCGTAGATGTTAAAGAGATTGCCACCTTGTTCTGTTTCGAGCGAATCTATTATATGAACCTCG
>MNJR01000038.1 GCA_001920415.1 Acidobacteria bacterium 13_1_20CM_3_53_8 | reverse complement strand
AGTGAATACGTTAAGCGCCGTACACGGGATGTTTTCGAGTAGTTTTGAAGATGCACTTCGCAGAGAACATCACTACTGCGTTGCGCTAGGTTTCAGAAGGTTAAAAGCTCAAGCCAACTTGTCGCTCTGCTTCAACTCTCGGCAAGCCGCCGTCATATTCCAGAATCGCCGCTCGCTCTAGCCGTTCGTCCGCTTCGTCTATTTCGTTCGATTCGTCCATTTCGTACTTCGTACAGCTTTGAGCAATCCACCATTCCGCCTTGTGCTTGCCTTCACCTTCTATGAAACTGTCTGCCAGCCCCAAGCGTTGAAGGAGAGCAAAGCCAGCATTGATTTTATCTGCTTCGGTGTTGCCCTTGAATACGCATTTTGTGACTTGCGTTTTTCGTAGCTTCTGCTCTGGCGCTTCCTGCAATGCCTTTAGCAGTTTGTCCGCTTCCTTGTTGCCCGTTGAATTTCCGAAGATAAGGCGTGCCGATTCTTCGCAGTATTGCCATAGGGCAAGTGCAGCTTCCAAGTGAACACGGCGCACGACTGCTGAACGGTCTAGTAGAGCGTAGAGGCATGAGAGCCGCACGACCTGCGCGCGTCCACGCGCTGTCACCTTCCCAAACGCGCCTGCTCTTTCTTCCGTCAACTTCGGATACAGCCGAAACCATAAACTTTCGGCTGCATCGTCGCGTCGCATTTCTTTGACTGTGCGGGCAAACTCAACTGACTTGAATAAGCATTGCGCGAGATAGTTGCTTTCACCAGCCGACAGCTTGCCGCCGTTTGGCAGACACTTACTGCGCTTCACACAAGCCCAAAGGATGCGGTTAGCGTAGCCGTTAGAAATCTGCGTTGCATCAATCAATCGCGTCAGTTCTTCCGGCGTGATATGTCCGATGATAGAAACATGCGCGTCAGACGACGAAAGCGGACTGTTCTTCGTGAGCGTGTGAGCCGTGCCATCATCCCACAGACCACGTATGATAGGACTCAAGATGTTGCCGTCGCGCTTGAACATCTGCAAGACAGATGCGAACTCGCTTTCGACAACTAACAGCCGTTTGTCCTCTACGCTCGCATCATCTCTTACGTCATAAATCAGACCTTCGCCCGAAGATAGACCGCTCTTGATACGCTTCATTGTCCATTCTTCTTCTACTCTGGCGAATAGTCTTTTGACGTGCGCCCAAGACGAACCTTTGCCTGCGCTCGTCGTGCCTACAAGCACGCTGTAGAGGTTCGTGTAGTAGCGTGCGCCGTCAGCTTCAAAGTAGGCTGTGCGCCCGATGATGTTGCCAAAAGCAACGAGCGCTTGAAGCAAGAGCGAAACGGGGTCGGCTTCACTGTGCGGCTCGATAGCTCGCACAATCTCACCCGCCAGACCATACAAGGCGCGTCCTCTATCTAACTTCGGTTGTACGAAGTACGAATTTAACGAACTGGACGAATTAGACAAGCCGCCAGAGTTGTACGAATTGCACGAACTTGACGAATCAAAGCCACATGGTTTTTCAGGCAAGCCGAAGGCGCGGCGAATTTCTACCGTTGTGCATCCATTAAGACACTTAAACGCTCCGGTTAATGGACTGAAGAAAAGAGAGGTTTCACCTTTACCATGATGAGCAGGGCAAGCCATTTCATAGATGCCTCTGCCGTTCAGCTTTGCTTGCTCTCTTATCAACTGTTTCAAGTCAGCGTGTCTTTCGTCAATAACTTGTGAAGTGTCGCCCGCGTTTTGCTTTACCTCAACAGCCGGAAATGCTGATAGCATTTCTGCAACTGTGAAGCGGTGTTCAGGCGAGAACTCTACAATCTCGACCTGCTTCTTTATAAGCGTGCCGTCCGCTTCGTTGTAAGTCAGATGTTGGAAATATGGCAGGCGCATTACGCGAGAAGGATTCTTGATTGATTTATCACCTTCAAAGAACGAGATAAGCCGTCGCTGTATGTCGCACCACTCAGTTTCGGAACATTCACCAGCGAGTAGCCAGTAAGCATGAACACTCTTGCTCGTCTCTATGCGAACGCTTGGCTGAATAGGGCAATCGTTAAGATGTGCGTGCTGTTCTTCAATCGGCAGAGTGTCATTCTCAGCAAAGAAAGCGTTATAGTGTGTGATTTCCTCATCCTTATTTCCGCCACTGTTTACGACAAAGTAAACTCCGCGCGTTTCATTCAACCACTTCAATTTTTGCTGAAATGCCTTATCACTAGCTAACTGCTCGCGCGTCGTTGTTAGCGACATAGCGCAGTTATGCTTATCATCTGGCGCACCTTTTGGCTTGAAGGCGCGCAAGTGGATTGACTCTTGAGCGTCTGGAAAGAACGCAGCAAGAAAGTCGTTTAGTTTCGGTTGTGTATGTTGCGCGTCAACGCGCGCGGTGTTACTATAAGACATAACAATTTCCTTTCACCCGATGGGAAGTTGTTTCAGTTATGCGGTTGATGGACTCTGCAAAGTCTATTGACCGCTTTTAATTTTTGAGTTGAAGATTATGGCGAGCATTATCATGCCGCTTGTGCTGGTGTGCTGAATCCCCGCGCTCGCGCTCTCAGAAAGTTTCTGACCTGCGCGTGTGTGTACCGGATGCCTTTGTCCAACTTCGTGTATGGCAGCTTGCCAGCCTTTCTCAAGCGCCAAGACGTGATGCGACTAATGCCTAACATACGGCATAGCTCATCTTCGGTTATCAGCGTTTTTTCCAAATCTACCGCTTCCATTGCTCTTTCCCCTTTCCTCTTATTTCGTTTGGCTTGTTTGCCTTTCGTATTGTTACGATACACTAATTCAAGTTGACTGTCAAGGGCTAAATTACTGATTATAAAGAAGATAAGTGTCATACAGTTCAAAAAAGCAAAAGAGCCAGCCCTGATTAAAGACTGACTCTTTGCCTCTGTTTTAGCATTTCGCTCAGTGGATTAGCTCTGTGCCTATGGTCTGTGTTTCGGATGCTTGAGCCAAGTAAGCATCAAGAGCAGACGCGGCGCGGTAAGCCGTGTCCATGTCGGTTCTGACGTAAACGTAGAAGGCGCGCAAGGTCGTATGCCCACTTACGCGCATCACTTCGGCGGGCGGCATACCTGCGGCAATCATCCGGCTAATGCACGTCGCGCGGCAATCATGGAAATGAAAGCCGTCAATCTTCGCAGCCGCGAGCGCCTTTCCGAATCCCTTTTTGATGGTCGTGAGTTTCCCGAAAACCAGCGCATCAAGATTCTGTGAAGATGATTGCCAGAGTCTATCAAGTTCCTGATAAACCCGAATGGTCATAGCTACTGTGCGCGAGCGAGCGGTTTTAGAATTGAAGGCACGCACCGTGACAGTTCTACGTTCAAGGTCAATATCAGACCATTGGAGCGTGAAAATTTCGCCTCTGCGAAGCGCGCAATCAAGCGCCAGCAAACTAATACCTTTCAGGTGCGCTCTTTTAGGCTCAGCATCAATCGCAGCGAACAAGCGCGTTTCTTCATCACGGCTCAAGATTCGCAAGCGGTGAGTCTCTACGCTAATTAGGCTCTCGCCATTGTTGAAGGGATTGCGCGTCAGCCATTGCTCACGAACTGCGATATTGAACATTCGCCTTAGCCTGCCGAGTTCTTTATTGACGGCGGTGATTGTGCGCGTAGAACGAAGTTCTGCCTTTGGGTTAGTTCGTAGCTCCCGCTTGTAACGGTTAATGTCAATGTGCGTCGGAGTCTGGAAGCGGCTTTGTCTGTAGCTGCGAATGTCCCCGTAAGTGATGGAGCGGATTTTACGTTTGACGAAGTATCGTTGAAGCGGTTTGACTTCACAAAGGGCTTCTGTAACGCCGCGCACGCCTGATACTTTCCTGTCGCCAACGTACACGGCTTCATGTAGGTAATTCTTGATGTAGTAGTCTGCCAACTCAGCAAAGGTCATGTTGGCATTTTCAAGGGAACGCTCGCCGTTATCTTCCAACTCGCGCACTAAAGATTTGAGAGCCTTGATTGCCCCCCTTTCATCTTTCGCGCTACGCTTAACATCGCGCCGTATTCCCTGCTCGTTGGTAAAAGTTACTCGCGCGTACCAACGCCCTTTGCTGTCTTGATAGGTATAGCCTGTCCTTTCTTTCGCCATAGCTTTCGCCTCCAGCGTTTCCACACTCGTTTCCACATTGAGCGTGAAAAGCAGAAAAAAGTGGTTAGCGATAGACGAAAAAGGTATGAATTTATTAGGGAATTATGTGGAAGGAAAGCGTGTCAAGGTAGTGCTCTACCCCTGAGCTACGCGCCTACTAGGTCGGAAATTTTTCGCTTCAAACTTCATGAGAAAAGCGAATCGGTAAGTTAACAAAGGGCGCGCGGAGGTGTCAAGCAAGGAATCGTACAGGGGTTTTTGTTAATTACTAGCAGTTGCAGACCTTTCCCACTCGTCGTAGAGCTGCTTCAGGCGCGCGTCCGCCTTTTGATAATCGTCGTTCAGAGATTGAAAACGGCGCGGGTCGCGTGCGATTTCGGGCTGCGAAAGTTGCTCGGAAATCATTGCGAGCGACGCTTCCGTCTCCGCAATCTCGGTTTCGATTGTTTGAGCGTCTCGCCGTTCCTGCTTCTTACTCGCCGATCTGTTCTTTGAAGCCTTAGCTTGCTGCTTCGGCGCGCTTCGTTTCTGTTGCTCGGCAACATTCAGTTTCAAAGCTTCGCCCTCGCTCTCACTACCTTTATCTTCACTCTCTTTCTCGCGCCGCAACGCTTTCCAATCATGATACTCTGTGTAATCGCCGTCGTAATGCTCAGCTAGCCCCTGACCATCAAGCGCCAGAATTTGTGTTGCCACGCGATCAAGGAAATAACGGTCGTGGCTGATAGTGATTATCGTTCCCTGATATGCATCCAAGGCTTCTTCCAGCGCCTCGCGTGAAGGAATGTCCAGATGATTCGTAGGCTCATCGAGCACCAGCACGTTGACGCGCGAATAGATCAGTTTGGCTAGCGCTAGTCTTCCCTTTTCCCCTCCTGACAGATCGCGCACGTGCTTGTAAACGTCGTCGCCCGTGAAGAGAAATTTTGCCAGGAAGGAGCGTAGCTCTCCTGCTGTTGTAGAGGGAAGCGCAACGCGGCGCAGTTCCATGATTATCTCGTTGCGGTCGTCTAAATCGTCCAACTGTTGCGCGTAGTAGCCGACTTGAACTTTCGTTCCCCAGCGAATCTCGCCCGCTAGCGGCGCGAGCTTTCCAAGAACAGTTTTGACGAATGTGGTCTTGCCCGATCCGTTAGGGCCTATGACGCCTAGGCACTCGCCGCGACGCAAAGTTAAATTGATATTTCGGGCGAGAACTTTTTCCGTATAGCCTATTTCAGCGTCAACGACGGTTAAGACCTGCGTTCCGGCGCGTTCGATTTCTTGAAGACGAAAGTCTCCAGACGATTGATCCACGCGAACGGCTTCGACGCGCTCAAGCCGTTCCAGCATCTTGCGGCGCGATTTGGCCTGCTTGGTCTTCTGTCCGGCGATGTTGCGTCGTATGAACTCTTCTGTTTTAGCTATTAACTGCTGCTGATTCTCGAAGGCGCGACGCTGCGCTTCTCTTCTCTCTTCGCGCTCAATCAAATAATCGGAGTAGTTTCCTGTATAGCTAGAAGCCTTTCCGTTTTCGAGTTCGATGATGCGGCGCGAGGTGCGATCAAGAAAATAACGGTCGTGGCTGATGATGACGTAAGCCGAAAGATAGGTCTGCAAAAATTCTTCTAGCCATTCGACCGATGCAACATCCAGATGGTTCGTAGGCTCGTCAAGCAAGAGCACGTCGGGTTCCGCCAGAAGCAGGCGAGCAAGCCCCAGCCGGTTCTGCTGACCGCCAGACAGCTTAGAGGTCTCCATCTGCCACATCTCTCGGTCGAAGCCAAGCCCCTGCAATATAGCTTCTGCCCTGGCAGCATATTCAAATCCACCCTCGCGCTCAAATTCGTGCTGAAGCTCGCTGTATCTTTCTAGAATCTTCTCAAGCTCATACGTCGCTTCAGCCATGCGATGCTCAAGCTCGTGCATCTCATGCTCGATCTGTTGCAGGTGGCCGAACGCTGCGAGCGCTGCCTCGTGAACAGTCGAATCAGCCTCGAAATGTACGTGTTGTTCTAGAAACCCTGAGCGAAGCCCGCGCGCGCGCACTACGTCGCCGCGATCAGGCATCTCTTCACCACCCACCAGACGAAAGACAGTCGTCTTGCCAGCGCCGTTGCGACCTACAAGGCCAACATGCTCGCCCGGGTTTATTTGCAACGAAGCCCCGCGCAGAACTTCCTGCCCGGCGTAGGATTTATGAACGTCTGAGAGACGGAAAAGCATAAGAACAGTTTACAGTTTTTAGTTTTCAGTTTTCAGTTAAAAGCATTCCGCTTCTTTCTGAAAACTGAAAACTAAAAACTGTAAACTGTTTCTTGTCACCGCTTTTAAGGTGTTGCTTGTCCTGCTGGACGTGGCGTCGCAGGTCTTTGTGGTTGAGAACTGTTTCCGATTGACGGCGCTGCGGTGGTCGCTCGCGGGCTTGCTTGCGCGTGCGGCGAGGCCGAAGGCGTTGCGCGCGCATTTTGGTTCAAGCTCGCGCCGGGTTGCGCGTTTGCTGAAGGTTGAGGCGCTGCTGTTGAAGCCGAAGGCGCTGCGCCGGGCGAGCTAGCGGGCGTGCCCGCTGGACGCAGGCCACTGTAGTTCTCTGGGTTGTTCAGCATCTCGTTGGCAAGGTTATTGACTATCTTCGCCTCGGCCATAGCAACCCTGAGCAGCGCGTCTGCCAGAATCTTCTTGCGCTGGTCAAGAAGTATGTTAGTAACCTGCTCGCGCATGCCTGGATTGTCTAGCGTCAGGTTCTCTGTCGCAAGTTGCTTGCCCGTTAGCTTGAAGATGTACCAGCGTCCTCGGAATTGAACGGGGTCAGTGATGTCGCCGACCTTCATTGGCCCGAAAAACTTTGCTATCAAATCCTGCGGAAAACCCTCTCCCCTGAGATCATCTTCGGTAGCAAAGCCAAGGTCGCCCCCCTGTGCGTTGCTCTGGTCTTCGCTGCGCGCGCGCGCGACTTGAGCAAAATCATTGTTCTGTAGCTGATCGTGAATTTCCTTGATCTTCTGCTGAGCTTCCTGGTCGTTCTTGGCATCATCCTGAACGCCATTGTCTCTTGGGTCAACCACGATTTCCGCAAGACCGACACCACGCTGGCGCACAAACTGCTGCGGGTTGTTGTGATAAAAATCCTCTACCTCGCGATCGCTCACCTTGCTCTTGCTAGTCCACTTATCTTCCAACTTCTGTATGGCAAGCTCGCGCCTTATATCGTCGCGCAGCGATTGCTCCGTCTTGTTCTGGTCGCGTAGTTGTCGCTGGTACTGCTCGTCTGTCATAGCAGCCTGTTGCTTTAGCTGATTGATGCGCTGAGCGACTTCGTCATCTGAAGGCACAAGTTTCTCTTTTTCGGCACGCTGGTAAAGCGCCTCCTGCTGTATCAACTGGTCTAGCACAGAGAGGCGTTCCTGTGCCATTTCAAGCTGAGATAGCTGAGTTTCCTGTCCCTGATATTTTTGATGAATGATGGTGTCAATCTCGCTCAGCATGATCGGCTTGCTGTTGACCGTCGCAGCAACTCCGCTGGCGCTGCTCGCCCCGCCGCCCTTGTTGCATGCAGCGAAGGCGAAGGCCAAGGGCGCGAGGAGTAAAAGGATGACTGTTCGATTAACTGCTCTATGCACTTTTGCTTTCTGCTCCTTCAAAATTAAGGATGATGTTACTTGGCGCGCGGACTTGCTCAACTTGACGATGTATGAAACCGTCTGCTATAAATTTTCGTTTCGCGTCCGCATAAAATTTGCGGCTATCAAATCTTTGGGCGAGTCCAAACGCGCTTCTTAGAACTACCGGAGGTTAACAAAATCATGGCAAAACGCTGCGAAGTCTGCGGCAAAGGCCCGCAATTCGGAAACAACGTTTCACACGCTAACAATCGCACACCGCGCCGCTTTGACCCGAACCTTCAATCCATACGCGTACAGATGCCACAGGGCGGCGTCAAACGCATGAAGGTCTGCACCAGTTGCATCAAAGCGGGCAAGATTGCGAAAGCAGCCTGACCCATTCAAAACAGCTTTTCAAAATAAGATGCTACCGGCGGCGCTTCCGGTTCGATTAACGCGAGCGCTGTTGGTAGCTATTCTTTTCCCAAGTAAGCTACGACTTCAATCTCAACGCGCGCATCACGCGGCAGCCGAGCCGCTTGAACCGTAGCACGTGCCGGAGGATTTTCCATGAAAAAGCGACCGTACACTTCATTCATCGCAGCGAAGTCGTCCATGTCTGCGAGAAACACCGTGGTCTTAACCACGTGAGCAAGATCAGTTCCAGCCGATTCCAGCAGCGCCTTGATGTTCTTCAACACCTGCTCAGTCTCTTCCGCTATCCCACCAACGACGAACTCGCCTGTCATAGGATCAATCGGAATCTGCCCCGAAGCGAACAGAAAATCGCCAGCGCGAACGGCCTGAGAATATGGCCCAATAGCCTTCGGCGCGCTCTCCGTCCTGATGATCTGCTTCACAGTACAAAAATCCCTTTTTCTAACCTCTGAAACAAACTAGGGATTCTAACAGAATTTAGGGGAAAAGCGAAAAGGGGAAGAAGGTGGGTAGTGTCCGTTTTTCAAGTTTGAACTTTTAATTTGAAATTAGAGGCTGTGATAGTCTTATTCAGAGTATTTGCGAATGACTTAACCGCGAAGTCAGAATTTACCCTGACAGTATCGCTGAAATTTAGGAGTGGTAAAAGGTGATGCTTGTACACCATCCCTGATTCTTTTTAGTAATTCGGGCGAGGCATCATCCTTATAGCGAACGCCCACATCTTCTTCCATTATAGCTCTTAGTTGCTCAACGGTGATTACCGTTGCTTCACTGTAATTGATATAGGATGTCTTCTTAATGAATGGATGGTCTCCAACTTCTAAAACGACCGTCTTGTCGGCGATATTTGTTGAGGTTATATTTGCAATAGCCACCGTTGGCGGGTCTCCGGCTGGTTCGGTGAGGATTACATATAAATGCTTTGACAGGTTCTTTTTCGCAGTTAAATGCAAACACATGCCGGGAACAATGTCGCTCATGCTTTAATAAGACTCTCAAATGAAGCTATCTCTTCAAGCTCTTCTAAGATTTCATTAATCTCTTCATCTGTTTTACCCTCAAGTTTCAAGACTTCTTTATAAGTAATTGGGATAGATGAGCCTTCTGGATGTGTCCACTCTGGCAAGTCATGAGTATAATCAGCCAGTGCCCAGCGATCATCTTCGCCAAGTTGCCCAAACATTTCTTGAAACTTCTCGTATTGCTCACGAATCAAATTCACCTCTGCCCGTGAAAGTTCGTCGGTTTCAGGTTCAGCTATGAGTTCTACCTTTTTATGTTTCGATATGGTAACAATAAATCGCTTCCAGTAGGATGCACCAAGACTTTCATACTTAATCAGGTCAAGCGTTTGGCTGAGAACGCATCCATTATCCATTGACACATAAGCGTCATTTGTTATTGACCTGCCCCAACGCAGCAATCCCTCACGGTCAATAAGATACATAAGCTTCATAAGCTTTAGGTAGTACATCGTACCGCCAGACATACGAAGAAGCATCCCGGCCATTTGAGTCGCTTTTATTTCCCGGAATTGTGGCTTCATAATGCTCTTGTTGCAATCATGAAACTTTGTTTCACCCGCCGATAAGTGTATTACCTACGCAACAGTCATGTCAAGGATTTCCACACTGTGGAAAACTTGCGAAAAAGTGGGGTGGATTATTTCTTAAAGAGTGAAATCAGAAGCGAAGCGATGGAAATTGATATTGCAATAACTGAGAATACCAGAGTAATGTTTGATCGTAACGAGGTATCTCTTGAAAGCAGCCTTGTTATCACATAATCTCTATCTGTAAACCAATGCTCGCCATGCTCACCTGCCCTCCCAATATGCGGAATATTATACTTAGTAGCCTCTAATGCTAATTCATGGTCATTCATGCTCCAATAGTCTTTTTGAAATAACTTCATTTCAACCTCCTAAAAATATTTTCTGCAATACGAAAATAATCTTTGATTCACTATTTCAAATCCATGTGTTTGATGGGAACCAGCCTGTGCCCGAGCATGTCAACTGCGGCCTGGCTCTGTCCGAGAATGATGTATCCGATTAAAGGGTCGTAGATTCCGTCTGCTGGTTTCATCTCGACGAATAGCACTTCGCTGAAGATTGGCCGGAAGCCTTCAATCTGTATTTTTACGGGGCCGCACACGTCTCCGCTCACTATTTCTTGAATCGCTGTTTCAAGCTCAACGCCTCTGATACTCTGCAAATTTCCGAGCCTGTCTTTCCACGCGCTGGGCAGGAACATGAGCGGTGCGTCCGTGTCCACAAGAGCATCGCACCTGAAACTCTTTGACTCGTCCACCGCATTCGTGATGGTGACTGAGGCGATGATTCTACCCATGATCTTCTCCTTCAAATTTCAGAGACGGAATGCACGAGGCGCTTGGTAGAGGTCAATGTTCTCGGAGAAGTCTGGTGGGGCGTTGATACGAATGCGCCGTAGCTTCGACATCAGCGTCGGCTCGGAAGTTTCTGGTTTTGATTGAGTGAATCTTTTGACGACTAAATACAACTCGGCAAGCCGATCATCCGGCACTTTTTCTATCTCAGATTTGATCTCCTCTTTCGTAACCATGCTCTTACTCTATCTCACTTACCGTCCAACTGAAAAGTTGATTTTCTACGTCGCTAAGCCGCGCCCTGCAAGCGCTCTACGTCCAGGACGCCGGGGACGCTTTTGATGGAGTTGATGACCTTGTCGAGGTGCTTTACGTCGAAAACTTCGACGGTGACTTCTATGCGACCGCGATCATTGGGGGCTACGGATGCGCGCGCGTCGCGTATGCCGGTCTTCATGTCGGAGATTGCGCCGGTGATTCCGGCTATCATGCCTGTGCGGTTCTCTGTGGTGGCTAGAAGCTTGACGGCGTAGGCGGCCTTTTCAGGTTTGCCAGCCCACTCGACTTCTACTATGCGTTCCGGGTTGACCATCAGAGCCTGCACGTTCTTGCAACTCTTGGAGTGAACGGCGACGCCTTTGCCGCGCGTGATGTATCCGATAATCTCTTCGCCGTGAAGAGGGTTGCAGCAGCGTGCGCGCTGTACTAATAAATCATCAACGCCGCGAACGACTATGGCGTCGTCGCCCATGCGTATCAATCGCCGTACGGCCTGCATGCCTGTGCGAAGGCGTGACTCTTTTCTGGCATCAAGCTCTGCGAATTTTTCAGGCCCAAGATATTTGGCGATTACGTTGCGCGGAATCAGTTTGCCGTAGCCAATCGCTGCCAGAAGATCGTCAACTCGACCGTAGCCGTAATCGTTAGCAACGTGTTTGAATTCTGCGTTGTCGTCGGTCAGAACTTTTTTGGGCGTGAGTTGAAAACGCGTGGCCTCTTTCTCGAAAAGTTTACGGCCTATCTCAATGGATTCGGTGCGCTGCTGCTCTGCGACCCAGTGGCGTACGCGATTGCGTGCGCGCGAGGTTGCGATGAAGTTGAGCCAGTCGCGCGAGGGGTGCGCGCTCGGAGTGGTCAGAATTTCTACTACATCGCCGTTCTGAATCTGCGTGCGCAGCGGAACCATTCGACCGTTGATGCGCGCGCCTGTGCAGGTGTTTCCCACTTCAGAGTGAATCATGTAGGCGAAGTCAATGGGGGTTGCGCCGCGCGGCAGTTGTATGACCTTGCCCATAGGCGTGAATGCGTAAACGTCTTTCGGGTAAAGATCAAGCTTTAATGAATCCAGGAAATCTTTCGAGTCCTTTACCTCTTGTGTCCATTCGACAAGAGAGCGCAGAACTTTCAAAGCATCATCGTCATCGCGCGCGCCGCGTTTGCCTTCCTTATATTTCCAGTGCGCGGCCACGCCCTCTTCGGCAATCTGATGCATCTCTTCCGTGCGAATCTGAACCTCGAAGGGTTGCCCCTTAGAGCCTATGACTGAAGTGTGAAGAGATTGATAGAGGTTGTCGCGCGGCGTTGCAATCCAATCTTTGATGCGACCCGGCACTGGCTTCCATGCGTTGTGAACTACGCCGAGCGCCGCGTAACAGTAGCGAACTTCGTTCGGCGTGATGATGCGTGCGGCTACCAGATCGTAAACCTGATCCAGACTGATAGCTTGCGACCTCAGTTTTTTCCAGATCGAGTAGAGACGTTTGACGCGACCTTCGATCCGAACGTAAGGGACTTCCTCATCGTGCATCTTCTCTTCGATGCGCCCGGTCATCTCTTTCAGAAACGCCTCGTTTTCGGGACGTCGCTTTTCCAGTTGCGCGGCAATCTCCCGATAATCCTCTGTGTGAAGATGCTGGAATGCTAAATCCTCAAGCTCGCCGCGCAGTTTGCCCATGCCTAAACGGTGCGCAATCGGCGCGTAGATGTCCATAGTCTCCTGCGCAATGCGACGACGCTTTTCGGGTTTGAGGAATTGAAGCGTGCGCATGTTGTGAAGGCGGTCGGCGAGTTTCACAAGGACTACGCGCACGTCCTTAATCATAGCGAGCAGCATTTTTCGTACGTTCTCGGCCTGCTGCTCCTCCTGCGAGATGTTGCTTATCTGCGCAATCTTTGTCAGCCCGTCAACTAGCTGCGTTATCTCGTCGCCGAAATATTGTCGTATGGTTTCCAGATCAACGAGAGTGTCTTCGACTACGTCGTGAAGCAAGCCTGTAGAAACCGAGATGGCGTCGAGGCGCATGTCTGCCAGAATGTTTGCGACCTCAAGCGGGTGCACAAGGTAAGGCTCGCCCGAAGCGCGCACCTGTCCCTTGTGCTCGCGCGCCGAAAAGAAGTAAGCGCGGCGCAGCAGATCAAGCTCGTCTTCGGGATGATTGCGCCTGACCTTTTCTACTATGTCCTCTATGCGAATCATAAAAAACGGTTTTTAGTTTTCAGTTTTCAGTTTTCAGAAAAAGCTTTTAACTTAGAAGCAGTTTGGAAATTCCTAATCTAGCGCCGAAGGCGCAAGCTAGAAGGTAGCCAGACGTGCAACGTCTGGTATGCGGTGGATAAAAATAGATGCGCGTTGAAGACGCGCCAGAGTTGTCTTGCGCGCATCTTCAATGCGCTATGTCTTACCACGTTGACTGATTCCAGACGTTTCACGTCTGGCTACCTTCTTTGAGCCGCTTCGCGCGGCTGAAAATGGAATTTTCAAACAGCTTCTTAAAACTGAAAACTGCCTTAACCATTATAACAAAAAAGGTGATGCCCGACTCGAAAGCCGGACATCACCGGTCAAGGGATTTTCTGTGAAAGATGTTGGCAGCCTTCAGCTTCTTAAAACTGAAAACTTAAAACTGACCTTAGCCAGCAGGTGGCGAAGGATGGCTTTGCGGCGGCTGCTTCTTCTGCTTGGCCTCGTTCAATCGAGTGGTCTCCTGCTGAGCCTCAGCGGCCTGCTTACGGTAATCAGCCGCCTGGTCGGGCTTGCCATCCATCTCGGCCAGCTTGCCAAGCTCTAAAAGAAGATTGGTCTTGTAAGACCAGGCAGACTCATTGTTCGGGTCCAGGCTGATGGCTTTGTTGGCGTATTCCAGACCAAGCGTAGCGCATTGCAATGCTGTGTTGTAGTCTTCCGGGTTCTTAGGCTTCTTGTAGGTTAGCAGGACGCGACCGTTCTGAGTCACTTTCTGCTGGTTCTCCGGCAACTCAGTAATCTTGTAGGAGCAGTCCCACTGCTTGCTTGCCAGCACCGTGAAAGCTTCTGCGCGTTTGACAGGGTCAACCGACTCCTGATTGGCGCGCTGAAGAATCCAATCACGCTGCTCGTTGTCCTGCTTGATCGCGCCAAGGAGCGCAGCGATGGCTTTGTACGCCTCGTCGTTCGTAGGGTCAATGGCAAGCAGTTGCTTGTAAGCGTTAATGGCCTCGCGCGCTATCTGCTGGTTTTCAGGCGCGTCCACGCCGGGCTTGTACTGCGCGTGTATAGTGCGCGCAATGAATGAAGGCGCAGTCTTGTTGTTTGGATCAAGTTCTAAGGCTCGCTTGGCGTGCTGCTCGGCTTCTGCGAAATGCCCCTCGCGGTATGCGCGCGCGCACTCGTTCAATTCGTTCTTCGAGCGTATTCGATTGATAACCGCACATCCAGGAGTAGTGGCAAGCACGACCAAGATCAAGAGGGCGATCCTGGCTTGAGAGAGTTTCATCCTTTTCCTAGCCCCCATATCAAGTGATAAGTAAATAGTGATAAGTGATAAGAAAAAGCCTTTGCCTTAATCTTATCACTCATCACTTATCACTCATCACCTTGCTTATTGTAGATCGTCAACTTGTAAGCCAACAGGCGATGCGCCCGCGCCCTTTATGGCATCAATCACTTTCACAACCGTGCCATATGGTATTGCGCGCGGGGCTTTGATAAAGACGGTCTTCTCGATGCGCTCCTCTTCGGGCAGATCGCTTCTCGTCTCCATACCGGCCTTGTAGCCCTTGCCTATGCGCCCCTTGAAAACCTCTACGAGCCGCGTGCTCAATTGGCTGGTGTCCGAGATTGAACCCATCTCTTCCGTGTTCAGCTTAAGCTTCCCATCCGGGCTGATGAAGACAACGAGCGTCAGCGGGTTGGGCTTGATCTGACTCAAGTCTTGATTCGGGTCCGGCTCGGAAGGAATTTTGGTCTCGAAGCGGCTGGGCTTGAGCGGCGTGACCACCATGAAGATGATCAGCAGCACGAGCAGCACATCAATCAACGGAGTGACGTTAATATACGGGACGGCCTTGTCGCCGCCGCCACCTGCACTCATCCCCATAACTCTTCAACTCCTAATCATGAAAAAAAGGCGCGCCGCGCAGGCGCATTAGCATTGCAGCCCGCCTTTAATTTAACCTTGCGCGGCAGGGGCCGCAGGGGCAGCAGAAGGCACCGCAGCGCCTTTCTTCTTCCTGTCTGCGACTAGACCGATGCGGTCTATGCCCTGTTTGCGTATGACGTTAATTACGTCAACGACAGTCCCGTAAGAGACCCCGATTCCGCTCTTGACATACACGATTCGCTCGGCATCAGATTTATTCTTCATAGCCGATTCAATGCGCGCACCCAACTCCTCGCGCGTGACAAGCTCCTTCCCGAAATATATCTGGCTATCGTTCGGAATGGAGATTACCACGGAAGATTCTTTGATGATGGCAGGATCAACGTCCGGGGTGTTCATGTCGCGCGGGATGGCGACCGTGACACCCTGTTGCAGGAACGGCGTGATCACCATGAAGATAATCAGCAGCACCAGCATGATGTCCACCATCGGCGTAACGTTGATTTCTGACTGGAGGCCGCTTCCGCCTCCTCCTGACATACCCATAACTCAAACCTCCTTCACTGGAAGAAGTCGCAAACGAGAAGGAGCATGCGCGCTTCCCGCTTCAGGCCGCCCCGTGCCGCCTTGATTGTCTACAAAGCGCGGCGGTCTGAACCTGGAACAAGCCCCCTTATTCCCCTCTGGCGACTCTTCCCTTTAGGGCTTCAACTGCCGCGTGCGGCTCTTCAGGAAGTAGTCAATCAGTTCCGAAGCCGAGTTGTCCATCTCTACTATGAAGCCATCAACCTTGCTGGAGAAGTAGTTGAAGAGCCAGACCGCAGGCACTGCCACAGCCAATCCCAAGGCCGTAGTAAAGAGCGCTTCCGAAATGCCGCCTGCGACCGCAGCTATACCAGCCGACTCCGCAGCCTTCATACCACGGAATGCGTTGATGATGCCGAATACCGTTCCGAACAGTCCTACGAACGGAGCGGTCGAGCCTATGGTCGCTAACCCCGAAAGGCCGCGACGAAACTCTGCCGTCTTGATAGCGATTGCGCGTTGCAGCGCTCGCTTAGAGGCTTCTATCTCATCGCCAGAGATTTCACTTGATTGCTCGTGCGCGCGGAATTCCTGAAGGCCGGAGTTTACAACCATAGCAAGGTGCGACTTGCGATGCTTGTCGCTGATGTTGATGGCCTCTTCTATGCGGTCGTTCTTCAAGGCCTGTGCGACGCGCGGCGCAAACTCGCGCGATTGTTGCTTGGCTGCGCGATAGGTCAGGAAGCGCTCGACCATTATGGCGATTGAATAGACACTCATGATCAGAAGAATGATCACAACGGTCATCGCCACGCCGCCGAGATTCTTGAGCATCTCGGTGATCGAGAATGTGTTTTGCATTTCCGCGCCTGCCGGACTGGCCGACGGACTGGCTTCTTGCCAAAGGAGTATCAGAAAGCCCAGTGCTTTCGTTCCGAGAAGGCTTAGCAGAATATTCACGATTAACCCCTCCAAATTATTTTAACTAGAAATTGATTGCCAATCAGGTAACCGCGCCGTCAGGAGCGAGTGCCTGCGCTTTATAACTGAAGACCGCAGGCGAGCGTTAACGTTTCGACCGGCAGCGCCACCCGACTCTTACTGTGCGACGAAGTTGTAGATGATCGTGCCCGTGACCTTAACGGGCTGACCTGAAAGCTTCGTCGGCGAGAACCTGGCTCCGTGTGCAGCCGCAACTGCGGCCTGTTGCAGAAGCGGATGACCCGACACTGCATGAGCCGATATAACGTTTCCGTTCTCGTCAATCGTCACCTGAACCGTGACCTGCCCGGAAGCGTGCGCCGCTCTTGCGATGGGCGGGTACGCTGGCTTAGGCAGACTGATCGCTTTACCGTTCAGCACGCCACCTGAAATCGGCGCTCTAGGCGGAGTAGGAGACGGTTTCGGCGGCGGCGGCGGCGGCTCTTCCTCTACGTGCACAGGGCCGCCTGTTCCACCCGGAATTCCCCCACCCGGTCCTACGCCAATCGGCCCCGTAGCCGTAGCTTCTCGATTGGACGAGCCAAGGGCCACTTGACCGTGTTCCGGGATCGGCGGAATTCTGCTCGCCTGAGTGTTCACATCGGTCACCTTAACCGGCGTCTGGTTAATGTTTTGGATCAGCTCTGTCCTCTGCGCGATCTCAGGCTGCTGCCGCTCGGTTGGCTTCGGTGCTTCGTGTTGCTCTTCAGGGGCTTGCTGTGGCGGGACTGGCACTGGCGCAACCAGCGTGGTCAACTCAAGATTCTGATTCTCCAGATGCGCGTCGTACCAGTAGATGCTAGCCACGCCGCCCACTATGAAGAGCACGGCATAGAGCACCACTGTGCCTAGAAGGAACGAGCCTTTCCGCTTCAAATCTTCTGTGTGCGGATTGGACTCGACAAGATTTTCGAACATCGTTTTAAGTCCTCCCTACTTCCGGTGCCAATGGATCAGGGGTGCGAATTTTTTAGATAACCAAACCAATAGTTCCCGAAACGCTTAAACCATATGCCCGCGCAGGTTTCTGTGATGAATCGTAAAGAGGGGAAGGGCAGCGGTCGTTCTGGCATCGTCCGAAAGATGCCAACAGACTTTACATTCAGCCGCTGAGTAGGAAAGACACAGTCTCACCGGCCACGTCAAACATAGACCACCACGCTTCCGCTTACGTTCACTTTCTGAAAGTGAACCCGCGAGCGCGCGTTCGAGGCAATATTTAATTGGCCAGCAACGGTTGCAGTCTATGCCGCAACGCATTGGAAGTCAAGTACAAATCTATTAAGAATATATGCAGAAATTAAAATAAGAGACGGGCAGAATTGTCTCAAATCCGTCTCTTAAGTTTAAAGAGCTTGATGGTCTGCCGCTCGGTCGTAGAAGACCTAGCTTGCAACGCCGCTCGCCTGCGCCCGGGCTTGCTTGCGCGAAGCGCGATTCGCCGCCTGCCCGCCCTCTTTCGCAGGCGGAGCGCTCAAGCGGTTTCCAACATCGAGCCGCTGCTGCCACCAGACCATAATCGGGCTTGCGATTGCGACGGACGAGTAAGTTCCAAAAACTACTCCTATTAGAAGCGCTAGCGAAAACCCTCTTAAGACCTCGCCGCCAAAGAGCACAAGAGCGAGCACAGAGAGGAAAACTAATCCGCTCGTGATAACCGTGCGCGACAATGTCTGATTGATGGAATCGTTCGTAACCTTATAGAGCGAATCACGACGATGCAGGCGCAGGTTTTCGCGTATGCGGTCGAAGACAACAATTGTGTCGTTGACGGAGAAGCCTACTAGAGTCAGTAGCGCGGCGATGACCGTCAGGTTTATTTCCCACTGGAAGATTGAGAAGAAGCCCAGCGTGACCAGCACATCGTGGAAGACTGCTATTACTGCCGCCGCGCCGTAAGTCCATTCAAAACGAAACGCTATGTAAATCAGTATACCTACGAGCGCGGCCAAAGTGACGGCGATTGCCTGATTACGAAGTTGCGCACCGGCGATTGCGCCGACCGCATCAGTGCCCACGATTTTGTATGCAGCGTTCGGATCATCCTGCAAACTCTGCTGCCCTTGCGCCTCTGGCCCGAAAGTGTTCAGAGCCTGGCGCACTTTCACGCGGCCTACGTCAACCTGCGCCTGCGTCTGTACAGTTGCGCTCTGCGCCTGCTGAGGATTTTGCGGTTGAGCGTTAGCCTGCTGCTGCGGGTTGCTGGCCGGTTGAGGCGCGCCTGACTGCTGCCCGCTATCCTGGCGCGGAATCTTAATGAGCATCTCATCGGGCTTGCTAGTGTCAGGCTGAATTACAGCATCGCTTATCCCCTGAGCCGTCACTGCCGCGTGAACAGCTTCCGGCGTCGGGCGATTCCTGAACTTAACGGTGACAACCGTGCCGCCTTTAAAATCCACGCCGAGGTTGAAGGCTTCCGTGCCGCGCGGATGAAACACTTGGCGGTAAACAGCCGAACCCAACCCGGCCAGCATCAGCACCAGCGAGATGGTTATAAAAATCTTGCGATTAGCGAGCCAATCAATGCTAACGTTTTTGAAAAATTGAACCATGATTATTTAGTGATAAGTGATAAGTGATAAGTGATGAGTGAAAAGCTTTTTTCTTATCACTTATCACCGCTTCTCTTATCACCGCAGTTAAATGCTAAGCGTCTCCACCTTGCGTCCTTTCCGGCTCAGGAGCCAGATGAAGATTGTGCGCGAGACGTAGACGGACGTGAACAGGTTTACGATCAAGCCCAGGATTAGCGTGACGGCGAAGCCGCGAATCGGGCCTGTGCCGAAGACGAACAGAAATAGAGACGAGACTGTTGTCGTCACGTGCGTGTCAATGATTGTGACGAAGGCGCGAGCGAAGCCTTGCTCGACAGCCGACGGAACGGTCTTGCCCGTGTGCAGTTCCTCGCGTATGCGCTCGAAGATGAGCACGTTCGAGTCAACGGCCATGCCTATGGTAAGAATGATTCCGGCTATGCCCGGCAAGGTTAGCGTCGCGCCGAAAATGATTAGAGCCGCCATCATCAAAATCATATTCAGAAGGAGCGCGACCACAGCGTTTATGCCAGAGCCTCTGTAGTAAAAGAGCATGAAGGCGACGACCAGCGCCAGGCCTACGACCGAAGCCAGGACGCCCGAACGAATCGAATCCGCACCGAGGCTTGGGCCAACCGTCCGCTCTTCCTGATACTCAATCGGCGCGGGCAGCGCACCCGAACGAAGCGTCAGCGCCAGATCATCCGCAGACTGTTTCGTAAACCGACCTTCTATCTCGCCGGAATCCGTAATCTGCGATTTGATGTAAGCGACGGACTTCACTTCGTTTTCCAGAACGACGCCCATGTACTCGTTGATGTTCGCGCCCGTCCATGCGCCGAATTTATCCGCGCCTGTTGGTTTGAGCGAGAAGGCTATCTGATAATCGTTGCCTCCGGCGCGCGATTGCACAGCCGATGCGTTGCGCAACTCGCTCCCATCCACGACCGCAGGAGTTTCGATGACCACGTAGCGCTTAGGCTTGTTCTGATCCGCAGGCTGGCTGCCAGCCGACGTAGGCTCCATGCGCTCTTGATAAGGAAGTATCCTGCGATTGGCCGGAACAGTCCCGCCTAAGCTTGCCTTTGCTTCTTCTTCCGAAGCATAAGTCTGAACGGACGCGGGGCTGGGCGGGCTTACGACGTGAACAAGCTCAAGCTTTGATGTTCCGGCAAGCAGTATCTTCACGCGCTCAGGGTCTTGAATGCCCGGCATCTGAACAAGGATTTGGTGCGAGCCTTGCGCGCCGTGTCGCTGCACCAAAGGCTCAGCTACGCCGAATTGATTCAGACGGCTTTCGATAATCTTTTGTGCCTGATCCGTAGCCTGCTCGGTCAACGTGCGCTCAGCCGTGGGCGTCAATGTCCACGTTACGGTGTTACCCGAAGCAGAGGCAGTCCAACCCGAAAGGTCAACCTTCTTCTCCACTTCGCTCTGTATGTCGCTTATCTTCGAAGGGTCTGTGACCTCAAGCACGACACGATAATTTCCGCCGGAAATATCCGCGCGCGCCTCTTTAATCGGAAAGTTCTGAGCTTTGGCCGCGTTCTGCACGGCGAGCGCATTGTTTTCCGTCAAAGTTTTCAGGAATTCTTCGACCTTCACGCGCATCACAAGATGCGAGCCGCCTTTTAGGTCAAGTCCCAGACGAATGTTTTCGCCGAGCGTCTTCTTGATACCGTTCCAAGTAAAATCCTGCGCTGTGGGACGATGGCGCGGGCCTACGACTATGTAAAGCCCCAGAAGAGTTACGACCGCTATGATGATAGCTCTTTGAAGTAAGTTCTTTTTCTTCATGACTCAAAATGAGCGTTCGCTCTTTTTGTAAGCGAACGTTAAAGCTTCTTCTATGACTTCTTCTCTTCCTCTGCTTGCAGCCCTGAAACGGACGAGCGCGCGACTTCGATTATGGATTTGTCCGCGCTGCGTATGAGCAGGCTTGTGTCGCGCACAGCAGTGATCGTGCCGATTATGCCGCCGCTGGTAATCACCTTGTCGCCCGTTTTCAGGTTTGAAATCGTGTTCTGAAGATCGCGCTGGCGTCTGCGCTGCGGGACGATGATAAGTAAGTAGAAGACGCCGAAGATTAGAATCCATGGCAGCAAAGCGAATAGCAGATTGCCGCCGCCCTGTGTCTGAAAGAGAAGGAGAATAGTCATCATAAATTGTCTACAGGTCAGTACCACCCACGAAAAGGTAAAAGGTAAAAGGGATAAGGCGAAAAGCATTCTTATTGAATCTGGCTTCCGCCTAACTTTTGCCTTTTTACTTTTACCTTTTGCCTTTGCGACGCGATCAATCGCCTGAGTTGATTCGCACTGTGAACTCTTGCCGAAATCGCGTGAAATCGCCAGACCGAATAGCTTGCCTCACGCGCCGCATGGTGTCAAGGAAGAACGCAAGGTTGTGATGGGTCAATAGTATGCTCGCCAGCATCTCGCCCGTCGCGTAGAGATGTCTTAGATAGGCGCGCGAATGGCGTCGGCAGACTGAACACGCGCACTCGTCATCAAGCGGGCGCGTGTCGCGCGCGTATCTGGCGTTTTTGATGTTGAGTTTGCCGCGCGAGGTGAAAGCCTGACCCGTGCGACCGTTGCGCGTCGGCAGCACACAATCGAACATGTCAACGCCGCGTGCCACGCATTCAATTAAATCTTCGGGCGTGCCCACGCCCATCAAGTAGCGCGGGTGATCTTTCGGCATGAGCGGAGCGATATGCTCTACCACATCGTACATCACGCTCTTCTCTTCGCCCACGCTCAAGCCCCCTATGGCGTAGCCGTCAAAACCAATCTCGACACTTCTTTCCAAACTCTCGCGCCGCAAATCCATATGGGATGCGCCCTGAACTATCCCGAATAGAGCCTGCTCCCCGCTCAAATCTTCCGGCGAGACGGTGCGCCCGGCGTCCATGCCTTTCATTTGCATCGCGTCGAATGCCGCACGAGATCGCGCAGCCCAGCGTGCGGTGAGCAACATGCTTTTTCGGGCGATTTCATGTTCCGCATCGCCCGGCGCGCACTCGTCCAAGACCATCACTATCTCTGAGCCTAGCGTCGCCTGAACTTGCATAGAAACTTCAGGTGAGAGAAAACGCAAACTGCCATCAACGTGCGAACGAAACTCCGTCCCCTCTTCTGTGATTCGTCGCAGGTCGCCCAGACTCCAGACTTGAAAACCGCCTGAATCAGTTAGCAGCGCCCTGTCCCATCCAATGAATTTGTGAAGCCCGCCGCACGCCAGGATTGTTTCCGCGCCGGGACGCAGCCACAGGTGATACGTGTTGCCTAAGATTATTCGCGCATCAAGCTCTTCGGCTTCCAACGCCTCGAACCTGATTCCCTTCACAGTCCCAAGCGTGCCGATGGGCATGAACACAGGCGTCTCTATAACGCCCCGCCGCGTTCGCAAACTTCCCGTGCGCGCTTCCGCCTCGCTCGCGCTAACTTCAAAATGAATCGGTTTCAAGCCCAAACTATTTGAGAGACTCTTAGCGAGCTTAAGTATTTCCCTTTGCGCCTTTGCGAGAACCTTCAATTCTCTTGATGCTCAAGAATCATGTGAACTGAGGGTTCACGCAAAGGCGCAAAGATAAGAGATAAGCTCGCAAAGGGGGTTGAATTGATGCTTCCGAATTAATCTTAAATCACAAATTCGCTTGAAATCTTCTGCTGTTCGTTCTCCGTTTTCGGAGCGGGCAGGCGAACGGTGAACGTTGCGCCGCGCCCTTCGCTTCTGGCCTCTACGTGTCCGCCGTGCGCTTCGACCAATTCTTTGACGAGCGCTAAGCCTATGCCGAGTCCACCGTGACGACGCTTGGAAGAGCTATCGGCCTGGCGGAAGCGATCCCATATGAATGGAAGAAAATCGCGCGGGATGCCTTCGCCCGTGTCCGCAACTTCTATTACAACCCAGCGTGAAGCTTCGTCTTCTTCCCCTATCAAAATTCCCTTGGGATCAAGCGTGCGCGAGCGCACGGTAATCGAGCCGCCCTCGGGCGTAAATTTGATCGCGTTCGTTAGCAGATTCCAGAGCACCTGCTGAATGCGATGGCCGTCAACTGAAACCTTTGGGATGCTCTTATCAAGCTCAAGACGCAGATGCAATTTGCGATTGAGCGCAGATTGACGAACGGCGCGTGCGGCGTCTTCTATACACTCGTTTATGTTCGTTGGCTTTCGTTCGAGCGGCAGCCCCTTGCGCTGAATGCGCGATAGGTCAAGTAGGTCTGAGATTAGCTGCGTCAGCGCGTTGGTCGAATCCCTTATTACTTTGATACCGTCAGAAACCTCTTCGTCCAGAGCAACGGTCGCGCTTTCCGCCAGTATGTCAACCCAGCCTTTTATAGCCGTGAGCGGCGTGCGCAATTCATGAGAGAGCGTTGCCAGGAATTCATCTTTCAAGCGATTGGCGTCGCGCAACTCTGTAATCAGCCGCGCGTTCTCAAGCGTTGAACCCACTTGCGTGGCAACAGCCGTCAGCAGATCAATATCATCTTCAGCCCAACGCCGCGGGCTTCGCGTCTGGTGTCCGCTCAAAGAGCCTATAATACGCCCCTGATGTGTGATGGGAACGGCGACTAAACTTTTTATCTTCGTTCTTTCCAGAATATCCTCAAGCCCTTCCGCAAGACTATGTGTGCGTGTGTCAGAGACTACGAGCGGGCGGCGATTGTTTACGAGCCACTGCGGAACGGGCGAGCGCTCTTTCACTTCAACGTCTTCAGTCACGCGCTCGACTCCATCTGCGCACCACTCGCCTACAAACTGCCTGTCGGTTTCCGTAAAAATGGTTGCGACGCATCGGTCAAGCCCAAGGACTTCGCCAACGCGCTCAACAACGACTTCAATTGCGCTTTTGGCGTCGGTCGCCTGCTGCAATAGCAGCATCAGACGATTGACTACGGCCTCGCGCTCTGCCTGCGCCTGAATCGTAGAGAAGAGGCGCGTGTTGGCAATTGTCTCTGCCGCCTGCGCTGCAAAAATTTCCAGAAGTTGAACGTCGCTCTGTCGAAAGCCGCCCGGACGATTCGCAACGTAGATGAACCCTATAAGCTCCTTCTTCAAACGCATGGGCACGCCTAGCACTGAGCGCACGCCGTACCGCTCTATAAAACTTTTATTGAAGCGCGAGTCGCGCGCAGGATCGTTAGAGAAGAAAGGCTCGTCCGTGCGATAGATGTAGGCAGCCCCGCCATGACTATCCAGTTTGAAATGAAACTCTTCGATCAATTCGGGTAAAATGTTGTAGCTTGGCGCTTCGGCTCGCACCATGTTGCTTCGCCGGTCATAGGTCGCAAGCAAACATCTTTCAGCGCCGACAAGCTCTGCAATCGCGCGTGTGAGTCTGCCGTAAATTTCCGATACATCCGTGAGCGCCGTAAAAGCTCTTGAGATTTCATAAAGCCCTTCAAGCTCTGCGCTGCGACGACGGCTCGCTTCATAAAGCTGTGCGTTTGTGAGCGCGACTGAAACTTGCGACGCGACCAACTCCAGCAGCTTCACATCGTCCGAAGTCCACTCGCGCTCGCCCTTGCAATCCTGCAACTCAATCAGCCCACGATAGACGCCGCTAACAGAAACGGGCGCGGCGAGCGTGGCTCGCACTCCTAGCTTTTCATACAATTCGATTATCTCGTCATGCGCGAGTTGCTCTATATCGTTCACTGCAAGAGAAGCGGTTGAAGAGAAGACGCGGCGCGCGTAGTCGCTCTTGCGAAGCGGGATGCTGTGACCACGAAGTGGCGCAACGTCGCGGCTGGCAGAGTATTCATATCCTACGAGCGCGTAATCGCTCTCGCCTTCGTATAGACTTATGTGGCAGCGATCAACTTTGAGCGCGCGTCCCAGCACGTCAACCGTCTCCTGCAACACAACGGAAGGGTCTAGCGTGCGCGAAATCGCGCGACCGATTCGACCGGCAAGCTCTTCGCGCCTTGCAGCAGCCTCCATCTCGCGCGAACGTTTTTCGGCCTGCTCAAGAAGCAGAACTTTCTCGATTGCGATTGCCAGCGGCGGCGCTAGACGTTCGAGCGCGAGCAAGCTTTTCCTATCGTAAGCGCCGGGTTTCCGGGAAGTCAGGTTCAGACTGCCAACCGCACGGTGCATTGAGAAGAGCGGGCAGCAGATGGCTGAACGAAAGCCTTCACGCTCAAGGTCTGCGTAGACGTTGAAGCGTGTCTCACGGCTTAACTCGGGGATGACGATCATCTCGCGCGATTTCAGCGCAAGCTCCGTGACAGAGCCTCGCATCAACCCCTCTGCCCCAACGGTCAGAGGCCGCGCGTGCTCGCCCGAAAGAGCAAAGACCCTCAGATGCTCGCCGTCCTCTTCGCAGAGCGCAATTGAGGCGCGGTCGAAATCCAGCAACGCGCGCATCTGTGCGCTCGCAAGGCTGAACACTTCGTCAATCGTGCGCCCCGAATTGACCGCCGCCACCACACGGTTCACAACTTCCAATTGCTCCGACGCCTCGCGCAGGTACTCAAACAGCGCGCCCGTCTCTGCGCTCGTCAACGCCTCTTCAGGAGACGAAGCTTCTCTTAACTTTGAATCTCTATCGCGTCCGCTCATAACAAGCTATTTGACAGAACGAATATTCGCTGGCATGAGGCTGTTCCCGCGGGGCCACAATCAAATAATAACTTAGATGAAGAGCAAGGGGGAAGAGGGAAGAGACGCGGAGACGCGGGGANNNCTCCGCGTCGCCGTGTCCCCGCGTCTCCGCGTCCCCTTTTGCGATGTCTTTCGACAAATCTGAGCGGCGTGGCAAAGAAGTCGAACTCCTCGCGCATGCGGTTTTCTAAATAACGAAGATATGAGAAGTGAAGTCCGGCTCGCCCTCCGGCTGTGAAGAGTACGAAAGTGGGCGGGCGCACTCCGACTTGAGTCATATATTGAACGTGCAGGCGCGAGACTCCGCCTTTTACGGGCGCGGGCGCGCCGCCTCCGCGTGGCTGCTGAACATTGCGCTCGAAAAATGAGTTTAATTGCGAAGTGGGAATGCGGCGGCGGCGTGCCTCGTCTGCGCGAAGCGCGAGCGACAGAATTCTGTCAGCGCGCTGCCCTGTCAAAGCGGAGATTGTAACCACAGGCGCCCAGTCCAGAAATTTCATCTTGTCGCGCAACTCTCTTTCGAAAGCAGAGGCCGTCCCTGTCTCTTTGTTCTCTAAAGCATCCCACTTGTTGACAGCGATTATTACAGAGCATCCTGCTTCGACGGCGTAACCGGCTATGTTCGCATCGAGCGCTGCTACGCCTTCGCTAGCATCAACTAAAACCACTGCAACGTCTGCGCGTTCAAGACTGCGCTTAGCCATCACGACCGAAAGCTTTTCCGTCATCTCATGTGTCTTGCCCTTGCGGCGAATCCCCGCCGTGTCAATGATGCGCAGACTCCTTCCTTCATAATCAAAGAGCGTGTCAATAGCATCGCGCGTAGTTCCCGGAACCGGCGAGACTATGACACGCTCTTCGCCAAGAAGACGGTTGAGCAAGGAAGACTTCCCAACATTCGGGCGGCCAATGATTGCAAGACGAAGTTCCGGCGCCTTCTCTTCTTCTTCATCAGCAGAAATTTCATGAAAATCAGCGACAAGAGAATCCAGCAGATCGCCCAAGCCGTTTCCCTGCTCTGCCGAGATGGGAAAAACTTCATCGAAGCCGAAGCGATAAAACTCCATTGCTTCATCTTCAACACGCGCGGCATCCGCCTTGTTCGCGCCGACAAGGACGCGCTTTCCAGTAGAGCGCAGCAATTGCGCAAGCTCTTCGTCTAACGGCGTGATTCCCTTTCGCACGTCAACAACGAGGACAAGCGCCTGCGCTTCGCGTATAGCAACCTCAGCCTGCTTCAGTATGTTCGATGGGATGACGGCATCATCGTCCGGCACAATTCCGCCCGTATCAACGACTGCGAACTTTCGACCGTTCCATTCCGATTCGCCGTAGATGCGGTCGCGCGTTATGCCCGGCTCGTTGCCCACGATTGCGCGCCGCTCGCCCGTCAGCCGGTTGAAGAGCGTGGACTTTCCAACGTTCGGTCGCCCAACGATTGCAACGAGCGGGAGCGGCGCGCGTTCGTTCTTCGCCCTGAAACCTTCTGCGACTACTTCACTAGACACTTGACCCAATATGCTCCTAGCCAGAAATTCTCATTTGAATTATTCTGAGTTTGATATTTGAAGTTTAGCGCGCCGGCAACTCGGCCTGCAAGGATGCGATCAAAATCAGCTTGGCAATTGATTCATCACTCGCGCATGAGAAGATTTAACTAAGATGTCATTTCAAAATCTGTAGGAGTCGAACCTCTTAGCGAGCTTAAGCATTTCCCTTTGCGCCTTTGCGTGAACCTACAATTCTCATAACACGTAAGATTCATGTGAATTGAGGGTTCACGCTGTAGAAGCAAAGATAAGAGATAAGCTCGCTAAGAAAGTTTTAAAACGCTCTTTAAGCCGAAAGAAATTTTCAGGATGATTACAAGCCATAAACTTCCCTTTACCTTCGATGCTCAAGCGCTCAAGGCCGATCTTGAGAAGATCAAGCCGGAAGACTGGATACTACATTTCAATCGCTCCTATTTTAGCGGCGAGTGGAGCGGTGCTGCGTTGCGGTCTGTAGGCGGCGTAGAAGGAAAGCTTTACCCTGACCCGACCGTGCAAGGCTCATACGCAGACACTCAGCTTCTAGCTCGCTGCGAAAACATTCGCGCCGCGCTTGACTCTTTCGAGTGCCAGATGGAATCCGTGCGTCTTCTCAAACTCAGCCCCGGCTCGCAGATACGCGAACACAAGGATTACAACCTGGCAATCGAAGACGGCGAGGTTCGCTTTCATATTCCCGTTTTCACCAATCCTCTGGTTGAGTTCCATCTTGACCACAAGAGGATTGAGATGAACGAAGGCGAGTGCTGGTATCTCAACTTCAACCTGCCGCACAGCGTAGCCAATCACGGCGAGACAGACCGCATTCACCTCGTCGTTGATTGCGTGATGAACGACTGGCTTCGCTCTCTATTGCCAGATTAAGTATTGCCTTACGCGAAATTTCGATTTCAGCCCGCGCTAGCGCACTATGCTCTATGCTGCCGCCCACTTGCGTGGGCTATTCTTCGACGGCTTAATAACTCCTGAAACATTTATCGCTGTCTTCGCCTTTTCGCTTCCAGTCGCTCATAGAGAGGCTCAAGTAGTTGCTCTGCCAGCCGCCACACCTCGTCTGTGGCCGCGCGCTGTTTCTCAACGCTATCATCTTCAAAAGTCATAACAGAATTCTTCGCATCCATACGCGAAGCGCTACTCATACGGTCACGCTCGCCGTCATCAAATTTTAATTGGAAATGGCTGGCAATCTCTCCTGACACTGCTTCAGGCAACTGGTTGTAATTAATCAGAAGAGCATTCTCATTATCAGAAAACTTGAGCGCAGCTTCACATATTCCGGCCAGTACGCGCTCGCAATATTCGTCCGGCGACATGTGCGCTGCTTCCGAAAAATTCATCCCGAAAATCTCAGGCTGTAGCACTCCCTGTATGACCTGACCTCCTCTGCGCCTGCGGTGCGATACCATGACTTCAACGGGGTTGCGGTAGACGAACACCCAGGGCACGCCCGGAAACGCTCGCTCTATTAACGGCAGATAGATCATGTGCCAGCAGTCCGTCTTGATGAAAAGAGTCTCCTCCGCATTGTTGCGCCGTTGCCCCAGAGCCGCAACCACCCAACGCAGCCACCGAACGCGCATCTCTTCAGTAATACTCGGATCGTAGAAATTCGAGCGGAGCGCCATGTCAATCGGCCCGGCCTCTGAGACGACTACGTTTCTCTCAAGAGACGCAAGCATCTGCGAGACCAGGGTCGAACCGCATCGTGACATATGAAATATCAAGCCTTTCAACGGCAGCCCGCGCGTCTTCTGATAAAGCTCTCCTAAGACTTCCAGCGGCGTCTGATGCCGGAAAACCAGATTGAAGGGATAACTGAAACGCTTCTCGATTGTTTGATCGAAGAAAGGCTCTACGAATCGCGTTGCGTCCATGCAGCACCAGTCAACGAACGGGCGCGCGTCCCGCCAGTAAATCCTGATTGGCGTCCAATCTTTGAGTTGTTCTACATTCACCTCAAATCCATTTTTCCATCCACACGCGGCGACTCTCGCGCATAGCTGATTCAACCTCTTCCCATGTGAAATGGTAGCCCAACTCCGCGCCCAGTCGCATGGTCGCATCAATGAACTCACCCCTTCCTGTGATTCCCTTCAGCTTCCTTTGAAGTGAGGCATCAAGGAGCACGCGCTGGCGGAAGCTCTCGAAATCTTCTTTGTCCATCTGGGCAATCATAACTATACTTTCCGTGCATGTCAGCTTAAAGAACAGATGAAAGTAAAGAGTCAGATTGATTTTCGATTTTGGATTTGCGATTTTCGATTGGAAGAAGCGGAGTGCTTTTAAATCGAAAATCTAAAATCCAAAATCGAAAATCAATCTGACTCCAGACTTTATTAATGGCAACTGAAGTTAAAGGATCGAATCTGATTCCTCCATACGGAGGCACGCTTGTTAATCTTCTAGCCTCGTCTGAAGAGATTGCTGATCTTCGCGCGCGCGCAAACAGCCTGCACTCCATACGCCTGTCCGAGCGAGCACTGTGCGATCTTGAGATGCTTGCTACGGGCGCGTTCTCTCCCTTGGATAGATTCATGCGCCGCGAGGATTACCTTCGCGTGATGGACGAGATGCGTCTTGCGAACGGTCACGTCTTCCCAATTCCTATCACGCTCTCGGTCGAGGCTGACGAAAAGATATTTGAAGGCGCAGAGATTGCGCTTCGCAACTTGAAGAATGAAGTGCTGGCCGTAATGAAGATCGAAGAGGTTTACGAATGGGACGCGCGCGAGGCCGCAGTAAAAGTTTTCGGCACGACGGATTTGCGCCACCCGCTCGTAGCGGAGATGCACCGCTGGGGCAAATTGAACATTTCCGGCAGCATTAAAGTTTTAAGCTTGCCACGCTATTACGATTTCAAAGATTTACGTCTCAACCCTTCGGAGACTCGTTTGCGTCTGGCGGGATTCAATCGTGAAAACGTTGTGGCCTTTCAGACTCGCAACCCCTTGCACCGCGCTCACGAAGAGATGACGAAGCGCGCCGTTGAAGAGAAGGACGCTGTTCTTCTGCTTCACCCCGTCGTAGGCATGACTAAACCCGGCGACGTGGATTACTTCAGCCGCGTGCGAACTTACAAGGTGATGACCGAGCGCTATTACGCTCCAGACAGAATTCTTCTAGCGCTTCTACAGCTTGCCATGCGCATGGCAGGCCCGCGCGAGGCGCTGTGGCACGCGCTCGTTCGCCGCAATTTCGGTGCGAACTATTTGATAGTCGGGCGCGACCACGCAAGCCCCGGCCTCTCTTCGGAAGGCAAGCCCTTCTATCAACCTTACGAAGCGCAAGCGCTGGTTGAAAAGTTTTCGAGCGAGCTTGGCGTCCGTGTGATTCCTTTCAACGAGTTGGTCTATCTGCCAGCAGAAGAACGTTACGAGGAGAGCGCGAAAGTTTCAGAATCTTCTAAGAAACTTTCTCTATCGGGCACACAGGTGCGCGCTGAGTATTTGGAGAAGGGGCGCGAGCTTCCACACTGGTTCACGCGCGCAGAAGTCGGCGAGATTCTCAGACAAAGTTTTCCGCCGAAAGATCGCCAGGGAATCTGCGTATGGCTCACAGGCTTAAGCTGCGCCGGCAAATCAACCATCGCGGAGATTCTGACAATCCTGCTGCTTGAAAGAGGACGCCGCGTAACGCTTCTGGACGGCGACGTTGTGCGCACGCATCTTTCCGCCGGTCTGGGTTTTTCCAAAGAAGACCGCGACACCAACATTCGCCGCATAGGCTTCGTAGCATCCGAGATAGTCCGTCACGGAGGCATAGCCATCTGCGCAGCCGTCAGTCCCTATCGCGCCACACGCAACGACGTTCGCAACATGGTGGGCAACAACTCTTTCATAGAAATTTTCGTTGACACCCCGCTCGAAGTTTGCGAAGCGCGCGACACCAAGGGGATGTACGCCAGAGCCAGACAAGGCGAGATCAAAAACTTCACAGGCATAAACGACCCATACGAGCCGCCTCTGCATCCCGAAATACTGCTTGATTCAATATCCGACTCGGCGGAAGATAACGCTCGCGCAATTATGAATTATCTTATCGAACAAGGCTTCATAAGTGAGGAAGGAAAAAGGTAAAAGTAAAAAGGTAAAAGGCAAAAGTGTGGCGGAAACCACTTTTAATTAAAAATGCTTTTGTCCGCACTTTTGCCTTTTTACTTTTACCTTTTGACTTTCCTTTGCCTTTTTACTTTTACCTTTATAAATCTGATGCGCTGGAAAAACTTCAACCCACTCAAACACGTGCGCCTTTCGTCGCTGTCGAGCAAATCTGGCCGAAACATCACCATGGAAACGTTAAGTGATGAGGTCGCGCCGCACATTGCTCTGGGCGGCAGGGGCGAGGCTCTGGCTGCTGAATTTCTTGAAACGAACGGCTACCGTCTTGTAGCTTCAAACTTCACGCTGCCCGTCGGAAGAAATCTTCGCGGCGCTATAGTGAACGCGGAGATTGATCTGGTCGCCTACGAAGGCGCGACCCTTTGCTTCATAGAGGTCAAGACACGGCGCTCCGACTGGTTCGCAGCGCCTGAGTCAAACGTTGACCTGCGAAAGCAGCGGCAGATTTCAAGGGCGGCTCGCGCCTATCGCCGCATGCTTGGCTTGAGAGGCGAGCCATACCGCTACGATGTTGTGAGCGTAATCCTGCCACCTGTAGAGGAGGACGGGGTAGAGCCTCAACCTCGGATTGAGTTGCTGCGAAACTTCTGGGTGGACGCGAAATTCCGCAAGCACAGATGGTCAGACCCACCGGATGATTTCTGATTTCCAGGAACAACGTTAAGGCTGAAATGCGCGTCGAAACCGTCCTCTACCTTGCTTGACAACCAGTAGCGAATCGGTAGAATAAAAAGCTCTGCTGCAAGCGGGAGTAACTCAGTGGTAGAGTGCGACCTTGCCAAGGTCGAAGTCGCGAGTTCAAATCTCGTCTCCCGCTCTTTGAAGGGATGAGGGCGTAGGGATGAAGGATGAAGAGAAAGGGAAAAAGGTTAAATGGGTAAAAGGGTAAAGGGAGAAGGCTGTTAGTCATCCTCCTTTTCACCATTTCCCCTCTTCCCCTTTTCCCCCTCTTATTTCATCCCTCATCGCTGCCGCCCTCATCCCTGTTTTGCGGCGGCGTAGCCAAGTGGTAAGGCAGAGGTCTGCAAAACCTTTATTCATCGGTTCGATTCCGATCGCCGCCTCCATCAACTCTTGTATTCAGTTAAAAAGCCCGCCCTTGACTACTTAGTTGCTTGCAGCCAAGCGTAAAGGTGAATTAAGTTGGGGTCGTTTTCTTTCACATCTCATCATCCAAGAAAGATATTTTAATGTCCAATTTTAGAGAGAAAGCTAATCTCATTTGGTCTATTGCCGACCTTTTGCGCGGTCGTTACAAGCAAGCCGATTATGGAAAAGTTATTTTGCCTTTCACCGTTTTGCGGCGACTTGATTTTGTGCTTGAGCCAACGAAGAAAGATGTGCTCGCGGCTTACGAAAAATACAAAGCGCAGAAGCCGGAAATTCTCGAACCGATTTTGAATAACGTCGCCCGGTTGAAATTTCATAATCGAAGCAAGTTTGATTTTAATGAGTTAGCGAAAGACTCGAACAATCTCGCGTTCAACCTCCGCAATTACATCAACGGTTTTTCTGTCGGCGCGCAAGAGATTATTGAGTATTTCAGTTTTGACGACCAGATTCGCAAACTCGACGAATACGATTTGCTGTATCAAGTCGTTAAAAAGTTCGCGGAGGCGGGTACAATCTTCGAGAGTGTTGATTCGATTGAAATGGGTTATGTCTTTGAAGAATTGATCCGCAAATTCGCCGAACTTTCTAACGAAACTGCCGGAGAACATTTCACGCCGCGCGAAGTTATCAAGCTGATGGTCAATCTGCTTTTTCGGAGTGATGAAAAAGAATTGACTGTTAAAGACGGCATTATTAAGACTCTCTATGACCCGGCTTGCGGAACGGGCGGAATGCTTTCAGTCGCCGAAGACCATCTCAAAAGAATGAATGAGACTACGAAGCTTGAAGTCTTCGGGCAGGAGATCAATCCCGAATCTTACGCGATCTGCAAATCGGATATGCTCATCAAAGGGCAGAATCCCGCCAACATCAAATTCGGAAACAGCTTTACGCAAGACGGTCTGGAAGATGAGAAGTTTGATTATATGCTCTCTAATCCGCCGTTCGGCGTGGACTGGAAAAGCGCGGAAAAGCGCATCAAGGATGAGGCGGCAAACAGAGGTTGGGCGGGACGTTTCGGCGCGGGACTTCCACCGATTAGCGATGGCTCTTTATTGTTTCTGCAACAGATGATCTCCAAGATGAAACGCGCGGAGGACGGCGGCAGCCGGATGGCAATTGTCTTTAACGGCTCGCCTCTTTTTTCGGGCGGCGCGGAAAGCGGCACGAGCAACATCCGCCGCTGGATTATCGAACGCGATATGCTCGAAGCTATCATCGCTTTGCCCGACCAGCTTTTCTATAACACGGGGATTTCAACTTACATTTGGGTTGTGACCGACCGCAAAGGCGCGGAGCGCAAAGGCAAGATTCAACTCGTCAATGCTTCGGGAGCGGCATTTCCCGATAAAGACAATCCGTTTTACCGCAAGATGCTTCGCAGTCTCGGCAACAAGCGCAAGGAGATCGGCGACGGCACGCGCGGCTTGCCAGACCAAATCGCCTTGATTACGAAACTCTATTACGATTTCACGGAAAACGAATTTTGCAAGATTTTCGACAACGAAGATTTCGGCTACCAGCGCATCACGGTTGAACGCCCGTTGCGCGACGAAGCGGGCGAACTCGTTTTGAAAAAAGGCGAAAGACAAGCTGATGCGAATCTGCGCGATTTTGAAAATGTGCCGCTCAAAGAAGATGTTGACGAATACTTTGCGCGTGAAGTCTTGCCACATGTTCCCGATGCTTGGATTGACCACAGCAAAACGAAATTTGGTTACGAGATCAATTTCACGAAATACTTTTATCAATTCAAACCGCTGAGAAGTCTATCGGAAATCCGCGCTGACATTCTCGCGCTCGAAGCCGAAACTGACGGAATGATAAAAGCCGTAATTGCTTGATTAGATCAGATGAAAACTTACGACAAGTATAAACCTTCAGGTATTGATTGGATTGGCGACATTCCTGAGCATTGGAGTTTAGCAACAGTTGGACGAGTTTCAAATTTAGGACGAGGAAGAGTTATTAGCGCACTGGAGATAGGAGAGAATGTCGGTGAATTTCCCGTTTATAGTTCCCAAACAGAAAATAGCGGCGTGATGGGTTACTTGAACTCATACGATTTTGAAGGTGAATATGTAACTTGGACAACTGACGGAGCTAATGCTGGCAGAGTATTTCACAGAACAGGAAAATTTAACTGCACTAATGTTTGTGGAACATTACAGCCCAAAAATTGGGAGCAGATTGATTTACGATTTCTTCCATATTTCTTGAATCTAGGAACAAAATTCTCGGTTCGTTTAGATATAAACCCTAAGTTGATGAATAATATGATGGCTAAAATTCCTCTTATTATTCCATCAAAAGAAGAGCAAACTATGATTGCCAATTATTTAGACGAAAAGACGGCGCAGATAGATTTGCTTATCAACAATAAATTGCGGCTGATTGAACTGCTCAAGGAAGAACGAACGGCAATCATCAATCAAGCAGTTACACGCGGCATCAATCCACACGCCAAACTGAAACCTTCAGACATCGCTTGGCTCGGCGATATTCCCGAACATTGGGAAGTTAAAAAGTTGAAATATTTACTTTCAAAAGTAATTGACAATAGAGGAAAGACACCCCCGTTTGGTTCTAATGGTATTCCAATGCTTGAAGTCAAAAACATTACGGATGGTTTAAAGTATCCAACAGAACGTTTTGAAAAATATGTAGAGCCAGAAGTTGTTCAAAGATATGAAAGAGACAAAGTGCAAGTAGGAGACTTACTAATATCAACAGTTGGTGCGACTTCAGGAAAAGTTGTAATTATCAAAGCTAAACCAGAATATTTTATCGCTCAAAATGTCGTTGGTCTTCGTACAAATGAGTCTGTGAACAATCTGTTTTTTTATTACCTTTTAAGTTCAGATTATTTTTTCACATCCTTAAAAATGATAAACAAAAGTAATACCATAGATAACTTAAAGGTTTCTATTTTCATAAATAACGTTTGCCTTCTTCCACCGTTTGAGGAACAAAAACAAATCGTCGAATTTGTCGAAACCGCGACGAATACAATTGATGCGACGATTGCCCAGATTGAAAAGGAAATCGGCTTCGTGCGCGAATACCGCACGGCGTTAATTTCCGAAGTCGTGACGGGCAAAATTAAAGTGGTGTAAAAGTATGACTCTCTGTTTAGCCTGGATACGTGAAGCGGGCGACAATGAAGAATTGGTTTTCGCTACCGACAGCACCTTGACCGGCGGCGAAAAATGGAATCACGGCGTAAAACTTTTTGAGTTGCCGCGCACCGACTGTCTGATCTGCTTCGCGGGTGAGACTCAACGGGCTTACCCTTTAATTCTTAATCTCATCTCAACCATCAAACATAACGAAGACCTCAGAAATCCAGCACTTGATATTCAGGAAGTTCTTTACGGCATCGTCGAACTCTTTAACGAGTTGGTAGATTCAATCTTTGATTATCCGGCAGTTGTCGCGGAAGCAATTGGCGGCGAAGCTAAGTTTTTGTTTGGCGGTTGGAGTTGGAAGGAAAACCGATTCAAGATTTGGCGTTTGTATTATTCCTCCGATTCCAAAGGATTTATTTGGGATGAAGAAACGGCGGTAAAAAAGTCCAAGATGCGTGTTGCCATCGGCGACCCAGAAGAAGAAGGAAATAACATCGCTCAAGTTGCCGATAATAAATACCGAGATTTGATTCATCAACTAAATCGAGAAGATGACCCGTTGGATATGGAACCGCTCACCGTTTTAGTTCAAATGTGTCGAGATGCGACAATCCGCGAAGTTGACGGCGCGGTTCAAATCGGAAAAGTTTATAAGTCAGGCACTGTCGAATTTTTCGGCGTGATGTGGCAATCGGCATTTGGCAATCCGACTTTTTTAGGCAAGTCATACGAGAAACATAATAAACCGCGTGTTAGATACTTCGACCCGGATACTTGCCAGATTATCGAAAGTGAGATTCCCAAAAGCCTTGTCAACATCGAAGATTTTAACAAAACTGAGGATTATGCTTTTTTGCTTTCTTGCTACACGGAGGAAGGTTATTTTTTGAAACAAGTAATAACGGATAAGGAGCGAATCCGATTGGTTTCTATATTCCGTGATTACTCTTATGGAGTGTTTATCAAAGAGGCAACAAGAAACTTACAGCTTGAAACCACTGACATGGCAGACGGGCAACAAGCTTTCTACGCTGAAGCAACAAATGAGGTAAGCACGCAATTAGAAACTCTCGAAACAACAAAAACCGATGCCGAATAGTGCGATACATACAGAGAACACATTTGAAACGGCGATTGTCGAACATCTAACGACAAACGGCTGGCACTTGGGCAATGCCAGCGATTTCAGCCGCGATTTGGCTTTCGACAAACGTGCCGTTATCGAATTCGTCCAAACTTCGCAGCCCGCAGAATGGGCGAAGATGGTTTCCTTTTACAAAGCGGAAGCCGAAAGCAAATTTGTCCAGCGTCTTTTCAAAGAACTCGACCTGCGCGGAATGCTCGACGTGGTACGGCACGGCATCACCGATAGCGGCATCAAATTCAAACTCACCTATTTCAAACCCGACAGCCAATTGAATCCCGAAACGCTTCGGCTTTACGCCTCAAATAAACTCTACGTTACGCGCCAAGTTTATTACTCGAAGCAAAACAAAAATAGCCTTGATCTACTTCTATTGCTCAACGGTCTGCCGCTCGCTACCGCCGAACTGAAGAATAATTTCACCGGACAAAACTTTAATCAGGCAATCAATCAATATAAAGCCGACCGCGACCCGCGCGAATTACTCTTTCAATTCAAAAAACGCGCGCTCGTTCATTTCGCGCTCGATTCCGATGAAGTTCATCTGACGACCAAACTCGACGGCACAAATACGAAATTCCTACCTTTCAACAAAGGCGTATTGAAAGACAAACACACGAGCGCAGGGAATCCGCCGAATCCGCACGGCTACAAAACCGCCTACTTTTGGGAGGAAATTTTACAGGTTGACAGTTTCTTGGAAATCATTGCGCGCTTCGTTCATTTACAAAAAAATAGTTACCGCGTTGACGGAAAGCTCTACACGAAAGAGGCAATGATTTTCCCTCGCTATCATCAGCTCGATTCGGTGCGGAAACTCTCCACCCAAACGCAAGCGCACGGCGCGGGTAAAAGCTACCTCATTCAACATTCTGCTGGAAGCGGCAAAAGCAATTCAATCGCGTGGCTCGCCTACCGTCTGAGCAGTCTTTACGACGACGACAGCCGCAAGATTTTCGATTCGATTATCGTCGTCACCGATAGAAATGTTTTAGACCAGCAACTTCAGCAAACTATTTATCAGTTCGAGCATAAACAAGGCGTGGTTCAGCGCATTGATGTTGACTCGAAACAGCTTGCCGAAGCTATTACACATGGCACAAGCATCATCATCACGACCTTACAGAAGTTTCCGTTTGCAATAAGGCACTTGTCGGAAATCCCCAGCCGCAAATATGCCGTCATCATTGACGAGGCGCACAGTTCACAAGGCGGTGATGCCAGCCGCAAGATGAATGAAACGCTTGCCGGAAAGAACGTTTCGCTGGAAGATGCAAAAAACATCGAGGCCTTCATCGAGAGTGAAGAAGCCGACAGCGACGACTTCATCCGCGAAACGGTTCGCAAACAAGGCAGACAGCCTAATGTCAGCCTTTACGCCTTCACGGCGACGCCGAAACCTAGAACGATTGAAGTTTTCGGAACGAGGAACGGCGGAGGCGAAGCCCGCCCGTTTCATCTCTACTCTATGCGGCAGGCAATCGAAGAGGGTTTTATTCTCGACGTGCTGAAAAATTACGTTACTTACAAAGAATATTACCGATTCTCAAAACAGATTGAGGAAGACCCGGAATTAAATAAACGTAAAGCGGCGAGAGCCATCGGGCGTTTCGCCGCATTTCATCCGTACATATTGGCGCAGAAAACCGAAGTGATGATTGAACACTTCCGCCAAGTGACGATGAAGAAGATTGGCGGCAAAGCGAAGGCGATGGTCGTTACTTCATCGCGCAAACACGCGCTTCGATACTATTTGGAGTTCAAGGATTATATCGCGGCGAAAGGTTATTCTGACATCAAACCACTCGTCGCTTTTTCGGGAACCGTGATTGATGATTTTTACCCCGAAGGTATCACTGAAGCCGCGCTCAACGGTTTCGGTGAAAAAGAACTGCCCGAAAAGTTCGATACCGACGAATACCGAATCTTGCTTGTCGCCGAAAAATATCAGACTGGCTTTGACCAGCCATCACTTCATACAATGTATGTTGATAAAAAACTTTCGGGAGTGAAAGCAGTGCAAACCATCTCACGCCTAAACCGGACGAGTCTGGGCAAAGAAGATACTTTCGTTTTAGATTTTGCGAATGACCGCGAAACAATCGTCGCTTCGTTTCAGCCTTATTATGAAGAAACGAAGATGGATGAAACGACCGATCCGAATCACCTCTACGACGTGAAGGGAAAGTTGGACGCTTCGGAGATTTATCATCAATCGGAAGTTGATGACTTTGCCAGAGTTTTTTACCGACCGAACAGCATTTCAAACGCCAGAGAACAAGGCAAACTTTATTCGAGCATTGCTCCGGCAGTTGATCGTTTTAGGTATTTGACAGACGAAGACGCGAAGGACGAGTTTAAGAAATCTCTTGTTTCGTTCATCCGGCTTTATTCTTTTCTTTCTCAAATAATGCCCTTTCAAGATGTCGAACTCGAAAAACTTTACTCGTTCGGGCGATTTCTTTTACCGAAATTACCGAAGACCGATTATGCCGACCAATTAAGATTGGATAACGAAGTGGCGCTTGAATATTATCGCTTGCAAAAACTCGGAGAAGGCGATCTGGTCTTAGAAATTCAAGGCGAGCACGCTCTAACTCCGACCACCGAAGCCGGAATCAGCCGCGACAAAGACGAAAAGGCAAAACTTTCCGACATCATCGCTAAATTGAACAGCAAGTTCGGCACGGACTTCAACGAAGCCGACAAGCTATTTTTCGACCAAATTGAAGAAGAACTTTTTCAAGATGAAGATTTGAAAAAACGTGCATTAAATAATCCACTGGAAAACTTTAAGTACGCTTTTGAAGATGTTTTTATAAACAAGTTAATTGAGAGAATGGATTCAAACCAAGAAATCTTTGAGAAAATTATGGAAAACGCTGAATTTAAGAATGATGTAAAGGAATGGCTGACGAAAAAAATATACGATCGTTTCAACAAGTCAGAACAGAGCGATGGCTCTGTTTAGATGTAGTAGGAAATGTAGTAGCCACCTGCACACATGGAGCATCATGGAGTATCAGCCTGCTCTGGAAAACTCAATAATTACAAGGCTAAGACACTCCATGACACTCGGTAACAGATGCCCTAAATGAACTGCAAAACCTTTATTCATCGGTTCGATTCCGATCGCCGCCTCCATAGAATCAACAGTTTACGGGCAGCTAACATGCTGCCCATATTCATTTGAGTCACTATAGAGTCACTGCGTTACGCGCCTTTGCCCAACAATCTCGTTGAGAGTCCAAATTATTAAGCAGGATTATTTTTTGAGTCACTTATGTCTAGGCTTGGCGGGAGTCCTTCCTCTTCCGGCCTCATCCCTATTTCGAGCGTGAGTGTGGCAACATCGCGCAGTGGCTGTGAAGCAGCCAGCAGGTATAACTTCTCTTTGTCAGGTGAGAGCACGCGCGTCTGCTCGTTGTCTTCATTCATAAACTCCGGCTCATCGCCTTATGGGACGGCAGCTTCTCAACTTCGTACCCGAGGGCTTGTAACAGATCACCTGCAACGAGCTGAAACCTTCTTCTCTCCTCTAAGCTCATGGCTTGCTTCCAAGCGAAGACGCGGGCCGGGGCGGGCTGCTCCATCGTCCGCTCCTGTTGGCGGAGCCTCTGCTCCTGAGTTAGCTGTATGCTGCCGTCCGGGCCTGAGCGCCCCTTGTGTTCCCTGAGTCGCGCAGGGGTGCGCGTGTAATAGCTCAGCATGGCTTCTTCATAACCGAGGTCCAAGTGGGCGCAGATGCGCGCAAGAGTCTCCTGCGTTTGGAGGATTAAATCTTCGTAGCGAACTTCCAGATAGTCCCTGCGCCCGAGGCCCGCACGCCGCGCCGCAAGCACACACCTGCGCCAGTAAGCCGCCTGAGTCTCTATCTTCTGGCCGGGCGAGAACCACATCTTCCTCAACGAGAGTGCAGCGTCGCGCCCATCGCGTATGAGATGAATGAAGCGCGCCTCTGGCAGCACACGTCTAATCGTCTCCAGCTCATAACAGTAAAGTGGTGTCTTGTCGCCCCAACGGGATTTACCGAAGCGTGCGGCATACAGACGATAGAATGTCCTGTAGCCTTCGGAGAGAGTGAAAGGATTGATCTCGTTCAGCGCAGCCCGGAAAACTTCTTCCGGTATCTCGAAATCCGGCCAAGCCGGTTCCGGCTTCGGATAATTGATGATCGCCCGGAAGAATTTTTCTCGCAGCTTATCGCCCTGCCACCAGGGCTTCGGTTTGAAGCTGAGAAAGCTTGTCTCCGGCGGGATTGCTACCTGCGTGTGAGAATCCAACATGAACCGCAGCAAGGTCGTCCCGGACCGGGGCGAGCCGACAATGATGGGCATCGGGGGGAGGCGAGAATCCGACGAATACCGGCTTCGATATAGTTCATGCTTTCTCAACTGAAAAAAGAGCATAAAGCCCTCGGCTATCCTTCCAGATTGAAGTTTACTTATAAGTCTTCCAAGCGCCATAGCCCAAGATTTTTGCCCAGCTCATGGTTCTCTGTGATGAGCCGCAACGGCTCAGGGAAGTTGCAGGGGGGCAACTGTAGATTGACATAACGCCCTTCGCCCGATGCTATGTCTGTGTTCTCGCGCACAGTCGTGTGTGTGGTGGCGAGCAGAAAAGTTGAATCGCTTTTCTTGAAGTTGCTGATGGCAGCGTGAATGTGTTTAAAAGAGAGATGTATGAAGCAGTCTCTGCACAGGATGAGATCAGCTCTTGGCAGCTCGTCGCTGGTAATATCCAGAAGAGAGAAGTCCCTGCCCTTGCCCCCATACATCGAGCGATTGCGGGCGATAAGTTCTCGCACCACGTCGGCACCCAGATATTCGACCTCACCCAAATCTACGTGCTGCATCCAGTTGAAATCCCCGCAAGGAGCGTCGAGCAGTGATTTGGCACCGACGCTTACGAGCAAGGCGGAAAGTTCTCTCCTGATGGCGACCGTGCGCGCAAAGGTTGACCCACTGCCGGAGACAGACTCTGTATCTGCCCATGAATTATTCAGGTAAATCTCTGTGAAGATTTCCTCCATGCCGGGTGTCAGAATATTTAAAGCATACCTCACCTTTCTGATTCGACGATAGATCGGTACACTGGCCGGGAACACAGATTTGATAAATGTCTTGGTCCTCTCATCCATATTCAAGTACCACTCCGCACACGCGATTGAGTGTGATTCTCTGTCAAGGCACGCTCACCTGCCCCAGGGCGCACGACTTGAATGAGAGCCTCTTAACCCGTCAAGATGCCCTGCAATGCAGGCGAACGCGAAACCGGTGCGCCCCTGTAAACTCCTGATGACGATTTTGGCTGGCAGCTCAACGAGCGACGAGTAGAGTAAATAAAACAAGAGATGAAACCAGCGCCCATGTTTGCGCACAAGATAGAGGCGGTTGCGTTGCATCAGGTATCCGATGCGTGGTGTGAACTCTCTCGGCTCTCGCTTGTGTCTGAAGATGACGCGGCGATCAACGAGGGCGCGCAGACCTTTTTTTTGAAGTTGAAAGCCCAGGTCCACCTCATCAAAGTACATGAAAAGATTTTCGTCCATTCGGACTCCGCCCTGTATGGCTTTCCTTGTCAGCAGCAGGAACGCGCCGTGAACGCAGAACACCTCACGCCGCTTCTCTCCCCCTTTTGTGAAGGGTGACGATTTCCACGCGAGGCGGGAAAACCATTTTCCATAGTCGCCTCCGGCGGAGGCACGCTCCTCTCCGGTCTGCGGGTTGAACTCGATGCCCCCGACGGCCCCCGCTTCGGGGTGCGACATGGCAGTTTCCACCAAGTATTCAACGGCGCGCGGCTCTGCCTCTACATCGTGGTTAGAGATGAGCAGGCAGTCGTAGTTTTCAGAGCGCGCTAACTGTAGAGCGAAATTGTTTCCGCCCGTGTAACCAAAGTTTTCCGGCATCTGCCTGATGTCCAACTCAGGAAATTCGCGCGCGGCCTGTTCCAGAGTGCCATCGTCTGAGGCGTTGTCCACAAGCAGCAGATGATAGTCTCGATAGCTTTGACGCTTGAGGCTCCGAAGCGTCTCAATCGTGGTCTCCGGTGAGTTATAGCTTAGAACTGAAACCAGCACGCGCGGGCGTGCGGCGAGATGCTCCGCGTCACTTTCCGAATTTTCGAGGCGCGTCCCCTGCATCAATTCCCCTTTTCGCGGAAGGCGGTCTTGAACAATAAACTTACTTCTTCGAGACGTGTCTGCCAGTCTCCATGCGCGGCAGCAGCGCGGCGTCGCGCCGACGCCGGTTCGCCCGCCTCACTCAGGGCGGACTCAACAGCTCGCAGGAAATTATCCGGCAGCTCGTCGGAAATCGCTAGCACCTTGTGTTGCTCGTTGAACTTGCAGACCGCCGGAAGATTCGTCGAAACGACCGGCTTTCCGACAGCCAGATACTCGTTGAGCTTAGTCGGAAAGACGGTCGCGGTATAGGAGTTGATCTGGTAGGGGATGATACAGACATCGAATTCGCGTATGAAGTTGACGAGGCTTGGATGGGGTTGTTGCCCTAAGAAATGGACGTTGGGCAGGTCTTTCAAACATCTGAGCGAAACGTGGCGCGGCCCAACAAAGACCCAGGACCAAAGGGGACGCAGACGCGCCATCGCCGCAAGCAGATCGTGATTGATGTGATTGGTGATGGCACCGACGTAGCCAATCATCGGATGCGCCAGACCTTTGATGCGCCCGATACTTTCATGCTCCTCGTATGTTGGGCCAGCGTCTTCGTCCGGCGCGCCGTGTCCGTTGTCTGAACTTCCCTCTCGCGTCGCACGGCTTTGTGGGCTGAACGCGTCTAAGTTGACGCTCGGCGGAAAGACATGCACGTTGCTATTCATAGTTAAAGGTAGGCGAGCGAGTTCAAGACTGTTAGCAAGCACGAGATCGCTCGTCCTTATCAGTTCGCGCTCTGTGCGCCGCAACTCTTCGGCGTGAGGGGTCAGGGCGGCGAGGTTGTCCATGCGGTAATAGACGACGACGTTGCGCGGGGTGCGTAGCTGGTTGACCAGATCGAGGGCGGTGTCTGTCGGCAGATACGTCAATATCAACTCGTCGGTCATCTTCAGGCCGCGCGCTGCGTTGACCACTCGCGGCAGAAGCACTCGCGCGTTCAGACGCCGCATCGCGCCGAAGGGAGGCAGCACGAGCGGCGAGCAGACGTAGAGTCCTTGCCTGACCTGACGGACGCCTCCCGTCGAGAGCATTTGCGCCCAATTCCGCAGGCGCTTCCAGACGCGGCTGGCATCCCTCAACTTCGGCGAGCGAATACCCATGTTCTCAACGAAAAGAACCTGATTACCGGCTGCCGCCAAGCGCGAGCAGATTTCCTGCGGGCTTTGCCAGTTGAAATCCCATTCAATCCCTGAGATGCAGATTATGTTTCTATCACGGAGCATCGTTATCTGAATTTACCGACTTAAACGCACTGACGTAGTGCTTGCGCGAGCGGGGCTAAGTGCTCGCGATAACGGATCACGCTTGCGTAGTGGCCTGCGGCGACCTGCTGCTCGCCGTACTGCTCGTAAAAGGGAGTCTTCACGCGCATGTGCTCGCCGCCGAAGTCGCCCTCGCCAGCAGGGCGTAAGCACTCGACGCGGAATGCGGATGCGCCGTTCTCGCTAATCGCCTGCTTCACTTGCGCCGCCAACTCCGGGTAGTTGTCTGCCGCCTTCAGCTTGCGGCTGAGCGCTTCATCGTCCAGATGAAGCCAGCGCGCTCGGTGGCGCAGTCGCTTTGGACACTCATCTGGCCTTCCCTTCAGCAGGAAGTCGTAGTTACCAATCATAACCCCGTGCAAGCGTGCGGCCATTGCGGCTGATGCATCCAGTACCAAGCGGCAGATGTCGTGCGCGGGGTTATACCCTTCGGCGGCGTCTCCGACCAAGTATTCGATTCGGTGACGGAGAATTTCTTCGGTCAACTCGCGGGCCAGCTCGACGAACAACTGGTGATCGTGCTGGAGGATGGCCTGATAGAGGGCAAGGTCTGTGAAGCGACCGAAGATGGGGCCAGCGCTCGCGCCCGTGCGCCTGAGAATTTCCGCCGTAGAGCGTAGTCTGGAACAACCCGAACGGCCTGAGCCATCGGTCAACACATAGACGCGCGGTTGCGCAGACTCCAGCCAACCATAGACACGCAACTCATGTCCCGGATGGGCGACGAAGAGGGCCGCACGGCCTCTTGGCATGGAATCTAGCATCGCGTTTTCTCAATTCTCACGTGAAAGACTCTTCAGGGCCGAAGCGCTTGCGCAATGTCGCGCACTTCGGCGCGCAAGCCCGGCGTCAGCCAATATAAGAAGACCGCACTTAAGGCCATCGAAACTGCACCGCCCGCGATGAGTCGCGGCCAATCACCCACGACGACGTTCAGGACCAGCCAGCCAGCCGCCACGCCGCAAACGCCCGCCGCCCATGACGCGAGTATGATTAGCAACGCCCTGCCGGATACGAGGGAGATTAACTGCCTGACAGATAAGAGGCGGTTCAAGAGGGCAACGAGATACGCGATGACCCCGGCGTAAGCCGCGCCCATCACGCCGTACCGCGAAGTGAGTGGGTAAAGGAGCGCAAGGAAGATGCCTGCCTCTATCATCTTACCTGCTGCGACCTGTCGTGGCTTTTTCAATCCCCAATGCAAGTAAGAGATGATGACAACCATCCCACGCATCAGACCAACCAGAGACAGGACACGCAGCAGCGCGCCTGCCGCCATCCATTTCTGACCGTACAGCACGGAGACAACCTCTGGCGCGAGCAAGAACATTGGTGCTGTCACAAGCACGAGAAGCGCGGAACTGGCTGCCAGCGACCTCGTGAAGGCTGGCCCGACGCGTCTTATTCCTTGAGAGGCTAGTTCAGCATAAGCCGGAAAGGTAGCCCTACCAATGGCACTCATGATTACCCCCGCAGGCAGACTGGCGAGGCTGTAAGCGACCGCGTAAACGCCCAAGACACCCGACCCGAACAGCCTCCCGATCAGCACGTTGTCCGCTGTGGTTGTCAGGTAGGCCGCGCCCCCTATGATGGTCGCGTACTTGCCAAAGTGTAAAGACTGTCGGAAGACCTCTCGGTCGAAAACAACTTTCGGCCTGTAAGGGTGAAGTAAATAGGATGCCCCCACGCCAGCGAGCGCGCCTGCAACTTGGCCGCAGACGAGCGCCCAAACGTTGCGGGCGGCGAATGCAATCGTGATGGCGATGGCCGCCGAGACGATAACTGCCGCAAGCTCGTTCCAGAACAGACGAGCGAACGTGATCTGGTTACGAAGGATAACGAGTCCAATGTTCTGCAAGCCCTGGATCAGTGGGACGAGGGCCGCGATAGGCAGGATCAGAATAAGCTCTGCGCGACCATAAAACCGCGCGGTTGGATAGACCATCGCCGCAAGCAGCAAGGTCAGGACCAGCCTTCTGACCAATTCGGCTGTCCAGGTCGCGTCGAGCCGCGTGCGGAGACTTCCTCCCTCTGCGTCCAGGTCGCGGGAGGTGATGGCATGGTCTAGGCTGATGTTGGTCAGAGCACTGAGCGCCATCACTGCGGTCGCCGCCATATGGAAGAGTCCGAAGTCGTCCGGCGAGAGCAGCCGCGCCGTGATGACGGAACGACCGAGCGTGACGGCCTGCGTCAATAGCATAGACGCAGCGACCCAGCCTGCGGCTGACCGCACCTTGACGCCCACCCCACGCCACGCCGCGCCTGCGGCGGCAACGGAGACCTTGCTGTTTGGAGCGACATCAGTCGGGAACATAGAATCACGGGGGGCAAATTGATTACCATTTGTCCCTACGAGAGTATTGTCCTGAACAACAGCGAGGTCAGCCCGGTCGAGTCAACGAGCGCGCAGTCCTTTGTAATCGAAAATCTAGCAGGCGGTCTCTATCGAAGCACGCCAATGCCGGAAAGTCGCTCCATGAGATACGTCCTATTAAAATCGTCCTCAACGAAAAGCCGTTGCTCTAACGCCGGGCGCAGAAAACGGTGACCCTTGCGGACAGAATCATACTGCCTGTGCCAGCCCCTAGCCCTCTCCGCCGGATTCCATCTAGCCTTCCGTTCGTGAAATACTTTCTTTTCACCATGCCCCTGTGACCTGACGGGATAGTGCTTCAATAAAAACTTGTAGGGATACACGCGCTGTCCTTCGAACGGCAGGTCGTGTCCCCCGGAAGCAGCCATCGAAATCTTCTGCCCGTAATTCTTCCAAGCTTTTCTTTGACGAAAATAGCTGGGAAGCTTTCCGAAGTCAAAATAGTTGAAGTAGGCTTCATGATCCATCCCCGCCTCGAATCCGTCATCCACTGGCTGGAAGTTGATAACCGTATGATCTACGCAGTTGAAGCCAGCACGATCAACGAAATAGAGGCCATCCCTGTAGCTCATCCCCGGCCATGGGGGCAACAACACTTCGTCTGCGCCGCGCCGAACAAACCAGTCGCTCTCAATCTCTCTGGATAGCTGTTCGATGCGCTCCAGCATCGCCCCCCACTCGAAATACCTCGAAGGCCCTTCTTTCGGAAACCTTTCGACGGTGACGGGGAGTTGGCCCTCCAACTGCTTCGCCAGATTGTAGGTGGAATCTGTTGACCAATTCTCAAGGACATGCACATGCACTCCCTGCTCGGTCCACTTCCTTATTGATTGAACTATAATGTCCTCTTCATTGTAAGCCGCCATGAACGCAACAACGCGGAAATCCGACGGGGTCTTCACCGCAGGCGGCTTGATGGCCGCGCTATTTTTTACCAGCGCGAGGATAGTCCTCTTTTCATAACTAACGTTGTCGCTTGCTGTCAGGCCGATAAACTCAAGATTGAATCCTTCGGCACGCAGCAGGCGCTCAAGCTCTGCCGGATTCCATCTGCCCGGATGAGCTGCCTGCCCCTCACGGCCCTTGTCCAGACTTCTATCGGCGCTCGTCAAAATACAGATGGGCGCAACATCGAGCCAGAGCTTTAAGTTCTCCAACAAAGATGCTGGACTAGCGAGCTGCTCAATCACGTTAGCGCAGACGACAATCGCGCGCCTCAAGATGTTCTCATCCGGCAAGATTCTGAATGAAGCGTTGAAGTCGGCTCCCAGCCAGTTTGCAAACCCGTAACGGCGACGATATAAATCGAGGTCTGTGGCAGGCACAATCCCTGTGATTTCAAACTGAGGATATAATTGTATGAGGTCTCTCGCGGTCGGACTGCCAATCGTTATGACGTGAGTACACCCGAATAACTGCCCCAGATAGGCAGCGAACGGATACACGTCAGGATGAACTTGAGTTCTAGAAGTTAAACCGGAGTTTAATAAAAGCTTCAACCCCTGATTTCGAGAAATCACCTGCGCAGCGGTACGAATACTGTTGAGATGTTTTGAGACTGGACCTAAAAATTGACTTAAGTGTTGCCTTGCCATAGACCGCTTTCGGTTCGGATTGGAGTGAGAGAGTTTTAACTTGAATTTAACCCGGGGTCAACTCCATTCTCCATCTCAGAGCACAACGCAATGAAGCGTGTGCCGGTCTACTGGATGGGAAGAGGGTCAAATTAAGGAATGCCTATCTTGAAATAAGCAGAGACTCATTCAGACTTGAAAGTGGGCGCTCACATGATAATGGTAAGACGTGGATCACGGTAACGAAATTACAATATAAGCGAAAGTGATTGCCGACCAATCCCGACGCATAACAACTCATTCAACCGGAGCGGGATTAGCTTGGCTTTCATCGAGAACTCGGATGCTATTCGCAGATTCTTCCCGCCTGGTTAATTCGGGCGTTAGGCGTTCTTCTTTTATCGTGAGAATAAAAATATGTCTTCAATAAAAGTAGTGCTCAACATATTAGATAGTATGCTGTTACAGCAGGAGATCAGAGACCGCTTTCAACTGCATGCTGAGAGCTTATTCGAAAATAAAAGTTCCAGTAGATGTTCATAAAAAGGCGCTATTGACGGTCACTCTTCAGCCAATTAGCGCAACGGCTTCTTTATAAGAAGCGAGGAGTTCTGGCGCGAATGCTCCAGGTTGTTCGACGCGCTCCCACCCGGCGGGATTAATGAAGCGTCCCGGCTGACATTGTCTCCAGGCATTGCGCCCGTGCCGCACGTATATGAAGAGGCCGGGGTTGACGAGTCGCATTAAGCGTTTACCAGATTTGACCGCGCGGTATAACAGTGAAGCATCTTCGGCCAGGTTGATTTCAGGATAGCGCAGGCCATGCGAAATCATTTCCTTGCGATAACAAAGCGTCCCGCCATTAACGTTGCTTACAAACATTTTCTGATGCAGTTGGTCTTAAAGCTTCCTTTAATCTCTCACACGGTAGTCATCTGACTGTAGGGCGGGAATTTGTAATCGGGCGCTTTCTTCTCTTGCAGCCATTAGCTTAACCTTCTTCAGCATTGCTCCTTTCATACCAAAAAATATAGCCATCTGGATAATTTGTCCTGGATTAACATAATCCTTCGGATCGGAGCAGAATTTTTCTATGCCCGGGTCAAACTCGCGGCAACTCATCCCCTTCGGTATGTTAAGGCCAAGCTCACATTTACCATCTTGCCTGTACTGCAAACAGAATTCACATATTATCATTATGCACTTCCTTCAAAGACTCTAATCCATCAGTGACCGTACACGCTCTTGGCCGCGTTTTTAGCAATATATTCCTCGCGCGTCGCGCAGTTTCTCTTCTAATTTCTGGATATAACATATGATTAGCTGATTAGTGCCCAACAGGTATGCGTTGAAAGCGCATCTTTCCTTCCGCATCCTCCCATGAAATATCTAGCACGTAAGGTTTCACTTCACCTTCCAACACTTTCAGACGTTCCAATTGATCGTGCTCTTGGTCTGTCGGTTGACCATCAATCCAGGTTCTGTGAGACAAGACGGCCTTCTCTTCAGGTCGCAGATACTTTATCGCCTCAAACTTGATATGAACACGTGAAGGGCCGCCGCCAGGAGTCTCTTCATCTTTGAGAAAGACTGTGAGAATCTCTACAGACCTGAACGTTTGGTCTGTGGTGTTCGTCAATTCTAAAAGAAGCTTTGGTGCAGCATCTATGAATCTAACGGTTAAGGATCCATCTGCCTGACTTATAGCCATAATCTTTATTTCTGTGCCTGATTGTTTACCCGCTCAATCCCATATCGAAAGATGAATCTTTCATGAGCGCACGCAATGTGAATAGCTCGTCAAAGAGCATAACATATATGTAGTCTAGCGCACAGACAGACACTATTTGCTTCAGAGTCTATTCATTTTCCAGCCATAAGCCTACGGATCATCTTTTCTTTCTCTGAAATGAATGGACTCTATATTTGCTTAGCCTACTCTGGCATTAAAATCATCAGCAACCCTAAGCTAGTGGTTTAACCCGCCTGTTCAATCCGCCGCAGTAAATTAGTGAAACGTGGGTCTAAACGTAGGTTATCAAAGAGGGAGGAAATATTGAGCAAAGCAAGCCATACTGAGCGATCTTCATAAGCCTTTTCCAGATACTCAAAGGCTCTGTCTTCCTCTTTTAAACCAGCATAGATGACCGCTATAAAAGTCGGGTCAACGTATTCCTTAGTAGCCGCTTCTTGTAACTCTTCCAGTTTCTTACGCGCTTCATCCGTTCTACCTGAAACCGCAAACGCGTAACCCAGTAAAGCCAAGGCTTCCCTGTTATCTCTAACGGTAAGCGCCCCTCGTAATTCTGTTATAGCTTCTTCGCAAAATCCTTTTTCCAAATAAGTCAGCCCGACGAGCGCGCGTGCTACATAAAAGTTTTGGTTATTGCTTACATAATCTGTTGGCAGCACGGCTGGATGGTTGCGGGCATTACTTTCAATTGTTTTATGCGAGAACCCAATACGACTTAGCAACTCAGGGAATCGCGCGTCCGTCCACAGACAATCGAATCTGGGATCAACCTTTAACCAGACCAACCATTCATTACGGTCACTGTATGCCTTTTCAAGCCACCTGAAGGCGCGTTCCTTATAATCCAGGCCAGCAAAGATTAATGCCATGTAGTACGGTGAAATATAATGATGTTTTGATTGCTCCTCCAGACAGTTGAGGATACTTATAGCTTCATTTCTCCTTCCTGACACCGCATAGGTATGCGCGATCATGGCGGACACTTCAGGGCGATCATCTATTAATTTTGCTTTTTGAAACTCGGCTATAGCTTCAGAGAATTTCCCACTCTTTTCATAAGCCCAACCTAAGAAGAATCTTGCCCAGATAAAGTCCTGATCTATTTCCAATATTTTCCTATACTGCTCTACAGCTTCCGCATACTGGCGTTTGAAGTAGAAGGGCAAACCTAGATCCGCGTTGATAATCAGGGAACGAGGATCAAACCGCAAAGCTCTCTTTAGCTCTCTTCTGGCTCGCTCGAACTGGCCCAGTTTCATAAAGTACATGCCATACCATTGATGAGCCGTAGCGTAGTTTGGATTCAGGTCGATCGCTTTTTTGTACTCTTTATCGGCTTCAGCCCAATCCCATTCGTAATACTCTTTTAAAAATGCCAGTGAAGCATGCGCCGCAGCAAGAGTGTCATCAATCTCCAGCGCACGGCTTGTAGCTTTCTTTGCTTCTTCAAAGGCAGGCTTCGTAGGTATGTTGCTGTAAAACGGAATGATGGCATAGCAGTCGGCTAGGCCAGTATATGCCAGAGCATAGTCAGGGTCTTTTGCGATTGCCCGTTGGAAAAATTCTATGGCCATTTTCAGAGCTTCACCTGTTCTTTTATTCCAGCAATACCGACCCTTTAGATAAAGATGATAAGCCTCTATATCTTCTGTGTATCGCTTGGTCAATTGTCTCTTCTGCTCGCCCGTTAATCTAAGCTTCAACTTCTCTGAAACTTCTTGTGAAATCTCCTCTTGCATTTCAAAGATGTCCGCAGCCTTTCGCTTATAGTGTTCGCCCCAAATTTGTGAGCCTTCTTTAATATTGATGAGTTCAAGTTTAATAATTAATTCTTCGTTAATCTGAAGAATTCTTCCTGTCAGCAACGCTGCGGCTTCCAGTTGACGACCGACCTCTAAAGGATCAATGTCGGCGCCTTTGAAACGGAACATTGTGCTTCGCGCCAAAACTTTAAGCTGGGGTAATTTCGAGAGCGAATTGATAATGCTTTCCGTAATGCCGTCTGAAAGGTATTCTAAATTCGGGTCATCGCTAACGTTAAGCAATGGCAGCACAGCTAAAGTAGTCGCTGCGCTAGAAACACCTGCTTTGGCTTTTGTGTATGTTTCGCTCTCCTGCACCTGTGCCAAATCAACTCTTTCATCTTTTATCTCCAGCACGTCGGCAACGAACCTATAGCCGCGTTTTGAAACAGTTTCAATGTACTGTCCCCCTTCCTGTTTCTCACCTAATGCTTTGCGCAATGCCGATATGCTCACGGTTAAATTATTCTCTTCGACAACGCTGTCCGGCCAGACCTGTTCCATCAGTTCCTCTTTTGTGACAAGGTGTCCGCTCCTTTGTAAAAGCAGGAAAAGAATATTGAAAACTTTTTCGGTCAGGTGCACAGCCCTGCCACCGCGCAGCAGAACACGGTCGTTGGCATCTAAACGGAAGGGGCCGAACTCATAGATTTGAAGCGCACGTTTGCCCATAGATAATTTCCAGACCTCACTATGAAAAGCATAGTGTGCTCTATTAGCCTCTGCAAGTGACGACATAACAGTAGCCCACGCAGGTTAGACGTGGAAATAAGTTGGCATAAAGAGAGTAAGCCCCGCAAGGGGCGACATGAATCTTGAATCAATTCATGTCGCCCCTTGCGGGGCTTGAGAACCACAGCGCCTCTTATGTTGAACTGACGTTATCCTTATAGTGTTCAGACGAAGCGCGTTTCTATAACAACCGGGACGCTAATCAGCGACGAGAACTCCGTCTGAAACCAAAACCCCATCAGCCATTATCGAGCCGTCAGCCATCATCGAGCCGTCGGAGACCAAGACCCCATCCGCTACCATAGATCCGTCAGCAAGGAGAACTCCATCTGAGACGAGCACGCCATCGGGGTGCATAATCCCATCCGCTGACATAATTCCATCCGCTGACATAATTCCGTCAGCCATCATCGAGCCGTCAGAGACTAGCACACCTTCGGGGTACATGATTCCATCGGCAACGAGCACGCCGTCAGAGACTAGAACACCGTCTGACACTAGCACTCCATCAGCGATCATAGATCCATCAGCACTCATTATTCCGTCTGAAATTAAAACTCCGTCAGAGAGTAGGACTCCATCGGAGAGCAACACGCCGTCAGAGACCAGCACACCATCTGACACTAAGACTCCGTCGGAGAGAAGCACGCCCTCGCCGCGCATGACTGCGTCGGCCAGCAAGACCCCGTTTGCGGTCATCACCCCGTCGGATACCAACACTCCGTCGGACATTAACACGCCGTCGGAGAGCAAGACTCCGTTCGCAGCATAGTGACCGTCAGCGATGAGGACTCCGTTGTTCCCAATCGGATGCCCGTCGGCGGTGAGGACTCCGTCTGAGACGAGCACACCGTCTGAGAGAAGCACGCCGTCGCCAAGCAAACGACCAGAGCAATAGGGGCCTTGCATGCGCGTAATCAGGTTGCTACCGGAGATGGTGTTGAATTTTCGGACAATCATCCCGCCCCACGCGAAACTATTTCCGACGAATGATGAGACCTGTTCCGGGGCGTAGCCATCAAGCAGCGGCTCGCCAATTTTGACAGGCGATCCAAGGTTGCGGCGCACCAGCCCCGCAAGCCTCATAGCTCCCTCTACGTTCAACTCGCCCGCTCCCTGTTCGAGCAGATTGAAGGCGTTAAGTTTTTGCGCCGTGTACTCCATGAAGGCTTTGACCATGTTGGGCGTGAGCTTCCCGTTAATCTCCAGCATCAGCGCCGCAGCACCTGCTGCGACAGGCGTCGCCATAGAAGTGCCGCTCATGCGCATCATCTTTTGCGATGAGTCTGCCGAATTGCCTGCGTCCCAGTCCGGGTGCTCACTGACTAGAGCGTTATTGCGTGCCTCTGCGTAGACGAGTTTGTTGCCGGGCGCGACCAAATCTGGCTTCAACAAGTTGTCATGATGCTGTGCGCCGCTCTCATCCGTCCAGTAACTGCGCGTTGGCCCGCGCGAGCTATAGGTAGCCACGCCGTCATCCGTGCGCTCGTCTGTCTGGAAGGTGTTTGATGCGCCGATGGTGATGGCCGAAGGCTCGTTGCCGGGCGAGTGTATTAGGCCATAGACTTTGTTGCCGTTCTGGTTCTTGCCGTTGTTACCGGCGGCGGCGAAGACCAGAATGCCGGAATTACTGAGACGGCGAACGGCGCGACACAGCGGGTCGTACTTGTAAGACTCTACCGCAGGCATTCCCAAACTCATGTTGACAATCCGAATATTGTATCTGTGCGCATTCTGCGCGACCCATTCAAGCCCCGCCATTACGCCTTCAATCGTGCCCTGTCCCTGCGCGTTCAATACGCGAACGTTCAGCAGAGAAGCGCCGGGCGCTATGCCCAGATATGCTGCGCCAGCGTTTGCGTTACCGGCGGCGGCGGCGGCCACGTGCGTGCCGTGTCCGTAAGGGTCGTCTGTGCGGTTCTCGCCTGTGAAATCAACGCTTGCAAGAACGCGCGATGCGCCCGACGCGCCTGAAAACTGCACATGCCCTGTGTCTATGCCCGAATCCAGAATGGCTATGCCTATTCCTGCGCCGTCAATCGCGCCCTGATGGTTCGACTGCGCAGCGGCAGCGCGCCCTGCGTCCGTTCCCGTAGTTGCCGTGACGTGTCCGAGCGACGTGATCTTACTGTTGATTGAGACGTGGAAGACTTCCGGGAAAGAAGAAAGCTCGGCCACCATGCCGTAAGGCATATCTATAGAGAAGCTGCGAAGCGTCTGTAACTGCTTACGCATGTGAACGCCATTGCGATTCAAAAGGGCGTTGAGCCGCCCGCTCACAGTGCCGCTGAGTTCGACTATGACGCGCACCTGCTCGCCCGCCGCGTGATTGCCCCCTCTGAGTTGCGGCGAGATTTTCAGAGCTTTGGCAGCCTTCGGGCGTGCGTTCGTCTTTGCGTAGACGCTGCTGATTACAGGCGTGCCCAGATACGTCATGCATACTGCGGCGAGAATTACGAGCGAGGTGAAAAGGCGGACGGTTGTGGTCGCTTTCTTGTACATTGATATACTCCTTTAGTTTGGCACGAAGGCCGTGGGCAAGAGAGATTTAGAAAGTCTCAGACCTTCTGAGACCAGCGAGGCACGAAGAACAATAAGAAGAGCATGAAAGCTGTTTGCGCTTATCTGATTTATCTCTATGCCTCTACGTTTCGCGGTGGCTATTATTCCATTGAATTCTAAATACGCCGGTGGCGTAGAACTTCACGACACCTGTAGGAGCCATATAAACACCCGTAACAGCATCGGGTCAGGACATTACCTACTATTTTTATGCTTAAAAAGCATTTCAAAACCCCTTTGCGGTCTTTGCTCTTTTCTTTGCGCCTTTGCGAGAAACTGCAATTCACATAAATCTTGAGTGTTAAGAGAATTGATGGTTCTCGCAAAGGCGCAAAGGGAAATGCTTAAGCCCGCAAAGCGGTTAAGTTGCTGTTACAGGTTTTGAAAATGAGTTCTTAATCTTCAAAGTATCCCAACCCTGTCCCGGGACTGGCCCCGTGCTTCCTTCGGGAGAAGGCTGGCAAAAGAAGCGTATAAGTTTTCTGAGGAATTAGACGACGGTATGAAACTGTCGGTCGGGAAACTCCCGCTAACTATCCGAGCCGTGGGCTACGCGCCCAATCGAGTAGGGTGATTAACGCTTCGGTTCCGGCGTCCGTCCTCAACGGCGCTATAATAGCAGCAGAGTAGCGCGGTGAAGAGTACACACAGGCGCGCACCGAAGTCCTTAAAGGAAGATTAAAAAGTTGCTAAAAATTCCTGAGAGGTGTCTTCCGGGGAGGTTCAGCGACACTTATGAAGGCACGAAATGATTATCACTTCTACCTGCTTACAGTCTTTGGCCTGCTTGCTTTAACCGCTTATTCAACTATCCTAAACTCTTTTTTTCTCTCGGATGATTTCGCTCAAATCGGAAAAGTTCTGCAAGGCGACTGGTCTGTCGCGTGGGGAATGGAAGGGGGCGGAGGCTTCTTTCGCCCTCTCTTCATCTTCAGCTATATAGTTGACAGCAAACTCTGGGGGATGAACTCCTTCGGCTACCATTTAACCAATCTGGCGCTTCACGCTTTCAACTCTTACATGGTCTCAATTTTTTCGGCGCGGCTAATGCGAAGAGCCTTATATGATTCCGTTTTTTCGTACAGAACTTCAATGCTCGCGGGACTCCTTTTTCTGCTTCACCCTTCACATACAGAAGCAGTTTCGTGGATTTCCGGTCGCGCAGATTTGATTGCGACGCTCTTTTTCCTGTCGGCGCTCATCTCCTACGATTCATACAGACAAAAAAATCGCTCAACGCTTCTGGCATTAACCCTCACACTCTTCATGCTCGCGCTGCTAGCCAAAGAGTCTGCGCTATGTCTCCCCTTCATCATCATTGCCATTGAATTGTACGCGGCGAAGATGAGACTCGATACGCATGATCGTAAACGAATATTAAAAGGGGTTGGTCTACTCTTTCTGACTCTCTTGCTCTACTTTTTGATTCGTCACGCCGCCATAGGAACGTTCGTAGGAGTCTATGGCGCAAGCCAGCATCTGAATTTTAAGCTCGCGCTGCTGTGGGAGCGTTTGCCGAAATATTTTGTAAGAGCGTTCTTTCCGCCTCTTCCGCTTCAACTCTCCTTCATGCTCTTCAAGCCATTAAAATCGCGCGCGTTCCTGATATTTGCAGCGCTGTTTGTGAGCGCCGTCTCCACCCTGCTCGTTTACAGACACAAATCGCAGCCCGCAGCAAAGCGAAGAGAGCAGAACGCATCTCTTCTTCTGTTGCTAGCCTTATTCCTCTGCGCTCTTCTGCCCGTCATCACGCTGGGCATAAGCCTTTTCGACACTCTTGGCGAAAGATTCGTTTACCTGCCATCCATCTTCTCGTCAATTGCGCTCGCTTATATCTTCACTGCTCTCATCTCTAATCAAAAACTCTGGCTTGTTACTGTCGCCGCTCTTTTAATCTTCTACTCGGCAAGCCTCTATAGAAGCAATCGAAGATGGCAGACGGCGGCCAGACTTTCTCAATCCATTCTCAATGACATGGGCAGCTTATCTAAAAGCGACGACCTGTTGGTTCTCAACGTTCCTAACGATCTACAGGGCGTGCCCGTCTACAGAAACGGTCTTGAACAGGCTCTCGAAACTTTTCAGAATTTTAGGAAGATAAGCCGCGTTCGTATAATCGCGTATCACACTATTCAATCAACGACCGGCGATGTTGAAGTGAAGGCTGAGTCAAATCGCTTCCTGATTCATCTTACAAATGAACGGGCAGAATTTTCACGAGTCAATGATAGGGAGGATTGCTTGGAGGTTATAGAACAATCCAGAGATTCCATAAAAATAGTTTTGGAAGACTGCTTTACAGGTCAAGATATATTCTACTTTCAGGACGGGAAGATGGTTAAGGCTTCCGAATGAAAGCGCGCTCAGGCTTCACATCTTCGTTCGATCTATTACGGTTTGCAATTGAGCGCGACCTAGTCAGTACCGCCTGCGGTAGCGGGCGGGTTATGGATGCGCTAAAGACCCGCCCGCTACCGCAGGCGGTACTGACCACGCGGCTATGGCGTAGTGGTCGCATCCAATTGCACACCGCTATAATTGCCACAAAATCCTGATTAGCGGTGTTCTCTGATTGAAGTATGGCCTGATGCTATATCACAGGAGAAGACTGACATTGAGGCAAGGAATTAAGAATCCAATCGTACTCTCTCTTAAAATTTTCATAGCAGTCTCTGCGCTCCTCTTTTCAGCAATTCAGGTACGTCATGCGCTGGCTGTAACAAATTTTTTCCCGATGCGTACATCTCTCGCAGAACCGTTCGCGTACGGCATTGTTTCCAGAAATAGAGGAATGGTTTTAATTCATGGTGCGACATTCAGGATGGGCACTGAAGCTTCGGAAATCCCGCGCCTGGAACAAGTCTTCCGATTCAATCATCCAGACATTTTCGCAGCAGAAGTCCCACAACACACCGTTACCATCAGCTCCTTTTATCTGGACAGATACGAAATTACGAACTCGCAATTCAAAAAATTTATCGAACGAAATCCGCAATGGCGTCCACAGAGAATTCCAGGCCGGTATCACAACGGAAACTACTTGAAACAGTGGAACGGTAATAGTTATCCAAAAGGGAAAGCCGATCATCCGGTCGTCAACGTGAGCTGGTATGCGGCTGTGGCCTACTGCCAGTGGGCTGGAAAGCGTCTTCCAACGGAAGCCGAATGGGAATATGCAGCGCGCGGTGGTCTGTCGAATAAACAGTTCCCCTGGGGAGACGAGCCTGCGGACAGGACGCGTGCGAACTACAGTGAGAGTAATTTTAGAGCAACTACGCCCGTTGGTAGTTATCCGCCAAACGGGTACGGTCTGTTCGACATGGCTGGAAACGTCTGGGAGTATTTGGCGGACGAGTGGATGCCGTACACGGCTTCTACTCAAGTTAATCCCGTTGCTGGAGGGAATCTTTTTGTTGACAACTCATTTCTCACTGTCACAACTCGTAGAGTGATACGCGGCGGAAGCTGGGGCGGCGCTCCTGTGAATCTAAGGGTAACGTACCGCGACAGTCACCCGCCGGAAGGAGCAAGGGATTTTGTAGGCTTCCGCTGCGCAAAGTCAGTTTCGTAAAGATAACAGGTCGTCACTCATCAACTCACCTTCTTCTCAAAGAGACGACCAACTCGCGCGCCGCGCCGGACGCGACCTGTATCAACCTGCTCGGCGCGCTCGCGCTACTCTCTCCTAAATACAAGTCCTGATAGCCGGGCGCTGTGACTTTGATTTGCAGAGGAACGGGTGGGACTAGAATCTGAAAATCTCCGCCGGGGCGATTCGGGCCTGTGATGTGATAGTTCATGGGGTTATCCGCGCGCACAATCATTATCTCGGCGTCCGCGACCGCCTGGCCCGTTTCAGCGTCAACGATCTTGCCTACAAGTCTTCCTGCCTTTGGGCCAAGCTGTATGGTCACGCCTGTAGTTATGCGCTGCGGCTCTACTGTAGTGGTCTGCGTTGCGTTCGCGCCGGTAGTGAAGAGAGGAATGGACGAGCGCGGGTAGCCTTCATCCTCTTTCGCGGCTGAAAGCTTATAAGAGCCGGGCGCTATGTCCGAGATGTAGAACTTGCCTTCTGCGTCCGTGCGCGCTACATAGAGAGTGGATGACGACGCGCCCACAGCATTCATGTTCGAGGGCAAAGCCGTCACGGTTGCGCCGCTCAAAGGGTTTCCGCTCCCGTCCAAAACGCGCCCTTCGATTGCGCCCAGTTGCGACGGCAAATCCAACCCCGTTCGTGTAGAGAGCGCACGGCGCGCGGATGGTCTTATGATGGGGCGGCGCACCTCAGCCGTAATGAACAGGTCATAATCGTTCGTATTGAAACCGCCGACGCGAACATAAATATCCGAATCGTTAAGGTCTGCGTTCGGCAGACTTCCCATGTAAACTATGCGACCATCGGGTTGAGCAGCCCACAACACATAAATGCTCGCGCCGACCGAAGCAGGCTGCGGCATTCGCGTCACAGCAGCGCGAAGATATGCCTTATGGTTCACAGCCGTGACGCGCGCAAGCCCGTGCGCTTCCGGCGTCACTTCATCACCGTAAAGCTCAAGAAGGCGGCCACCGCCCGCGCTCATCGCCAGCGCCGCATCAACCTCTGAATAAAAATCTGTTGCGGAGTGCTGGCTGAAAGCGCGCTGCCCAAGCTTCTGGCGCAACTGCCGCAGGCGTCGCGCTTCGTTCATGCTCTGCCGCTGGCCGTAAAAAGAGGTCACTGCTCCGCCGCGCGACGCCAGCGCCATAATGCCCGCAGGAAACGCAGCCGTCATGTTTTTCTCGGCTGTCACGAGTACGCTGTATCGTTCGAAATCTGCCGGACGTGGGAACTCAAGCCCGCCGTTGCCGTTTGCATCCGTCTTCAACTCGCCCACGCGCACAGCAGGTGTGCCGCTCGCAACAGCCCAAACAAAATAGACACGCGCGTCCGTCATGAGCGACTGAGGCGCGGGCAATCCCAGAACGGTCAAGCGCACACTGCCGCCCGTAGGCGTAGGCACGAACGAAAGAGTGCCGCTCGCGCCCGGAATGAATCCTCGCAAGCGCACGGCCATGCGCTTCGGCGCACTCTGGCTGCCCCCTTGCGCTCTTGCGCCTCTGTTTTTGTTTGCATGAACTGAGAGAGCGCCTATGAAACAGGCGGCTGTGAATATGGGAATGAGCAGGAACGAAACGCTTCTTCTCTTAAAAAAACTTTCTTTCATCGTTGTGGCTGCACCGACAAGAACTAAGATACGAACGCAAAATGAGATTATCACTCAATGACAGGAATGCAAGAGACTTTTATTATAAGACTGATGTTACGCATCAGTAACTTTGTCGAAGTCGCCCGAATGAGCCTGCGCTAGCAGGCGGCCAGATTGTAGCCACAGACGAAGCCGTAGGCGGAGTCTGGGGTTACTCATCACATACCAAGAGAGTCTGCGTCAGCAGACGGCAGATGTTTATGCTCTAGGCGGCTATCTTTCATCTCGCGCCTCTGCCGTCTGCTCACGCAGACTACAACTATTTTTCTCATCGTATACCCCAGACTATGCCTTCGGCTTCGTCTGTGGCTACACTCTAATCGTCTGCTAGCGCAGACTCGTTGAGCGCTTTCTTTCAGACATTTCAACTGCGTATCATGAGTTATAAGAGCTGTTTTGAAGTGCGCTTCCTGAAAGAAGTTTTCTTCAACGCTCAATCGTGGCGTAAAGCTCGCACTGGATCAATGCGTGCGGCGCGCGCGGCAGGATAAAGCGCCGCGAGGATTGAGACAGCGACAGCGAAGCAGATTGCGCCGAGCCACAGATAAGGCGGGAGCGAGAAAAAATCAACGTAAGATGCGCCCTGCGGCTTCAGTACGAAGCGGTACGCTAGACGGTTGGAAACTCCGTCAATTCCCCACGCGACGAGCGAGCCTAACACGCCGCCCACGAAACCAATCACTGCGGCCTCCACGAAGAAGATCAGTTTTATCTCGCGGTCTTCTGCGCCGATTGCTTTCATGATGCCTATCTCGCGCGTGCGTTCAAGGATTGACATTATCATAGTGTTCGCAATTCCGAACGATGCTACTAGGAGCGAGATGCCGCCCAAGAGGCCCAGCACTGAATCAACTATGAGGAAGACAGTGCGAATCTGCTGCAACTGGTCAACGATTGAAAAGCTACCGAATCCCATCTCGTTCAGACGCTTCCTTACGTCCGGCAGAACCACAGGGTCAGTCACGCGAATCACTGCGGAGCCGTAACCCGGAGTTTCATTCTCACGCAGCGCGCCCGTTTCGCGCGCCAGCATCAGCGCAATCTGGCTCATGTTGTCGCGGTGCTCCTGCGTCCACGCGCGCGCAGCCTGCGTAGGGATGTAGATTTCAGCTGCGGGCATCATCCCGCGCACCTGCGGCCCACCACCCTGCTCTTCCTTCAACACGCCAACGATGCGAAACGAGCGCGCTACGAGCGCGCCTGCCAACTTCGATTGGTCGTTCGTGTCCTCGTCAATCGGAATTCCGAAAAAATTTGGCGTCTCCTCTTCGTCGCTTCTCTTCTTATTATCAGGCGGCGCAAGAAAATCAACCGATTTGCCAACGGCGTCGGCTGGCGCGGCGTAGCCGAAATTACGCGTAAAACTTTCTGTCACTACGGCTTCGTCCGCACTCCCGCTTGAGATCATCCCGCCAGCCGCGAAAGTTTTGAATCTTGAAGAAGGGTTAGGAACAATAGCGCCGCCCACAGACACCATTTGCGCGTGCCCGTTCGAGCGCACAAACGGCGCGAACGTTATCGTTGGCTCAACCGACATCACGCCCGGCAATCTCTGCATCTCGGCAATCGCAGCATCATCCAGCACACGCTCAGGCGCGCGATCCGGCTGCAAAGTTCTTCTGCCATGCTGCTGCGGCTCGGGCTGTGAGTTGCTGTTGGCAGAGAGGTTTGCGTTCGTGTTCGCATTCCCGCCAAACCCTCTGGCGGCTATGCTGTTCAGGCTGCGACCAAAGACAGTGATTTCGTTGAAGAGGTCTAGGTCGCGGAAGCGCGTCAGCAGGTTTCGCTGCAAGCCCAGACCGAACGAGACCATAGTAACTATCACTGCGACGCCAACGATGACGCCCATCGTCGTCAACGTCGCGCGCAGCTTAGCCTCGCGCAAATTTCTTAAAGAAAGTTTTAGAATGTCGAAGTAAGACATAGAATAAGGGATGAGGGCGGAGGGATGAGGGATGAAATGGGTTGAATAAATAGGTCAACGAATAATTGACTTCTTCTTATTCATCCCTCATCCCTCCGCCCTCATCCCTCCGAAAAAACATGGTGAATAGCGTCAACAGTCCAATCCGCAAGGCTGTGTGTCACAACATCAGCGCCTGCTCGGCGCAGTGACGCTTCTGAAACAGTGTTCGTAACGCCGAGGGAGCGCATCCTTGCGGCTCGCGCCGATTCGATTCCGGGCGGCGCGTCTTCAATCACAAGACACTCTTCTGCTAGAAGCGGAAGCTTTCGCTCTTCATGCCTCTTCTGATTCAAAAGATCAAAGGCTGTAGCG
>MNJR01000128.1 GCA_001920415.1 Acidobacteria bacterium 13_1_20CM_3_53_8 | reverse complement strand
GCGGCGCTTTGCGCTTATGCTTCCAGATTTTCTTACTTGAATCGCTATTTGCCGGAGCTATATCAGGAGACGGAATTTGGGACTGAAGCGAATGAAAGAGGGCGAAGCACACAGGCGGATTTCCTCGAAAGATTTCTGGATAATTTCGAGGGCATTCTCACTCCTTTAGAAGACCGCATTGCGAGCGCATATCTTTTAACAGACCCGCGCACCGCGCCGGAGGAGTCCTTGGAATGGCTGGGCAGTTGGATAGGCGCAACCTTCGATTCTGCTTACCCGAAAGAGAGGCGACGCAACTTTCTAGTCAAGGCTCCTGAGTTGTTTCGCCAGCATGGAACGCTCTCAGGACTCAAGCTCGCTCTGGACATAGCTACGGCGGGCGGCGTCAGTCGAGGACAAATCATCGTTGTCGAAAATTTTCGCTTGCGCCGTACCTTCGCAACGATTCTAGGCGCAGACCTTGCCGATGAAGATGATCCTCTGCTGGGCGGCCTTGTCACGAGCGGGAATTCATTCGTAGGAGACACGCTCTTTCTGGGAGATGAGGAGAAGAAAGCTTTTCTAGCGCTCTTTAGCGCAGACCTTCTAGTAACGGCGGATGAAGAGAAGGCCATAGAAGAACTGTTTGAGAGTCTGGCGCATCGCGTGACCATACTGGTTCATCAGGATGTTGAGCAGCAGGATTTGGGTCTGGTTCGGCGCGTGGTGGATATGGAGACGCCCGCTCATGTCATAGCAGAAGTGGTGACGGCAACCGACGCTTTCATCGTAGGCGTCGCTTCGCTCATTGGAGTTGATACTTATCTGAACAGGCCGCGCTCGCCCGAACCCGTCAGAATCGGTATGAGAGATGAAGCAAGCCAGGTCGGCGTCAAAGATTTTCTACTGCATCCGCCGAGCCTTGACCCGCGATTGGAAGCGGGCGGCTACGATGTCACACAAATTTCTACAGAATTGCCGGTTGCCAATGCAGGCCCGGACAGGACGTCTGAATTCGGCAGCAGTTTTGAACTAGACGGGAAAGCATCTCACGCAGGCAAGGGGCGAGTGCTTAGGAAGTATCGCTGGACGATGTTGAATTAAGAGTTGGCGCTGGAATGTCTAGCGCCAGCGAGAGAGTTCTCTTCTAGTTATTCGACTAGAGGAGACAAGGTCAAAGAGGCCGCAGGCCGCTCAAATCAATTGGAAGGAGCTTGATATGGCAGAGTTCAAACCTAATACACCAATCACCAGTGATAATCCTATCATTGAGGTCACTATTACTGCCGCGAATCAGTTGTCGGTCGGGCGTCACACATTCCGATTGGATGTGGAGGACGATTCGGGAAACAGGTCGCTCAAACCGGACGAACTGGTAGTAATCGTGGCAGACAAGGAAGCACCGACGGCAGTTCTCATGGCTCCGCAAAGTGTGCCGTTCGGCAAGTCGTTCATCTTATCCGGCGAGAAATCTTTCGATGCTGGCGGTGGCAGTGTCGTGAAATGGATTTTCACCTTGGTGGAGCCGCTCAGATAGAACCGGGACGATGAAATTCACACCTAACACTCCGTTTGTAAGTGAGAAGCCGACGGTTGAGGTAGATGCAGGAATGAAGCCGGGATCGTATCGCTTCCGGCTGGAAGTCGAGGACGAGTCGGGCAATAGAAGTCGCCCTGACGAGCAAGTGGTCGTGATCGGGCAATCTACCTTCAGTCCCAACAGGCGTGAAGCAATTTCCACTGAGCCAGAGGTTAGCGATGACACGGATTTCTGGCCGACGCCCGAGAGTTAAAGAGCCGGATCATCTTTTTTGATGAATGACGCAAGCCGGAAAAGTTGGAGATGACTATGAGCGTTCTTGAGGAAGATTTGAATCAGGAGCGAGGCCTTGATGAGCCTCTAGATCCTCTACAGGAGAAACAGGAGCCGCCCGACAGAGTGTTCTATGCCACAGGCGTCCTGTTGGACGAGGACGACTTTCGTGCAGAGCAGGTGTATCACCGCGGTCGTCTCGCTCGTGTGTTGACCTATTTGCACGGAAGCGGGACGGCTGCCGGATTGCGAGTCGGCTATAAGCCGCCCTCTGACCCTAATTCAGAGACCGATACGGTTGAAGAGATCACGGTTGAGCCGGGAGTTGCGATTGACCGTCTGGGTCGAATGATAGAAGTGCCCAGAGACGCATGCATTCGTCTAAACCCCTGGTTCAATAAATACGACCCCGATGCTTTGCGTGAAGCCTACATCAAGAACGTAGAGATTCCTGCGCACACGGAACACAATGTCTCTATAAAAAAACATTCCGTCAACGGCGTGGTGGTTGATTTATTCATACGCTTTCTGGCCTGCGCGCGAGGAAAGACGCCAGCCTTCGCTTCCGGCCCCTTCGACGCGCTCGACGCAGTGCAGCCATCAAGACTCAGAGATGGCTACAAGCTAAAACTCTTCCCGCGTAAAGACCATCGCACGCCGCCGCCTGAGAAATTTTGGCCCACGAAGTCAGCCCTTTTGCCCGACGCAATCTTTAACATGTGGAAAAAACTGACGGCCAGAGATCAGATGAACAAGCTTGAGCCGCTCAGCGAACATCTGGCGGATCAAGATACGACCTACGTTTTTCTGGCTCGCATCATCCTGCCTACGGAAGACGTTGCAATCAGGGTGGATGCCAATCAACGACCTGTGCGCAGACGAGGAGACCCGGTCGAGATCATCAACAACATTCGCCCCTTTGTTTATAGCACCAATGCGCTTGCTAGATTGGCGGGGCTGCCATGATGCGCTCAAGCGAGCGTGGTGTGTTGCGCGTGTAGAAGCAATCAGAACTGAATCGGTTGGAGGCCGGGGCTTTAGCGGCGCCGCTGATTGCGCCGAAGCGGGCTTCGTTCTCCAATTGATTTTGACGGCGATGTGAAGGGAGAGAAAGACTATGGTGGATTACACAGCAGGAGCCGCCAGAAAGCAGATTCCTTCGGAAGATTTTGCAGACGAGAATGAGATTCAAACTCTGTTGGATGCTGGAGTCATCATCACTGATGAGCGTCGTCGTCGTCCATTCTATTTCGATGGCCGCTTTCTAGCCGCGCGCGATCTAACCAACGAGCAGAACTACTTTCTCACACGGCAGGCAGACCTTGGTCAGGCTGGCGGCACTGGCGTAGTGCATGGCCTGACGGTTAGGAGAGTAAGGGGGCCGTACATTCGCATAGAGGCGGGCAGCGGTGTGACAACTTCCGGTGAGATGGTCGTACTCTACGACACCATTACTCAGCTTGATTTATCTAACATAGCGGAGATACAACGGCTCAACAACGCTTTCGGCCTCAGTCGAATTCCGAACGAACCGTTTCGCACACGCTCAGGGATTTTCACACTTGCGCTGCGCCCTGTGGAGTTCACAGCTAATCCGATTGGTTCTTATCCCACCTCCATCACAGGCCAGAGAACCATCGAAGATGGAGACATAGTTGAAGCTAGCGCCATCACGCTCATTCCGTACCCGGATGAAGGCGCGCGCAGTGAAACGAGCATGCGACGTTCACGTATTGCGCGCAGGATTTTTGTCGAGAGAGGCGCGAAAAGAGTTCCCGCGGGAGTGCTGCCCTTAGCCCTGATTGCTATTGATCGCGGGGTGGTTCAATGGGTTGACCCTTACATGGTTCGCCGCGAGGTCGGAGCCGAACACGGCGATATTCTTGGTCTAGGCTATGCTCCACGCGCACTGAGAGAGGCCTACTTGCTTCAGTACGAATATCAATTGGGCGAGTTGATGATAGAGCGCGCTGCGCGCGGAGTTCGCTTTGCCGCTTCGGAATACTTCTATTCTCTTCCCCCGGCAGGCCGCATGCCCGCTGCTACGATTGACGCAAACGAGTTCACACAAATCTTCTTTCCGCCTGCGATGCAGGTTGATTTGTCCATAGTGCCGGAGGACGAGGTGGCGGCGCTTCTGGAAGATAGCCTGCTGCTTCCGCCTATAGACCTTACTCTCAACGATGACGAGATGGCTTCAACTTCTGTTATGGCGCTGATTCCTGTGAACCGCGAGCGTTTTCTGGAGTTGAATCAGAAGCTCAACAACCTGAAGCGAGACCTCAGACCGGCTGCGCCTGGAATGGTAGCAAGGCGCGCTCCGCTTGAAGCCCTGCGAATCTTGAATCCAGCGTTGCTGGCTATGCCGACTGAAACTAATCCGGGCGATGATGAATGGCGAAAGCTATTGAGCGAAGTTCCTATGCTCTGGTACATACGCCGCCGCAATCTGAGTTACAGGGCAGAGGTGACGGGAACGTATGTGCCTACGTTCGTTGATGAGGTCAAGATGGAAAAGGCTGTGCGCGCTCTGATTAAGAAAGAGGGTCTGCAATCAATCTTTACTCAATTCGAACAAAAAACCACCTTGCGGGGCAAAGCAGATGCGTTCGCTCTGCTATCTCAACGGAGATTCCAGACCAAAGCCATGCTGGTCGCGACTCTTAGGCAGTTTCAAGAGGAACTCAAACGGGTGAAGATAATTGATTCAGCGGCTGTGTGGAGAGTCGCAGAGCATTTTGCTAATACAGGCGCTGGCACAGGGGTAACTCGGCTTGAAAGGTCTCATCCCGAACTCCTGCGTAATCAGGAGTTCGTCAAGACATTAATGGAGTCGGATCAGTTACCTGAGATTGATCGTCATGCGAGGAATTTGAGTGAAGATGAACTGCACGATTTCGCGCGGAAACTGAAGGCCAGCCACAGAACAAGAGGAAGAGAGAGAAAGCCTGCGGCTGTAAAGGAAGATGTGAAGGTAGAGACGCCGCCTCCCGCAGAGCCTCCCGCAGAGGAAGAGACGAAAAAGAGTCCTGAGCCGCCGGAAGCGGTTGAAATGAGACCAAACGCGAGCGACGAAGTTCGGAAGGAGAAAGAAGGCGGAGAAAGAGTTGCGGAGAAAAGAGGCAGACGGGCTAGGAAAAGGGCTGCGAAGAAAACAGAGAGAGGCAAAAAATGAGAGTCACTCCTATAGGCCATCCGCTCGCGGGCGAACGAGTCGTTGCGGTTCAACCGGAGATGAAACCCATGGTCGAGGCCAAGTGGCATCGGCGTTTAAGTTTCTACACCGGGCGCTCCTTAAGCGACAAGGCTCTGATCACCGAGCAGGTTGGGCGAGCCGGTCGCCTTGCAACGCGCGGGCAGATGGTCTCGCCCGGCATCGTCAACGGTCTTGTCGTCGGACTGGAACATCCACCCGACATCATCATAGAGACAATCAGACCCAAGACATTAGATGTTGCGACCGATTCTTCGGAGGTTGTAGACGCTTCCCCTGTCGAACTTGTTCCTATGCCGCCGAACCTGAATTACTATCTTCACATCTCGCCGGGCACTGCGATTACAGCTAGCGGTGAAGATGTCGTCATCACGAAGAACATGCGCGTGCCGGTCGGGTCAGTACAGGTCTATACAACGACCGACATCCTCGCCAAACTCTACGAATCGAATGAACGTGTTGAATCTGCCGACGAGATTATTAGCAGGGAGACGACAGGAAGAGAAACGTCTGTTGAGCGAAAGGTTCTCAGCCCTCGTCGTCTTGGCCCTTCTCTCAGAGAGTTTCTGTCAAAGGGAATAACGGACTTGCCTCGCGCAGGGATTCTTGTGCTCGAACCGATTTCGCTCAAGAGAGTCGGCGATTACGACGCAGGGGATCAGTGCGAGCAAGACCCGCAAAATTATGCCTACGAAGACTGGCAATTGGTTGACGGCTGTCAATTGATACTCTACACATGGCCTACAGAACTCACAGATATATTGCCGCTTCCAGATGCCAATACTAAGGGATGGCGCAATCGTCTTGCTTATACAATTTTTGAAGCAGAGATGCGCGGGCTTTTGCAGGAAATGCTGCTCCCTTGGGAAGAGATTGGCGTGCCCATCGGACTCATAGGCTTTGACGAGGATTTCGCTCCTTTATTCATTGACAGGTATTCAGTAGTTCGCGCCGGAGGAAAACCGAAGCGACGAAGCGTGCTCGTCCCGGACATCATGAAGATAGTGACGGGAGAGGTCACCGGAGATTCCGATGCCGTTTTATCGCTCACTCCGCCTGGATGCGACATCTATCAATCGGGCAATCGAACAATTCGACTTGCTTCCTCCTGCGGGTGTGTTGCCCAGAACCGCAGTTGATCTAGACCTGAATGGATGCACCAACCATTTCTTTCCATCTACTTTCAGACTGACGGCTGTGCCCGTGCCTATAGAGCAGTTGGATGTTGCGATTGAACAGAGCGCTCCTCTCAAGTTCCTTGATACCTCTTTGTTTGAAGAGGTGCGTCTACTTGTGCCCGTGCCGCAAGTTTATTACGAGCCGAACCTGCTCAAAGAGGAAGAGCCAGACCCGGAATTTCAGGAGAACATTGACGCGACCAAGAAGAGATTGGGGGCGTGGCTGACACGTAGAGAAGACGTGCATGCCAAAGGCAAGGGCATCAACGCCGAGATTTACGGAAAGGATGCTACTTACCCCAATCTGGAATTGAGAGAGGGCGAAGCGCCGTCCGGCATAGAGCGAGACCCGAACGACCCTGTGTTAAAGGATGACCCTGAATTAAACAAGCCTGTTGAGGAGAACTACGGAACGATGATCCTGGACGGGCTTCCTGCGGCGGAAAGTTATGCCACGCTGCTTGATCGGTTGAGAATGATTCCTTTCATGAAGGAGGAGTTGCAGAAAAGAACCAATGATCCGGCTACCAACCTGCTAAGCGACATGGGCTTGAAGAGCTTCATTGATTTTCTTGAAGATAAGGTGAGACGCGCCAACGACATTGTTGACTTCGGCTTCGTGCGCGTACAGACAGACCTTTATCGTCATCGCCAGTTGATGCTGGGCAGTATTGATGCGTCTCGCCTTGCCACCTCGCCCGCTCTGGCCGCAATAGCTAAAGGAGAGACCGCGCTCGCTACCAAAGAAGAGATTCTTAACTATCTGCACACCGCCCGCGACGCACAGTCCGACTCGAGGAGTAAGGCCGGACCGGCAACTACCGGAACAGCAGGGGGCACAATATCTGCTAAGACTATGACCGGCTCTCCTGCCGCTAACGAGTCAAACCTTGCCGACCGCCATGCCGCAGGCGAACACTTGACAGAGGCTACCCGGTCAGGCGGTGGCAGTTTTAGCAATTTTGATAATTCGCTGTTTCTCATGAATGTCGGAGTAGCAGCAGGTGCTGAGAATTTAATGATAGGACCACCTCCTCCTGGTCCTGGTACTGTTGAGAAAGCAAAGGTTGTTACTAGCGTCCCGCCAGCAGCGACTCTTTACGGCTCAGGGATATACGTAGGGCCTCCGCCACCGGCGGCTGTGTATCAGCAAAGCCCTATCGTCGGCTATGCTCTGGATTTTCGTAATGTCACCGTCGCTGAGAGAATTAAAGAAGCGCCTGCTCCCGAAGCCAAAAAATTCAGCGTGTCGAGCAAGTACGAAGTCATCAAAGCTTTGGAGGAACTCTCTGAGGTTATCGTGATAAACGATCTGGAGTTCCCCGGCTTTCTGGATTACGGCGTCAACGATGACCAGGCGCAGCCCGTAATGACCGAGATCGAATTTCTGGGTGCAAATAATAAGCCTGTCAAGGTGTCTGTGCTCAATCAAAAGCTGAGGAAAATTGAAGATATTAGAAAGCTGAATCTCGCCGCTCAGATTCTGGCCGGGCGTCATGATAACGATCCCGGCAATGGCGACGAAGCGGCATTTTTCGCCGCAGGAGTCCGCGCTTCGGATAAGTCCATAGCCATCTTACGCATCATAGAGGGGCGCATTCAGAGTTATCGCAATGTTATAGAGCAATGCAAAAAAGCTCTTGATGATCTTAACAATCTGGTCGCGCAAATTAACAGCCGACTCAAAGTCATAGAACATTTTGTCGCCGAAGCCCGCCATGATCTGTCGGTCGCAAAAGTGCTGCTGGCCGAAGAAGAGGCTCGCGTAGAGGCTATCAACGACAGGCGTCAGAAGGTTCTGGCCGAGCGCGTTCCCTTCCTCGCCTATCAACGCCCGCGCAAAAGCGACCTGCTACATGAGACTAAGGCTCGCGAGCTTGACCCGGCATTTGTGGAATCTCCCGTCCCCGCATGTCTTGCCCGTCAGGTAACTCCGCCGCTCGAATTGCGCTCCATGATTGAAGTCGTGCGCCACGCGCCCGTGAAGTGGTTCGTGAACGTTCATCCTCTTCTGAATAAGTTTGATCGCATGGAATATTTGCAGGCGACTGCTTTAAGCGCCAAGGTGCGCGCAAGCATTCAGTTCCCCGTAATGCAGCAGATTGCTCAGGCCACTTCCTTCTTCGGAAATCTGGGACAGGCTATAGGTCAGGTCGTAAGCGCGCAGAAGCAGGTCGTTTCAAAGTATCGCGTGCAAACAGCGCAATTTGATCTGAGCGAGTTTACCTCGCAAAGCTGGACGCTCGTTCGTGACCGCGTGCGCGAAGTGGTCTCGCTGGGCGATTTGATTGATCCCAATCATGGTCGTAGTGATGTCTCGCGCGAGGCAGCCGGTGAACTGGAGAACATCACTCATGTGGCTACGTGTCTCTATTCTTCACTGGGCGTGGTCTTGCCCGTTATACGGCTCGAATGGGCTGAGCGCATAAGCCAGTATGATGCGCCGATTGATCTGCACAATCTTTCCAGCCTGCCGCGATGGGGTGAAATCAGCTATCTTGACCGCCGCGAGATGCAGACTTTCGTTGACTGGCTGTTTTCACGCATAGACAGGAGTCAACCGGAAGCCCTCTCTATGATTAATGATCTAGTACGCATCTGCATTCTGCTGGCAAGCCATGCTCCTATCAATGAAATCATTGCTGGCAAGCTGGCGCAACCAGTGAAAGTTAAAGAGGGCGAACGCTTTCACCTGACTGTTGATCTGGCAAAGGTGCGCGTAGGGATGCATGTGCTGATGTACAACGCAAACGAGGTCGTCGCACGCGGAGTTATCGAAGACCTGTCGAGCGGTCGTGTGGCTACAAAGGTCACGCAAGTGAACAGTCTGGAAAAGAGTGTCTCTCTAACTACAAACTCACAATTCCAGATCGCCGAAGCGGGCGCTTTTGATCGTAATCCTCTGATGATAGGCGCAAGGTTCAGCAAGATGTGAAGACCGAAGCGAGCGCTCTATTTCGGGAGAAGCGTTTGACCATCAATTCGCAGCAACGTCGTGTTCGCAAATTGCGGCTCACTGCGCCCGCAGAGAGTTTCTTCAGGCGTGGTGAAATTCTGTTGGAAGACGCTTTGCGAATCGCGTCGTTGCCCGCAGACAAAGGCCGTGTGCTTCTCATTCGTTCTTTGAACGTAGGGAAAATCCGTAGCAACCTGAGTTCAGCCACTCTCTCTCTTGCAATCGAACAGGCTCTCTACATGCAGAGCGCGCAGGCCGTACATGCCGAAGAGCCTACGGCTTACGAACAGAGCGCCGTCTACTTTCGTGACGATGCGGAGCCTTATATCAGCCTCGCCGTGAAACTTGCGCGCGAGGAGAATACGGACGCATGGTTCTGGCCTCTGGCGGTTCGTGCATGGAAGCCTGAGATGTCACGCGACGAAGCTCTGCGCGCTCTGCTTATGGCTATCTTGCGAACAGAGGCCGGAACGCGCGCCGCCATCGCAATGATTCAAGAGCTTCACAGTCAGCGCGTAAGCGACCGCTTGCTCTCAGCCTTACACAGGCAGGACGGAACTGCTCTCTTACGAGCGTTCGGCTGGTCAATGCCGAGTCATCTACAGTTTCCTTACACGAACAGTTCATCGCCAGACGATGAGCATGAAGAGCACGCTTCTCTTTGTCCTGCGCAGTGGAGCGGAGTCGTTATGCGTTGGATTAATCGCTGGGGGATGGATGACCCAAGATCAATCTGGCTGTCGGCAGTCGTACTGGTGACGGAAAAACCTGCTCGCCTTCTTGATCATTCCCTCATAGAGCGCGCTCGACAATCGGTTTGCTCAGAGCGATGGCCGTTAGAGGCGCGCGTTTTCCAACCCTCAATACTGGAAGATGATGAGCGAGCAAGCGCGCACGACCTTTCATCCCGTAATCAACTTGAAATAGCGAGAGAGCCGACAGAGAAAACTTCTGGTCAGATGGAGATTAAAGTCCCAGAAGTAACTCCTCAAGAGCGGTCTTCGGAATTAATCTCATCTGCTCAACGCAGTTCACGCGAACAATTATCTCGCGACAATGAGAAGAGATTTTCCGGGGATGAATCAACAAGCAGCAAGACGCATGATGATGCTACGGCGCATTCGACACTGAAGAGAGATGAAAGCATTGAAGAGCAATCTTCGGAGATTAGAGAAGAAGCTAGAGATGAGCCGGAGAATCTTCCGGTATCTGGTTGGGCTACCTGCCCACAGCCGACCCGCTACGCCGGTCTCCTCTTTTTAATTCCGCTGATGTCTCGCCTCGGCATCTCTTCTATACTTGAGACCAATCCTTCCTTGATAGAAATTGATCTGCCGCAAAGACTTTTTCACTTCGTAGCCGAGCGTTTGTCCATTCCCGAATTTGATCCGGCGCTCCTATTTTTATCTACGGAGTTGCCCGAAAGACTTTCGGTGAATTGTGAGTACAGCATACCGCAGAGTTGGATGCATGGACTTTGCGACAAAGGGTTGTGGACGATTCGGCGCATGACGAAGGGGCGCGGCGCTCGCATCTTGTATGACGGCTCTGGCCGTCTGGCGCTAGGCTTATGGCGTGGTCGTATGCCGCAAGCGGCGCGAGCGCTAATCAACGGCCAGACTCTCAAGCGAGGACGTGTCATGCCGTTTGAGACAGACCTGAGCATTCTTTGTCAAACATGGCTCACTGCCCTGCGCAGATGGTGCAGGCGATACGCTCGGATTGGACTGCAAGCTCTGGTTTGCCGTACGGGGCGCGTTTCTGTAACGCCAACTCACATAGACATTTTTTTCGATCATCAACAGGCTGACCTGCGAATTCGTAAAGTAGGGCTGGACATCAATCCGGGTTGGGTTGCATGGCTCGGACGAGTCGTCACCTATCATTACCTCTACGGGGAGCAAATCTATGGAAAGTAGCCCGGCGGCGGAAGCGCCCGAAACATCGCAGACGCAATCCGGCCAGGATGCTCGTCCACGCGATTACATGTCCTGTGCTTCACCGGCAATCAGTTTTCAAACCTATGCGCTGGCGGGGATTGCCTCGCATGTTTCCAACAACTCTTTACTCGCTGAGAAGTCACTTGAGATTCAATTTCTACTGGAGCATCTAAGGGCTGTTGACCCGGAGGGAAAGGGATGGGCTACTGGCTTACCCGACTACCTGCGCGAGCCGGATTCGCGCGATGCTCTGCTCTTTTATTGTGCAAGAGAGTTGGGACTGACAGTCATAGAGACGCTGGCTGTGGCGTTGGCCGCCTCCATCGAAGAGGATGTGATGATCGGCAGAGTGCTTGCCTACTTGCAATCTCCTCTTGGCAATTCTCGTCCCACTTTGGGTTTGATAGCTACATCCTTTATAGGGTTGGTGGCTGCCGGTGTAAGTCCCATCAATCTGCTTCTCAACGGTAATGCGTTAAGGAGCGGACTGCTGACACTGCCCGCCGATGGCCTTCCTTTGCCTGAACGATCCGTAAGCGTTCCTCTGCACCTGTGTCTTTCTTTGAGCGGTCACGATGGAAGTCTGGCAGGCACGTGCATAGGAATCGGCAACTCGCCGGAAGTTGCGTTGCCGCTCTCTATAGCGGAAGAGGCGCGAAATCATGCAAGCGGCTTGCAGTCGTCTGCCTATCAAAGAGTGCTGGTGCTGCGCACGGGTTCAACGGCGGAAGGCAAATCGGTCGCTGCGGCCATAGCTTATTCGCTGAAACGCCGTCCGCTTTTTATTGAGACCGATAGAATCAGCAGTCTTGACCCCTGGCTTATCTTGCGTCACCTCCTGCCAGTGTTCTCTTTAGACCTCGCTCCAGGCGAGCGTAAAGTTCTTCCTCCTTTGCCTTTCTATCGTGGGCCAATTCTGGTGCTCTGCGGCCCGGACGGAAGCATAGAGACTTCCAATGGAGCATCTTTGAATTGGACGCTGCCTGTGCCTTCTATGGAAGAACGAGAAGAGTTGTGGCGGATGTCTCTCGGTGATGGCGACCTTGCCTTTGAGCTTGCGAGCCAGCATCGTCACAGTAGCGGGCGCATAGCTCACCTTGGTCGCCTTGCTCATCAACGGTCCCTTCTCAACGGGCGCTCGCAACCTACGAGAGAAGATATTGCAAAGGTCTCCTGGATTGGAGAGGGGACGGGACTGGATGCTTTGGCTCAGCCTCTGACGGATGAGATTTCAGATGATGCGTTGGTGATGACGCCTTCTTTACGAAATGAACTGAACGTCTTGTTGATGCGCTGCCGTGCGCGCGACACTCTGGTTCGCGGATTGGGCGCATCGGCCACAACGCGCTATCACCCGGGAGTTCGCGCGCTCTTTGTCGGCCCATCGGGCACAGGGAAAACTTTGGCCGCAGGTTGGCTGGCAACAAAGCTGGGCATCCCTCTCTATCGCGTTGATCTGGCTTCTGTGACCAGCAAGTACATAGGAGAGACGGAGAAGAATCTTGCTCAACTGCTGGCTCGCGCCGAACGCGCCGAAGTAGTGCTGCTCTTTGATGAAGCCGACTCTTTATTCGGCAAGCGCACGGAAGTGAAAGAAGCCAACGACCGCTTCGCCAACGCTCAAACCAACTATCTATTGCAGCGCATAGAATATTTCGACGGCATAGTATTCCTGACCAGCAACAGCCGAGCGCGATTCGATTCAGCCTTCTCGCGCCGTCTAGACATGGTCGTGGAATTTCCCGCGCCCGGCCCGGAAGAGAGGCGCGCGTTGTGGCAATCGCATCTGGGTCTGAATCATTGTCTGGCTCAAAAGGAGTTGAATCAACTTGCCGCAGGCGCAGACCTCTGCGGAGGCAACATACGCAATATAGTGCTGACCGCAGCCGTATTGGCCCATGAGAAAAATTGTCCGATTGAGTATGGCGATGTGCTTGAAGGATTAATTGGCGAATACAGAAAACTTGGGCGGCAGATGCCTGTCGAATTGAAGCGAGTCTGAAACGACGAGCGACGCATGTAATCCGAATAGGCACAGATTTCCGATTAAGTAGGCGGGTCTGAAAATTTCCGTACAGTCTGATGAAAGGCGAACTATGAAAAAAACTTTCGCCACACTGACACAGGAACAAAAGAGGAAGAGAAAACTTGCTAACGAACCCCTTCCCGGGCCGAAGCCGTCCGTTGAAGGTGAGACAGACAGGGCAGCAGGTGTGCCCTTATTCGCCAAAAGGTCAACGGCGGAATCCGGCCTCTTGCAGACGCAGGTTAACAGCAATTCGCTGACCGAAGTAGATAGAGATTACTATCATGTAAATGACAGCCGCCACAGGATTGCTAATGAGACGCACAGATTGCCGCGCCCTCAATCCTCGAATCATTCAGGACAAATCCCCGTCGCGCAGAGACAGGCTGAAACGAATGTGCCCGTTCAACGCGACGGCGATGGCGGGCTGCCACCTGTGCCCAACTTCCAACTGACGCCTCCATCTCTATTTCAACCGCGCACGCCCAGTCTGCTGCCTTCTTCGGAATTCCAGCTTCATCTAGACCCTGAAATCATGGCTATGATGCGCGCGCAGGCTATGGAACAGGTGTTTCAAATTCTTGACCCGGAGAGAGTCAGGGCGGCTATGTCTCAACTCAATCCTGCTGCTGCTCCTGCTGCTGTTCCGGCTATTGGCGGCGCAACCGCTCCCGGAGCGCAGCCGCCCGCTGCATCTACATCAACGACACCATCAACTACGCCTTCAACTCCACCACCCACACCTCCGCTTGTGATTCCAGGGCCACGTTCGGTCAGTATCGGCGGGATATGGGCATTGATTACGGCTGACCCGGCCATCAATCAGCTTGTGACGAATGCGCGGTCAGAGGCGTTCAGTGCATTGGGGCGTCTCAGTACGCGAGAGAAGATCGGCCTGGTTTCCGCTACGGCCACGATGGTGCTTGGCCCTATTGGCATCCTGTCATCCGATCCTCGTTATCGTGGGGCTATGGCGGATGAAGCCTTTAACCTGCTCAATGGCAAGGTTCTCCCGATTCCATACACTCCTATGAGTATAGAGTTCAACTTGCAGCCGGGCAGCCTCATGATGGGATTACATTTCGATCTGGGCAGTGTGTTGCCTGCTCCGTGGGGCTTTGGCTCGGCAGGGTTTATTGGACCTAATCCAATGAGCGTCCCGCAGTCTCCACTTCTGCCGCTTGAGCGTGAGGCTGTGCCGGGCGCGATGGATGCGCTGCCAACGCAGAGCTTCGAGCAACTCGGCCAGAGGATTCTGGCCGCATCGTCTGGCGGTAGCAGCTTAAGCGATGACGTGCGAGACCGACTTG
>MNJR01000103.1 GCA_001920415.1 Acidobacteria bacterium 13_1_20CM_3_53_8 | reverse complement strand
TGCTGCCGTTAATGTGGTCTTGCCATGATCCACATGCCCTATTGTCCCTATGTTTACGTGTGGCTTGCTGCGATCAAATTTTGCCTTGCTCATCTCTTTATCTCTTCGCTCCTTATTTTTAAGGAGTGATAAGTGATGAGTGATAGGTGATGAGAGAAAAACTTTTGCTCTTTCTCATCACTCATCACTTATCACTCATCACTTATTTAGCTACTCCCTGCACTTTCGCTATAACTTCGTCAGCGATGTTTTTTGGCGCTTGATCGTAGCGCTCAAAGTGCATGGTGGAAGTCGCGCGTCCCTGCGTTGCAGAGCGCAGGTCGGTCGTATAGCCGAACATCTCCGAAAGCGGCACGTAGGCCGTGACGACCTGAACGCCGCCGGGACGCGGCTCCGTCTTCTCTATCTGCCCGCGACGACGATGTAGGTCGCCGTTGACTGCGCCCATGTACTCTTCGGGCGTGACGACTTCGACGCGCATGATAGGTTCGAGCAGAACGGGCTTCGCCTTCTTCACAGCATCTTGAAAGGCTAGCGAGCCTGCGATGTGGAACGAGCGCTCGTCCGAGTCAACTTCATGGTACGAGCCGTAGACCAGACGCACGCGAATGTCCACCATATCGTAGCCAGCCAGGTAGCCGCGTTCCATAGCGTCGTGTATGCCCTGCTCGGTCGGCTTGATGAACTCCTTCGGAATAGCGCCGCCGACGATCTTGTTCTCGAACACAAAGCCTTCGCCCGGCGCTGGCTCGATCTCGATTTCGACGTGGCCGTACTGTCCGCGCCCGCCCGTCTGACGCTTGTAAATCTCTTTGCCCTTTGCCGCTTGCGTAATCGTCTCGCGGTAAGCGACCTGCGGTTTTCCGACATTTGCTTCAACGCCGAACTCGCGCTTCATGCGGTCAACGATGATTTCAAGATGAAGCTCGCCCATGCCGGCGATAATCGTCTGGCCTGTCTCCTGATCGGTCGAGACGTTAAAGCTGGGGTCTTCCTGCGCTAGACGCGCTAGAGCTATGCCGAGCTTATCCTGATCTGCGCGAGTCTTCGGCTCGACCGCGACGCGAATCACAGGAGCGGGAAACTCCATCGCTTCAAGAACAATCGGCTTGTTCTCGTCGCACACGGTGTCGCCGGTTGTGACCTGTTTCATGCCGCCTATAGCAATGATTTCACCAGCGCTCGCCGATTCAATATCCTCGCGCTTGTTGGCGTGCATGCGCATCAAGCGGCCCACGCGCTCTTTCGTATCTTTCGTAAAGTTGTAAGCGTAAGAGCCTGCCTTGATCGTGCCTGAATAGATGCGTACGAAGGAGAGTTGGCCCAGATGCTTGTCGGCCATTATCTTGAAGACAAGACCGCTAAAGGGAGCGGAAGCCTCAGCCGGTCTGGTTTCAGCCTCACCAGTTCTAGGATTTATGCCTTCGACCGGAGGAATATCCAGAGGACTCGGCAGATAATCAACAACGGCATCCAGAAGCGTCTGCACGCCTTTATTCTTAAAAGCAGAGCCGCAGACTACCGGGATTAGCTTGATTCCTATAGTTCCTTTGCGAAGCGCAGCGCGAATCTCATCTTCCGTAATCGTAGCGCCTTCGTCTTCGAGGTACTTCATCATCAGTTCCTCTTCAACGTCAGCGACCGATTCTAAAAGTTTATGACGCGCTGCTATAGCTTCGTCACGAAATTCTGCGGGAATATCAACGACCTCGTACTCAGCGCCCTTCGTCTCGTCTTTCCAGACAAGCCCCTTCATAGTGATGATGTCAACGACGCCTTTGAATTGATCTTCAAGTCCGATTGGAATTTGAATTGCGACGGGATTTGCGCCCAGGCGCGTGATGATTGACTGAAAGGAACGCTCAAACGATGCGCCCGCGCGATCCAACTTATTAATGAAGCATATGCGCGGGACATTATATTTGTCTGCCTGACGCCAGACCGTTTCAGATTGCGGCTCGACTCCGGCCACTCCGTCGAACACTGCTACAGCACCGTCCAGAACACGAAGAGAGCGCTCGACCTCCATTGTGAAATCCACGTGGCCGGGCGTGTCTATAATATTGATGCGGTGCTCAACTCCGTTACGCATCCAGAAACAGGTCGTCGCGGCGCTCGTGATAGTGATGCCGCGCTCCTGCTCCTGCTCCATCCAGTCCATCGTCGCCGTGCCCTCGTGCACCTCGCCAATCTTGTGCGAGACGCCCGTGTAATAAAGTACACGCTCGGTCGTCGTGGTCTTTCCGGCATCAATGTGCGCCATGATGCCTATGTTGCGGAACTTGTTGAGATCGTGCTTAGCCATTACAGTTTTCAGTTTACAGTTTTCAGTTTTTAGTTCCCGGCCTTTGCTGAAAACTAAAAACTGAAAACTGTAAACTGCCCCTCACCACTTGTAATGGGCGAAAGCCTTGTTGGCTTCGGCCATGCGGTGCGTGTCCTCTTTCTTCTTCACGGAGTTGCCGCGATTATTCGCAGCGTCCATGATTTCGCCAGCCAGACGGTCTGTCATGGACTTTTCGCCGCGCCCTCGGGCGTACGCGACGATCCAGCGAATCGCCAGAGAGCCGCGCCGCTCCTGCGGGACTTCTATGGGAACCTGGTAGTTCGCGCCGCCGACGCGCCTGGTTTTCACCTCGACCGTTGGCCTCACGTTGTCAATCGCGCGCTTGAAGACTTTCAGCGGCTCTTCGCCCGTCTTCTGGGCGACCTGCGTCAGCGCGTCGTAGAAAATGCCTTCGGCTGTGGACTTCTTACCGCCCCACATGATGCCGTTGATGAACTTCGTCACCAGCGGGCTGTTGTAAACAGGGTCCGGCAGAACCTCGCGTCTCTCTGCAACTCTTCTTCTTGGCATAAATTCAGTTTTCAGTTTTTAGTTTTCAGTTTTCAGTTGGTCTGTAATCAGCTTGAGCCATCGGCTCTTTCTGAAAACTTAAAACTAAAAACTGAAAACTGTTATTTTTTAGCTCCGGCTGCGCCAGCTTTCGGTCGCTTCGCGCCGTACTTGGAGCGCCCCTGTTTGCGGTCTGCGACGCCAACCGAGTCTAGCGTGCCGCGTATGACGTGATAGCGAACGCCGGGCAAATCCTTCACGCGCCCGCCGCGTATCAGCACAATCGAGTGCTCTTGAAGATTGTGGCCTACGCCTGGGATGTAGGTCGTGACCTCAATCCCGTTAGTCAATCGCACGCGCGCGACCTTGCGAAGCGCAGAGTTAGGCTTCTTGGGCGTCTGCGTGTAAACGCGCGTACAGACGCCGCGTTTTTGGGGCGACGATTGAAGCGCCGGGCTGGCCGTTTTGTATTTGACGGCCTGGCGACCTTTGCGAACAAGTTGATTGATTGTCGGCACTGCTCTTTTATCCTCTTTTATAAAGGAGCTTCCGGCTATTAGAAGCTTCCCTAAGCGCGCAAAAGGGCTTCACCTGCCTCTTTCCAGAACTTGTCTGGCAGTCAGCTGCCCTGTTCGATTAAGTTTTGATTCGAGGGACGTTCTGAAGCTAAAAGGTGCGGATACTGGCCTCCCTCTGTGGCCGAAACTTTTCTGTGGCGTCGCAATCCTTGAAGAGATTCTCATATGAAACACATGAAAATCTTACCATCGTGCTAAAGCGCTGGAACGCGCCCGCCCCGATTTTTGTCGAGCCGAGAGCGCGGCGCTTGCCGTTTACGCCACAATAATTGTCAAGCGGCTGGCACTCACGGCAGCCGGGCAACGCCTCCACACCCACAGAACCACTCGAAGCGTTGCACTGTCTGGTTCAGACTGTAAGTCCGAAACGAGAAACTATAAAGGTTCGCAGCCTGAGTGTCAAGCTCAGGCGAAACGCTTTTGACGTGCAAGATACGAGGAAGCGTTGCCTTTTAGCCTACGCCCTAATCGCGGTCATAAATCAAGACCGATTCCCTTTATTTTCCCTAAAATTTTCGCCCGGATTTACTTCGGCTCGACCGGCATCCCTGCATCTTTCCATGCGTCGAAACCGCCGTAAAGCGGGTGTACGTTCTTGTAGCCGTGCTCCAACAGTTTTTGCGCCACACTGGCGCTTGACACTTCGTGCGGTCAAGTGCAATAGGTAATGACCGCACGGTCGCGTGGCACGTCCGCCAGATGCTCTTCGACAGAGTCGGCAGGGATGCGTATTGCTCCGGGCAACTTCGTCTCGGCCTCGCCCCAGGCTGTAGGGTTGCGCGTGTCAACGAAGTAAAAATCTTCGCCGCGATTCATTCTCTCTCTAATCTCATCAACTGTAACCCTTGTCGCTTCCATACGCTTCTTCCACCTCCAAATTTTTCGACACTTCAATCAGATTCTGTTCACAGAGGGAAGATTGATTCGATTGTTTTGTCAGATTAGCATTTTAGGGAAAAGTCAGTAAACAGCGCGCCTCTGAATCTTGTCCTTTGTCGCAAACGTAAATCGCGGCTCAATAGCAATCTTCTCATCCATAACTCTTGCCGCGACGTATTCGCCCACGCTCGGCCCGTGTTTGAAGCCATGGCCTGAGCCGCCGCCGACTATCCAGACATTTTCCAATTCTGGATGTCGGTCAATCAGAAAATCGCCGTTCGACGTGTTCTCGTACTGGCAGACGCGCGTCTCTATAACCGGCGCGTCTTTCAACGCGGGCAGGCGCTGCTTTAAATATGCGCGCACGGCGGCTAATCCTTCGGCTGTGACTGTGCGCTCGCCCGATTCGGGATCGAACTCCGCGCCGTGACGATCAATTGCGAGTTTGAATCCCCTAAAATCAAGTTCCGGGATTCCGTAGACTAGATCGTTGAAATCAATCCACACGGGCATCTGCGGCGGCGCGAAGCGATTGTCGCCTGCTGGCACACCGAAGAAGAAAACTTCTTGTCTGGTTGGGTGAATTAAATCTGAAAGCAGATCAGGAAAGATTTTGGGAAGCCATGAGCCGCAAGCGAAGACGAATGTGGAGGCCCAGAAACTTTCGCCGCTTTGTGTTCCCAAAAATTCAAGACGCGAGCGTGAGTTTGCATCAACGGGAACGACGACTGCCTCGGTCGAATATCTAGCGCCGTTTTCAATAGCCTCTTCCGTGACCGCTTGAACTGCTCTTCGCGCCATCACAACGCCGCTATCAGGCTCGAAGATTCCCCACGCCGCCGCGCTCACGTTTATCTGCGGGTAGCGCGCCGCTATCTCCGCGCGAGACAATTTTTCAAATTGCACGCCGACTTTACGCAGCGTCGCAAGAGTGTTGATTGAATAAGAATCGTCTTCGCGCGCCATCCATAGCACGCCCGTGCTATGAAAGAGTTGTTGTCCGGCCTCTTCAAAAAGTTCCTGCCAACGTGCGAGCGAGTGTAAGGCCGACCGTGTGTAAATTTCGTCCGCGCCGTAGCCCATGCGTATGATGCGCGATTCGCCGCCGGAGCTTGAGCGGCTGTTGCCGGGGCCATGAGCGTCCAATAGAAGAACGCTCAAGCCTGCGCGCCGCAAACTAAGGGCAGACCATGCGCCGAAGACTCCTGCGCCGACAACGCAAACGTCATAAGAATTATGCGTTGACATTCGACTGAATAAGTTCCCTGAAGGCCGAGAGGAATGCCTGCATCTCGCTGCGTCGGCCAATGGTCACGCGCATGAAGTTTGGAAGCGCTGGAAAGAATCTTCCAACTTCAACACCGCGCCCTTTCATAGCGGCTATGAGCGGGCGCGCGTCGCGTCTGAGATCAATCATCATGAAATTGGTTTGCGACGGAATGTATTTGAAGCCAAGTCTTTCAAGCTCGTTATAGAGAAACCGTTTAGTTTCGCTGTTCACTCGCCGCCCGTCTTCAACGTGCTTTGAATCATCAAGGCTTGCGTTGGCCGCAACCACAGCCATGATGTTGACGTTGTCCCAGACCTGATGCTCGCGCAAACTTTTAATCGCGGAAGCTTGCGCGACCGCGTAGCCGCAGCGCAATCCTGCCATGCCGTAAATCTTCGAGAATGTTCTGGCAACAATCAGATTGGAATGCTCGCTGATGAGCGGAATGACGCTCTCGTAATCATTAGTCTCTGCGTAATGGTAATAAGCCTCGTCAACTAGCACCGCGACCGTTTGCGGCAACTTTCCTAAAAATGCTCTGACATCTTCTTTCAAAGTAATCGTGCCGGTCGGATTGTTAGGATTGCAGATATAGATCAATCCGGCATCGCTCGACGCGTCCAGCATCTTCGCAAGGTCGTGCCTGTAATCCTGTGTGAGCGCTACTTTCAAGGCCTCTCCGCCGCTCGCCGCAGCGTAACGCATGATTGCTTCAAACGTAGGCTCTGCCAGCACAACTTTCTTGCTTGAGTTTGTGAACGCAGACGCGCATAGCTTAAGAATCTCTCCTGAGCCGTCGCCCAGTATGACTTGTTCGCGCCCGACACTGTGCAGGCGCGCAATCGTCTCTACGAGCGCATCCGCGTACTCGTCTGGATAACGCCATGCAAGACTGAAAGCATCTTTCATAGCTTTAATCGCAGGCTGCGATGGCCCATAAGGGTTTTCGTTCGCGCTCAGCCTCACTACACCAGCGCCGGATTTCAGGGGCATAAGCTCAGGCTGATTCGCCCCAAGAATTTTCGGATTGAGCGCGGCGTAAGTTGCGCCTGCGCCCAGCATCCCTGCAAAAGCGCGGCGCGAGAGCAAGGTTTCTTCTCTTTCCATGATCTGCTCCAAAAGCTTCTGAAAATTTTCGAGCGAGGATGACAGACAAGCTCTACTTGCGCGCGCATTTGAACACACGCGAGCGAGCACGGTCAACAAATTGCGGAATTCGGATTGCGGATTGAAAGCTAGGATTTAAAATCTCAAATTTGAGATTTCAGATTTGAAATTTAAGATTAAAGTCTTCAATCCATCTCTTAAATCCGCAATCCGAATTCCGCAATTGAAAGGTTTATTGCAATCGCATGATTTTTCTGCTCTCTTCGCCCGCTTAAACAGCGTGGAACTATTTTTGCTCTTCTAAATAACTCTTGAGATTTTTGTCTCAGAACAAGTCAGATGAAGGAGAGCCTCGCAACCTAGATGTACGAGCAGGAACCAGTTGCATCTGTAAACTCTTCCCAGGACAACAACGTTACTGAACCGGATCAGTCTCCACCTGAGCCGCACTTTCTTGATGCTGAGACTATTCAGCATGCGCAACCAGCCGTGCCTCTTTCTGAGGTGCGCTATCGCCGCCTCTGGCCTGTTGTGTTGATTCTCATAACGGCGCTCGCAGGATTGGCGGGCGGCCTTCTCGGTAGCGTACTTTTGCACGCTTACAGAAATTCTGCCGACGAAGGCCATGCTAATGTAACGACGACGCAAACTGGCAATCAGCCTTCGGGACAGACGGCGCAAACAGCAAACGCTCAGGAAGCGCAAGCGTCGTCAAACGTTAGTGCTGAACAGACAGCCACGAACAATGTTCAGCCCGGCGCGCTCCCTTCCGTCGAGAGTCAGAAGGCGTCCAACGACAATGAGGTCAACTCTCAAGAAAGCCAGAATAGTTCTGCTGTCGCTTCGCAAAATTCTACAACACCTCAATCTGATGCTGACGCCTTGCGCAGTGCTCTCAACGATTGGATTGCGGCTACGAATGCGCGTGACATCAATCGTCAGATGAGCTTTTACAATCATACTGTCAACGCATTCTATTTAACCAGAAATGTCTCTGCGGCAGAGGTTCGGGCTGAAAAAGTGCGCGTAATCAGCCGTGCGAGCTACGTTGATATTCAGGCGGGGCAACCTGCCATACACATAAGCCCCGGCGGACGCTCTGCAACCATGCGCTTCATCAAACGCTACAGCATTTTGAGCGACGGCCAGACGCGCGCGGGCGAAGTCTTGCAGGAATTGCGCTGGCAGCGCATGAATGGAAACTGGAAGATTGTGAGCGAGCGCGACCTGAAAGTCCTGCAGTGATTACTCCCCTACCAGAAGGAAGGAGCTTCTATGGATTC
>MNJR01000069.1 GCA_001920415.1 Acidobacteria bacterium 13_1_20CM_3_53_8 | reverse complement strand
CGCTGATGAACTTTGCTTTGGTGACGTTTCCAAGTCTGACTCGGACGTACCATCCAACAGTCTTCTTCTCCGGGCAATCAATGCGGCTGATGCCCTTATGACCACTTTTTGCCATATACTTCCTTTGTCTGTTTCTCCTGGGCTAGAAATAGAATGTTCAGGAAAATTAACTCTATGCGCGCAGATTGTCAAAGCGAGAGGATAAATTCCGCGACCGTTTAATTGCGCCGCGCGTCATCTTGTCGCGTCCTTTCGGACGAACGGCTGCTCGATTTCATCCGAAGTGAGCATCCCGTAAAGGCGCGGGCGGCGATAAGAGTTGCCCCATGTCTCATGCTCTCGATAGCGGCGTATGCTCTCCATGTCGAACGTTGCAACGTAAACGTCTTCGCTCTCTCCTGCCTCTATGACGAGCGTGTCGCGTCCAGAAAACTCCTCTGGAATTCCCGGAGTATGCGCCACCGCGTCGAATGCTACGGAGTGGCCGTTGTTGCACGGCGCGGCGTAGTTTGTCATGGCGACGCCGACCATGTTCTCGAATGCGCGCGTCTTAAATTGATCTATGCGGTGACGGTCTAGCGTGCATGAGTTCGGCGTGAGTATTAACTCTGCGCCGCGCAGCATAAGTATACGCGCGCTTTCTGGAAACTCGCGGTCGTAACAGATCATGAATCCGACTTTCAACGCGCCAGCTTCGGTCTCCAACTCGCAAACAGGAAAATCATCTCCGGGCGTGAGTTCGCATTCTATGTCAAACTCGCACGTGTGAACTTTCGCGTAGGTCAATACTATCTCGCCTCTGCGGTCAATCAAGGACACAGAGTTGCGCGGCCTGCCTTCCCATTTTTCAAGGTAGGTGAGCGCAATCGCCATGTTCAGTTCAGCGGCGAGTTTTCTAAAGTGTGTGACGAACGAATCATCGCTACTGATGGCCTGCCGACGCCAGTGCTCGCGCTCATCTTCACTTTTGGGGTCAAAGAACGTATAGCCTGCGCTCCACATCTCAGGGAATAGAGCTATGTCCGCACCACGCGCACGCGCACTGCGACAGAAGAGTTCCCCTTTGGCAAGGCTCGCGTCCCTGTCCCATGCGCAACCCGTCATCTGCAATAATGCAACTTTAATTGGTCTCATCTAGAATTAAACTCTAAGCGCGATTCAAAACCGGGAAAGGCTCTTCTTAGCGATCTTAAGCATTTCCCTTTGCTTCTACAGCGTGAACATGTAACTCTACTTGATAATCCAGAATCATGTGAATTGCAGTTTCTCGCAAAGGCGCAAAGATAAGAGATAAGCTCGCTAAGATGGTTTTGAAATTGCCCCTTTAATAGATGTCCGGTTCTCCCTCAGGCCGAGTGCGCCAGCGCTTGTGAATCCAGAGCCACTGATCAGGGTATCGCCTGATGTGACACTCGACCGCACGGGTCGCAAGCTGAGTCAGCAGCCGCACATCTTCCGCCTCGTTGCCTGTTCGTTCAATCTTAAGCGGCGAGCCTATACGCAGAACGAAACGTTTACGCTCTTCTTCCCAGGGCGCGAACACAGGAATCACGTCCGCGCCTGTGCGCAGCGCAAGCTTCGCCATCAGGAACGTGGTCGCAGCGGGTTCATCGAAGAAGTCAACGAAGATGCCTTCGCTCGCCGTCGTGTTGATGTCTATCAGGAGTCCCAGCGTTTCGCCAGCATGTAGAACCTTAAGCATTGCACGACCGGCAGAGCGCTTGTCTATCGTGCGATTGCCGAAGCGCGTGCGCATGCGCTCGACCAAACGCTCGACCATAGGGTTATCAATGCGGCGCACAAGAAAGCTGAGCGGATGACCGAAAGCGGAGAGGGCGAAGCTTGTCATCTCCCATGCGCCCAAGTGTCCTGTGACGAGTATGACGCCGCGCCCTTTTTCTTTCGCTGCTTCAAGATTTTCCATCCCCTCGCAGTCAACAAGCGCACACACATCTTCGCGGCTCATCTTGGACAGATGGCTGAACACGCTTAGCTGCCGACCCAGATTAATAAAGACGCCACGCAATATGCGACTGCGCTCCTGCTCGTCCAGCGCAGGAAAGGCAAGCGCAAGGTTTCGCTCGCCCACGCTACGCAGCTTACTGCTACCGCGATAAGTAACGCGCCCCATAGCGCTGCTCACGCCGACGGCAAGTTTTCCGGGCAAAATCCCCATGCCCGAAATCAAAGAGCGCGCCGCCGCGTATTCCATTATTGTCTGTGCTCTGCCGCGCTTGCTCATGAATTATGCAGAAGGAAGAATCTTGAAAACTTTACCATCTAGCGGTCGGAAGCTCACGACTTGCGTTGCGCTGCCTCGGTCAGGACAAATTGTTCCAATCATCAGCGGTAATCTCTCGACCGATGATTAATTCGACCTCACGTATCATCATACGAAGCTGCGGAACTGAATACTCTGCATTTGAAGGTATTGTGAGGCGATGCTGCTCATACACCATAAATTGATGCTTCGCTCCAGAATATAAACCCTCGAAACCGAGTCGGCGCAACCGACGAACGAAGTCATTGCGCTAACACGGATTCCACCGGCTCATACTCTGGCTCCTTGTTCAAGTCAATGCCATCCACCACAGGCAGCATATGTCCAAGCTTCAGCCCGACAAGAAGCCAGTCCTCTAAAGTAGAGCGCAATTCATCTTCACATTCTCTGAGAGTTGCGCCAAAAGCTAGAACGCCTGTGCAGGAAGCAATACGCCCGGAGAAAGTACCATCTTCCAACTTGTCATACTCAGCTTGTGCTAATGCTCGATCCAGATATTCGCTAATAATGTATTGTACGTTCATACCAACCCCTCAATGCCTGTACCTTAGCAATCTACTATGTGCAAGGCAAGCAAGCGCATAACGCTTGAATTAAATCGCCGTGCGCGAACGACATTCAAGTAAATCGGATGGAACAATGATGAAAGACTAACCCCAGCGACCCGCCAGCCGTCTTCCGTTGAGCGATTGGAACAGGCCGAGGCGCACGGCGTCTGTGTCTTTCATGGAGATTAGCGGCATGATGCCTTCCATGATGATTCGCTCGGCGGCGCGTGTGGTCATCAATGTTTCGGCGCAGGGTTTTATGCGGGACTCATTGTCCTCTTTGTAGATGTGGAGCGGTAGACCTTCTATCTCTTGAACATCGCCGGGGCGCATGTCCCAGCCGCTTTGCGTGAAACTTTGGGCCAAAAGATATGCGGCGGCGAAGGCCGGGTTGGCCCACAAGTACCAGTCGTGTCGGGGCGAGGCGTCTTGAGGCATCTCTTCAAAGTCGAACTCTTCCGTTGGTTCGGTCTCTGCGCCGTAAGGCAGGCGCAGCAGGAATCTGGGAAGCGCTAGGCCTAGATATGAAGCGCTAGGAAGATGTTTCAACTCTCTCCATATCGCGTTTGTTTCATCATCTGCGCCACCTCGCCAGTCTTCGGGGTCTGGTGTTTCCGCCAGAGAATCGCAGCCGATAATTTTTGAGCTTGCTTGGGCGATAAACGGCGCGCCTGCTTCTTCTGCTATGAGCGAGATTTTTCGTAAAAACTCGGCATCGTTGAAATCGAAACTGTAATTACCGATTACGGCAGCCCAAGGGATGCCGCCGGGAGTGCCCAAGGTGCTTTCGACCAGAAGCTTGTAGAGGGCTGATGAATCAACAGGGTCGTTCGAGAGCAGGTCTGCCAATAATTCTTCGCTTGAAATGTCTAGCAGGTAGAGTTTTAAATCCGTCCCGGTCTCAAGGCGTGAGACTAAAAAGTCCAGAGCGCGCCATGCGGATTCGAGCGCTTGAAAGTCTGTGTGATGCAGTATCGCGCTCATCTCTTTAGCGATTGCTTCGTCAACGGCTGCGACCAGTGCTTCCTGCTCTGCTTCGTTGCCGGGCACAAGGTACGGGCGCACCACTTCCTGCACGAGCGCGTTGATGTCCGGCGAAAGGTTCTGCGCGCGTCTTTGCGATTGAGGCGCAGGGCGCTCGCCCTCTGCTTCCTCCAGCATCTGGTCGAGCAGGCTGCCTTCCGCTTGGCTAGATGCGCTTGCAGGCGTAGGTTGCTCTTCCGCAGCTTTTGCCTGAGCATCCGTCGTAGCTCGAACGTCCGGCTCTTTCAAATTAGCCCAGCCGCGAACTTCTGCCGCAGCCTCGTCGAAAGTCTTCGGGTTGCTGAGACGCGCGCGAGTTCGTCGGAGCGCTTCGAACATCTCCACGCGCCCAAAAATGCGGTCGGGATGAAAATCTTCGAGCGAGTCGAATTGAATGGTGAGCGAAAGGGCACGGTCGCCCGCGAGAGGAAGATGAAGACGGCAACCTAGCTTCGCCATCACGCGGTCAAGGTTGTCGCGGTCAACGAGCAGCGGACGCCACGCTGCCAACTCGCCGCTCGATGCCGAAAGGCCGCGATTGGCGCGACCGCTCCAATCGCCGAAGATGACGATACGAAACGGAGTCTCCGAGTCTGTACGCACGGCTGCGGCTTCCGGCTCTTCCATCGTTGCGACCAGTTGTGAATCAAACTCTTCGAGTGAAAAATCTTCTCGCATGGCGATCTCTTTGACTATTTAGCGGCGACCGGGAAATAGATTCGTTAGCGCAATTCTGGGCTTTACAGCAGAGTACGGTTCGCGCTAATGATTGGGCGTCTCTTCGCCGTAAGTTCCCATCAATTCGACGAGTCGTTCTTTGAGCGGGTCACGCAGGCGCTGAACGTCTTCCGTGTTGACTACTTCCTCGAATACATTCATGCCCGAAACTTCAGTGCTCTCCATGAGAACATTGTCGGGCGGGCGCGTGGTCGAGATGGCTGCGGTGATGTATGTGACGGGCAGATCGCCGAACTCCTTCAAACGTTCTATGCTTAAAGGGAAGTGCAGCGCGTCGAGCATCTGAGACAAACCTGCCTGCTTCGTGACCACTGTGTTCATCATCAGGTAGTGCAAAACGAACTGTTGCAGGGCGTCTCCCGCGCGGTTCTTATTTGCGATCAATTCGCGCAAGCGCGCAGGCGAAAAACCTGAATAGGTGAGCGCCCATTTCAGGGGCGAAGTCACCACGACGGTTTTGCTATCGCCGCCATCGGACGCAACATGGGTGTATTCTACGGGCGTCATCTCAAGTTGCGGGTTGATGATTTCGAGCGGCGTCTTAAAGTCCGGCGGCAGCTTGTAGAGTTTTGACTGAGCGAGAGCCTGATATGTTTCCTGTAGCTCCTTGAAAGCTTTCTCGCCGGTTCTTGAAACTTCGTAAGCTCCGCCTTCGACGTAGTTGCCCAGCACGGATTTTGGGCGAAACAGTGGCGAGAGCGTCGAGAGATATTCTTTCATCTGACCGCGCAGGTAATCGGCCATTGCCCGTGTCAGTTTTCTGAGCGCCAGCAGGCGCTGAATGCTGTAGCTTTCTTCCATGAAAATTTTTCTCCACAGGAGGATTGGACTACTCTTAAGTTCAGCGAAAGAAGAGATGGTACACCCTTTGGAAATCGGCACGAAGCCTACAAGGCTATATAACGATTGTCAATATTATGGTCTGGCGTGCGTATGGGCTAGATGTTACTTGAGAAGCGAGCGTAAATGAGCCGCGCTAGCGGTTACATGAATTTAGCCCGGCTTTTCAAAGCCGGGAATAAGAAGCCACAAGCGCCGCGTCGCGTCAGCGACGGTTCAATTACCCTGACTCTCTCTCAATCGTCGCTGACGCGACGACTACAAAATTTGACATTATCTCCCGGCGTTGAAACGCCGGGCTAAATTCACTAGCGCCGCTAACGCGGCAGATTTGTGCACATGATTCATATTACTTAAGATGTATGAATTCAGCATAAGCGGCTTTGCCTCATTCCATAATTTTTATGTCCAACTTGTATTGAGAAAGGAAATTTTCTGAAATGGTTTTTCGGGATTTTGCCCAAGAAATTCCGGTACGCATCGGAACAGATGAAGAGTTTGCGCGGGTCGCCACGGCGCTCAAAGAAGCGCGTTTCGACGAAGAGACTCTTCTATCCACACTCAAGATAGAGAAGATGTGCGACCTGGGTTCCGTGCCTCTGGATAAAGTTGATTTCACGAACGTCTCGGAACGGCTAAAGCTTTTCATTCGATTCTTCGCCTCTACGGGTTTCGTGCCGCGCGCAGACGTTGAGGCCGCGCTTGATCGAGCGACGCTCGAAGCCTTTCTATCGCTCGGCATACTGCGTGTGGGCGATTACGGCGAGGATCAGTTCTACTCTACGGTCTTCCTCTACCCGGTCGCGGGTTTCCTGATAGCATCTGATCGCCACAGCTATCCAGACGGCTCTAAATTCACGCCGTCGCCGGATATAGTCTTTCCGGCAATCTACGCGGGCACGCTTCGCTTTCTGGAAATCATTCCCAAATCTACGGCTGAAGACGCGCTGGATTTGTGTGCAGGCTCAGGCATAGGCGCGTTCGTCCTGGGTCGCACAAGTGTACGCGCTGTCTCCTCAGACATCACAGAGCGCGCCACCGTTTTCGCGCGATTCAACATCGCTCTCAACCAATTGGATAACGTTGAAGCAGTGTGCGGCGATCTGTACGGCGGAGTTGTAGGAAAAACCTTTGACAGAATCGTTGCGCACCCGCCTTATGTTCCATCGCTGAGCGATACGACTATCTGGCGCGACGGAGGGCGCACGGGCGAAGCCCTTGTGCATCGCATAATCGAAGAGATGCCGCAATACCTGCGCAGGGGCGGACTCTTCTGCATCGTCTCCATAGGCCTGGATACGAAAGAGGGATTATTCGAGGAGCGCGTGCGCGGCTGGCTGGGCGAGGCGCGCGACGAGTTTGATATCATCTTCGCATACGCGGACGAGCGCACGCCTAAGCAGGTGCTCAGTACACTTGCAGAGAGAGAGCAGTTGAAGCCGGACGAGATTCGCGAGCTTGCTCAGGCGTTCGCAGATGCGGGCACGGACAAGATTCATTACGGCGCGCTGGTCATACGCCGCCGCAAAGAGACGGATGAGCAAGAACCTTGGACTATGCGCGCGCGCTTGAGCAAAGAGACTAAGGGTCAGGATTTCGAGTGGGCTTTCGCATGGCACGACCGCTCATTGCAGCCGAACTTTTTAGACGAGATAAAGAATGCGCGCCCGCGTTTAGCTCCCCAACTGCAAGTCCAGGTCACGTATGTAGTACACGAAGGCACGCTCGTCCCGGCAGAGTACCTCTTCGACACAGACAGGCCGTTCGAGTTAAAGGCGCAGTTTGAAGCTTCTATGATTCCCGTGATTATGCGCTTCGACGCTCAGCATACGACCGCAGAAGTTTACGACGCGGCGAGCAAAGAATCGGAACTGCCGGGCAATTTCACACTCGAAGATTTTGCGCAGAGCATAGCGCAAATGATAGAGAGGGGAATCCTGAAGAAGGGATAAAGGAAGGCAAAAGTAAAAAGGTAAAAGGCAAAAGGAAGGCTGAAACCATCTTTTAATAAAAAGATTGGCTTCCCCTCACTTTTGCCTTTTTACTTTTACCTTTTGCCTTCTTCCTTCATCCCTTCAACAGTCCCAGACGGGCCAACTCGGCAAGTTTCTCTTCGAGTTGCGCGGGCAGTGCGTTCAAAAATTCCTCTTTCTCGCCGGAAATCTCTTCCATTTGAGAAGATCTCTCGAAACCTGCTTCGACGAGCGCGCGCATCTCTCTTAGTATGGCGGCGTGGTCGCGTGTGCCGTCCAGCAGCAATAGCAGTTGACGACCGAGCGCGTCGTCCAGCCTTATGTTTTTGTATAGCAGCGTGGTTATGACCTCTCCCCGTCGCGCCTGCGCACGAGCCAAGCGGCTCGCCACAGGGCGCTCGCTCACCTCAAGCGTGAATTCGTGCGCGTGCATGTGCAACTCTATGACGCCCGCGCCGTAAGTCTGCATCAGGGCGCTGGCGAGAGTTTGCGCGCTATCATCATCACTCATCTGCCCGCCTTCAACCGGAGTGCGCGCGCGGGCTGCTTCCAGCAATTGGTCGAATTTAACGGCGCGCGGGTGAACCCTGCTCAAGTGCAGCATGGCTGCTTTGACCAGCGGATTGTTCGTCGCCATTCTTCCTTCCGAAGAGTGTGTGAACTCTTCGACGGCATCCGATTTTATATCGGGTTCGGCCTGCGCAGGCTTCGCCTCGGTCGTTATGTAAAAGTTCTTGATGAGTTCGGGCTTGATAGAGCGATTGAGCGCGACGTTATGGCGACAGAGCATCGTCTGTCGAAAGCTGCGGCCTTTCAGAAAATCCAGATACTGCTCTTTCGTTAGAACGCTCTCATACGACATCTGCTGCAATTGCTCTGTCACTTCCGCAGGAAATTCGTGATACTGAGCTTCGAAGTAATCCGCTTCGGACAGAAATTGCAGGCCGTATCGCGCGGCGTGCGCAACGAACTGATGAAAGTAGACGGGCGAGTTTATTTCGGCCAGATCATCGTGATAGAGCGCGCCGTCGTTCTTCTGCTCGAAGGCTTTCTGCGTCTCCTGAAGAAAAGTCTGATAAGCGCTTGTCTTAACTTGCGCGTCCGCCAACCATTTGACCAGCGCGCGCGCCTGTCGCAACCTTTCGCGCCTATCTTTCACATCCTTCGTATGGAAGAGCATTATGTCGCGCGTTATCTCGCGCAGTCGGCAGCCCGGATAGGTGTTGTAGCTGATGTAGGCGACGCCATGCGGCGAAAGGCGTTTCGCGCAAATCGCCATTACTTGATCCTGCACGGCAGGTGGAATCCATGAGTAAAGCCCATGAGCTATGATGTAATCGAATTGGCCCAAAGTTTCTGGCAGAGCCATCAAATCCTGTCTGTGAAGCTCTATATTTTTCAAGCCCAGTTCTTCAATCAACAGCTTGCCGCGCTCTATAGGTAATGCCGCAAGGTCAATACCTACGAACTCGCTCTTCTGGAAATCAAGCGCTAATGGCATCAGGTTGCTGCCATCGCCGCAGGCCATCTCCAGCACGCGACATCGCTCGACGGGCGCAGGATGCATGCCCATCAGTGTCGCCACAGTCGCAAGGCGATCCGGGTGCGACTGCGTGTAAATATAGTTCGGGTACAGGACTTCGTCGTAGACTGTCTGCGCTTGCTCTTCCATGACGCTAAGCATATCTCATAAGGAAAGGCAAAAGTAAAAAGGTAAAAGGCAAAAGGGATAAGGACTAAAGCACTCTTTATTAAATCTGGCTTCCTCCTAACTTTTGCCTTTTTACTTTTACCTTTTACCTTTCCTTTGCCTTTTGATTGTGTTGCTTGACAAAGCGTAGATGCTCGGTTAGCTTTTGCTGACGAGGGATTCGTGAGGCGCGCGCGTTTGCAAGTGAGAGATTTTCATGCTTACAGCGAAGTCCCGGAAATCTTCGAGTCTTCGACGGGATGCCTTCTGTTCTTAAGTGGCTGCGGCGCAATCTGTAAATCATGCACCAGCACAATATCTCTTTGCCTTGCGCCGAGGCTACGGCGCAATCCCGTCATAATCTCTCCTCAAGTTTACTCGAACGGACGCGTGTGAATAGCCCCAGTAGTGGCGAGCGAGTAACCCGCTTAAGTGACGATAAAAGATGAGCGACCCATACGATGACGAAGAAGGCCAGCCAGAAGGCGATTACGGCGCGACTACGCCGCTAATAATGCCGAAGGAGGAGGCGCGGCGTGAAGCGCGGCGTATGCGCGAAGAGGCAGAGCCGACCGGCGAGTTGGAGCCGCAGCCAGAGCCTCAACGCGCGCCGCCACCGCAGCAGCGCCCGGTCGCCGCACCCAGACGCGGCATCCCCGCATGGGTTTGGATTATCGTAGCCCTATTCTTTCTTGTGGTCGTCGCGTTCGTGCTCTTCTTCGTGCTGCTGCGCAATCCTGGATTCACTATGGTTGTGCGCGGCGCACCTCCTGGAAGCGGCGTGCTGGTTGACAACGTCAGTCATGGCGTCACAGCAGGCGACGGCTCAATCAAAGTTCCCGGATTGAAAGCAGGCAAGCGCGTCGTTCGTGTCACTCATGACGGCTATCAGGATTTTAATACTTCCGTTAGCGGCAACGACGGCGAAGTGAAGACCGTCATAGCTCAGCTAGTGCCTACGGGGCAACAGCCCGCCGAAGCAGGACTTCCGCGAGAAATTGATTACAACGGGACTATGCTACTCGTCGGTGCGGGCGAATTCGTAATGGGCGACGACAATCATCAGCCAGACGAGCGGCCAGCGCACAAGCTCACGCTGCCAGATTTTTATATAGACCGCAACGAAGTCACCAATGAGCAGTACAAAAAGTTCTGCGACGCGACGCATCGTTCTTATCCGACTAATCCTTGGTGGGACGACCACTATTTTCTTGGTTCGCCAAAAGCGCCTGTGCTCGGTGTGAACTTTGATGACGCTGCGGAATATGCTAAGTGGGCTGGCAAGCGCCTTCCGACTGAAGCCGAGTGGGAGAAGGCTGCATCCTGGGACGCGGCGACGCAGACGAAGCGTCAATACCCCTGGGGCGATTCCCCGGACACTAGCCGCGCCAACATGGGCGGCACGCGCCGCCCCACAAACGTAGGCAATTTTCCTTCGGGCGCGAGTCCTTATGGTGCACAAGACATGGCGGGGAACGTGGCCGAGTGGGTTGATTCTTTCTATCAGCCTTATGAAGGAAATCAAACGCCGAGTCCTGACTTCGGCACACAGAATCGAGTGGTGCGTGGCGGGACTTACTTTGGAAAAGCGGAGGACGCTCGTACAACGCGGCGACTCCATCATCCGCCCGAATGGAATGAGAGCGAGAGGAAGAATCGTGCGTTTCTGATAGGCTTCCGTTGCGCCATCTCTGCCGATGACCCGCGCATACAGGATCGCCTACATCCGCAGCGCACGCAATAGAAACAGTTTTCAGTTTTTAGTTTTCAGTTTTAAGTAAAAAGCTTTTCGCTCTTCTTCTGAAAACTGAAAACTAAAAACTGAAAACTATTCGGTCTCCCAAACGGCAGAAATTTTGTTGGAGGAGAGTAATATGCAATCCGGTTTACTAAAGTGGAAGTTGATAGCGCTCGCCGTCACAGTGATGGCAGCGTCTCTCTTGTCTGGCAGTGTAACGGCCTCGGCGCAGGAAGATCCGCTCCATAACGAGAGACCCGTCGCCATCGTTCGTAGAACCAAACCGAATCACAGGCCCAGTCACCCGCGACGAGTCGTGCACAATCGTCCTGTGATTGAGCACGCGCCGCTATTGAAACTTCAATGGCGCGTGCTGAAGGTTAATGAGGCAGGGAGAGCCGAAGAGACCAACCCGACCGCAGTCTTTCACGCGGGCGACCGTCTGCGTCTTGGCGTCAGGGCGAACCAGAACGGTTTCCTGTACATTATTCACCAGAGCGATCCCAATCAACCGGGACAGGTCATCTTCCCAGACTCGCGCATCAACAGTGGTCGCAACGACGTGTCGCGCGATCAGGAGTTCGTCCTGCCCTCTAATTGTCCTATGGGTGTAGCGCCTGCCGACTGCGCTCTGATAGTCACGCCGCCAGCCGGGCAAGAGGTCTTCACCTTAATCTTCAGCCGCGACCTGATTACAGACCTGCCTAACACGCCTGCGGAAGCTGGTGGAGGCGGCATCCCGCCCGCCATACTAATCAGGCTCAGGAACGAGTCAGGGCAGGTGCTCAAGCGTGGCAGAGGCACTACGCCATTCTCTGTGGTCGTCGTCAACACCAACACGCGGGACAACGAAGACCTTTACGAAACGCTCCTGCTCAACAAGGGGCAGTAGAACTTCTTCGTCAATCACATCCAAAAGTGAGGAGCAGCCCTGTCCCATTATGACCGCGCTGCTCCTCATAGCTTTTGCCGCCCGCTCGTTTATAATAGAAGCCACAGAAGATTATTGAACATACGGGAGCACGTTTCCGTCTAGTCTTAACCATGTCTAAGGCCAAGCTCATTGTCATTCAGCCGGGCGGCTCGGCGCAGGAACTGGAGTTTCAAGGTCAGGTCGTATCCATAGGTCGCGCGCTGGATAACACAGTAGTCGTCGAAAGCGACTCGAACGTATCGCGCTATCATGCTGAGATAGTCGCGCGCGACGGCGGCTACTGGGTGAGCGACCTTGGGAGCAGCAACGGCACGAGTGTGAACGGGCAGGCGATAGAGCTTGAGCAGCGATTGAAAGATGGAGACTCTATAAGCGTTGGCGGCACGACCACCATAGAATTTCGTCTGGAACAGACTCGACAGCAACCCGAAGAAATAGAAGAGTATGAAGAAGAGGAACCTGCTGCTCGGTCTACGGCTACCACGCAAGCGCGCAGTAGTGCTGCCAGAGCGCCTCGCGTTAACGTTCCTGTTAGGAGTGGCCCTTCACCACTTCTGATAATCGCTGCGGTCGGCGGCGGACTTATCATAACGGCCATAGTCGCTTTTCTGCTCATCAGCAAATTCGGCGGAGGCTGCCGCGCGACCGTTCGCGTCGTCAGCCCGCAGTCAGGCGAAACCCTTCGCATGCCCACAGTGATTCGCATCGAGGCGGAAGAGACCAAGTGCATTGACCGCGTCGTCTATCAGATGGACGGGCACGAGTTCGCCACAGCCGAGGCTGCGCCTTACGAAGTCGTGCTGGACCCTGCGCAGTTCTCTTCGGGCGAAAACCACATGCTCTCCGTAGTCGTAGAGGATCAGGAAGGCAACAAGAAGGTGCAGGGCGATACCGTCCTGCTCGCCTTCGCATCTTCTGGCGTCGGTAGCTCCGGGCAGAATGCGGGAACGCAGGGCGGCGCGACACAACAAGCGGAGCAGACACCGCCACCTCCGCCGCCAAACGCAGGCTCGATTGACATAGGCGCGATGAGCGAGCGCCTTGCAGCGCAGGTTACAAGCAAGAGCGGCTACGTCTTCACCCGCGACTTTGAGGATTTAATTCGCGTGCGCACGAACGAGTACCGCGTGAGCGGATTCGACGAGCGAGCGCGCCGCTATCGCCGCGAGATAAACAAGGCTTTCCACGATCAAGGCATTGATCCTCTGGTCGGTTACGTTCTAGCCATGAGCCGCAGCAAATTCAACGAGAACGCAACGGGCGAAGGCGTAGGACTCTGGCAGTTGCCGATCTCTGTAGTGCGCGATCAAGGCTATCTGGCGGCGGGCGAAACGGAAGCCGCGCTCAAAGACCCCAAGCGCTCTGCGGAGATCGCTGCGGCCTACACGAAAGCTGTCTTCTCAACATTCGACCCGGACGATTTCATGTACGCCATTGCGTGCTACGGCATGCCGCTCAATCAAGTAGGGCAGGTTCGCACGCAGCTTGCCACTTCAGCGCCAGACCCTATGGCTCGCCGCGATTTTATGAAGATGGTAAAATCAGGAGTAATAAAAGGCGAGCAAGTTGACCGCGTGGTTCGCTTCTTCGCCGCAGGCATAGTCGGAGAGAACCCGCAGGCGTTCGGCCTCTCAGGCTCTCAGCCGTTCGATTCTCTTTTTTAAGAGGCTATTTCAACACCTGTGGTATCTCAACTCTCTTTGCGGTCTTTGCTCTTTTCTTTGCGCCTTTGCGTGAAACTACAAGATACATGAAAGTTGAGCTAACAGAGAGTTGCAGGTTCTCGCAAAGGCGCAAAGGAAAATGCTTAAGCTCGCAAAAGTGTTTTGAAGCATCTTGTAAGTTGTGATGTTGGAAGTAACCTTACACATTCAATCCCCGCAAGGCGAACGAGAAGTTCCGCTCGCTGGCGACCGCATGACTCTGGGGCGTGGCGACGCCGCTTCGATTGTCATTAAAGATAAAGCGTTGTCGCGCATTCACGCGAGCATAAACCGCAACGAAGATGCCGTGTGGGTATTGGACGAAGGCTCTACCAACGGCACTTGCGTCAACGGCGATGTGGTCTCTGCGCGCGGCACACCGCTCTCGGATGGCGACGAGATAACATTGGGGCGTGACACGCTCATCACAGTCATCTTCGGCAGTGGGGAAATTTCAGGAGAGTTTGAAGACGAAGCTGCTCTAGAGGCTGAAGCAGTTGAAGAGACTGAATACGCGGAGGGCGCGCCTGTTGTCGAACACAGAGCGGCGGCTGTAGATCAATCATCGCGTCTGCCCATAGTTGCGGCTGCCGTTGCAATCGCCGTAGTGCTAATAGCGGCGGTCGCGCTCGCAGCATACGCATTAAGAAGTAAGACGGGCGACACTAATACATCACGCGGACAAGTCCGCAACGATTCGAGCGTGGGCGGCGCAACTACGGCGCGCACGGGCGATGGCGCAACGCCGAACGGCTCCACAGTTAATCAATCAATTGCGCCCCCCTCGCCCACTACTTCTCCTGTTATTCCGCGTCCCATAGAAGACGCCACGACAGACCCGGTAGCGGCGCAGCACGCGCAGGGAGCGCACCAGAAACTCTATCTTCAAATGACGGATCAGGAGAAGATGGATTTCATAGAGCAGCGCGCGCACCACATCTCAATGATGATGGGCAATCGTCCGTATGCTTTCAACGACGACGTATTGAAATACATAAAGCAGTACGTTGACGGCTACGCTCATCGCGTGGGGAATGGCTCTACTAAGCTCTGGGGCGAAGACATGCGCTCAATGTTCGAGCGAGCGCGCACGTCGTACGCGCCCTACATCACGCGCGCATTCAACTCGCGCGGCGTGCCGCCCGTCGTAGGGCTTTATCTTGTAGTCGTAGAAACCGAGTATCACAACATACACAGCGAGAATGCTGCTGGCGCAGCCGGACTCTTCCAGTTCATTGGCCCAACCGCACGCGGTTACGGCGTTGACCCTTCGGAGCGCACGAACGTTGCGAAGATGGCTCCGGCTGCTGCCGCTTATCTATCGGATCGCATTGCGGAGTTTGGGCCGGATTCTATGAGTGTGGCGCTGGCGATTGCGGGCTACAATCGCAGCCCCGATTCCGTTCGCCGCGACCTTCACGACGTTCTCAACAGCGAGAACCGCGAGCGAAGCTTCTGGACTTTGGTGGCGAATTCAAACAAGCTCGACCGCTTCTTCCAGGGCGAGAACATCAAGTACGTCCCGAAATTCTTCGCCGCCGCAATCGTAGGCGAAACGCCCTGGTCTTTCGGCATACAGATGCAGCCGCTCTCAACCTACACGGAAATCACAGCCCCGCCCGATACAAGCTCAATGGGACAGTGAAGCCCCAGTTTTGCCTCGGCAGATGCACGCGAGAAGGTAGCCAGATGTTTTGTATCTAGAAAAGTTTGCGCCGAAGGCGCATCAAGAAGGTAGTCCGCACGTAAAACGTCTGGCTACCTTCTCGCGTGCCGCTTGCGCGGCAAAAACCGATTCCTAAACACGCCTTACTTCCCAACCTTTCTTGCCGTACAATAGAGAATCGTGTGGGCACAAATGCGTGACAAGAGATGGGTCGGCTACGTCGTGGCTGTCTCAGGCGTGATGGCTGTCACGGGTCTATTCAGGCTGATAGGCAGCCGGATTAATCCTACGACCATAGCTCTGGCCTTGCTTCTCATAGTGCTCGTAGTGGCCGCAGGGTGGGGATTGCGCCCCGCTATTGTCGCATCGCTTTTGGGCGTCGGTTGCTTCAACTTCTTCTATCTGCCGCCGGTCGGAACCTTCACAATCAGCGCGCCCGATAACTGGGTGGCGTTGTTCGCATTCCTGATTACAGCAATCATAGCCGGGCAGCTTTGGTCACGCGCCAAACGGCGAGCTGAAGAGGCCGACGCGGGACGACGCGAGATAGAGCGGCTCTACCGGGAGCTTCAAGATCGTTTCGAGCGTTCGAGTCACGCGCAAGCTCTCAAACAGAGCGAGCGTCTGAAGTCTGCGCTATTAGAAGCCGTGACGCATGACCTGCGCACGCCGCTCACTTCTATAAAGGCGTCAGTGACTACGCTATTAGATGAATTGCGTGCTGAGACAAATGAGGAAGAGAAGTTTGCTCTCGGAGCGGAAGGGCGACAGGAGATGCTTGAGGTCATTGACGAAGAGGCAGACCGCCTCAACCGTTTCATTGAAGGTCTGGTCGAAATGGCGCGCATTGAGGCCGGAGAGATGCGGCTGCGTCGCCGCTGGGGCGTCATCGAAGAGATAATCAACGCGGCGCTAGATAGAGCCGCGCCTTTAACGCGCAAGCATAAGATTCAGGTCTGGCTTGAAGACGAACTGCCTCCCCTTCGAGTTGACGAGCGTGCTGTAGCCGAAGTCATCTACACCTTGATTGACAACGCCGTCAAATACTCTACGGCAGGAACCAGCATTCGTATCTACGCAAAGCGCGTTGACCTTGAAACCATTCAATTGGCTGTTGAAGACGAAGGAAGAGGCATTTCAGCGGAATTGCGCGAGCGCGTCTTTGAAAAATTCTTTCGCGCTATGCGTGACGGAGATTCAGGCACGAAGCAGCCCGTTGGGACGGGAATGGGATTGGCAATAGCGCAAGGAATAGTAGAAGCGCACGGTGGTCGAATCTGGATTGAAGATTGTACGACGGGGCCGGGCACGCGCGTAGTGTTTACTCTTCCTATTGGCGATGAAGATCAATCAATCGTGGGACAGATAGAAGGCGAGACAGTCGCCGCCGAAGATCGCCAAACGCTATGAATGAGAGCAAGCACATTCTGGTCGTTGACGACGAGCCGCAGATAACGCGCGTCTTGCGTCGCGGTCTAACTACGCATCGTTATGAAGTGCGCGTGGCCGCAGACGGTGAATCGGCTCTGGAACTTTTCCGCGACTGGTCGCCAGACCTTGTGATAACAGACCTCTCCATGCCCAACATGAACGGGCTTGAGCTTTGCAAACGCTTGCGCGCTGTCTCAAGCATTCCGATTATTGTGCTATCGGTCAAAGGAGAAGAGCGAATAAAGGTAGAGGCTCTGGACGCGGGCGCTGACGATTACATTACAAAACCTTTTGGGATGGACGAACTGCTTGCGCGCGTGCGTGCGGCTATGCGTCGTGCCCCTGCGGAATCGGGCGTCGAGCAGACGATCATAGAATCTGGAGATTTCAGGGTTGATCTTGAATCTCGCAACGTGATTGTGCATGACCACGAAGTGCACCTGACGCCCAAAGAGTTTGACCTGCTGGTCTATATGGTTCGTCATCCCGGCAAAGTTCTCACACATAGAACGCTGCTTGCTACGGTCTGGGGCGGAGAGTCCGTTGACCAGACCGAAAGTTTGCGCGTCTTCATAGGCCAGTTGCGGAAGAAGATTGAACCCGATTCCGCCGCCCCGCGCTACATCCTTACAGAACCCTGGATAGGTTATCGCTTCGATCCGGGCGCGTAATAGCAAAAGGCAAAAGAAAGTCAAAAGGTAAAAGTAAAAAGGCAAAAGTGAGGGGAAGCCAATCTTTTAATTAAAAGTGGTTTCAGCCTTCCTTTTGCCTTTTACCTTTTTACTTTTGCCTTCTTCCTAAAACTCACACTCATCTTTACGAAATCTTTATGAACCTTTTATGCCTTCCTTATGTCTGCGGAAGTAACATTCAATCGTTGAAAAGCGGCGAAGGAGAAAGAAGATGTTTGATCTCATAGTGATTACTCTTTCGGATACATGGAACGAGACGGTTGGGATGTTCGCTGGCTTGAAAAAGCCTCTTCATGCCTTGGGCTATAACCTTCAGCTTGTCGCTCAGGTTTACGTGGCTCATTTCATCGTCTGGCGCGAGTTGCGCCGAAGACGGCGTGAAGCGCGAAGCGTTGCAGTCAGGTCATAAGAATAGTTTTCGGTCCGGTGCTTTCCGTTATCGCTAAGGAGTAAAGAGGAATGGCGTCGCAGATTGAGCAGCACGTAGGCGCACAAAGCGAGCAACAAAATGTCAGAGCAGGGCGCGCGACAAAAGTGGTCGTTGCCACTTCGGTCATGCTCTCGTTCATCTCGTTCTGGCGCGCTGCCGCGATTGTCTTAAACGACCTGGGTTCGTCCGCCTACTACGTCGGCGGCATAGCAGAGCAGGCAGTAGGGCGTGCAGCGCCCTGGTTCATTCTAGGCGTGATGCTCTTCTCTTACGCCGTGCGCGCAGTTTACGTCGAATCGTGCGCGATGTTCACGCGCGGCGGCGTCTATCGCGTTGTAAAAGAATCAATGGGCGGGACGCTGGCGAAATTGTCAGTCTCCGCGTTGATGTTCGATTACATTCTGACAGGGCCAATCTCAGGAGTCTCCGCCGGACAATACATCGTTGGCCTCATCGCACAGACCGCTACATACTTCGGTCATCCCTGGTCGCCATCGAAAGAGACTATAAACCTATC
>MNJR01000147.1 GCA_001920415.1 Acidobacteria bacterium 13_1_20CM_3_53_8 | reverse complement strand
CCGCATGGATGCGCGTCTCCACTCCGCCAGCACGCGTGAGCGCGACCATTCCTCGCTCATACGAGCGCACGAGCGCGCCTTCGGTCGTCGCTAGCGGGACGTAGAAAGTGCCGCGCGCATGAAGGCCGTGAACCAGAAGCGGCCCGGCCACCCCGAGCGGCACCTGCACCGCGCCGATGGGATTCTCAATGTTGCCGCTCATCTCTTCGCTCGGGATGGAATATTCGCCGACACGCCCCAAACGGCATCCGGTCTTCTGCTCAATCCATGCGCGACGACGCTCGACATATTCGCTCTGGTAGCCCTGCCCTTTCATTCTCGGCACTAGCTCCAAGCGTTCGTCGCTGATAAAAGATTCTGATGAGCGTAAACTGAGCATGACTAAACCCTTCCTGCATGTTCAGCAGATCGGTTCATGGCTGAACAACTGCCCATAGTCTGGGCTTCAGGCTGCGGGACTAATAATTTCCGGCTGCCAAAAGCGAGCAGTAAAATGAGAGCTATTATCAAAATGAGGTGCAGAAATAGTTTTCGTATTCCGCTTGCCGGATTAAAGAGTCCAGTAGTCATTGTCCGCTCCTCCAGAGATCATCCTCTCGGTACTCTCGATGAACACAAACGTATTAGCTTCATCAACACAGCGATTCAACTCCTCGTGCAAGGATGAGCGAGCAACAGTGGCCGTCAAAGCCAACGGAATTAATCAAGCCGTTGTGTGGGTCAATCTTCCGGCGGACGGTGCTTATCCATGGGAACGGGAAATCATCTTCGGTCTCTCCCAGATTGATGGTGCCGGGGAGCACGCCATCGCGCATTGTCTCGACCATGTCCAGCGCCTGCATGGCTCCCGACGCGCCGAGTGTTTCGCCGAGCATTGACTTGATGGCCGTCACAGGCAGGCGATGTGAGTTGCTGCTGAAGGTCGCAACGAGCGCTTGTGCCTCGTCGCGATCACCTTGGCGGCTTCCGTTCGCCGAAGCGCTTAGGCATTGAATTTCATGTGGCAGCATCTCTGCATCATCTAACGCACGCCGCATTGAGATTGCGATGGCCTCGACTGCACTCTCCTCCCGCCCGCGCGAACAGTGGTACGCGCAGCCGTATCCTTTAATCTCCGCGAGCACGCGCACACCACGCTCGCGCGCCGACTCGGCGTCTTCTAGCATCATGAGTGCCGCACCCTCGCCGAGCGCCATACCGTTCCGGCGCGTATCGAAAGGAATGGGGAAATCGCCCGACTGGCGTTCTGACCGGCAAAGAAGTCCGGCGCGATCAAAACCGTAGAATGATTCGAAGCACAACTCTTCTGCGCCGCCTGCCAGAAGAGCGCGAGCGCGACCGCTACGAATCAGGTCTGTCGCATAAGCAATAGCCTTCAGCCCCGAAGTGTTGCCTGTCGAGACAGTGGTGTTTACCCCACGCAGGTTATGCAAGATGGCCGTTTGTCCGGCGGCAGCATTGATGACGGTGTTTGAGAAGTCCATCGGGCTGGCGTAAGTCGGCCCGGCTTCGAGCGCACGGCGGTCGAATTCGGAGATAGTGCGAACGCTGCAAAACATCGTGCCGAGAATCAGGCCCACTTCCTCGTTGTTCCTCATCTCTTCGGTCCAGCCGCTTGAGTCCAACGCCAGTTGCGCCGCCGAAGCGACCAGACGCGACGTGCGGTCGAGCGGGCGCAAGTTTCTTTTGCCCAGATACATCTGCGCATCGAAGCCCTTGATTTCTCCGCCAAGCGGACAGCCAAGCATTGCGGTCGGGAATAGCTCAATCGGCTTGATTGCGTTCTGCCCCTTGCATAGTGCGGCATGAAATTCGTCAAGCGAATCGCCGAGGGACGAGATGACTCCAGCGCCTGTGATAACGACTTTTCCCATCTATCTAAACCTCACATTTCTTGAGGACGAGCGAGGCGTTGTTGCCTCCGAACGCGTAAGCATTGTTCATCGCCACATTAACCCTGTGCTCGCGCGCGTAGTTGGGGACATAATCGAGATCGCAATCGGGGTCAGGCTCTTCAAAGTTGATGGTTGGAGGAATCCGGTCGTTGAAGACGGAGAGCGCACAGACTGCGGCTTCGATGGCAGAGGCCGCGCCCATCGTATGACCGAGCATGGATTTGACCGAGCTGATGGGGATACTATATGCCGTTTCCTGAAAGACGCGCTTGACGGCAACGGTTTCAAGGCGGTCATTGGTCGGCGTTCCCGTGCCGTGTGCGCTGATGTAGCTAACATCCTCGGGTCTGATGCCGCTCTCCGCAAGCGCCTGCTGCATGGCTCGCGCCGCGCCGTCTCCCGTGGGGTGTGCCGCCGTCATGTGGTGCGCGTCGCAGGAAAGACCGTACCCCGTCACCTCCGCATAAATACGCGCGCCACGTTCGACTGCCCTCTCCAGAGGCTCAAGCACCAGCACGCTTGCGCCCTCGCCCGGAATCATACCTTTGCGATGGCGGTCAAACGGCTGGCAAATCTCCGGTGCGATGGCACCGAGGCGTGCGAAACCCGTGTAGGTGATGCGCGAAAAGGCGTCAGACCCACCGGCCAGCATGAGATCGGCTCGGCCTGCGCGTAACGTATCGAAGGCGTAAGCAATGGCGTAGTTACCTGCGGCGCAAGCAGTCGGTATCATCATGTTGATGCCAGAAAAGTTCAGCTCACTGGCAACGTGCGCTGAGATCATGTGGCACGGGTAACGCGCGATGAACTCCGCTCCAACCTTATTTAGCTCCCTGCTCATGTAAGAGTCATCGAATCGCTCGATCTCTTGCGGCTCGCCCGAGGTTGTCCCAAGCGATACCCCTACCCGTCCGGGGTCGAGCGAGTCAATCCGCACACGTGCATCTTCAAGAGCCAGTCGCGCCGCCGCAACCGCAAATTGTGACGCGCGTCCCAGTTGAGCCGCGTCGAGTTTCAGAACAAACTTTTTGGCGCAGAACTCTTTCACCTCGGCCCCCCGGTGCACGCTGTAGCTGCTCGTGTCAAAGCACTCCACGGGGCTGACGCCACATCGCCCGGCGAGCATGCTTTCCCAGAACTGCTCGCGCCCCGTGCCGACGGACGTCACCACTCCAATGCCTGTTACCGCTACACGTCTGCGCATCTCTAGGCCGCTTCCACTAGAAGGTACTGCTGCACAAAATTCGGCGGACACAGCGATCTCAAGGATGGTGAGCGAATCAAGCTTTAGGTCATCCTTGTAAGAGGCGTGATCCGTAATGTCCACCAACTCAAGATTAGCGATGTTGGCGATTGATTCTTTGATCGTGGCTCTGATCTCTTCCACACTCATCGTCGAGCGCCTCCTCTGTTTCAATGTTTCCGCCGGAGGCGGAAGCGCAAACTTTTCAACTGCGGTCAACCACTGACCTTGAAGATCAATTCTTAAACAGAGAAAATAAAGCCCGCGTGAAGGAATTTCTATCGTGAAAAAGTGCAAAGCTTCTAAGGGAATTTACGGAGAGAAAGAAGATGTTACAGGGGTGGCCATGGCAGACCCGTAGAGAGCGACGCCCGCGCATCGTTTGCGTGCCATCTAGACTGTGATGTGTGTCTCTCTATGGTCTATCTATTGATAATCCTAGACCGTGAGGAGATGAGCCGCCAGTTTCCGTCCCGCTGCTTCAAGAAGTTGTCAGTCCATTCCCACTCGCCGCTGAAATTTAGGCCCTGATACTTTGCGTCGGTCAGCCTGCTGCGGCCAGTCACTATGGCTGTCCTCTTGCTCGTGAATTTGACCTTCACATCGAAAATTTCCCAAGATGCTACTTGCATTTCCCCTGATTGGAGCGCTGCCTGAAGCATCCTTTTGTTGAAGGCTCTGCCCTGGGCGTTTCCTGTGAAGTCTTCACGAAGCGCATTGAGCTTCGTGAAATCTCTTTTGACGATGGCGTCCGCCAATTCGTGCACCAGTTGGTTCAAAGCGGCTTCATCATTGTTCTGCGCTAACGCGCTGCCGCCGCTCTGACTTAAAGCGAGAAGTGCCGTCATAGCCAGTATGCTTAAGACTCTTTTCATGGTTATTCTCCTCTGGGCGTTTGTCACGCTCAGTCTGTTGCGCGGAAATGTATCCGCCTTTTAATTGACCAAAGAGATGAAACCGAGAGGCCCTGATAAATGACTCGGCGTTCGGGCGTTGGGCCGCAGGCCCGTGAAACGAGCTTCTCCATTTAGAACGAAAGCCGCATCCCAAGTTGGACTTCCCGGCCCGGCGTTGCCGCTTCCGTGATGGTGCCAAACTGTGGTGTGTTCACGAAGCGATTGGGCATGCCAAGATTTGTGTGGTTGAGCGCGTTGAAAAACTCCCCACGAAGCTGGAATCGTACCCTTTCCGTTAGAGCAAACTCGCGGTACAAAGCTAGGTCAAGCGTTTGCCGTCCCGGGCCATACACCGTGTTGCGCCCCACGTTTCCGAAAGTAAATGCCGAAGGCGTGGAAAAAGCTGCAGGGTTGAACCATCTCTCTGCCGTGCCCGTGCCGGGGCCGAACACCGGCTGGCCCGTATAGTTGGCGCGGATCGGGTTCTCGCCCAGCAAAGTTCCGGCATTGGCGGTGTCGCCGAAAACAGAAATGGTGAAGGGGAATCCGCTCTGTGCCTGAAAGAGGAGCGCTATGTGCCAGCCTCGCGTGAGCGTGTTCACCAGTCCAGATGCGCCGATGGCTGGTAGGTCGTAGACCGCGCTAAAGGCGAAGCGGTGGCGAATGTCGCAAGCTGGCCCTTTTTCAAGGGAAAGGTTGTTGTTGTTCTGCGGGATGCCGGACTCGAACATTGGCGAGCGAAAGTCCGGCGCATCGCTCAGATTCTTGGCGAAGGTATAGTTAGCCAGAAAGGTCAAGCCGCGCGCAAAGCGCCTGCGGACATTGACGTATCCGGCGTCATACCAGCTTTGCGCCGTGTTCTCAAGTAGGTTGATACCGCTGACTGGGAACGTCGTGTTTGCGATAGTGATGTTTTCCGGCAGAGTCATGCCCGGCAAAAAGCTGAGCGTCGTGAACGGACGGCGCGGGCCAATAGCCCCCGGCCCAGGAAGCGCGTTGTTGATGAGACGAGAACGCTGTAGATGAACGCCATGCGACCCTAGATAGCCTAACTCAAGCGTGGTCTCGGAGCCGAGGCTTTTCTCGACCGAAAAGCTCCATTGCTCTATGTACTGCGGAGGCGCGTTGAGGTCGAAGGCAGCGAAACTGACGGTCGTCTGCCCGAGCACCGGCTGCCCGAAGTTAAAGCGTGAAGCGACGATGCCTGCGGCGGGAGTGAAGTTATCGCTCTGCTGGGTTTCCGGGAAGACATAGGGAACGTTGTGGCGCTGGTTGCACCAGGTGTTCATGTCTACAGGGGTGTAGAAAATGCCGAAGGCCGCATGAAGCACGATGCCGTAGCGCGGAACGTTCTGTGAAATGCCAAAGCGCGGGGCGAAGTTAAGCTTGTTCGCCTTCATCAAGCCAGCGGGAAACCCCTGCTGTCCGCCGACAAAAACAAAAGGCTTCCCATTCTCGAAAACCAGATTCGTGTTAGCGTAGCGGATGTCAACAAGCGGACTCATGTATTCATATCGCAACCCGATTTGGATCGTCGTGTTATGAGTGAGCTGGAAGCTGTCCTGCACAAATGCGTCGGCGTACCACTGGCGCAGTTGCATTTGCGGAATGCCCGCCTGGCGTTGCTTCACCGCCGGTAAGCCGAGCAGGAAACTGGCAAGCGCTGAACCCGTGCCGTCGTTCGTGGCGGTTTGAGTCGTGAATCCGTTTGTGAACTGGTAATAGCCGCGATTCTGGAAGAAGCCCCACATAGGCCAAATGTAGCGGCGATAACTGCCACCGAACTTGAAACTGTGACGACCCGTCTGCCAACTCAACGTGTCGCGCGCTTCTAGAATCGTGTCCCAGGCGCGCATAGGCGTGGCAATGTAGGCGTCGCCCATTGGCGAGTAGCCCTGAACGTTGAAATACGGCGCTCCGAATGCGCCGCGCCCGCCGAAGCCGACACCCTGAATCCCAAGCTCGGACACAATGTCATTGCTTTCGCTGTTCTCCGACGACCGGTGCATAGCGAGCCGCGAGATAGTGATGGATGCCATATTCACTATACGGGGACTGATGATGCGAGTGTATCCGATAGTACCGTTCTGGGCGAGATTGTCATTAAGAGCACCGAACCCCGGCAGGTTCTGCGGTGTGAAACCATTTTCGGTTCCGAACGAGTAACGCACAAACAGGGTGTCGCCGCGACTAAACATTTGATCAAAGCGGAACATCCCTTGATTGGTGGACTGACGCGCCTTGCGCACGTCCAGATAATTATTACAATCCACGCCCGCGCCGACGACCGTTGGGATGCCCATCATCGTCATGCCGCAGCCATTCATTCCCATATCCATATTAGGACGGGGCACATACTTCTGAAGGAATAGTCTTGCCGCAGGATTGATGAGATTCGACGGAATCATGTTGTTGGGGAAAGGATCACGAATGATCTGCGGATTGCTCGGGCTGATGGGTTTCGTTGGGTCGAAGTTCGGGTTTGAGTGCGAGCTGAACGGGTTGTAAATGGTCGTGCCGCTCATGCTGAAATCGCCGTTGACCTCTTCAGCCGTGGGCACGGTGTCAATCATCATCTGGGCCTGTACGAGCCGCAGTCCCTCGTAATTGACGAAGAAAAAGCTCTTGTTGTGGACGATTGGACCGCCGAACGAGCCGCCAAAATTGTTTCGCACCAGAAAATTCGCAGACTCGTCCATCTGGTTGAAAGTGCGTGCGTCGAGCGCGCCATTGCGCAGAAATTCGTAGACGGTTCCGTGGAACTCGTTCGTGCCGGTTCGCGTCACGATGTTGATTTGCCCGCCGCCAGCACCACCCATCTCGGCAGAATAGCTACCGGTCTGGACCTTGAATTCCTGCACCGCGTCTGGCGCTGGACTCAGGTTGAGAGTATTGAACGTGGGATCGGTGTCCGTAGCACCGTCTAGGAGGAAATAGTTCGCGTTTGGCCGATTGCCGCCGATGCTCACTGCCGAACGTTGGCCGGGACGCCAGTATAAGGGACTCATGTTACCCGCCTGTGCGCCATGACTCTCATGGGATCCCGGCACCGTGAGCACTAGGTCTATCAGCATGCGCCCGTTGAGAGGTAGATCGTTAACGGACTTTCTTTCGACAATCTCGCCAACGCCCGCGTCCGTAGTCCGCAGCACCGCCTCCTGACTCGTAATTTCCACGTTGCCGCTGATGGAGGCGAGTGGGAGGTCTACGTCAAGCGTCATCTGCTGGCCGACCTCAAGGTTTACGGTCTGGGTCAACAATGCAAAGCCCTGAGCTTGCACGGACAGCTTGTATTCGCCCGGTAGCAGACCTGTAAATTGAAACGCTCCCTGATCGTTGCTTTGAACTTGACGTGCCGCTTGCGTGTTCACAGACGTTATCTGCACGGTCGCGCCCGGAATAGCTTGACGCTGCGGATCAAAAACGGTGCCGCTCAGGGACGCGTAATTGCTCTGGCCCAAAACGGGCAACGCCGCAAACGATAATAGAAAACATAGGAAGGAAAGCCGAGCGAGCTTGGACATAAGTCACCTCCAGGCAAAGAGAGCAAAGCGGCCCTCAAACAATGATTTCAGCAACCCTAACTGCGTTGGAGCAACGCATCACGCAATCAAGGTGGCAGTTGAAATGTGTTACGGTCTCGCTAGGCCAGAAGAGGTCTGACCTCATTACTACATTTCTAGCTGTCGCGCAGCCAACCCTGGCGCAGGGCGTAGCGCACGATGTCGGTGCGGCTTTTGAAATCGAGTTTCTCCATCAAGTTCACCTTATGCGTCTCGACCGTCCTCACACTGATACGCAGGTAGTTTGCTACCTCTTTATTGGTGTAACCCCACGCTACGAAGCGCAGGACTTCTTCTTCGCGCTCTGTGAGGTCGCTGCGCTGTGGCACGCCTCTGGGCTTTCGCTTCCCCGTGTAGCCGCAAATCACCTCTTCAACCACCGACGGGTCAAAGTAGACTCCGCCTGCGGCGACCATGCGAAGCGCCATGACCAGTTCCTCGACCGCGACCCGCTTCACTACGCACCCGGATGCGCCCGCCTTGAGCAACTGCCGCAGGTATCCTTTTTCCTCGTGCGCTGTCAGCCCGAGCACTTTCACATTCGGACAACTGGCCCTTAGGCGCTCGGTGGCTTGTATGCCGTTTAGCTCCGGCATCGAAATGTCCATGACGACGACATCGGGCTGTAACTCCTTCGCCCTTTCCAAAGCCGCGCGGCCATTGTCGGCTTCGCCGACGACTTGCATATCGGGCTGTGCGTTGACCAGCGACTTCAATCCCTCACGCATAACTACGTGATCGTCGGCCAATACGATACGCAGGGTATCCATAAAGAATCTCCTTCGCTTCCGCCTGAGGTACGGGGATGCGCGCGACAATGGTCGCGCCACTGCCGACTCTGGATTCAATGCCTAGCGTCCCGCCCACCAACGTGACGCGCTCCTGCATCCCTAATAAGCCGAGGCCATGCTCTTTTTCCGGTTCGTAGATGGCTGCGTCAACATTAAATCCCTGGCCATCGTCTTCGACGACCACGACCACCTGATCGCGACGGCGTTCGAGGATAACGCTGACACCATGCGCCCCTGCGTGCTTGAGAACGTTATTAAGAGCCTCCTGCACTATCCGGTAGATGGCGGTTTCGATCTCCGGCGGCAGCCGCCGTTTGTCACGGATGTTGGTGTGGAGGTCAACCGTCACACGGCTGCGTTCCGACCATTTCTCCACGTAGTTCGCGAGTGCCGTATGAAGACCGAGATCATCGAGCGCCGCAGGACGCAGCTCCCAGGCGAGGTTATGTATCTCGCGCATCAGTTGAGAGATGATTTCCTCGACCTGAAGCAAGTTGGCTGGTGCATGCGCAGGAGACACATTGCCGGAAGTTTCTATTGTCTTCAGACGAAGCATCAGCGCGCTGAGGTGCTGCCCCAGCGAGTCGTGAAGCTCGCGTGAGAGGCGGCGTCGTTCCTCTTCCTGTGCCGTAACGAGCCGCCGCAACAGTTGGGCGCGAGCCGCCTCTGCCTTTTTGTGTGCGGCCACTTCTGCCTGCAAGGCTTCGTTGACTTTTGACAGCTCGGCGGTCCTGTCTTTAATCCTCACCTCTAACTCGTCGTGCGCTCTGCGCAGAGCGTTCTCGGCACACGCTCGTCCCAGGTCGGCACGGTGCAGCGTGTGCGCGTTCCGCCAGATGAGCGCGCCCAGAATGATGATGCTTCCCACCACGCAGAGCGACATGGCGAAAGGCGCGTCGTAAATCTCCTTACGCACGCCTGAAACGATGAGTCCGCCCAGCAAGACTGGAATAATGGTGGCGGCGGGTAACAGGTGACGGGCCATGTGGCCGCCCGCCGTATCACTTGCGATGACCGACATCAACCCACGCCTCGGGCGCACGAAAAGTAGTCCCATGCTGATGACGATGAACGTCAGCGCCGTGTGCAAAGCCATGCCCGTCTGGGCAGTGACCCCATAAAGGAACGTCACGCCGTAGAGATAGCCCACCAGCGCCAGGAGAGCGACCAAGAATGACGTGAGCGCAAGAAATTGGATAAGCCTGTAGAGTGTTCTTGACCTCGCGGCGAGAAGCAGCAGGGCGGAGCCGACGAGTAGAAAGTTGAATGCGGTGTGCGGGCTGGGGCGACCGGGGAAGGACGAGCCGCCGCCGTTCAATTTGTCTTGAAATACGAGAAGGTCTATTTTCAGGTCTATCTTCCACAGGTACTCGCTCAACGTTAACATGCCCACAAGAACAACCGCGACTGCACAGCCCGACGCACAGCGGCGCGCCCAAAGGGTCGTGCCTTCATCACGCGACAGCCATAACGAAATACTAGCGAGGATGAAGCCGAGCGCCGTATTGGGAACCATCTGTGGTTGGCCGGGAAGCACGTTCCTGAAGGTCGCGATGTCTGTGGCCCAGCCGAGGAACACAAAGCAGGAAACAAAAAATCCCAACCCGCTTGCGACCCGTGTGGCGAACCTTTGCACGGCGTTGGGACTGTCATCAGACTCTTGAATACAAGGCAGCATAGCTGAGCCTTTTTACTTACTCCTTATACGCCGACGTTTGTTATGGGGCAGCAAATGTCAGCGTATAATGAATACGTCACGGAGTTTCGTGGCGTGGATAGTTAATAACGGATGTGTATGTTTATGCGCGCTAATCAGACTCCCGTGCCCGTAGATAGTTCTCAATCGCAGCGGGCAAGCCTTGCTCTTCAACTCCCGCCTGGAAATAGATCACCTTGCCATCAACCCCTATCACGTAGATCGCCGGAACGGTTGCCACTCCGTATGCCGGGGCTATCCGTTCGCCCCTAAGCAACACCTCGTAGGTCATGCCCCTCCGATGCATCACGGAAACAGGATCACCCGTCTCCCAAGAACTAACGCCCAGAACGACCACTCCTTTGTTCTTATATTTCTGATGCACTTGCTCCAATACGGGCATGAGCTTGGCACACTTTGAGCACCACGTCGCCCAGAAGTCGAGCACGACCACTTTTCCCCGGTAGTTCGACAGAGAATGAGTCTTACCTTTCGGGTCGCTGAGCGTCCAATCTGGCGCAACGTCGCCTATTGCCAGTGTTCGCCCCGCAACGGCAGCACCGCACTGGGCGTTTACGCGCTGCGAAAGATTAAGAGTCATTCCTCCAAAACAAAGGGCTAACACGAGCCCCATGATAGTTAGTCTCATGATTCACCTCGCTGGAAGTTATTCGCCTTACTAAAAGCGGCGCGAGTAGCGACCGTGATCAGGTAGTCAGCGAAAGCCGCGTCTCCATGCCCCCCGACTAATATGTCCGAGACGCTCCTCTGCCAGTTGCGCCTTACAGCTATCGGCACACTCATCGTCCAAACATCATTTCCCCACACAATCTCACTCGCACACCGTGCTTTAACGCGGGCTTGCGCTCCCGTTGAAGTATGCCTGAATCTGCGGCCATTCGTAGTTTGCCACCTTGCTGCCCAACTTCAGTCCGGCGGTATTGTCGGCCTGAATGTGATAGCCGCCCAAGACACGAGAGATGCCTGCCATCTGTGCAGTCGCACTGAATGTCGGGAGCGACAGCGTGACCGTCCCGTCCGAGGTGATGCCTGTGGCTTGTACTCCATTGCGCGCCTGCTTGTACTCGCACGAGACACCCGGCTCCGTTAATTCACCAGCGTGGCGAACTTCGGTCGCGCCGAAGTAGTCGCTGCCCGTGAACAACTCCAGCATCTTGGCGCACGCCGCGCTCACGGTGCTGTGGCCTGAGACATACCCTGGAAAGGGCGGCGTGATGAAAGTGTAAGGCGAATAGGGATGCCAATCGGCTGCGGGCAGCGTGATGAAACCTTTGCCGGGGCCACCCCAGCCCACCACCTTCTTGTTCCCGTAGTAGTAGTGGATGAGTGTCCACGGGCGCGAGCTATCGTAGTAGCGTTTGGCTTCCCATGCGGCGATAAAGGCATCGAACGCCGTATTGCCGACGGCGAAAAACAGCTTCACGTCTTGATCAAGGCTGTAATTGTCGCGTCGCGACACGGCTTGCGCAAAGCGCAGCCAGTGGCCTGACTGACCCGTCGAGCGCGGGCCGTCGCGCATAAACTCGACGATAGCTTTCTGCTCCAGCGTCAGATTGCCGTTGAAGTGGAGAACTTCGTCCACCTCCCTGCGCAGTTGCTCAGAGCCAACTTTCGGCGGTGGTCCCGGACGAAACTGACCGCTGCTCTTGAGCGCAAACGGCTTCACGCGATACCACTGCGGCGTGAGAAAGCCGTAGATGACCTTGCCGCCATGACCATCGTCAAATGGAATCGGCTGCCATCTATCCGGGTTTCTAATTTGGTCTGGCGGATTTAGAGGCTTGTAAAACGTGTAATCGGAATAGGGCTTGCCGTTAGAACCAACTTCGTCGCCGAGTTGGTTTGCGCCGTCATGATGTCGGTAGGCGATCAGGGCCGCCGCCGCCGCGTTGCCCACGCCCTGCGGTGTCGATGGATCGGTCGAAGTGTCGTTTGGGTCGAAGCCCTGCTGGCGCATCTGCCCGTTCAGCCACTCGCTATCTTCTGGAAACAGATCTAGCAGCGCACGGTAGGTAGCATAGGCGATAGCCTTCTCTTTATTGGCCTGTGTGCGCTCAGCCAGCGGGCGGCGCAGACTACCGCCCAGACGCGTGCCGACTGCCCTTTCATCATAAGCAGCCCAAGCGTCATACATGGCGGTCACGATGATCGCCAACATGCGCGAGCCGATAGTAGGACGCGGGATATTGCGCGCATGTTCGCGGGCCGTGGCCTCCAACGCTATCTCTAGCCATTGGTAAGCAGCCGATCTGGCCTGCTCTGGTTGCGGAAGTGTCGTTGCGGTGCTGGCCGACGGCATCACATCTATCTTGCCAGACGTATGCAGCACTCTTATGCCAATGAGAAGACCTACGCTCACGATTGCAACAATCATTAACCGGGGTTTAAGCCACTGACGAGTTTTCATAAGACATTCCTCGCTTTCCTATGAGCTATTGGGAGGTTTAGTGCGCCCGATGAATTTCCCTGCCTGTTCCGCTATTCATCTTCGAACCCCGAAGCGCTTCAATGATGCTCATGCTTGCGCGGGCGGCGAGTGGTGCTGAACCGGCGTGCTCGCAAGCAAAAGCCGTCGCCCCATGAGGCGAGAGATTAAGACAGGATCACAAATGTTAGCTGCGGTCTGTTCAGCAAGCGCCCGGCTTTCTTCCGTTGATGGGAAGTTCTGAGTGTTGAAAGTAACGATGCGACTCCACGCAGACTGTTAGCAACCGACATACCACATGGACGCGAGCCATGTTTCTAGTCCGTCCCGCGCAGTCAAATATTCTCTTCCCTCTTACCCGACTGGGCCCCTGAGACGTGCAGATAATCAAAAGAGCGCCATCAAAAGGGGACAAATTTATCCTAGCGGAATAATCAACCGCCTCTTCATGAAAGCCGTAGACTCGACTCGCGCGCTCCCCGCGAATTATTCAATGAGGGCGACGGATGAGATAGCAATCATTCGGGCGTTAGAGGCGCAGCCCCTCGTGTGCGCGCCGCGGGCGGTCTTTTAGATAAACGAGTTCGCTTTCACTAACCGGGTCTGAATCAACCTTTCTCTCTCCCACGAGCGACACCTCGTATCCTCCGATCACTAACCCTGCTGCCATGAGCACCATGTTCTTCGCCACAAATTCGCCCTCTACGGTCAGCCACAGCGGACTCCCGTGCAGAAAGAAGAGCGATGGCGCGAACAGCAGCGAGATGAATGTTCCCGTCAGGTGAAAACAGAGCAACACCAGCGTACAGCGCAATGCACGCTTCATAATGAGGCCGCCACCGATCATCACTTCCCAGAGGCCGAGCACCATGGCAAAAGGCCCTACGGGGATGAACGGGTAAGTCTGTTTCAGGATTAACAAGACGGGGCTAACACCTAACAACTTGAGCGCACCGAACCACAAGAATACTAAGCCAAGCGTTACACGCAGCGCCGGGATGCTCCATTGGCGTAGTAAGCCGATAAGGTGATCGTGCCACCATGTCGCCCGCCTTGGCGGGGGCGTAATTTTCAACTCGCTCACATAGGCATGCCGTCCGATGTTCATTCTTGCCCGTACCATCGCGTCTTGACTCCTGTCGTACTGGCCGCCCTGTCTGCGACCTGCGCATCATTTTGCAATTCTGAATAGTGCTCCCGGTCAAGCGGCTCTCGAAGCATTATGGTGGCGTGTGAGGTAACGCACGGGGCGGAAAATGCCTTTAGAGATTTGATTTACTTTCCAGCAGTTTCGAGATTTCCGCACTCTTCTCTGAATTGATTACGTAGCGCGCCTCGGTGCCTTTTCCCTCAAGAACGAGAACCAAATTTTGTTCAATCAACATTGCCAGGGCCTTTTTGACGTGGAGGAGATGTTGCTCGACGGTCTGCTGTAGCAGCCACCACTGCGCGATGCCTTCCAGCGTATCCTGGGCCTCTTTGTGTTTGCTCAAGTAGGACAGTATGTTGTAAGCGATTACTTGCTCTTCGTCGGCCATCTAATTTGTGCCTTCGGAGCCTACAACTCTGCAAACATCGCGCCAATTGTCTAATGTTTGAATTATCGGGAAGACTGATCGGTGAGCTAGGACTTTATTGTCAGTGCCCAGCGCGCGCAGAGAAAGCAAAGTCGAGGTGTAGGAGAATATAAAGGTAGGACAATTTTATCACCGTGAAGACGAGTGAAGGTCCATACTAGAAATTGCTGGCCCTTAAACTTTTCACATCTATGCGATGCTTGCGGATCAGTTGCCAGAAGGCTCGCCGATTCTTCTGCGCCGCCTGCGCTGCTCGACTGATGTTGCCGTCATACATAAGCAGCAGCTTTTTGATGTAGCTCTTTTCAAACTCTGCGACCACCTTGTTCTTAGCTCCTTTGAAGGATTCCAGCAGCAGCTTCGGATTGCGGTTTGGCAGGGTGAGATCAGCGGCGCGAATCAGCGGCTGCGTTGAGAGCGCCACCGCGCGCATAACGATATGTTCGAGTTCCCGCACATTACCGGGCCAATCATAGGCGACGAGTGATTGAATGGCTTCAATCGAAAATCCCGCTACTGGTTTATCGAGTTCGGCGGCAAACTTATGAAGGAAATAGCGGGCTAATCCCGGAACATCCTCGCGCCGCGCCCGCAGCGGCGGCGGCAAAAGCGGAATGACATTCAAGCGGTAGTAAAAATCCTGCCGAAGTTTTCCCGCCTTGACTGCTTCTTCCGGATCGCTATTGGTCGCAGCGATGACACGCACGTCTGCCTGGCAGACTTTGGTCGAGCCAAGAGGGCGATACTCTTTTTCCTGAAGAAAACGCAGGAGTTTAACTTGCGAGAGCAACGGCAGGCAGTCTATTTCATCCAGAAAAAGCGTGCCTCCGTCGGCCTCTTGAATTAACCCGATTTTTGAGTTCTTGGCACCGGTAAAAGCGCCGCGCTCATGACCGAACAACTCGTTTTCGACAAGATCTGCGGGGATGGCTCCGCAGTTCACGGGAATGAAAGGTTTATGAGCACGCGGGCCTAGGTAATGGATGGCGCGCGCGCACAACTCTTTTCCCGTTCCTGTTTCGCCTGCGATCAGGACGCTCGCGTTACACTTGGCTAGCAGCGGAATTTTATTTATCTCCTCAAGGAACGCCGAGCTTTTACCGATTAAAAGCCTCATCCCAAGATTTTCTCTGAGCCTCTGCGCCAGCACCTCTCCGGGGGGAACCTGCTCTAATAACTGGCAGACGCGGGCGAGAATATCGTTGCTGCTGATCGAGGTCGGGATAAAGTCGGCGGCTCCGAGTTTAAGCCAGTTAAGCGCCCTATCTGCTTCGCTGGTTTCCACGACGGGGATCACAGGGGCTGTGATATGCTTCCGTCTCATGGCCTGAAAAAAGGCTTGGGCTTGCTTGTTTAAGTTGCGCGGAACAGCAAGTAGAATGATGTCCGGCTGGAAGCAAGCAATGGTTGCGAGCAGATCAGTATCGGGAAACGCTACGTTGTTATCATTGACCTTCTCACTTCTGAATTGAATACTGTACTGAGTGTGAGGAGATTCAAAGGCAGCTAACAGCGTATTGCTTAGATCGTCTGCCGAATTCAGGTCGAGCAGCAAAATCTTCGCCGGGTTCATGATAGGTCCTCATAATTACATGAAGCCACCGATGGCTTTTAATCTGAGAGAAACTTTATTGTCTGGATGCGTGTTGACTGCCTCCCATCGCCTCTACTTGTTGCAGGAGTTTAATGGCTATGGGCTTTATACTCCCAGCATTTACTGTGCCCTACCTCAAGATACAAAATGGCGAGCAGTCATTTATGGTCGAGAATGTTGATTAAAATGCGATTTCAGACCGCATTCCACGCCCACGAGTTGTCACTTTGACGGTGAAAAACTGGATGAAGCCGTCTTTCGTCATTAGTTTAAGTGTTGAACTGCGAGGGCAGTGGCTTCCGTATATTGAGTTGATCAAGAGGCCTGTCACCCGTCAGGCATGAAGCCAGTCATAGCACGCGTGCTGCTTGTAAATGCCGGTAAATTTTCTCCTCAAGCTGCACGTGAGGGTGAACGTAAAAGTTAAAGATATTACTAAGGGCAAAGCTTCCCTGTTGGAGCGAAGAAAGATTGGTAGCGAATCTCGTTATGATGCCGACGGTGCGCCCGGAACTGATGAAGTTTGCATGAAAGCGCATGAGGTGTTCCCCTGCCAACGTGAGCGTTCACGCCCTACAAGCTTTTTATTAACTGATGTTACGCAGACAAGAATTAGGGTTTTAACTTGACAAGTGGATTTCCTGAGCAAAACCGCCGCTTTTGGCAGTAGATAATGGCAAAAAGCCCAACAAAACCGCCATTTGTCAAAAACTGCGCAACGTGGAAAAGCGCGTTAGAGCCTAATGTTTTCCGTGTCAAGCGTAAACTGCCATTTCTTTTTGCGTAACATCAGTTATTAAGATGTTAATCGCCTGAGAGTTCTCCCCGAGCAGGAAGTCTGGTCGGCTGAAGTAATAAAAGCGTGAAGACTTCAACAAGGGGCTGGAATTATAGTCCCCGTTTGAATGAAGTCAAGCAAATTTTTTACAGCCACTGCTAATTCTTTCAACTCACTTATTCATGCCATGTAAACTTATATTTAAACCCTGGCCTTTGGAGTGTCATGTTTTTCAGAGGTATTCTAAAAAGTAAGGCCGCCGTGTCTTTGGCGAGTGGGAGTAATCACGGCGGCCTGCACACAGCACAGCCCACCCCGTCGAAAGCGAGCGTGCAAGCGAACCGCCGAGCGCCCGCCGCAAGGATTAGGTCAAGCGTAGCTACGCGCACGGCGTCCCGAAGAGACTCAGAGACGCAATTGATAGTTTGGAAGAGGGAAAGCGCGCCAAGTGGCAAAATTGGCGTGAGTTGGAAGTGAAGAGCCGAATCGCCAACTACCTTCTAAATGTTTGAGCTTGAAAGAAGTATGGCGGAGAGGGTGGGATTCGCTCCCACGGTGGCCGTTAGACCACCCCGGTTTTCGAGTTCCCTTAACCTCCTTCGCTTAAACGCGAAACCGTAAGAATTGCTGGGAAATCAAACAACTCGCAGCCGTCAAAGTATAGCTTATCATGGCAACTACTGTCACATCATCGCGCCAACTTCGCGCCAAGTTTAAGGATAGAGAAAGTCCAGCGCTACTCAACAGCGCATCCCGAATCTGATAGAATGCAAGGCTGGAGAACAGAGTATGTCCACAACTTTTCACGCGACCTATGACGGCAAGGTACTACACCCGGAAGAGGAGGTTGACCTCAAGCCGAACACCCGCTACATAGTTATTATCGAGGGTGAAGAGAAAGTGTCGGAAATCGGCGGCGAAGAGGAATACCCGTTGACGGCTATCCGGTCGCTGGCAACGGATATGGGTGTCAGCGACCTGGCCGAAAACCACGACTACTACGCACATGGCCGATCAAAGAACACCGATCTTCCTTGACACCGCCTACCTTAATGCTCTCATTAACACGCGCGACCAATGGCATGAAAGGGCCGTCCGGTGGGAGCAAAAGTTGGCCGCCGAGAGACGGAAGCTGCTCACCACAGAATTCATCTTGGTCGAGATCGGCGATAGCCTTGCTGCCGTCAAATATCGGTTGGAAGCTGCCAGCGCAATCAGTCGGCTCACATCCAGCTCATTCGTAGAAGTAATCCCGGCGACCTCTCAACTATTCAACGCCGGTTTCGACCTCTTCCGTCAACGCCAAGATAAGGCATGGGGACTGACCGACTGCACCTCCTTCATCGTCATGCAGGAGCATCAACTCCTTGAAGCTCTAACCACAGACGACGATTTCGTACAGGCAGGCTTCCGCGCACTCATGCTGGAAGAAATATCCTAAATCCGGTGATCGCACACTGCGTTCAGCATGGCCGTTGCTTACATCACTTCACCGCTCTCAGCGTCCGTCTGCGCCACATCATTTGCCTGCGGATTGGTAATCCAATTCTTAACTTTGTCTGGCGCTCCCGCCGCGAGAAGCTCATCGCGTACCGCTTGCGGCACAACGATCTGTTCGAATAAGTCGGGCAAGATATGAACAGAGTCAATCAATACCAGGTAGTTGATCGGGCTAGTGTCTGAAACGACGGTCATTTGGAGATGAGTTTACTGAGGGCGGCGCGATCCTGTTCCAAATCTGACCCATCGTAATGTAGGTAAGCCTGACGCTCCTTCAGGTAAGGCTTCCGTTTCGTGCCATGACAGGTTGAGCATTCGCCTGACCTCAGCTTGTGTGCGGTAACCTTCAACGGCAATGGCTTCCAGCACCCGGCTAAGGCTCTGAGGATAGCGTCAGTTCTATGTAATAGGAGGGCTGCTCACCTTCGCCTCAAATTTGAGGAAATAAATATCAGTGAGCTAGGTAGAAGCGGTGTTAGAATTTCCTATCGGAGGTAGGACGTTTATGACACTCAGCCCGCATGACGCATTCACACATTATGCAGAACATGGGCCGGAGTCCCGCATGGAACTGGTCTCGAACCGTCTGCTTCTTGGGGGCAATATAAGAGGCAGCCTAGCCATGCTCGGCTACATCTTGGCCGGTTGGGGTGCGGACGCAGCGCTCCCTTTTGCTGCGGAGGAGAAGTGGTGGTCGGCGCTCCGCAAGTCTTTCGGCGGCTCGGATGCAGAACCGTCTGACTTGGAAGCGTGGCGCAAATGGGCTGCTGGCGTAGAGCATCAAATCACCCTGCCTGAATTGCCTAAGCGACCACAACTGCTTATCTCCAAACTGCGCTCAGACATCTCGCTCGCCTTCCACCGCACCGGCTTAGGTAGAGCGCTTGGGCGCGACTTTGTGATGCGTCTTGGCGAAGACGCCTTCACTCCTGACCTTATCTTCATAAGCTCTCGCTCAACATCTGTTCTTTATGAATCACACTTGGACGGGCCAGCAGATATAGTCATGGAAATCTGCGGCCCGTGGAATAGTGACTACGTGATTGGCCTGAAGAAAGAGCGATACGCGGAGGCGGGCGTCGGCGAATACTGGCTCGTTTATCCAGAAGAGCGCCGGGTGGAGATGCTAAGGCTCGGACTCGATGGCTACACGAGTCAGAGAGTTGATGAGGAAGGCTGTTATCGGCCTGCTGTTGAACCGAGAATCGAGTTCTACCCGGCGAAGCTTTGGTCCGAGGAAAGGGACAGATGGGAACAGATTATAAAGATTGCGGAGCATGACGCTGGCGAAGCCGACAGCAAACAAGAAGTGATTAATGATGAGGCGTGGGGAAGCGTTCGGTTAGCGCCACGCGTCGAGCTGATTCCAGAGCCGATCAACTTCAAGGAGTTCCTCGCGTGGGCACCCGAAGCGAAGTTCGAGTGGTGGGACGACCGCCCGCAAATCTGCGGTCGCGAAGGGACGCGCAATACACTTGGCATGTTGCTGATGACGTTCGGGCTTGTTGAAGCAGATCGCACCGCCACCTGTCTGGATGACTGAAAAGCAACTGGCCGAGTACTGGCAGCTACGGACGCCGAGCGGGGAGGTCACAGTACACTCAATCCGCAAGTGGACTGCGCGCCCGGAGAACGAGTACCCACTACCTTGCGCGTCAATGGGCGAGATGCGGCGCTATCATCGTGAAGAGGTGGATCGATGGGCGAGAGAAGAAGCCGCGCGGCAAAGAAAGAAGAGGCATCACGAGATGCAGATCGTGGAGAGACGGGCAAGCTGAATCTTTCCGGTCTAAATAGCTTGTGATATGCTCCGTCGCGCTTTGACGGCTGCCATCACAAGGAGAAAGAAAAATGGCAGTCTACAAACGCTTCAAAGGGAAGCGAATTAAAACGAACGATCCGAATTGGGAGCACGGCACATGGGTTGTCGAGTTCTCGCTTCGTGGTCATTACATCAAAGAAGCTGTACCGGAGGCCCGCACGAAGAAGCAGGCCGAGCAGGTCGAGACGCAGATCAAGCAGGCGATCTTTGACAGAAAATACAACAAAGCTACAGCAGTAACGCGTCTGTCGGATTTCGTAGATGACGTGTTTCTGAAGTGGGCCAAAGAGTCTAAACGAAGCTGGAAGGATGACGAGGAACGCGCTCGCCCGATTAAAGAGTTCTTCAAAGGTCGAGCAGTGCGAGACATTACTCCCATTCTGATAGAGAAGTTCAAGTTTGAAAGGCTGAAGACTCCAACTAGATACAAGCGCGAGCGTTCGCCAGCGACCGTCAACCGCGAGCTTCAAGTCCTGTCAAGGGTGCTTTCGATGGCCTATGAGAATAGTTTGGTCGATAGCAATCCGATGTCGAGAGTCAAACGCCTTAGAGAACCACAAGGCCGGGAGAGATACTTGACGCCAGACGAGGAAGAAAAGTTGCTGAAGGCGCTCGTTCCTTATGGCGAGCATCTTCCGGCTTTAGTCAACCTCGCACTTGAGACCGGGATGCGACTAGGGGAACTGCTCAATGCAAGGTGGGAGCATGTGAACCCGATGACTCAGACGATCTATATCCCGCAGACCAAAACAGACAAGCCACGCCGTATCCCGCTATCAGCAAAGGCTCTGGCAATACTAAAGTCTTTGCGGCAGGATGCACCTGAAAAAGAGTTAATCTTTGATCATGCGCGTACAGGGAGAAAACGTAGGCAGATGATGGTCTGCTTTGAATCGGCAGTGAAGAAGGCCGAGATTACGGATTTCCGTTTCCATGATCTTCGTCACACTTTCGCTACTCGATTGAGAGCGGCAGGGACGCATGAGATGGACATTATGACGCTTCTAGGACACTCGACGCTGAAGATGACGCTCGGCTATTCACATGCTGTTCCTCAGAAATTAAGAACAGCAATTGACTCTCTAGCGCAGGGGCGGGTGCTTTCATTCGCGCCAACTTCGCGCCAAGTGGCGGGAGAAGCTCGAACCCACGGTGGCCGTTAGACCACTCCGGTTTTCGAGACCGGTGCACTAAACCACTATGCGACCTCTCCGCACAGGAAGTAAAAAGGTAAAAGTAAAAAGGCAAAAGTTAGGATAAAAGCTTTAAGAGAAATTTGGTTTGCGGCCTTCCTTTTGCCTTTTTACTTCTTACTTTTGCCTTATCTCGTCCCGCCGCGCTCTGAAGAATTCTTGCATTATTGCTCGACATTCTTCTTCAAGCACGCCGGACGTGACTTGGATTTGATGATTCAAAGAGCTTGAGGCGCAGATGCTGAAATTGGTATCAACTGCGCCAGCGCGCTCGTCACGCGCGCCGTAAACTAATCTTGCGATTCTGGCCTGAATGAGCGCGCCCGCGCACATGGCGCAAGGCTCAATCGTAGAGTAAACAACGGCGTCCGTGAGCCTGTAGTTGTCAACGATCCATGCCGCTTCGCGCAACGCTACGATCTCTGCGTGCGCCGTTGGATCGCAATTTGTGCGCGTGCGATTTCCCGCGATGGCTAGAAGCTGATCGTTCGCTACGACGCAGCAGCCTATGGGAACTTCATCAAGCCGCATGGCGTCGCGCGCAGCCTCAAGAGCGCGGCGCATCCATTGCTCGTCCGCGCCAACAGGAGCGCCCTCTGTCAACATAGTGAATTCAACCGAGCTTCAAACGCAAAATTAGACTATAGGTGCGCGCAAACTGCGGTGTCAAGCGCACATGACTTTGACGTAAGCGTGCGTGTTGCGCGACACTTCCGGGCACAATGGAGATAGAGATAATCCCGCGCGCTCCCTTTGATTTCGCGGCGACTGCGCGTTTTTTTCGCTTCACTCAGAGCGAGATTGTGGACACTTTTTTAGGCGAGCGTTACCGCCGCGCTTTCCATTTTGCCGAAAATCTTCACCTGCTGAACATAGAATCGCGCGGCACACGCTCGCGCCCCTTGCTCGCTCTCTGGTTCACTGACAAGCGCACTTTTACCAAGCATGAAGAGAGCAAGGCTAAAAGGCTTGCCGAGCGAATGTTCAGCACCGACCATGATCTAAAAAAATTTCGCGCGCGTGTGAAAGATGATCCGTTGATGCGCACATTGGAAGAGGATCATCGCGGCCTGCATCTGGCCTGTTGGCCCAACCTTTTTGAAGCGCTTGCTATCTCGATTCTTTCACAGCAGATTTCTACGACAGTTGCTATGACTTTGAAGCGCCGTATGGTGGAAAAGTTCGGCGAGCAGATAACGATAGATGGCGAAACCTTCTTCGCTTTCCCACGCCCCGAAGCAATTGCCCGCGCGAGCGTGGAAGATTTGCGCTCGCTTGGCCTGTCTGGCGCGAAGGCTCTAGGTGTGATTGAGCTTGCCCGAAAAATCTCGAAAGGCGAGTTGGACGCGAGCGAATTAGAGACGGAAGAGAACGAAACTTTGATAGCTCGTCTCACCAATTTGCGCGGCATAGGGCGCTGGACAGCCGAGTGGACTTTGATGCTTCACTTCGGTCGCACAGACGTTTTCCCTGCGGGCGATCTTGCGCTCGGCCTGTTCGTACAGAAATACTACAACAACGGGCGCGAGATGTCTGAGCGAGAGATTCGCGCGCTGGCCCGTGAGCGTTGGGGTCTTTGGTCATCTTACGCCGCAGTCTATTTTCTAGCGGGCTTGCGCGCAGGAACTATAAGCACTGAGCGCCGTTAGCATGATATGATTAAAGTCTGGAGTCTGGGGATTTTCGATTTTGGATTTTAGATTTTCGATTTAAAAGCACTTTGCATCTTTCAATCGAAAATCGCAAATCCAAAATCGAAAATCAACCGGACTCCAGACTCCAGACTTTTCTACTAGCATCTGCTTTTTGAGGAGATCAGGTTGAGGCGATGAGCACAGAGACGCGACCGGGAAGACCCGTCAGCCCACACACCACCAGCACACCTGATCGCCCCACAGGCCGTCTGCGCCAGACCTCGCCGCACACCACAGAAATACCCGGCGTCGCTAAGAGCACGGAAGCCGCTGCGGGCGCAATAAAATTTTCAGCGTCGGAACTCAACACGGCGATGGTCCATTTCTATCGCGGCGAGATTCAACGCTCGAACACATGGCGCAATCGTCTTGATACGACTACGAACTGGGCTGTCATCACTGCGGGCGCTACGCTCTCTTTCGCATTCAGCGCGCCCGGCAACCCGCACTTCGTCATCCTGATTAACTCAATCGTCGTAGCCTTCTTCCTCTTCATGGAGGCGCGCCGTTATCGCTACTACGAGATTTGGGCAAGCCGCGTGCGCGTGATGGAGTCAGGCTATTTTGCGCAGATGTTGGGTCCGCAGCAGACGATTGATCGCGTCTGGGCAGAGCATCTGATGGCGGACTTGACCACGCCGCATTTCACCATCAGCGAGTCTGAGGCGCTTGGTCGCCGTCTTCGCCGCAACTATCTATGGCTCTTCATACTGCTCGCGCTCAGTTGGAATTTGAAGGTCTACCTGCATCCGCAGACGGCGCGAGACATGGGCGAATTTATAGCACGCGCAGCCGTAGGCGTTGTCCCCGGCTCAGTTGTTCTTCTAGTAGGCTTCATCTTCAACCTGGGGTTAATCATCTTCGCCCTAGCCACGCTACGCCTGCGCGAGGCTACAGGTGAAGTTCTGCCGAAGCATGAATTCTCGCTTGGCACACTGGGACGCGTGACAGGATTGTCGCGCGTAGCAGCCACTACGCGACGCAGCACGCGTCGTGCGAAGCAAGCACGCCAGCGCCTTCGCGGCAGCACCACAGGACAGTTCAAGCGCATTGACATCTCGGAAACTCCCGACCGTCAGATTCACACCACAGAGACGCCCGATAGAAGACCGGCAAGAGAGAAGACATTAACGTAAAAGAGGTGATAAGTGAGAAGAGCAGTTTTCAGTTTTTAGTTTTCAGTTTTCAGAAGAAGAGCGAGCGGGCTTTTGCTGAAAACTGAAAACTAAAAACTGAAAACTGCTCTTCTCACTTTCTTCAACAATGATTGAGCTTGACGGACAGAGACTTTCGCTCGAAGAGGTGGCGGCTGTTGCGCGCGGGGCGGAAAGCGTAGCGTTGTCGGCTGCGGCGCGCGAGCGTGTTGAAGCCGCGCGGCGTGTGATAGAGAAGATAGTTGCCGAGGGCCGGGTCGTTTACGGCGTGAACACTGGATTCGGAAAACTCTCGGATGTTCACATCCCGCCGGATGAGTTGCGTGCGCTGCAACTCAATCTTGTGCGCAGCCATTCGTGCGGCGTTGGTCAATTGCTGTCAGAAGAGGAAGTCCGCGCGCTGCTTCTGCTGCGTGCAAACGTTCTCGCTTTAGGTTACAGCGGCGCTCGCTCCGTTGTGATTGACACGCTCGTCTGGATGATAGAGCGCGGCGTGCATCCCGTTGTTCCCGAAAAAGGCTCTGTCGGAGCAAGCGGAGATTTAGCGCCGCTCGCGCATCTTGCTCTGAGCGCAATAGGCGAAGGCGAAGCGTTCTATCAAGGCTTGAGGATGAAGAGCGCAGACGCGCTTCGTCGCGCAGGGATTGAAACACTTCAGTTAGAAGCGAAAGAAGGACTAGCGCTTCTGAACGGCACGCAAGCGATGGCAGCGGTCGGCGCGCTCGCACTTCATCGCGCGTTGCGCGTTGCGCGCGCAGCTAATATAGCGGGCGCAATGACTCTGGAAGCACTGCGCGGCACGCCCGCAGCTTTCGACGAACGCATACATGCGGCTCGTCCACATGCTGGACAGATGGAAGTTGCAGCGCACTTGCGTGAACTCTTGCGCGACAGCGAAATCCGAAAATCTCATCTCGAAAACGACCCGCGCGTTCAGGACGCTTATTGCCTTCGCTGCATGCCGCAGGTTCACGGCGCTGCGCTCAACGCATTGAATCATGCGCGCGAAGCGGTCGAGATTGAAACGGGAAGCGCCACAGACAACCCGCTCGTCTTCACAGAAACAGAAGAAGTTATATCCGGCGGAAACTTTCACGGCGCGCCGCTTGCTCTTGCGTTTGACTACGCCTCGATTGCTTTGACGGATTTAATGAGCATAAGCGAACGGCGCATTGATCGTCTTGTGAATCCAGATTCTAACGAAGACCTGCCGCCGTTTCTAACCGAACACGCCGGTACGTCTTCAGGCTTTATGATGGCGCAGATTATAGCGGCCTCGCTCGTTGGGGACGCGCGCGCATCCTCGCATCCGGCGAGTGTTGACAACGTGCCTACGGACGGTGGCAAAGAAGATCACGTCTCAATGGGCATGACCGCCGCAGTGAAGCTTCGCAATCTGGTTGAACTGGCAGAATACATGCTCGCCATAGAGCTTCTTACAGCAGCGCAAGGTCTGGAATTTCGCGCGCCCCTGCAACCGGGTCGCGGAGTACGCAGAGCTTACGAGATAGTTCGCTCACACGCGCCGCGACTCACAGAAGACCGCACGCTCGCGCCCGATTTCCAGAAACTCAAGGAAGCGGTTCGTCGTGGAGACTTCTAGGTCTAGTGCAGTAAGCTTCAGGGTTGAGCTGAGGCCAGTTTACTGCTAAAATTTTTCATCTTCGTGGTCAAACATCAGCCGCCAGGCCAGCTTGGGCACGCGAATTTTTTATTGACTTACCCTGATAATAGGAATACGCTTCGCCCGTTCTCATAGCTTGCTCCGCGTTCAGTTTTCCTCGCAAGTACACAAAATATCTCATCGAGCGAGTCTTTAGCTCTCGCCCGTTTAAGAAACTCCTTGACAGATGACGAAGCTTTCTTCTTCCGGCGGGCTGCTCTTTCTATAAACAGAGGGAGGATTTTGAAATGGACTGGAATATGGCTCTTTTCGTTTTGTGCTCGGCTGCCGGAATGATAATGGTGATTGGCAGTCTCTTTTTGCTCTGGACACGCCGCATAGGTCTGGACAGTCGCGGCAGGCCTGTATCGGCAACAAAGGTTAAACTGCCCTGGCAGATAGAACTCAACACTCAGGCTCCGGTTCTAGTCATGTTTCTTTTCGGAGGCTTTCTATTGGCCTTTCCAGTTTACTACGCTAAAAACATCTGTCCCGATCTCTCACTCCACACGAAAACGTGCCCTGTGATGGTGCCGGTTACGGGTAAGATTAAAACTTCAGTGCCTGTTGACGTTTATGCCGTTATTGGTCAACAACCCATGACGAGCGAGAGTGTAATTTTCAACGTACCTTTTGTGAAAAATACGCCTTACCGAATAATGTACTTTAACCCGAGCAGCGGAGCCTTTGGGCCTATAACCGATCCATTTAATCTTGATGATCCTACCAAACCCTACCAGTTTCCAGAGCATGAGGTGCAATTGATGCCTGCTTCGAATACCGAAATTCCCAGACAGACGGCGACAGTCCCGCAGGCTGACCAGTACAGATAAGTTAGAGGTGATTCTACAATGAAACCTAGAGACCTGATTCTCATTTCAATCCTCATACTATATTCACTTAGCGCTTCCCCTCTGTGCCGTGCAGGAGGTGCTCAAAATGGTTTCACCTTCACCGGTCATATAAAGTTCGGCGTCCCGTCTCAGGCTTCAATTCCGCACTTCAGTATAAAGCTATACCCTCCAAAAATTAGCCGCAAACCCATCTTAATGACCACTACGGACAATTCTGGTAATTTCCAATTCAAAGGTTTATCAGAAAGGTCTTACCTGCTCGAAATATATTTGGGCGATAACATGGTCTATCAAGATATTATTCAATTAAATGATAATATATGCTGCGAAATTTACCTTAATGGAAATTCCAGCAATAAAACATGCCCATGCCCAAAACCAGCTGCGCGTCGAAGACGCTGACGCAACCAGAAAAAGGCTTTTCCAGTCAGGCTACAAACAGATTCAAAGAATCCTCAGAAATCCTCAAAAAAATCTAGCTTCACGACCGCGCAGCCCTTAGCGATTTCACCTGTTTTCTGTTATGAATTGTGCGTGCGCCGCGCGGGGCGAAATTAAGTTGCAAGGGATGGCATCAAGAGGCTGCGCTGCGATGCCTTATGAATAACCTTGACCCGGATGTAGCGGAGCGGCCTGATGAGTTGATCGTGTACGGCGGCGCGGGCAAGGCTGCGCGCAACTGGGCTGCGTTCGATGCGATTGTGAAGGAATTGAAAGAGCTTGAGAACGATGAGACTTTGCTCGTGCAATCCGGCAAGCCTGTTGCGGTTTTCCAGACGCACGAGTACGCGCCGCGTGTGCTCATTGCGAATTCAAATCTCGTAGGGGCTTGGGCCAACTGGGAGCACTTTCATGAATTGGAACGACGGGGCTTGATGATGTACGGGCAGATGACTGCGGGCAGTTGGATTTACATTGGGACGCAAGGAATAGTTCAGGGCACGTTCGAGACTTTCGCTGCGATGGCCGACAAACATTTCGGCGGAGACTTGAGAGGCAAACTTTTAGTCTCCGGCGGGATGGGCGGCATGGGCGGCGCGCAACCGCTTGCGGCTACTATGAATGGCGCAGTCTTTCTTGGCATTGACGTTGACCAAGCGCGCATTGAACGCCGCGTGCGAACGGGCTATTGTGACCGTCTGGCGCTCACACTTGATGAAGCTCTGCGGATTTGCGAAGACGCGCGTGAGCAGAAGCGCGCCGTCTCCGTCGGACTTGTGGGCAACTGCGCGGAAGTCTTGCCTGAGCTTGTGCGTCGCGGCGTCCGTGTTGATGTGATTACGGATCAGACAAGCGCGCACGATCCACTAAACGGTTACGTCCCCGAAAATTTGAGTCTGGAAGAAGCAGCAGAACTTCGCCAAAAAAATCCTGGTGAATATATAGCTCGTTCGCGTGCATCAATGGCGCGGCACGTTGAAGCTATGCTTGCTATTAAACGTGCGGGCGCGGTCGCTTTCGATTATGGCAACAATATTCGCAAGCAGGCTTTCGATGCCGGATGCGCAGATGCTTTCGAGATTCCCGGCTTCGTGCCCGAATACATACGGCCTCTCTTCTGCGAAGGCAAAGGCCCGTTCCGCTGGGTCGCTCTCTCCGGCGATGCAAACGACATACGCAAGACTGACGACCTCGCGCTAGAACTTTTTCCAGACGATGGCACACTGAATCGCTGGCTTCGTCTTGCGCGAGACCGCGTGCAATTTCAAGGTCTTCCGGCGCGAATCTGCTGGCTGGGCTACGGCGAGCGCGCGGAGATGGGCGAGGCTATTAACGACATGGTGAAGCGCGGTCATTTGCGTGCGCCCGTTGCGATTGGCCGCGATCATCTGGACACCGGAAGCGTGGCGTCGCCTTTCCGCGAGACTGAAGGGATGAAAGATGGGAGTGATGCTGTTGCCGATTGGCCTATACTGAACGCGCTCTTGAACACAGCGAGCGGCGCAAGCTGGGTTTCGTTTCATCACGGCGGCGGCGTAGGCATAGGATATTCGCTGCACGCGGGACAGGTCTCCGTCGCAGATGGAACACAGGAAGCAGCGCGTCGTTTGAATCGTGTTCTGACGAATGATCCCGGCATAGGCATTGCGCGCCACGTTGATGCCGGTTATGAAGAGGCTGAAAAGGCAGCGCGCGAGAAAGGCATCAGCATTCCTATGCTCGATGCGTCGAAAGAGTAGCTGCACTGGCATACCCTTATCTGCGAATTTATACTCATATGAAGATAATTAATCTCAAAATCGCGCCCGCCCTTATTCTTCTTTTATTTGCTATCTCTTTTACCGCCAGCGCGCAAACGCCGCAAGAGCGTGTACGCGACATTCAGGCCGCTTTGCGCGAAGCTCATCTAGACGGCTGGCTCTTTTATGATTTTCGCGGGAGCGACCCGCTCGCCTATCGCATTTTGAAACTGGATAGAAACGGCATCACGACGCGCCGCTGGTTCTATTACATTCCAGCCAATGGCGAGCCTGTCAAGATCGTGCACGCGATTGAGCGCGGGAAGCTGGATCAACTGCCCGGTCGAAAGATTGTCTATCTTCCCTGGCAGGAGTTGCAGTCGGATTTGCGAGAAACTATTACGGGCGTCAGGGAGTCGCGTAGCAGTCTAGCAACTGTTACCAACGCCAGACCGCCGCGTATAGCCATGCAGTATTCGCCCAACAACGCCATTCCCTACATCTCGCGTGTTGATGCCGGAACAATCGAACTCATACGCTCGTTCGGCATCGAAGTCGTATCGAGCGGCGATCTGGTTCAAAGATTTGAAGCCGTCTGGTCGCCTGAACAGTTGCAGATGCACATAGAAGCCTCGGACAAGATGCACCGCATCATCATGCAGGCTTTTGACGAAATCGCGCGGCGCATTCGCGCCAATGTTCCTACGACCGAGTATGACATTCAGCAGTTCATTGTGCGCCGCTACGATGAAGAAGGAATGACTAGCGATGGCGACCCGCCGATTGTAGCCGTGAATGCGAACGCTGCGAATCCGCATTACACGCCTACGCGCGAAGTGACTTCACCGATTAAGCGCGGCGATTTCGTTCTGCTTGATGTCTCTGCAAAGTTGAAGAAGCCTCTGGCGGTTTACACGGATCAGACCTGGACGGGTTACGTGGGCGAAACAGTGCCCGAAGAGTACACGCGAATCTTCGACATAGTGCGCGAGGCGCGCGACGCCGCCGTACGGTTCGTGCAAGAGAACGTGCGCGCCAATCGTGCTTTCAAAGGCGCGGATGTTGACGACGTATCGCGCGGCGTCATCAAGCGCGCGGGCTACGGCGGGCAGTTCATACACCGCACAGGACATTCAATAGGCGAAGAGGTTCACGGCAATGGCGCGAACATTGACAATCTGGAAACGCAGGACTCGCGCACCATAATCCCGCGCACATGCTTCTCAATCGAACCCGGAATTTATCTGGAAGGAAGATTCGGCGTGCGCTCGGAGATTGATGTTTACGTCAGCGAGCGGGACGCGCAAGTGACAGGCCAGCCTATACAGACGAAGGTGCTCGCCATTCTTGGGAACAGGTGAAGGAAAGTCAAAAGTAAAAAGGTAAAAGGCAAAAGGAAGAAGAAAGCCTCCGTCTACAATTTTTAATCTTTAATTCACGCCTTTAGGCGTGTCCACACTTTTGCCTTTTACCTTTTTACTTTTACCTTCTTCAGCTTGCCTTTTTACTTTTACCTTTTGCCTTCTTTGATTTTGGAGACTTATCTTGCTTAACTTTGCAATCCAAGCGGCGCGCGATGCGGGGCTTATCTTGGCCGAGCGGTTGGGACGCGCGAAGATAACGAACAAGGGCGTGATTGATCTTGTGACGGAGGCAGACGTGGCCTCTGAGAAGTTGATTATTGAAAGAATTAAATCTTACTATCCGCGCCACGCTATCCTGGCGGAAGAGTCTGGGAAATCGGAGAGGATGGGGGCGCCCGTGGCAGAGTGGAAATGGATAGTTGACCCGCTCGACGGAACTACGAACTACGCGCATGGCTATCCTAGCTTCTGCGTCTCAATCGGGCTTGAGCACAACGGCAAGATGGCTCTGGGCGTGATTTACGATCCCGTGCGTGACGAAGTGTTCGCTGCTGAACGGGGAGAGGGCGCGACATTGAACGGGCGGCGCATTCATGTTTCGGAGATTGAAGACCTCAATGCTTCTCTTGTCTGCACGGGCTTCCCATACGATGTGCGCGAGCGAACGGATTTCGCGCGCCACTTCTTCAACTTCATAATGCACGCGCAAGGCGTAAGGCGCGACGGCTCAGCCGCTCTCGATCTGGCTTACGTCGCGTGCGGTCGCTTCGACGGATTCTGGGAAGAAGGCTTGCACCCCTGGGACGTTGCGGCAGGCGTCATTCTAATAGAAGAAGCTGGCGGTCGCGTCACGCACTACGATGGCAGGCCGTTCGACATCTACACGCCGCCAATAGTCGCCAGCAACGGCCTCATTCACGAAGCAATGATGCGCGTGCTCGCTTTGTGAAAGCTAAGGCAAAGGGAAAGGCAAAAGGTAGAAGTAAAAAGGCAAAAGTGTGGGCACGCCTGCGGCGTGAATTAAAGATTAAAAATTGTAGACGAAGATTTTGTCCTAACTTTTGCCTTTTACCTTTTTACTTTTGCCTTTACTATATGTAAGCCTTCGGATTGAAAAGTTCGCCATACCGCACCCGGCACTCGTCTAAATCATCGTAGGAGAAATCGAACTATGATCGCTCCCAACACCCTTTTGCAGAACCGCTACCTTGTAGTTAACGAGATCGGGCAGGGCGGCATGGGCGCGGTCTACCTTGCAACTGACCAGCGCTTTGGCAGCACTGTCGCATTGAAGGAGACTTTCTTCACGGACGCATCAATGCGAAAGGCGTTCGAGCGCGAGGCTCGTCTTCTGAATCACTTGAGACACGGCGCGCTTCCGAAAGTTATAGACCATTTTACGGAGGATGAAGGGCAATTCCTTGTGATGGAGTTCATCTCCGGCGACGATCTTGCGGAGATGCTAAAGGAGCGCGGCGCTTTTTCCGTCTCGCAGGTTCTGGACTGGGCGGATCAACTGCTGGACGCACTGGATTATCTACACACGCAGGAGCCGCCCGTCATTCACCGCGACATCAAGCCGCAGAATCTGAAGATTACGCCGCGCGGCCACATAGTGCTTCTTGATTTCGGGCTGGCGAAGGGCGCGCCCGTTCAACTCTCGCGCGTAACCAACACGGGAAGCATCTTCGGCTACTCGCGCAACTACGCTCCGATTGAGCAGATTCAGGGCGCTGGCACGGATGTTCGCAGCGATCTCTACTCATTGGGCGCAACGCTTTATCACCTGATTACGGGCGTGACTCCGCCGGATGCTCTCACGCGTGCAACCGCCGTTTTGAATCACCAGCCTGATCCGCTTCAACTTGCGAACGAAGTCAACTCGCAAGTGCCGCGCGCTGTCGCTCAGGTGATTCACAGAGCTATGGCTCAGTCGTCCGCTCAGCGACCGCAGACTGCTGAAGAGATGCGCAAGGAGATGCGTCAGGCTGCAAGCCAGGCCGAGAGAGCGCTAGCATCTTCGTCCGTCGCACTGCCAACAGTGGTTAATGAGTTGTCGGAGCAGGACACTCGAATCATGGGCGAAGGAATTCCCCCGACTCAAGCGATTGCCAACGAGCCTGCGAGAAAAACTGAGCGCGGCACTGCTGAGACCGAGCGCATGAGCGCGTCAGAAATCCCGCCGCTCATGGCTGCATCAGCACAGCCCACCGTCACGCCGACGCGTGCGTCTGCAACTGCTCTGGACTCAGCCGCAGGACTTACCATGACGGATGAAGGTTCAGTCGCTACGAAAGTGAGAGAGCAGCAAGCTCTCTCGACTCAATCACCATCATCGCGCCGAATGTTTCTAATAGCAGCGGGCGCTCTGCTTTTACTTATAGTTGTTGCAGCGAGCTACGTGGCTATGCGAAGGTCGCGCGCCGAGCGTGCCTCTCAAGCAATACAAGCGCAGCCTCAACCTTCAGCGTCCAGCGCACCATCGCCCGCTCAGTCTCAGGTCGAAGCATCCACGCAGACCGAGCCTACTGCTGAACCTACGCAGACAAGTCATCCGGCGGAGACTTCAACTAGCAGAATCGTCAGCCACCCAACCGAGCACAGAACCCAGCCGCATGAGGAGAGCGTACAACCTTCGCCGCAGCCTCAGAACGATGCGAAGAGCGCTGCTGCCGTGCCGCCTACACAGCAATCGCCTCCACCTGTGGGTGCTCCGCCGAACCTTCCGCCGCGAAACGATCCGGGCTACTGGGAAGCCAGACGCCAGGCCGCCGAACAGCGTCGGCAGGAGATGGAGCGAAGAAGGATGATGCGTATGGAGCGACAGATCATTCAACAGCAACAACAGCGCCGCCGCATGGGAAGACCGTAGAAGAACAGTTTTCAGTTTTTAGTTTTCAGTTTTAAGTTAAAAGCAGTTCGCTTCTTTCTGAAAACTGAAAACTAAAAACTGAAAACTGCTCTTAGTCACTGCTCTT
>MNJR01000054.1 GCA_001920415.1 Acidobacteria bacterium 13_1_20CM_3_53_8 | reverse complement strand
GCCGCGCGGAGCGCTTGCTACCGTCAAGAGCGGCAAGCTCGAAGAGGCGCGCGAAGTGGGCGCAGAGTTCGGTGTTTCTGTTATGCCGAAGGGCTTCATCTTCCGCGACCGCCACTGGCACAAGGTTGCGCGATTCAAGGGCGGCAAACTTGTCAGGAAGCTGCGTTTTCGTCTGAGGGCAGTCGAGGCCGACGAGATTGACGAGAATGCGTGCGACCCTTGCGACGACTCTTCACCCGACGAAATGAGGACGGGTTTTTATGTTAGCTTCCATTTTAGAGACCGGAATCAACTCTCTTTCGCGCTTCCCATCACTCTGGTTCATTCTCTGAAAGATGTCACTGACACGCGGCACGAACATAGAAGTTTAGAAATTGATCTGGACAAACATCTCAGGGTGGCTGAAAAAGCCAACGCTATTTTGAGTCGGCCTCTGGAGGGGCGATTATTATGAGTAACGGCGAGCAGACGCGCGCGGCGGAACTGGAAATCCTGTTTAGCGACGGTCAACTTCGTGCGCAGTGTAAGATCACAGGCAAGGGATTATACTGGCAATCTCAGCCAGTTAATATGAAAGTTGACCTCACCGGTCTGGACGGAAAAATCTCGCAGCTTAAAGACGTGCTGACGACCGAGCAGACGGACTTGTGGGCCAATCTTGAAGACCCACTGGCCGAGCCTGCGTCAGGCTTCGTGGCCGATCAGTTCGCGGACTGCGTTGAGCGTGTCGTCAGCGTGGGCTTCGGTCTCTATTCGGAGTTGGCCGATCTGGGCTTGAGAACCATTCTGGACAAGATTGATTCTACTTTGCGCGAAGACGATCAATTGTCAATCCAAACCGACTGCGCCTTCCTCCCCTGGGAGATTCTATACCCGTACTATTACGACAAGGGCAACATGACTCCAAAGCAGAAAAAGAATAACCCTCTGCGACCGAAAAGCCTCTGGGGCTATAAGTACAAGACGGAATATATTCTCTATCCTCTGCCAGACGAGCTGAACGGATGGGCTGCCCCAATTGACGAACATGAGCAGGGGCCGGACTACATAAGCTTCAATCTGAACAAGGAGATTGATGCGGCTTTTCAGGCGCGCCCTTTCAAGCCCGTTGAGTTCCACAGACAGTTCTTTAATTCCTCCATAGGAGAGAAAGGAAAGTGTCTTGAGGATAAGGATAGCATTGTAGATTTTCTACTTGATGATAAGAACGGCGCGACGATCATATACATGTTCTGTCATGGCGACAGCGGGTCGCCTCTCACCAGCAAAATGAACGAGGTGCTTGATTTTGGCGAACAGAAGTTCATCACCCCGCAAACGCTCGAACAGCAGAACACATATTTGCGCGGCCCGATAGTTATTCTCAACTCTTGTCTGAGCGCAACCGTTTCGCCGCTCTCCTTTTCTTCCTTCCATAAAAAGTTTAGGAAAAAAAGGGCTATGGGAGTAATAGGGACGACTATCAAGATGCCAGCGACGTTTGCCGCAGCCTTCGGGCGAAAGCTGATAGAGTGTTACATGAATAGAATTTCAATCGGATGCGCTATCTATCAGCTTCGACGCGAACTGCTCGATAGAAACAACCCGCTAGGACTCTTCTACTCGCTACAATGCCCTGGCGATATACTTGCGCCGCAAGGAGGCAATAACTGAATGAGCGACAAGCCTGTGACGGTCATAATAAGCGACCTGCATCTGGGGGGCGGTGCTGCCGATCCGGGCGACGACCACGTCTATCAGAATAACCAACTCTGCCGCTTCATAGAGAAGATCCCGGAGGCGAGCCATGGCCAAGTAGAGCTGTTCATCAACGGCGATTTCCTGGAGTTCGCGCAGGTGAAGCCGGAAGTTTTTAAGCCTATCTCTTCCAAGCTCTGGTGTTCGCAAGACGAGTCGAAAGAGAAGCTGGAGGCTATCATCAAAGGTCACAAGGACATCTTCGACGCGCTGAATGAATTTCAGGGGCGCAGCAATCAGGTCACTATCGCAGCAGGTAATCATGACGTTGATCTTTACTGGCCGGACGCACGGGAGAAGCTGAAAGCTGTCATCGGCGATGGCCTCAAGTTCGAGTTGGGCAAGGACGCATACTTTCGTTATGGGCAGCGATTGGTCATAGGTCACGGCCACGCTTATGATCCGGCCAATAGTTTCAAGAACTGGGCAGACCCGATTGACAAAAGGGAGCAGCGGCTAGAGATGTGTCCGGGGACGCTCTTCATGGTCAAGTTCGTTAACTGGCTTGAGAGAGATTACGGTTTCTCCGATAACATCAAGCCCGTGACCGCGCTCGCACGCATACTCTGGGGCGCAAACCGCGAAGACCTCAAGAACGCTGCGAAGATTCTCTTCCAAATCCTTTACAAGAATCCGCTCGTAGCGCTCGGCATTGATAAGTCCGGGAACATGAAGGGGTTTTCGCGTAGCGTGCTCGGCGAGTTGCAAACGAACCCAATCTTCCTGAAAACGGTCACGGAGCTTTACCGCAAGGCTTGTGACGCTGGAGCGACAACCGATGTGGTGAAGCAGAAGCTGAACAGTGAAGAGCAGGTAACCGATTTTCTGAAAGAGCTTCTGCTCAGGCTGGAGCCTGACGAATGGCTGCCTTTAATCGGCGCTGTAGGCGGAGGCTCGCTCGGCACGGATAGCCCTACGCACCTTTCAATAATTCATAACGGCATCTTGAACGACAAGATGATGCTTCGGCAAAGGGCTAATGACTATTTTGCCTCCGGGATTCCAGAAGCCGTCGTGTTCGGCCATACGCACCAACCGGACGAGTGGCGTGGATTGAAAGGTGATTGGGACGGCGGCTATTTTAATCCGGGTTCATGGACGCGCTACGTTGACCTTGAAAAAGCGCCGAACCTGACCATAGATGATTTGAAGAACGAGTCGGACTTCCCCTTCCAACTCAATTTCATTCGCGTGGAACAGGCGCAGAGCGGTAAACTGAGGGCAGACAAGATCTGTTTTGAAGAGCAGAGCGGCGAGAAGTATGGAGCGACGCCGAGACCATCCAAATTTATGGACGGTTCTGCGTGATTAGTCTGATGATGCGTGTATTAGGAATTGATCCGGGGAGCGAAACCACTGGCTGGGGCGTCGTAGAAGGCGATGGCCGTCGCTATCATTTGATCGAGTACGGCACTGTGAAGGCTCCTGCTCGCGAAAGGTTTTCGGCGCGGCTCTTGAAGATAAGCGATGGGCTGGAAGAGATAATCGCGCGGCTTCAACCGGATGCGTGCTCGATTGAAGAGGCGTTTTATGCTACGAACGTTAAGGTCGCCCTAAAGTTGGGACAGGTGCGCGGCGTGGCTTTATTAGTAGCCGAGCGCGCAGGCGTTGAAATTTTTGAATACAGCCCGCGACTTGTGAAGCAGACGGTCGTGGGCTACGGTAACGCCGAAAAACATCAGGTGCAGGAGATGGTGCGCGTGCTCTTGAATCTGCGCGAAGTCCCTCAACCGCACGACGCTGCGGACGCGCTTGCCCTGGCAATCTGCTATTTTCATCACGCGGGCATTTCACAGAAAGTTCTCGCAGCCGAAGCTCGCGTAAAACCTTCACCCTCTGTTACTGCGACTCGTCGCCGCATACCTCGCTGAAATTTTTCTACGACGGAAAACTTTCACGCGCGCCGCGCCGCCGGAGTTTTTCTCACCCTCAGAGAGAGAAGGAGGCAAAACATGCTAGCTCGGTTCTCATCGTTCTCATGGGACAAAACGTATCTCTCAAACTCGAAAACAACTTCGACCATCACGCTATTCGTTCTAGCCTTTCTGCTCTGTTGTTCTGCGAACTCAGCGCTGGCAAAGAAGCGGCGCACAGTGTTGACAGGCCGCGCGGCTGTGGTGATTGATGAAAGGCTTGCTGCTTTGCGCGATGCGCCGCTTCTTTCAGCGACTCTACTTCAGAGGATGAGTCGTGGGCGCGCCGTAGCAATCACGGGCATGAAACGCTCGAACGACGGCGTGACCTTCTATCGTGTGAGCGTGACCAGACGCACAGGCGGCTGGGTGCAGGCCGAAGCTCTGGCCGCGCCAAATCGCGCGGGCGAAGACGAGCGTTTGTTGCGGCTCATACGAGCTTCGGAAGATTTCGAGCGCATAGCCCGCGCGCGAATCTTCCTTGACATATTCCCAAGATCGCCTTTGCGCCCACAGGTTCTTCTGCTCTTTGGCGAAGCGGCTGAAGCTGCCGCCATGAAACTCTCGCGCGAAGCCGAGCGGCGACTGGACGAGCAGGAGATAGAAGCAGGAGGCGCGCCCGCGTTCACATATTTCATGAACTACGCAGGGCTTGATCGCTACAGACGACAGGGTGTTGCGTTCACTTTCGACCGCGCGACGAAACAGTTTCACTACGACGGCGAAAGTTTTCGTGAGATTCTGAGAAACTATCCGCGAAGCACAGAGGCCGCGAGAGCGCGTGAGCTTCTCAACAATTTGAGAGCGCGGATGTGAAAAGAAGTGATGAGTGATAAGAAGGTAAATAATAAATGGTGTTATGCGGCAGTCGGTGTTGTAAACACTGCAACAGAGTCTGCGATAGCAGACGACCAGAGTGTAGCCCCTGACGAAGCCCGCAAGGGCGTAGTCTGGGGTCAGCAATCGAATATATCAATGGAGTCTGCTTTAGCAGACAACAGACGCGCAGGATGATGACAGACGTGTGCGAAAACGGAGAACATCTGTCGTCTGCTAAAGCAGACTCAGACCTCTGCTCTCGTCCTTTACCCCAGACTCCGCTTCGCTCCGTCAGGGGCTACATTCTATCCGTCTGCTTACGCAGACTTGTTGTCGCTGTCACTCAAAGATCATTCTGCATAACATCACAGGGAAATTACACTTTCATCCCTCATCCCTCCGCCCTCATCCCTGCCTTTCCGTGACACGCCTTCGCTGCTGCGGGTACAATTCATGTCTCCTTCAATAAAGAACAGGTCACGCTTAAATGAGTCGAAAACCGACGGGTAAGGGAAGAAAAAAGAGTTCGCCTGAGATTGCCGGGACATCATCGGAGAGCTTGACGCGCGCCGGGAGCGAACCCTTTGTGGATGAAGCGAGCGTTGCGACCGAGCCAAAGAAAAGGCGTGCGCGCTCCGCTGCTAAGCGAAAAAAGGTTAAAGCCGAAAGAGCAGTGCCGCGAGTTGAAATCAATTACCCGACCGTTTCCGACGCAGATTTCAGTAAGCTAATCTCTTGCTCGCACGGCCAGCCGCATTCGATTCTTGGAGCGCACACCTCACAGCATGGAGTCATAGTTCGCGCGTTTCGCCCCAACGCCGTTCGTATAAATCTGCTTATCGAAAACGAAGAGCCGCGCGAGATGGTGCAATCACACCCTTTGGGTCTCTTCGAGCTTCTAGTCTCAGACCGCAACGAAGTCTTCCCTTATCGCTTCGAGGTTCATTACGCTGACAACCAATCGTTCACGCAACACGACGCATATTCTTTTCTGCCGACGGTGAGCGAGTTTGACCTGCATCTTTTTGGCGAGGGGCGTCACGAAAAGATTTACGAGAAGCTGGGCGCGCATGTGCGCGAGATAAGCGGGACGCTAGGCGTTTCGTTCGCAGTGTGGGCGCCTCATGCCAGAGGCGTGAGCGTCGTCGGCGATTTTAATTCGTGGGACGGACGGCTTCACCAGATGCGACTGCTTGGTTCATCCGGCGTCTGGGAGATTTTCGTGCCCGACCTCTCCGTTGGCGCGCTCTATAAATTTGAGATTCATCCAGCGCGTGGCCTGCCTTTCTTGAAAGCTGACCCTTATGCCTTCTACACGGAAGAGCCGCCCGCTACATCTTCCATAGTCTATCAACGCGAGCATGTCTTTCAAGATCAGAACTGGATTGAAAGCCGCGCGAGAAGCGAGCATCAGCGAGAGCCGCTCTCAATTTATGAAGTTCACATGGGTTCATGGCGTCGCGTCGAAGAAGAAGGGAATCGCCCGCTCACCTACCGCGAAATTGCCGAGCCGCTTGCTGATTACCTGACAGAGATGGGCTTCACGCACGTGGAGTTCATGCCGCTCAAGGAGCATCCGTACGGCGGCTCCTGGGGCTATCAGGTTGGAAACTATTACGCGCCGTCTGCGCGCTACGGGACACCGGACGATCTACGCTACCTCGTTGATTACCTGCACCGTCGCGGCGTTGGCGTCATAATGGACTGGGTTCCCGCGCACTTTCCTAAAGACGCTTACGCGCTTGGTCGTTTCGACGGCTACGCCATTTACGAGCACGCAGACCCGCGACAGGGCGAGCACCCGGACTGGGGTACATATATTTTCAACTACGGGCGTAACGAAGTAAGAAATTTTTTGATGGCGAACGCGCTCTACTGGATTGACGAGTTTCACATTGACGGGCTTCGCGTTGACGCAGTGGCTTCTATGCTTTATCTGGATTACAGCCGCAAGGCTGGCGAGTGGATTCCGAATAAATACGGTGGGCGCGAGAACATAGAAGCGATTGAGTTCATGAAAGAGTTGAACGAAATCATTCACGCGCGCCATAAAGGCGTGATGATGATAGCTGAAGAGTCAACCGCTTGGCCGGGCGTGAGCCGTCCCGTTTACGCTGGAGGCCTGGGCTTCGATTTTAAGTGGAACATGGGATGGATGCACGACACGCTAGAATATTTTAAGCGAGACCCTGTGCATCGCCTATATCATCACGACAAGCTTACGTTCGGAATCTGGTATGCGTGGAGCGAGCATTTCATACTTCCTTTCTCGCACGACGAAGTGGTTCACATGAAAGGCTCGCTGATAAACAAGATGACGGGCGACCTGTGGCAGAAGTTCGCAAACCTTCGCGCGCTTCTGGCATACATGTGGGCGCATCCCGGCAAAAAACTTCTCTTCATGGGCGGCGAGTTCGGACAGTGGCGCGAGTGGAGCGAGGAGCGAAGTCTTGACTGGCATCTTCTGGATGAAAAATCCAATCGCGGCATTCAAGACATGGTGCGAGAGTTGAATCGAATCTACGCGAAAAATTCTGCGTTCTGGGAAGGCGACGATACGCCAGCAGGCTTTCAGTGGATTGATGCGAGCAACGCACCCGAAAACACAGTTGTCTTCATACGCCGCGCGCCCCTTTCAAAACGCATGATCGTCTGCGCCTCAAACTTTTCTCCCATAGTGCGACACGGCTATCGCGTAGGTCTGCCGCGTCCCGGAGTTTATAGGGAAATTCTGAACACGGATGATGGAAACTTCGGAGGCAGCAACGTGCGAAACCCTGCGGAGTTTGAAGCCGAAGAGCAAGCATTTCATGGTCAACCATTTTCATTCGCGCTGACGCTGCCACCGCTCGCAACCGTTTGGCTGGAAGCGCCGGATGAGAAGAGGGAAGTAGAGGAGATTTCTGAAGAAGAAGCTGAAGAGGCTTTAGCTGTTGCTTAAATGCGTATTGGGCTGCTTACGCTCTTGAGTACAAAAACTATGATTCATAGGACGATTTACATCATCATAGGGATATTAATCCTCATAATTGGAGTAATAGCTTGCTCAAGTTTCCTCAACAATTCTTCGCATGTTTGGAGAACTGTAAACGAAACGATCATATACAATGGACAGCCATCGCCTAAGTCTGAACTCTATATTTCACCTGATGAGTTGTTGTTAATTGATTTGAGAGATCAGGCTGATGGTCTGTATATCGTAAATCCTAAAACGCAGGAGATTGGTATTCCCAATGAATCAAACTTTTTCACTGCACTTGGGTATGTTTATAGCTGGGATATTCGGCCATCTGTAGCTCCTATGTCGAAAGCTGAAACGAATCCAGAAATAATTATTCAGCCATACGAAGTCGAATTCACATCTGTTAAGAAAGCTCGTGTGCATGTAACGTGGCATTTGAATCTGTAAGATACAGCCCAATAAGTCATTTCACCGACCCGCGATAATATGCCTTTCATTATTCTATATCGCAGCCATGTTAGAATGCTGCCCGCTCACGGCGGATTAATTCAAGCGTTATAGGCCAGTGCGTTGTACTGTATAATCGAGATGCTATGGATATGAATCTAATCCAGTCTGATCCTGATATGATGATGGGCAAACCTGTAATTGCAGGCACTCGAATCACCGTTGAATTGATTCTTGAAAAGCTAGCTGCCGGAGAGACGGTTGACGAGATTCTCGAAGCGCACCCAAGACTAACAAGGGAATCTATATTGGCCGATTTGAAGTACGCGGCTCGATCTATTAATAATCCGTGAAGGTAGCGATGAAAAAACGCGGGTTGATGCTTAGCTGTTTGTTGACAGGTTTGCTGGTCGCCGTGTGTATTGGGCCGGGCATATATCATGCTCAATCAAGTGCGGTTGCCATTGCTCAGGACGAATTGCTGCGACACGTCAGCGGCAATGTAGTCACATCCGCCGCGCTGCCTTCGATTAAGATTAAAGTTTCCAAGAAATACAAGTATGTTGGCGGCCAGAGTTTTATACTTTATAACGTGGCGCGTGCGGAGCAGCACTACTTCACTGAAGCCGACAGTCGGCATCGCATAAAGCGCCTACTTCTGTTCCAGTTTGAAGGCTATCTGCCGACGAATAATCACACGTACAACTACCCTCTGACGAAAACAGTCAGCATAGGCGGACAGCAATTTCTCACAGACACGTCTTTCGGAAACGTAGCGGCCTTTCGCCAGCAGCGTTCAGATTCCGACGCGGCGCGCGGCGCAAACTTTCTGGAGAGCAAAGGTTATGTTCTCCCGAACGATGTAGCTTTTCAGCGCTTCGTTCGTATGGTGGATGAATCTAACAGGAGCGAGTTTCTCATAGTCTTTTATGAAGACCTGAGAGAGTTCGGCGTAAATGCAGGCGAGGCCGCAGGTGAGAACAACGCCGCGTGGAGAGACGGCGTTACACGAAAACTCTCAGAACACGCGCTGAAAAGTTTTGAGATTTTAAGATGAGAAGATAAGCGCTCTTCGGCCAACTCTGCCGCCCGTCTCGCTCATCTATTCAGCCGGAGCCTACTGATTTCTAGGCGTGGCGAAACACATGCTCGCGTCGGATGATGGTTGACAAGCTTTTTCAAGCTCCCATATATTGAGAGCGAGCGTTTACGGTCGAGAATGAAACGCTCCGTTGATTCCGAAGTCATGCAACGCACAGAGAGATATTATTACTTCGCTTATACCTATCGCTACTCTTACGAGGGAGGGGGCGGTTGCGGCGGAGCGCGCGTGAATAAAGTTATTAGCTGAGCAAAGCGCGACGAGTTTTAGACGATAGCCGACCGCGACCTTCCCGAAAGATGTGAAGTCGCGGTCGGTTCTTTTTTTTGGCAGGTCAAAGCGAATTCGTAAAGCGCAGGGGATGGAGGCGAAGAGCTATGAGTGAAAGTATTGAGCGCTGGCGCGCGGCGATTGACGCAGTTGACGAAGAACTGCTCAGGCTACTGAACGAGCGCGCGCGGCTCGCAGCAAAAGTCGCAGAACTGAAGGTTTCGGGCGAGTTGCCAATTAGAGATTGCGAGCGCGAGACGGCTGTGCTCACGCACATGCGCCGCGCGAATCGTGGCCCTCTGGACGAGCGCGCCGTCAGCAGAATTTACGGGCGCATCCTTGCGGAATCGCGCCGCGTTCAAACTCGCGTCATAGAGGAGAAGAGCGCAGCGAAGGACAAAGATGCTGATTAGACGAATCTAGAATCAGTAGTCAGAAGAGCGCGTTGGCTTCAGACCATTTCTGATTTCAATTTGAGAATTAATTCAAGGAGACGAGCAAATCATGATTATAGTTATGTCTGGACAGGCAACAGAAGCAGAGATAAAGCATGTAATCGAGCGCGTAGAGGAGTGCGGTTTCAGCGCGCACGTTAGCCGGGGCGTCGAACGAACAATCATAGGCGCTGTTGGCAGCGGCGAAAGACGCGAAGAGTTGAAAGCTTTGCTAGCAGCGCCGGGCGTCGTTGACGTGACGCCAATCACGCATCCTTTCAAGCTCGTCAGCCGCCAGATCAAACATGATAGAACCGTTGTTGATGTTGGCGGCGTGCGCATAGGCGGCCACGAGACCGTAGTGATTGCCGGGCCTTGCTCTGTGGAATCGCGCGAGCAGTTGATGGAAACCGCGCTGGCCGTAAAAGCTTCGGGCGCGCACCTGCTTCGCGGCGGCGCTTACAAACCGCGCACTTCGCCTTATGACTTTCAAGGGCTTGGCATAGAAGCGCTGGAGTTTTTGGAAGAGGCGCGGCGTGCGACAGGGCTTCCCGTCGTCACCGAAGTGATGAGCACGGAGGATGTCGAAGTCGTTGCTGAGTACGCAGACATGCTTCAAGTGGGCGCGCGTAACATGCAGAATTTTTCGCTGCTCAGAAAACTCGCGCGCACACGCCGCCCCATACTGCTCAAGCGTGGGCCGTCTGCGACTGTGAAAGAATGGCTGCTCGCAGCAGAATACCTTCTGGCGGGCGGCAACCCTGACATAGTTCTATGCGAGCGCGGCATAAAGACATTCGAGACCGCAACGCGCAACACGCTAGACCTTGCTTCAATCGCGCTCGCCAAAGAGCTTTCCCACTTGCCAGTCATAGCAGACCCCTCGCACGGCACTGGCGTGCGCAGTCTAATCCCCGCCGCATCGCGCGCAGCGCTAGCCATTGGCGCAGACGGTTTGATAATAGAGGTTCATCCTTGCCCTGAGCGAGCATTGTCGGATGGCCCACAGTCGCTAGACCTTGCGGGCTTTTCCGGGATGATGCGAACTCTCTGCGAGCCGTTTCGCGCAATGGCTGCGCCGAAGGGTGATGTGAAGGCAGCTTAAGACGGGAGCGAACAATATGAAATGGCGGCGTGTGACGGTCTTGGGTTGCGGCCTTATAGGCGGATCGTTCGCAAAGGCTTTGAAAGATAATCATCTGGCCGAAAGAATCGCAGGGTGGGATGTCTCAACAGATGCGCTTAGTGAAGCGTTGCGGCTTCAGATAATTGACGAGGTTGATGATGCGTTCAGTTCCGGTGGCGTTTCCGATTCTGACCTAGTCTATCTGGCTATGCCCGTCAACGAAATCATAAAGTTCCTGCGAGAAGCGGGAAGCCAGATTAAAGACGGCGCTATCATCACAGATGCAGGGAGCACGAAGACGGAAGTTCTCAAAGTGGCGCGCACTCACTTGCCGAAAGAGAAAATTTTTATAGGCGGCCATCCGGTTGCCGGTAGTCACCTGCAAGGCGCTTCGCACGCCGAAGCTACGCTCTTTGCGAACGCGCCTTACATTCTCGTTAATGATTCGCAGACGAATGAAACGGTTCTGGCCGCCGTCAAAGAGACAATTGAATTGATTGGAGCGCGCGTTGTATTGATGAGCGCAGAAGAGCACGACCGCGCGATGGCTATTGTGAGCCACCTGCCTCAACTGCTTTCAAGCGCGCTCGCTAAAACAATAGAATCTCAGCCGGACGCGCAGACGCTTCTAGAGGTTGCGGGCAGTGGCTTTCGTGACATGACACGACTTGCGGAAAGCTCCTGGAAGGTGTGGCGCGACATCTGCGCGACGAACAGAGTGCAGATTGCGTGCGCGCTGGATATTCTGATTCGGGAGCTTCAAGGCGTGCGCGACGAGCTGAGTGAATTTGCTTCTGAAGAGAGCCATAATCTATCCTTTACGAGCACTCTCTTTAAGAGTCCCTGAGAATATTGCAGGGACAAGAAAATTCAAGGCATACTCCGGTATTCCTTTGCGAGCTTTGCTCTTTCCTTTGCGCCTTTGCGTGAAACTGCAATTCCATTAAAGTTCAAGATTGAGATAGTTGCTGGTTCACGCTGTAGAAGCAAAGGGAAATACTTTAGAAGCGCAAAGCGGGTTGAGTGTTTGTGGTCTTGATATGAACTTTTGGCAGAGGCTATTAACTGATGAAGATGATGACGGCGAAAATCAAACCCGACATTAGACAGATAACACGCATGGTTCCGGCGACAGGGAATCTTGTGCAGGGACAATCCGAATTGGCTATTGATCCGGGTCTTGCACAGGCCGCGAGCGAAATGATCGCCGCGAGCCAGAACCACTACAGCCCCGCGGAAGGCGTTGCGGAATTGCGGCGCGCCGTTACACAAAAACTCTCGGCGATTAACCGCATAGAGATTGACGCGGACGCGAAACCGCTTGAATTGTTGATTACGCCGGGAGCTACGGGCGGACTCATCAGCATCGCGCAAACCTTTTTACGAAAATCGAGCGCGCTCGTCTTCGAGCCTTACTATCCTTACCATCGCCGTATAATAGAGGAGCTTGGCGGCGCTACCGAAATCCTTTCGCTTCGCGGCGAAGATTTGGAATTGGACGAAGACGAACTGCGCGCTCGTTGTCGTGAACTGAAGACGCGCCGCGAATATCCTCTGCGCGCGATAATCGTCTGCACGCCTGTGAATCCAACGGGCAAAGTTTTCACACGCGAAGAGCTTGAATCAATCGCCCGCGTTTGCGAAGAGTTCGATCTGCTCTGCATCTCGGACGAAGTTTACGAGCATTACGTCGTAGGCGACCGCCCGCACATCTCGATTGCTATTTTGCCGGGGATGTGGGAGCGCACGATTACAGTTAATTCGTTCTCAAAATCCTGGAACATTTCCGGCTGGCGACTTGGCTACGCGTTCGGTAGCGGCGAGTTGGTTTCTCCCCTGAACAACGCAAACAACGTCTTCTACGTCTGCTCGCCAACGCCCTTGCAGAAAGCTCTGGCCGAAGTGTTGATGGCTGACGAAAGTTACTACACGGGATTACGCGAACGCTTCATCACAAAACGCAACGTCGCTGTCTCTGTTCTTAGCGAACTCGGTTTCCAGATTTACGACTCAGGCTCTGCCTTCTACGTTTGGGCGCGCATCCCCGAAGGTTATGGCGACGCAATGAAGTTCAACGAGATGCTGATGACACGCGCGCAGGTCGCAGCCGTCCCCGGCAGTGCCTTCACAGACAACAACGCCTGGGATAACCACATGCGCCTCTGCATAGCACGAGAAGACGAGATTCTATACGGCGCACTTGATAAGATTCGCAACGCATTGAAAGACAAGTAGACATAATTCATTGCGGATTTGCGCTTGAATAGAATTTCAAGAGGTTTCATAATTCCGGTAGGAGAGATTATGAGCGAAGAGAGCACGCAAAACATTCCAGATGGACGCTCTTTTGAGGAACGAGTGTTTGCTCGATTTGATGCGATTGATGCACGGCTTCAAAGGCTGGAAGATGAAGCCGCGCGCAGAGCGCTCGAAACAAAGCCGATCTGGGAGCGTGCGCTGGCTGAGATTTTAGAAGTTCGTCAGAGGTTGGAAGAATTTCGAGATGAAGTAAACCGCTCCATGCACGATATTTCCCGCAAGATGGCCGTGCTTGCTAACGACATGGTTCAGCTACGTGCGGATCAAACTTACGTCGAAAACCGAATGGACAATCTCGAATCCAAATAGTTCCTTTGCGTTCTTCTTAGCGTCTTGGCGTCTCCAGCGTGAGATAAAATTTTCACACTGGGGACGCTAATTTTTTACCACGCGACTGCGTAACGTCCACGGCGCGGGTCTGCGCCTGCTGAAGAGACGCCGGATTGCGGGTCGTAGACGATGACGGTGGGTGATGAGAGCGTGCCCCAGGGCTGTTGGACTTTCACTTTGTGGCCGCGCGATTCGAGTTGGTGTATGGTCGCTTCCGCGACGCGCGATTCTATGTTGAGCGAGCCTGCGACGAAGCTGTGGTCGTCGAATGAACTGACCAGATGCAGCGTGTCAAATCGCGGGGCTTCGACTGCCTCTTGCGGGTTCATGCCGAACTCTACGATGTTTAGAAGCACCTGCAAGAGCGCTTGATCTTGATTGTCTCCGCCGGGCGTGCTCAAGACCATGAAGGGTTGACCGTTTTTAAGTACGAGCGTGGGTGATAGCGTGATGCGCGGTCGTTTCCCCGGCGCTACAACGTTCGGGCTTGCAGGGTCTGTGAGCGCGGACTGAAGGCGCTCGGACATTAGAACGCCTGTGTCTCCTGCTACGACCGCAGGCAGCCAAGCGCCGCTCGGCGTTGCGCTGAACATGTTGCCGTCGTGGTCAATCACGTTCACGCAGGTTGTGTCGTTGGCGCGCTCTCGTTCTGGAACAGTTGATGCGCCGACGCGCTGAAGTTGCGCGGTTGTCAAAGGTTTCATGTGCACAGGATCGCCGGGCTGTTGTTCGAGCGATGCGCGGTTGTCGTTGATTAGCTTGCGGCGCACAGCCGCGTATTCAGGCGAAAGAAGTTCGCGCATGGGAATCTGAACGAAGTTGGGATCGCCGTAGTAGCGGTCGCGGTCTGCAAAGCCAAGCTTCAGAGCTTCTACGACTGTGTGAATGTATTCGGGCGAGTTGTGTCCCATGCGTTTGAGGTCGAAGCCGTCCAGCATGTTCAGGGTTTCAATCATCACAGGCCCCTGCGTCCAGAAGCCAGGCTTGTAAACTTCCACGCCCCGATAATTCGTCATCACAGGCTTGCCCACACCTGCGTGAAAGCGCGCCATGTCTTCCGAAGAGAGCAGGCCGCCGTTGTGCTGCATGTAGTCGCCGATTTTTCTTGAAATTGGCCCACGATAAAAATAGTCGCGCGCGGCCATCAAAGCATTGTGACGGCCTCGGGAGCTTGCGCGTTTCTCTGCGGCGACGATTGCGCGGAGCGTGCGAGCAAGATCGGCTTGAACGAATATGTCTCCGGCTTTTGGAACCTGCCCGCCGGGCAGAAAGATTCTTTTCGCATCAGGCCATTGTGAGAAGACGGATGCGCGCGTCTTTATGTATTCGACGCGAAGCTCGTCAATCGGAAAGCCGTCGGCCAATTCAATCGCTGGCTGCATCACTTCGCCCAGACTCTTCGTGCCGAATTGATCCAGCGCGGTAACGCATGCGTCCAAAACTGCTGGCACAGTCGCGGAGAGCGGCCCCGTTGAAGGAATCAATCCAGCCCTTGCTCCCGCCATCGTAGCCATATCATTGCCAGTCCTTGCGCCGCCCGTTTGGGCACGCGCATTGTCAGGCGCGCTTCCCGTTTCGCTTCCCGGTTGATTTCTGCCTCGATTCTCAAAGAACTCGCGCGTGGCTTTCAAAGGCGCAGTGCCCATGCCTTCTACGACCGCCACGTCGCGGCCTTTCAGTTTTATTAGAATCGGGATTTCGCCGCCGAAAGAGAAATGAGAGAACTCTATTACGGACGCTGCGAGAATTGTCGCCACGCCAGCGTCAACTGCATTGCCTCCGTGCTGAAGAATGCGCAATCCCGCTTCGACTGAAAGTGGATGGCCGCCCGCAACGACACCGCGACGCCCGCGCACAACGGGATGAAAAGTATCGGCCATGCTTGTGATGGGAAGCGAGGGTAAGATTAGCATCGCAAACAACATTATCAAGAAAAGAGTTCGGAAGAAATTTTTTTGCGAGCGCATGACGTGTTTCCTCCAATACTTTTAGCAAGCCGGAAGCGCGGCGAAAATTTTTGATTGAACTGAATCGGTTCAGTATAAAAGTACACCTCCCAAGCTCAAATGTCACCACCCGATAGCTTCTGATGTTACGCAGTAGTAACTTTATCGAAGTTGCTCAATGAGCCTGCGCAAGCAGGCAGCAATAGTGTAGCCCCTGACGAAGCGAAGCGTAGTCTGGGGTATAGGTTGAGAAGATTGTTAGAGTCTGCTTTAGCAGATGGCAGAGGCGTAAGTAAACATCTATCGTCTGCTAAAGCAGACTCTATTTGATTTGATGAACGTCTCCACAGACTCCGCCCTTGCGGGCTTCGTCTGTGGCTTCACTCTAATCGTCTGCTGACGCAGACTGAAGTTGTAGCTTTCATACATTTCAACTGCGTATCATGAGAGCTTATTAAAGGCATAGATATTATCGCTCCCTGCTTCGTAAAGGCATTGGGACAGTATCGAATACTACACTTGGATGCGGTCACAGATTATGACCGGATACAGAGAGTGCCGGGCTATTTTCAATTTCCCTGACGTGCAAGGGGCATCCTTTACGCTCACGCTTTTTCAGATTTCAAGTTACAATGGCTCGTCCATCCTACATCTTTTCCCTTGGAGGCTACATGCGTTCACGTCTCTTCCGCAGTCTTGCAATTCTCCTCTTGTGTTCATCGCTGTTCGCACAGACAGCAACTAACAATAGCGCACAGCTTCAGGGTTTCACGCGCGAAGATTCTGATAGCGAGCGCGCGCTTGAAGCACGTTTCGATGCCTCTCTTCGCCGAGAGGATTTGCGCGAGTGGATGCGCAGGCTCTCTGCTCGCCCGCATCACTTAGGCTCGGCTTACGATCACGATAACGCGCAGTTCATAGCCGAACAGTTTCGCTCCTGGGGATATGAAACGGAGATTGAGGAGTTTCATGTTCTATTCCCTACGCCGAAGACGCGCTTGCTTGAGATGGTTTCGCCTGAACATTACACTGCGAAGATAGCAGAGCCTCCGCTTGCTGAAGATGCGACCTCGAATCAGACGGCAGAGCAGCTTCCCGTTTACAACGCTTACTCGGTTGACGGCGACGTGACGGGGCAATTGGTTTACGTTAACTATGGTGTGCCGCGCGATTATGAAGAGTTGGAAAGGCGCGGCGTTGACGTTCGCGGCAAGATTGTCATTGCGCGATACGGCGGATCGTGGCGCGGCATCAAGCCGAAGGTCGCGGCGGAGCACGGAGCGATTGGTTGCATCATCTACTCAGACCCGCGCAACGATGGGTATTTTCAGGGCGATGTTTATCCAAAGGGCGCTTGGCGAAACGAATGGGGCGCGCAGCGCGGCTCTGTCGCAGACATGCCGCTCTATCCGGGCGATCCATTAACTCCGAACGAAGGCGCAACCACGAACGCTCATCGTCTTCCTATAAAAAATGCGCCGACGCTGACGAAGATTCCTGTGATGCCAATCTCTTATGGCGACGCTCTGCCTCTGCTTCGTGCTTTGAGTGGGCCAATGGCGCCGGATGAATGGCGCGGCGCGCTTCCCATTCCGTATCATCTTGGGCCTGGCCCTACGACCGTACACTTGAAGTTGGAATTCAACTGGGACATTGTTCCGGCCTATGACGTGATTGCGCGACTTCGCGGAAGCGAAAGACCGGACGAATGGATCATACGCGGCAATCATCACGATGCATGGGTGAACGGCGCGGAAGACCCTTTGAGCGGTCTGGTCGCTGAGATGGAAGAGGCGCGCGCAATGGGCGAGCTTGTCAAATCCGGGTGGAAGCCTAAGCGCACAATTGTTTATTGCGCTTGGGATGGTGAAGAGCCTGGATTGCTAGGTTCTACTGAATGGGTTGAGACTCATGCGGACATGCTGCGCAGGAATGCAGCCGTCTACATAAACTCGGACACGAACTCGCGCGGGTATCTCAGCATGGAAGGCTCGCACACGCTCGAACATTTCATCAACGGCGTGGCGCGCGACGTAATAGACCCTGAGAAGAAGATTTCAGTTTACGAGCGAGACCGCGCCAACCGAATCATTAACGGTTCAGACGAAGACAGTCGCCGCGAAGCAAGAGAGCGTGCGGATTTACGAATCGGCGCGCTAGGCTCAGGCTCAGACTTCACGCCCTTCCTTCAGCACATAGGCGTGGCGACTTTGAATCTGGGTTACGGCGGCGAGGGCAATGGAGGCTCGTATCACTCCATCTACGATTCGTTCGACCATTTCACGCGGTTCATTGATCCGAACTTTGAATACGGCATAGCTCTGTCACAGACAGCGGGACGCGCAGTGTTGAGGCTTGCCAACGCGGATGTGCTTCCGGTCGAGTTCACAGGATTGGCCGATAACGTTGACGTGTACGTGCATGAAGTAATGAAACTCGCAGACGACATGCGCGAAGAGACCGAGCGCAAGAATAGGCAGATAAGCGAGCATCTTTACGAACAGGTTGCAGACCCCGCAACGCCAAGCGTTCCGCCAAAGCCGCAATCAATCGTGCCTTTCATCAACTTCGCGCCGCTTCAGAACGCACTGGTTCGCCTGCAAGAGAGCGCGAAAAGTTACGACGCTGCGATGCGCGCTTACACTGCGCGAGGGGGAAATCTTTCGCCTGCGGCAGAGCGCGAGTTGGACGAGATTCTGATGAGAACCGAGCGTGCCATGACAACGCAGGAAGGATTGCCGCGCCGCCCCTGGTTCAAGCACCAGATTTACGCGCCCGGCTTCTACACGGGCTACGGAGTGAAAACTCTTCCGGCTGTACGCGAGGCAATCGAGCAGAGAAACTGGGCGGAAGCTTCAGGGCAGATAGTAATAGTCGCAAAGACTCTAGATCAGGTTTCAGCAGAAATTGACCGCGCCACAGCCAGGCTGCGCGGCACTGAATAGAACTTTTTTCATAGAGCATAAGGAGGAGCAAGATTCATGTCAGAGAAGAAGCGGCAGAAGAAGGACGGGGAACGCAAGAGCGGGCAGAAACAGGAGATGCAAAGGGCTGTCACGGAGCGTAAGAATGCGACAGCGCCCAAAAGTAAAACAAAGGTGAGCAAAGCTCCCAAAAGCTCAGGACAGAGATGAGTGATAAGTGATAAGAGAGAGAAGAAGTTTTTAGCTGTCAGCTTATAGCCATTAGCTTTCAGCCTTTAACTCTTGACCTCTTATCACTCATCACTTATCACCTCTTTAAAGAAAAGATATGAATTAAAAATTCAAAATCAGTGGGACGAATCTTGATGAAGAGGAAAGGAAGAATCTTTCAGATAAATTGCTCGCGCGGCGGCGTTCCGAAGTTGGCCGTGCGCGAGGCTTCGTTGACAACGCTTGGCATAGAAGGCGATAGCTGCGCGCACACAGACATTCACGGCGGGCCTAATCGCGCCGTCTGTCTTTACTCTCTTGAAGAGATTCTCAAATTGCAGGCGGAAGGACATCCCGTCTTTCCGGGTTCTGTGGGCGAGAATCTCACCGTCGCGGGGCTTGACTGGGGCGCGCTACAACCAGGAATGCGACTCGCGCTCGGCAATGAAGCGGTCGTAGAGCTTACCTCTTACACCAGCCCTTGCTCGACCATAACCGCGTCGTTCACAGGCGGGCAATTCAAGCGCATCTCGCAGAAGGTCAACCCCGGCTCCTCGCGCATCTACGCGCGCGTTCTGCACACAGGACGCCTAGCCGTAGGCCAGACTGTGCGCATCCTCGACGGTGCGAATGGGGATGGAGCGCAAGCAATACGGGGTACGTAAGTACCCCGTGCGCTTGGCGAGAATTCTTGCTGTAAACAGAACCGGAAAATAATGCTCTCTTTTGCTTGGGATTATGCTGTTTGCCGCGTTACAGAGGTTGAGTAACTGTAGTGCGGTCGTAATCTACATTGCCACAGCACCAATCGTATCGCTTAGTCGAGCCGTCTGAGAAAGTCAGTTCAAGCGACCAATTGAAGTGCCACTCGTCATGCCCGTTCGGAGCTTCAACTAGCCGGACGCTGCCGCCCCCTATGATGTCACTTCTTTGTCTCCCCGCCGTAAATGACATACACTGACACATTCGTGTCGCCGTCCTTGTCATCGTTTGTTGTGTGAAAAAATACCCTAGCCCCAGTCAGCACGGGAGGCGGTGGGAGCACGGTGACTGTCTTGTACGTAGAAGTCTGTTGTCCATCTAACGAGGTGACTATCAGTCTATACTGCCTAGTTTGCGTGGGGGTGATCGTCAAACTCCCCGAAACACTCACCGGACCGTAGCCTTCAATCTCAACGCGTGACGCATTAGCGACTTCCCAATTTAGAGTAGTGCTCTGGCCCGATTGAATAGATTCGCTAGCCAGCCGGAAGTTAATGTTCGGTGGAGGAACAATATAGGCGTCATAATTAATAGCTGGTGAGCCGTCATCTGTATTGACATTGACAGCTACTGTCTCAGTTGGCGACCGTCGGCAAGACAGACTCACGCCTTGCGGTCCGATTTCTACTCGTTGGTTGAGGACACCGGCTGGTGCACATGACGCAGCCACAGAAGAGGGAGTCATAGTTAGAAGACCGTGCGTGAGCGGCCTTTCACTGCTGTAAGGGACGAAATCAATGGTCACCGAGAAGGTTTGATTATCGGCAGCCGGAATTATGTAGGCGTGCACGCCCTTCTGTGTCAGGCATCTTCCCACAAGGTCAGTTAAAGCGTTACTGATCTTCTCGATGCTTTGGACTTGAAGTCCAAAGCTAAGCGCCTCTTGATAGGAGCTTCTGACCAGTGACTGCTGCCACTGCTGGAAGTTCGAACTAGAAGTTGTGCCATTGAAGGTCAGACCTAAAACCCCCGTTATATCCAATCCTAGCTCAGCAGCTTTATTTTGCGCCTGTTGTTGAGTGCTGAACTGAAAGTTACTGAAGAATTCCCTGATCTGCTTATACTGAGTCTCCGTGGTGAACGTTCTGTACCTGTCGTATATACCAAACTTCATCAACGACGCGCAGTCCGTAGCGCTCTGCGCGCAGGTCGATACTACAGGCAATGCTAGCAAGACTAAAACGCCAAAAATATACCGTGTTAATCTCATTTCTTCCTACCTTTCTAGATCAAAAGCTTATCCTCAGAGCTTGCGTACTATTTGCAGTTGTTAGCAGCAGACTCAATGGTGTTTGACGACTCAATTCAGCAATAAAGGAGCGAAATGCAAGGCTATCAATGGAATCAGACGAAGGAACGAGAAGATTCTTTTCTTGCAGTTTCGCATGGGTTAGTGGATAAGGTTTCCCACCACTTTTTATTACCGGATTCAGTCTATCAAAGACCGTTAAAGTCCTTGCGAACCCTTTCATTTGTGTATGGCAGAAACTTACAAAATATTTCAGCATGATTTCATGGGCAGATTCTCTCTGATGGGAGAGTCATAAAGGGCAGCCACTGGCTACAATTACCCACAGTTCTGCTAAGATGAAATCGATGTTGGACGAAAGATGGAGCGTTTTAGCAATTCGTGATTATTATGCCGAAATCTAAAGGGCGAACCACTCAACTCAGAACGCCAAGCTTACTACCTATCTCTGGGTCACAAGCGCGCGCAGTTATCATCAATTCATATTGCTTGAGCATCTATGACTTGCAGGCTTACCAAGCGTTTGCGGGTATATTTCTGTGCAGGCAGTTGTTCTTCCTGCTTTTTACAAAAAGAGTGTTGCAAAATCTGGCGAGCGCGGTTAGATTGTCGCCATTAGAACAGAAACAAAAGAGCAGCGGTCTCTACACCTCCACAGGGGCATGGCCTCTGCCGGGAGAAAACAGTTACCTTAGGGAGGAAAAGCGAAGTGCCGACAGGAACATGCCCTGAATGCGAAGCTGAAGTCCACGTTGATACGGACGCGGACAAGGGCGACATAGTTTCATGCGAAGAGTGCGAGACTGCCCTGGAAGTCGTCGGGCTAGACCCCGTCGAGTTGGACATCGTTGAAGAGGATGACTTAGACGATGACTTAGACGACGAAGACGAATACTAAGAGAGCAGTTTTCAGTTTTCAGTTTTCAGCAAGAGGCGAATCGGCTTTTAACTGAAAACTGAAAACTAAAAACTGAAAACTGCTTTTATCACCTGCTTCCCTGGTAGCCCGGTCGGCTCTGTTTGATTGTGAGACCGGGTGGGACTGTGATTCGTATGGAGTGGAAGCGCCCGTCGTGACGGTTCGATTCTGGTGGATAAAATGCTAGCACGTAGGCCGATGTTACCTCTTCGGCGAGCGCGCGAAAGAGTGGCCCGAAATCCTGCTCGGTAGCATAGACGCTTGTGCCGCCGGTTCTCTCCGTCAAGCCGCTCACATCCAGGGGAGTCGGGAGCGGAGTTCTAGCCGTAGAAGCGATCATGCGCGAGTAAGAGGGGAGCGTGACTGTATAGACGCTAACGCCAGCGGCGTTGGCTCTTTCAATCACAGTCTGCGGCGCGACCACGTCGCCAACAGGAAACCCATCGGTGACGACAACCACAGCGCGTTTCATCAACCGGTGGCCGAGCGTGCGCGGCGCGCTTCTGGTTAACATTCGTATGGCGTCGTCAACAGCATCGTAGGTGTGTGTTGATAGTCCTTCAGGCTCGCGCTCAAGGCGGTCGAATGCGCGCTCAAGCTTTTGCAGGTCGCTGGTGAAAGATTGAAGCGTCTTGACCTTCATGCCGAAAGTCATCACTGCGAATGATGCCGGGTGACCCGCGAGCGTCTGCGAGAATGATTGCATGGCCGTGCGCAGGCGCGTCATCTCTCCGATTGACATGCTGCCCGAAACGTCCAGCGCGAAGACAACCGCAATGGGGCGAAGATCGCCTCCACGCCTTTCCACATTGAAGAAAGAGACTTGCCGCTCAGCACCGTCCTCGTATAGACGGAAATCTTCTGCCCTTAGATTCCTGACCGGCTGCCCCTCGGCGTCCGTCACTGTCACGTCAACGGGCACAAGGTCTGTGTCAATGCGCAGGACATCATCAACCTGCGCAGGTTCTGCTGATTGATGTTGTCCGTTCGGTTCTGAAGCTTGCTGTTGAGCCTTGCACGGCGTAAAGCAGAGAAGAGCCGCTATGAACAATGACGAGCAGAAGGCTGCCTTGCGCGTGACGCGCGGAAGACGCGTGGAAGATGCATAGGGGATTGCTGTACACCTCATAAAACTTCAGGGCTGATTATACTCATTTGTCAGGTCAGCGCGCCAGACCCAATCGAGCGTGCATGACAGGCAACATAGGCGACTCGTTTGGGCATCAACCAATCGAGCGTCTGTAGTGGCATAGTTTGAAAATATGATGCAGATGAATGTTGGTCTCTATTTTGAAACTATGACATTACTCGAACGTCAATACGCTAAAGCTTCTAGCTTGCCGCGTGTTATAATTGCCGCCGCAGCCCGGACCAGGAAGTTTTATCTTCAATATAGAGACTGAATTTTTGGGGAATCATAGATGCGAAGAAGTTTTGCTTTAATACTGTTTCTAACGCTATGCGCGGGCGCTGTCGCGGCGCAGAGTAATTCAACGGGCGGCATCAAGGGCAAGGTGCGCGTAGAGACGGGAACGCCGGATGACATTGAAGTCACTGTGCGGCGCGGCTCAAGCGATGTCGCTCACACCAGAACTGATGGCCGTGGCGACTTTCAGATCACGAATCTAGCGCCCGGTTTCTACAGCCTCTCCTTTCGCAAGCCTGGACTAGCGGTTGGAACAATAGAGCGCGTTGAAGTTACTGCGGGCAAGGTTCGCAGCATAGGCAGCCGTCTTGTTCTCTCGGTTGATCAGGGTTCCATAGCCTTCCTTCGCGGCAGCGTCTTCGACGAGTCAGGGCACATAGTCGCGGGCGCGCAAGTCGAACTTTCCCGTATCGAACCCGACGGCACTTTAAGAAGAATCGGCGAACAATTTTCATCTAGCGAGATGGGCGAGTTCGTTTTCCGTCTGCCGCCGCGTCAGGCCAAGTACCGCGTCATGGTAAAAGCGCAGGGCGCAGACCCAGTGTCGAAGGAAGTGGAGATTGACGGCGCGGCTGTCTATCGCGTCGCGCTAAAGATCAAGCCGAGCGCGCATTAACGGAAGCGCGTTGTTTCGATGAAGAATGAGGACGGATATACGGACGAGCAGCACGAAGAGTATCTAAATTCCTTAGGCTAAGTTTGGCTGAGCGCGGAAGAGTAATGATTTAGTTCAATCCGGTATCAGATACGCTCGCGTCATATTGCAAGGTGACGACAGAATCTTTTATTATAGCGGTTCTCA
>MNJR01000007.1:66690-70336 GCA_001920415.1 Acidobacteria bacterium 13_1_20CM_3_53_8 | reverse complement strand
AGTGAGAAGAAGCCAATCTTTTTATTTTCCTTTTGCCTTTTTACTTTTGACTTCTTCACCCGCCCGCTACCGCAGGCGGTACTGACCTGTTCGCTCAACTGCGTAACTCCTACCACGATTTAATCAATAAATTTCTGGAACCAGAGTTCAAGCATGAGCAGAGTCCAGAGTTGGTGCGAGAAGTCGCGCTCGCGCCGTGTGTGAAGTTCTACAAGACGCCTGACAGCTTCCGGTTTAAACAGGCCGCGCGCCAGCGCCTTCTGGCTCAAAATTGTCTCGCGCAGGAAATTTTGGAGTTCGCCGCGAAACCAGTGGCCTATGGGAACGCCGAAGCCCATCTTGCGCCGGTCAAGATTCTCAGATGGAAGAAGCCGCTTCAGCACTTTTTTGAGCAGATATTTTGTGGTCAAACCGCGCAGCTTCAAATTTTCTGGAAGACTCGCGGCGAACTCTATCACATGATGATCTAAAAATGGCGAGCGCGCTTCCAGGCTGACAGCCATGCTTGCAATATCAACTTTGACGAGCAGATCGTTCGGCAGATAGGTCATAGTGTCTGCCAGAAGCGTCGCGTCCAGAAGCCCGGAACCGTTCGCATGTACGAACCAGGGTTCGAGCCAGCTAGTTGCGCTCCACCCGGCTGTCTCGTGCTTGAAATCGTCTGAGTAAAGCTCATGTTTGTCGGGCGTATCGAAGACGCTCACCCAGCGCAGGTATCGCTCGACTCTGGGGAGCGATGCGCCGCGCATGAATCTTTTCGCGCGCGTGAAGAAACTTCGTCCGCCGCCGCCCGACGGCAGCATCTCGAAAGCGCGCTCAACGAAATGCTTGCGGAGCTTGGCGGGCAGACGATGATAAGTTTCCGCAAATTTCATGACGGCGTAGCGCTCATAGCCTGCAAAACATTCGTCGCCGCCATCACCGTTTAGAGCGACGGTGACGTGACGGCGCGTCTCTCTTGAGACGTAATAGGTCGGAATGGCGGAAGAGTCTGCGTAAGGCTCTCCGTAGTGTTCTACGAGCGTGGGCAGAACTTCGAGCGCGTCAGGGCGAACTATGAATTCGTGATGCTCTGCGCCGACGTGCTCTGCGACGCGACGGGCATGATGAAGCTCCGAGAAATCTTGCTCCTCGAAACCTATGGAGAAAGTTTTGACGGGCGTTGATGATGCTTCACTCATCAATGCGACGACTGCGCTCGAATCAATGCCGCCTGAAAGGAATGCGCCGAGCGGAACCCGCCTCTTCCTCGCTCACTTTCAGTTTTTTGGAAAAATCCGGCTGCCAGTAGCGCTCTATTTTTATCTCGCCCTTTCCATTCCAGCGCAGAGAGTGCCCCGGCTCCAACTTCTTTATAGCCTTGTAAGCCGTGAGCGGCGCGGGCACGCACATGAACGAAAGATAGGCGTGCAGGGCTTGCGGCTCTATCTCCCGGCTCACGTCCGGGTGTAGAAGTAGCGCGCTGAATTCAGAACCGAAGATGAGTTGATTGCCCACTTGCGCGTAGAGCAGAGGTTTTTTACCAACGCGGTCGCGCGCTAAAAAGAGTTCGCCCTTTTTCTCGTCCCAGATAGCAAAGGCGAACATGCCGCGCAGGTGCTTGGGACAATCCGCGCCGTAAGCTTCATATGCGTGAACAATCGCTTCGGTGTCGCTGTTGGTGTAAAAGCGGTGGCCTAGCCTCTCTAATTTTTCACGAAGCTCAAGGTAGTTGTAGATTTCGCCATTGAAAACTATCCAGACCGTTTTGTCTTCATTGTGCATGGGCTGCTGCCCGCCCGCAAGATCAATGATGGAGAGGCGGCGCATACCCATGCCAGTAGCGCCGTTAAAATAGAAGCCATCCTCATCAGGCCCGCGATGGCGTATGGCTTCGCACATACGACCAACAAGATCGCGGTTAACTTGCGCGCCATCGCTGCGAACTATTCCGACGATTCCACACATATCAGATAGAAAAGGCGCTGACGGTCGCGTGCGTGATTACGACGCGCTCACACCGTCCAGCTTGCCTTGAGCCTCTCTTACTTTATCCTCCGGCTCACCAGTCCACACGCGCGAACGATCTCTCTTTCGTGCTTCGAGCGCGGCCATCTGTCTCGCTGCGAAAGCCTCGCGCTCGGCCTGTTCATGTTGCTTCCTCTCCTCCTGCTTCTCCTTGAGCAGGACGAAGCCGACAGCGACGAAGATGAAGTAGAAGACCAGAAGTTGCGAACGCTGGCGATAGGCCGTGCCTACGTTCCCCTGAAAGACCGAGTAGGCTAGCGTCAGCATGCTGATGAATATCAGTATAGGGGACGACTGGCGCAGCCTGTATTTTATAGTAAACCAGAGTCCCAGGACGAGCAGCGGAAAGGATGCCCACCACACTATCATCTCAGGCAGCGTGATGCTCTGACGCAGATTCGCTAACTGCCAGGGAAACGGCGCGAACAGTAGATAGAGCAATCCCACAGGAATTATAGACAGCGCGCCGGATGCGGTCGAAACGTCAACGTCGCGGCTAAACCCGGATTGCCCCGTCTGCGCCAGGTCAAGCCTTGATCGCTGCACGGCTTCCAGATTGCCGTAAGTCTCGAATTGACTCCCAGCCGTGCGCGTGACGCCCAGGTAGGTAAGAGCAAGTCCCAGGCAGATGATTATTATGAACTGGCGTACGAAGCCTATTGCCGTGAACGGACGCATTCCTATGACGAAAGCGCCGCTGATGGCTGCGGCCATCATGTAGAAGACGTAAAATCGCAGGCTCAGCAAAGCAAAGAGACTACAGACCAGGACGACCAAATATTTAAGGCTGATCTTCTCTCCGAGTTTGAGCGTCGCAAGAATAGAGAGACCTAGCAGGAAAACTATAGGCCCGTCTTTTAACCCTTGCGATGACCAGAGGACTAGCGAAGGATAGAAGGCGGCGAAGAGCGCAGAGATATGAGCCACTCTGCGGTTCTCAAAGATTTGCAGAGCGCACAGCGAGATCACAGGGGCTGTGGCAGCGCCGACCACAGAGTTGACAAATTGCACGGCCAGCATATTCCGACCCGTTATCCTGTAGATGGCTGCAACCAGATAGAGCATGCCCCAGCCGCTGCCGTTCTCGCCTTTGTACAGGTGGGTCAGACTCTCGTAGTATTGATCGCCCTGCCAGCCTTTAAGCATGGCGTACCCGAAGATGTCGTAGGTGTTGGCGTCGCCGCCGAAGAACTCCTGCATCTTGAAGGTGTAGATCACAAGGCCGATCAAAACTCTGACCAGCAGGCCGCCCAAGAATATTTGCAGCAAGAAATCTCTATCCGACTTAGCGCGCGAGATCATTACTGCGACAGCGACGGCAAGCGGAATGCAGACCAGAATCGCCGGCGGCCCATCGTCGTGCGCGACGAACAGAACGCCTACGCTCAGCAATAATGACAGAACTACAAGTAGACCATTCATAAAAATTAAGTCTGGAGTCCGGTTATTTTCGATTTTCGATTTTGGATTTTAGATTTTCGATTTAAAAAGCTCTCCGCTTCTTCCAATCGAAAATCTAAAATCCAAAATCGAAAATAACCGGACTCCAGACTCATACGTCATCCGGCAAATCGGGGCGCGTCTTGTTCTCGATTAAGAACACGTCCTCGGCGCTCAAAGGCTTGATTGGCTTGGCGGG
>MNJR01000007.1:0-66644 GCA_001920415.1 Acidobacteria bacterium 13_1_20CM_3_53_8 | reverse complement strand
CGCGAATCTCTGAGCCTATGTAAGTGTACGAGCCAATCTCTATAGGGTGTGTGCGCTGCCGGTTGTGCGTCCAGAGCGAAGAGTTTCGCCCACCCAGGATTGTGCGTCGCCCTATCTCTACGCGATCAGTAAAATCTATCTTGTGACCTGTGGTGACGATGCTGCCCTCGCCAAGCAAAAATTTCGGCGTGACCGGGTTAACAACATCCGGCTCCGGTATAGAATTGATCTCGTTCATCCTGATGATCTCGGCGTAGCGGCCTATGCGCACTTCCTCGCCCCCGCGCAGTATGTTCAGGTGGCCTATGCGCGCGTGATCGCCTACGCTCAACCGCTCGACGCCAACGATGACGTTCAAGTGACCTATCTGCACGTCGTCTTCAATCACGCACTCGCGCGCGTCAACCAGACTCAAGCCTATGCGCACGCGCTTGCCAACACGATAGCCGAAGAAGAGGCGATAACAGGGGCGCTTCAGAAAAGAGGGGAGCACGGCGATGAAGGCCAGCATCAACAGACGCAGCCGAGAAGAGACGCGGCGACGCGGAGACGCGGAGACACGGCGATTAACTGCTGCTGCCGCGTCTTTCGTCACATACTCCTCTTCCTGCACCGCCATGACTCTCTTGATTCTCTCCGCCTCGCTACATCTTTTTCTCCGCGTCCCCGCGTCTCCGCGTCAAAGCACTAACCCGCCGCTTCGCGCAAAGCCTGAGCCAACTTGTCCGCCTGCGCCGGCACTGTGTAATGCGCAAGGGCGTGGCGGCGTCCTGCCGTGCCCATACGCATTCGTCGCTCGTCATCCGAAAGCAGACTCGCCAACTGCTCGCGCCACTCATCCATTGTCGAAGCGAACAGGTGCGTGACTTCCGGCTCCCCTACCTCTGCGCATGCGCCTACAGGCGTGGCGACGAATGGGATGCCCACGGCCATGTACTGTATGGCCTTGAAGCCGGACTTCCCAGCCGCCCACTTATCCGCGTAGAGCCTTGCGTCAATCGGGTAAAGTCCTATGTCGAAGGATTGAAAATCCTCTATCTCGCGCCCTAGATTCCAGTCCAAACTCTGGACTTCGACGCCCGGCACGCTCACCTCCTTGCGCCCCGCGCCCACCACTTTAAGTTTGAAGCTATGGGAGCGCGCCAACTGCTCTAGTGCCGGAAAGATCATTTCGAGGTAAGGAAAAGTTGAATGCGTTCCGACCCAGCCTAGCACCAGCGGGTCATTCTTCACAGTCGAGCGCGGCCTAAACTTTTCCGTGTCAACAACGGTTGGGATGATTCGCGCGCTTCCCCCTGCCCCTTCAACGTACTCTGCTATGTAACGATTGCCGCACGTCACCAACCTTGCCCAGCGTATCAAGTCGTCCGTCTTGCCGAACCATTTCAAAGCGCTGCCGAGACGACCATACGTCGGACTAGTATATGAGAGGTAGGTAGCATCGTCCAAATCAAGAACCATTGGGCGGCGTCCCCAGCGTACGGTCAGCCATTCTATGAGCGGCGGCCCGAACATCATCGCCTCGCGCTGCACCAGCACCGCGTCAGCGTCGCGCGCGGCCAGCAGATCACCCACGCGATGCAGCGACGCGCTAGCCAATCCCAGCGCAGTACGCGGCAACTCCTCGCGTTTATAGAGCGAAGCGAAAAGGCGCGAGTCCAGGAAAGGACGAACGGTGAGATTGATGCCGCGCTCACTGAGCGGCCTAACAAACTGCGCCAGGCGGTAGCGTGTCGCCGCCGCCTCAATCGGGTACGAGGCTAATGCTAGAACCTTCATAATAACGGTCAGATTGATTTTGGATTTTAGATTTTGGATTTTCGATTGGAGTAATGGAGTAAGCTTGAGCAGTTGAATCTCATGTTGAGAATCACTCAATCGCTTAATCCAAAATCCAAAATCAATCTGACTCCAGGACTTCTTCATACAGGCGCGCGTAACGTTCAAGTCCCACGCCGCGCAGATCGAAGAGCCTGCGTGCGACTTCGCGCGCATGCTGCCGAGCGCCCTCTTTATCTTCCATCACGTGCATCCAGCCCTCTGCGACGCGCGCGTACTCCTCTGCGTTGAAATCGCGCACCATCGCGCCAACGCGCTCGCGTGTCACGAGTTCGTCCGAATCGCCCACGCCCGCATTGATGACGAAAGGCAGCCCGCAGGCCAGGTACTCTGTCACCTTCACGGGCGAGGTTGCGAGTTTCGAGAAGCCCGGCTTGTAAAAAGCTATGCCCGCGTCGCTGGCCGAGAGATACGAGGGCACGTCTGCGGAGGCCGCGCGCAATACCGTGTACTGCGATGCGCTCAAGCCGCGCTCGCTCATCAAATCATCAATCAACTCGCGCCGCGCGGGCGTGAGCCACAGGAAATGAGCGTCCGTGCGCCGTTTCAGCAGCTCTACGAAAAAGTCTGCCATCTTGTCCGTCATGTACCAGCCGCCTATCGAACCGCTGTACACGAGTGTGAAGCGGTCACACAGGTTCAATTCTTCGCGGCGGCGCGCACGAGCTTCCGCGTCGAATTTGAACACTTCAAGATTAGCGCAGCACGGGATCACTTGATGAGCCACGTGGCGGTCGCGCAAGCCTTCCCACTTTTTGATGATAGGCCAGATGCGCTCCGTTAAAGTCACTACGCCGTCCGTCGCGCGCAGCATGCTGCGCTCCGCGCGCTTGGTCAGGCGGAAGGGTAGGCCGCCCTCGCGCCAGTGCTCTGCGTCAACGTACTCTTCGGCCATAAGCCCACGCACGTCGAAGATCATCTTGAGCGGGAACAGCTTTTTCAAGCAGAGCGCGATTGTGGCAGGTATGCGGCCACGTCGTAAACGGTGGCGGGGAGCGACGGCCTTTGATGATAGCGCAGCCAGTGCCAGTCAATATCGTGAGCAGCTAACTGCTGGCGCAAAGATTCACATCTGGCTATCCCCTCTTGACTATAAGCATCGGCGCGCTCAAAGCTCAAGAGCGTAAAGCGCACGCCCTCTCTACTCAACTCGCGCAGGTACGGGATGACCTGGCTCTGGCCCAGCGGGTCGAGCATCCCGTTATATGAGATAAAGAGCACGCGCCTGTCTTTAAGCGCCAAGGCTTGCGTCCTCCGCCTCGTTCATCAGATGAAGCTTGTTTCTCAAAAACCAATCCAGGCTGCCGACAATCGTCGCCGCATCGAGCACCGCAAGCAACGACACTATCACAGGCAAGCGCAAAATATTGCGTCCTGCGCTCGCAGGATAAGAGCGCTGGTTGCGCCAGAGCGCCACACATGCGCGAATCACCAGCAACAGCAGCCACAAGGCCAGAGTCGTATACAACCACCAGCGACCAAGCACCAGCGCGGGCAAAGCTGAAAGCAGTATGACGGCGTAGCGTCTGAAAATAGCTGACTGCCAGCGGCTCCAAAGCCCCGCGCGAATGTTATTGCGCGAATAAGTGACGAAGCGCTTGAAGGTGCGCCAGAGCGTAGGCTGCACGTCCCATTTGACTAGCGCGCGCGGTTCATAAGCCGTGCGAAAGTTCGCCTCTTCCACTTTGTCCATAAACAGCAGGTCTTCCGCAGAGCGCAGATGCTCAGGAAACCCACCCACCGCACGCCAAACGTCTCGACGCATGAGCGCAGATGCGATGAAACGCGGGCGCATCGGCGCGCCATCAACTTCGACCGGCGGCGGAACATAAGCAATCGCCGCACACTCTTTGAAGAGACTATCCGTGACGGGTTCGTATAATCCGTAAACGACCTCCACCCCGTCATCCGATTCGGCGCGGCGCGCGAGCGCTTCCAACCAATCTTTCGCCGGGCGTATCCCTGCATCCGTGAAAGCAATCCATTCGCAAGTGGCCTGCGCCGTTGCTAGATTGCGCCCGCGTCCGGGCAGCGCGCCACCCGTGCGTATCAGCCGAATCGGCGCGGCGCGTTCGATGTAACCTTCTATGATTGAAGCGGTCGAATCGGTAGAACCACCATCGGTAATGACTATTTCATCTGGCGCGCGTGTTTGACTGAGCAGACCATCCAGCAACTCACAAATGGAGTTCTCTTCATTCCGCACTGGGACAACCACGCTTATTCTCATCAATATGTGATTATGCTACGCGAACGCCGCTAAAGGATAAGAGTTAAAGGACTGCTCACTGACAGATGTATAAGAAATGAAGGCCGACCGCTTTTTTGAACCAATGCGTCTTTAACTTCTGCTCGTGTCGGGCTTCTGACATATATAGAACTGCTCCCGTGTAACTCCGTATCGCTCACAATCTGCCGCAGACAGATGGTAATCAACTGTCCGCACCATAAATCCGCCTTCACCGAGCCTGTCAGCAAAATCATCGCCGTACATGCGCCAATGCCCGGACTCTTTTTTGTTTGCGAACCCGTACTCGCGCGTACGCGTGCCGATTTCCATAGGCACCGATACGATCAGTTCGCCGGTCAATGGACGCAACACTCTGTATAACTCTCTGATTGCCGCACGGTCGTTCTCGACATGCTCCAGCACATGATGGCACCACAGCAGGTCTACGGAACTTGTGGTAATCGGCACGTGCTGCATATCAGCTAGAAGATTAACGCTGCGCGCGGGTTCAATATCAACTCTGAAAACCTGAAGCTGCGGAGTATTATTCCAGATAGAGGCCAGAGCTTTCTCAGGCGCAAAAACAAGCGCGACTCCGCTCTTTCCTTTCAATTGATAGACCTGGTTAAGCCAGAGAAAGAGCGCACGATGTCGCGCGTGGCTGTCGCACTGCGGGCAGACCGTATGACGAACTGCATACCCTAATTCAATGTAGTCATAAAATTTGCGCCCGCGCCATCCACAGCACGGGCACGAAATTTTCTCAGGGAGAAGCTTATTAGCCAAGCCGGTCGCTGTTCTTGACCAACCCACGCGCCACAGCAGGCGAGTTGCATCCAACGCCCCATGCTCTCTTATTTGGCTGCGATACCACCTTAACATTTCACCCCATACCCCTTACCTTGGAGGATGCCGGGCGCCTCTTATTGACCTATTAAATTCGCCCCCGTCACCTTTGCAAAAGCAGATTGAGCCGCACGTATACTAAACTCTGCTCGTGCGCGCTCCCATGCGTTTGCGCTGAGCTTTTGTTGTAGCTCCGGGTCGGTCAAGATGCGCCCTATGGCCTGTGCGAGTTTGACAGGATCGCTTTCATCAACCACTACCCCGCAATCATGTTGACGAAAATACCACGCGAGGAATGAATCCGGCGGCGCATGCACCAGAACCGGACGAGAAGCTGCCAGATATTCACCCGTCTTACCCGGCGCAGAGGTTCTAATCAATTTAGGGAAAGGGGATTTGAAAGCTAATGGAAGAAATAGCAGGTCGGCCTGTCGTTGAATGCCCGGCATAGCGGAGGTTTCCTGCGTTCCCTGCAAAACGATTGGCCCACTAATGCCCTGTTTCTCCAACTCGTCCAGAGTTTGATTTGTGTAAAGATGCAACTTCACGTTCAAGTTATCAAGCATCTTAATGGCCGATAAAAGATTACGAAAGGCATCAAAGTGAGCATTGTAAATAGAGCCTGTGAAGACTATCTTAAATTCACCGCGATGACCGTTTGATTGGAACGGCGGCTCTTTCTCGTATTGAGCGACATCACATGGATTGCGAACTATCACAGAGTCAACGCCATAACATTCGCGAAGCTCATCCTGCAAGAATTCATTGGGCACGATGATTCCCGTAGCCCCTCTCATTATCATAGGCTCGAAGCGGCGTACGAAGCGCGCGCTTTTAAAACCGGCTGATTGCTCCGAATAGTAATCCAGCATGTAAGGATAAAATTTAACCCCTGTTAGCTTACTCGCCAGATACGAGGCCGGAAGGCCGAAGAAATCGCCTGGGCAACAGACAATGGCTTCACAATTTTCGCGGCGTATGATGCGAGCGATTTGCAGAGCGCGCGAGATGATATTAACCCAACGGATTAAAGCAAACCGCCAGCCTCTCATAAACATCAGGCGACGAGGAAGATAGTAATGCTTAGCTTGCAACCTACCCTTCTGCTGCCGGTGCTCGTCGGCTTCGCCGTAGTCCTGCGCGATTAGACAATAATCGTCTGGATTGATGCCGCTCAATATTCTGTGAATGACTACCGACTGCCCAGACCAATTGGGCGGCAGAACATGGGAAACGAAAGCGAACTTCATCTTAAAACCTGTTCACGGGAGAAGTCTGTTAAATAACTGATGTTACGCAGCAATAACTTTATCGAATCTGCTCAATGAGCCTGCGCAAGCAGGCGGAAGATTGTAGCCCCTGACGAAGCGATAGCGGAGTCTGGGGTTACTCATTACACAACGAACAGAGTCTGCGTGAGCAGACGGCAGATATTTATTCTCTAAAAATATCTTTCATCTCGCGCATCTGTCGTCTGCTGACGCAGACTCTAACAGTCTTCTCAACCTATACCCCAGACTCCGCTCACGCTTCGTCAGGGGCTTTACTCTAATCGTCTGCTGACGCAGACTCATTGAGCGCTTTCTTTCTAACATTTCAACTGCGTAACATGAGCCAAATGATTTTCTCCTGATTACCTGCTTGACGGTAAAGAACTCTGATAACCGAGCACAAGGCGCACAACAATATCGCTGACATTCTCGACCATATATTCGGGCGGGACTCTCCAATCGCGTTTCTGGTCCAGCACCGTTCTGACGCAACGCAAGACCGTCTCCGGCTCAATGCCGCTTAAGATGTTGCTTCCGCACTCAATCGTTTCGGGTCGCTCAGTGACATCGCGCACGGTGACGTTCGCCACACGAAAGATACAGCACTCTTCCTGAACCGTGCCGCTATCGCTCAAGACACAGAAGGCATTTCGTTCTAAAGCTATGAAGTCGAAGAAGCCGAACGGCTCGCTAAATCTTATCTGCTCGTTTTGCGTACCCGTGTTAAATTTCTGCATCCTATTTCTGGTTCGCGGATGCAGGCTACACACGACCGGCAGCTTGTATTCTCGCTGAAGCGCGTCGAGCGAATTGAATAGCGAGCGCAGGCGATCCTCTACATCAACGTTCTCTTCGCGGTGCATGGTCACTAGAAAAAACTTGCCTGCCTCGATGCCTAAACGACGCAGTATGTCTGACTGCTCTACAGCAGTTTTGTAATGCTCTATGACTTCAAAGATCGGATTGCCTGTGACAAAGATGCGCTGGCCTGCGATGCCTTCGCGCAGGAGATTGGCGCGGCTGCGCTCTGTGTAAGGCATCAGAACGTCGCTGCTATGGTCAATGATGCGACGGTTGACCTCTTCGGGCACGCGATCATCATAACAACGGTTTCCAGCCTCCATATGGTAAACAGGAATTCCCATGCGCTTTGCAACGATAGCAGAGAGCGAACTGTTCGTGTCGCCCAGCAGTAGAAGTTTATCCGGCTTTTCATCGCGCAAGACCTGTTCGCTCGCGGTGATAATCTTGCCAATCTGCTCGCCGAAAGTCTCGCCGCGCACGCCCAGATAATGATCGGGTTTACGAACATTCATCTCTTCAAAGAATATATCGTTGAGATTAGCGTCATAGTTCTGTCCGGTGTGCACGAGTACGTGGTCACAGAGCCTGTCAAGCTTCTCTATGATAAGACTGAGACGAATTATCTCCGGGCGCGTGCCCAGGATTGTCATCACCTTCATGCCAGCACGTCTTCGCTCAACTCTAATCTGTCTTCAACCATTAGATTGTGTTTTTTAAGAAGCTCGCTCAATTCACCTTTGGACATCAGAATATCGTTAGAGCTGTACTCTTTCTCAAGCGGGCTTTCCACCTTCGCAGTGACAAGCTCAGGCAGCATAGGCACGATCACATAATAATCTTCGCGCGCCGTTGTACGATGCGCCTCTTCTTCCGAAACAAGAATCTCATGCACCTTCTCGCCGGGACGTATGCCCGTTATCTTCGTCTCGATTTGTCTATCGCCTATGAGCGCTTCGGCAATATCAACGACGCGCGCAGAAGGCACGCGCGGTATGTAGGTCTCTCCCGGATTCGCACCGGCAAGCGCAGCAAAAATCGTATCCACAGCCTGCTCAAGGCTGAGAAGAAAGCGCGTCATCTCAGCGGTGGTGATGGTCAGAGGCCCGCCGCGACGTATCTGTTCATGAAAGAGCGGGATGACGGAGCCTCTGGAAGCCAGCACGTTTCCGTATCGCACGCAGATAAAACGCGTAGCGGTCGCATCCAGGTTGGCGCGCACAAAGATGCGCTCCTGAACAGCTTTGGTCATTCCCATTACGTTGACGGGCTTGCACGCTTTATCAGTCGAGATACCTACGACAGTTTTCACAGGCAGGTGATGCTCTCTTATGGCGCGCACAATGTTCTCAGCGCCTATTATGTTTGTCTGCACTGCTTCGAACGGGAAATATTCGCACGAGGGAACCTGTTTCAAGGCCGCCGCGTTGAAAACTATGTCTGCGTCTCGAAGCACAGTGCTTACGCTATGCAGGTCGCGCACGTCGCCTATGCGAAACTGCAAGACCTGCTCAAAGTTGTGATAGATGACTTCGTCTGTGGCAGCCCGCCTGTGCTGGTACGAAAGACGCATCTCATGCTGCTTGGCTTCGTCGCGCGAGAAGACTGTGATTTTGCGCGGGCGACCAACCTCACCCGTGAGCAGACGACGCACAAGGACTTTGCCGAGCGAGCCTGTCCCGCCCGTAACAACGACGTTCTTATCAGTTAGCAATGAGACCTCCGAATCTCTGTGTAAGGAGTTGGGTCTTGACGAAGCTGGTTAATCATATCAGACCAACTCGGCGTAGAGAAACCTGTGGCACGGCGAAAGCGCTCGCCATTGAGGCTTCGGTCGCAGACGAACGTTTCGTCCGGCTCGATCTTAATGTCCAGGCCAAAGGTCTCCCTTACAAGCGAGAGCAGGTCGAACTTATTAATCGGCTCGGCGGCGACATGCCATACGCCGTAGAGGTCGCGCTGTTCCAGGATGACGCGACAGATTATGTCTGCGAGCGCCTGAGTGGTAAACCCGCTGAAGATGGCGCGCTTGAAACCGCGAACGGTTTTCCCCTCCTGACCCAAGAACCATTCCAGAAGGCCGTGCGCGCCCGCAAGTTCCCGCCCGATCATAGAGGTTCGCAGCACAAGTGTTCCCTCGCCGCTCACCTCGCCAAGCAGTTTCGTGCGCCCGTAGAGGTCACAAGCGTCCGCCATATCGTCTTCTGCGTAGTTGCCCTTGCGCCCGGAGAAGACGCAATCCGTGCTGATGTGAATCAGGCGAGCGCTAGCCGCGCTACACACGCGCGCAAGGCGATGCGGGAAGAGAGCGTTCGTGGAGATGCTCGTAACAGGGTCTTTGGCTCCCGCGTCCTGTTTGACTATGCCGATTGAGTTGACGACAACCTCTGGCCGAACCTCTGCAATCGCTCTGACTATGCTCGACTCGTCGTCAGCCGACACATTACCTATAGCGCTAGAGAGATCGAAGATTCCGTATTGCTCATAGGCTTTTGCAGGCTGCCTGAAAGTCACGTAAGCATCGAACCGCTCGGCACAAATCTGCCAGAGCTTATGTCCCAACATGCCTGAGCCGCCCAAGATTAAGACTTTCATACGTTCACCGTTCCGGCATGAAGATGAACGCGAGTTCGGCATAAGAGAAAGAGCTAAGACTATCCACGAAGACACACGAAGCGACACGAAACGAATTGCTCTCTTCGTGTAGTTTCGTGTGATTTAGTGGATAGCTCATCTGCTCCTTTCTCCTCATGGCTTATATCTAACTCACGTTATGGCAGTTTACTAATCAGTGTACGGCATACAAGTCAGTACCGCCTGCGGTAGCGGGCGGGTGAAGAAGGCAAAAGTAAAAAGGCAAAAGGTAAAAGTAAGGCTGCAACTCATCTTTTATCAAATTGCTTTTTTCTTCACTTTTGCCTTTTACCTTTTTACTTTTGCCTTTGCAAAGCTATCGCAGGCGGTACTGACCTGTTCGTTCAACTGCGTAACTCCTAACTTCTATCTTAACCAGGTAAGAGCTTCTTTCTGCAATCCGGCTTCGTGCTTCGCAGAAGAACTCCATCTCTCTACATCCACAGTCGCGAACATGCGCGCAAACTCTGCCACGAGCATCTCTGTGGACTCTGCTCCGAACGTCAAGCGCTGTAGTGGATCGGCGAAGAAAAAGCGAACGGCATTATCTTCGTGGATCATATCACGATAGTTATCCGCGACGAGGCTTGTGTTCACAAGCAGGTAAGGCTTCGCGCCGAAGATAGCCATAGTCCCCGGCCCGGATGAAGCTCCCATGTGAATCGCAGCCGTGTGAATCAATGCGAGGTCTTGTTCAAGGCTTGTGAGATGATCTTTGGCAATCACAACATTGCGACACTCATGCAACCTATCGTCTATTTCGTTGCGAGAACAGATGACTATAAATTTTACGGGATAACGGTCTTCACAATGACGGAAAAACTCCAGCCAGCAATCCATGCGCAGGTTTCTGTGCGTTTGAATTCTTCTGTTATTTCGTATCTGAACGGTGACGGGAACATTCGGGTAAACGTGCTCGTCGTAAAACGCTTCAGCCCATTCGACCAGAAAATCGCGGCAAGAAAGGCGCGGAATATTTCCGTGCTCTTTGAAATAGTTGTAGAGCAGTTCGTTGAAAACGGTGTAGTAGAAATATTCTCGTCCGGCAATCCTAAGCGCAGGCGGCCACACATAGTATAGCTCCGCATTCTGGCGAACGAAGCGTTGCAGTTGATGATGAGAATTGAAGATAAAAAGCGAGCCTAGATGCAGGTTCATCTGAGCAGCCGGAAGTACAGAGGCCATGTGATAAAGCACGTTCTCCTCAGTGATGCCCGCAAACGCAGGGTCGCTGCTTGCCGGTTGCTGTGGATCGTAGACCAATGCGAAATCAACTTCGCCCAGTTGCTCTCTTTCTCTGATAACAAGCGCAGCCTCTTGAAAGACCAGAATGTCGCCTATGCTGAAAGGCTGGCTTGATAAATCATAGATTACCAGCAAACGCCTCTGCTTCCTCGCTGCCGACTGCTTTCGCTCGCCTAAAGTTGGAAAGACCCATGTCAGGAATCGAAACGCGCGGCCTGCCTTCTCCGAAAGGCGGTTGCCGATTGCGCGGCAGACATACACAGGCCCCTCGTCGCGCAGCTTGACGAACAAGCGCCGCAGTCCTGTTTGTGAAGGTGCTTGCATCATTCAACACTTGAAGCGGCGCACTTCATACCTGAACATCAAAAAGAGTGCGCGGGCGGCAGATGATATTGCACGCCCGTTTTCGCCAATCGCTTTCCGACCGCTTGCGCCATCACAGGCGGCAGCGCTACGAACACATGGCCTGCCGACGGAGCTTCATCAGGATGATAGACCGGGCGACCCATGAAAGTCTTGCCGACGCGAGCCGGGTCTTCATCAACGAAAAAAGAGACCGCGTCTCCAATTTCGGCGAACAGCCATGTGGCCGCGATTGATGTTCCGAAAAGACCGAACATCTCTTGCTTCGAGCACTCAAGCGCGGCGCTGACTGTGGCTCTGAGCCACTCGACTGTTCTGCTTGCGGCTTTTAACGAATCAGGCTCTATACTGGCAGGTATCTCCTCCTCTTTCGGCAAGCTCGCGCGCGCAACTAGCGTCAACTCTTTCGGAACCCAATCGGTTGCGGCAAACATCACCTCGTAACCCGCCCTTCGTATCAAGTCAGCAGCAGTCCGTGCTGTAAAATGGGACGAATGATCCGCGACCAGCAGATCGAAAGGGTTCTGCAAATAGTTTGGGACTTCTACTAGGAGCAAAGCGCCGGGCTTCAGCTTGTCCTGCAAGTTTGATAGATACTCCACAGGCCCGGGGATGTGCTCAAGCATGTGTATCATGGTCACCATGTCGAAGTCGCCCGGAATCTGCGCAGGCGCTCCTACGTACAGCGCTTCGACTCCTTCTATACTCTCGACCGTTTCGCGCGTCTTGTCGTTAAGCTCTGCACCGGCGAGCGTCCAGCGTGGAGCAAACCGGCTGAAGGCGCGCAGCAGCGCTCCATTGCCGCAGCCAACATCAAGAAGCCGCCCGGCCTCCGGCAATTTAAGATGAGAGGCAAGCGCCTCCAACATGCGTGTCGAACGAAGCGCAGACTGACCTGAGTTGCTGTCAAAGACTGCCTGCTCCACTCCGTCGCTCTGGTAGTAGATAGAATAGCTCCCATAAATTCTTTCAATCTCTGAAAGCCACTCTTTATCAATCACCTTCTGCACGCAGCCGCAGGCGAGGCAGACGCTCAATCGGCCTCCGCGCACCCAGGGCTTACAATCGGAGGTCACACGACACAACTCTTCAAACCCTTTTACAGTTGCAAGACCGGGCGAAGCGCAAACATGACAGCTTATTTCTGAGATGGAATCGCTCAAATCTACAAGGTCTCCTCGTTCACAGACCAATGGCGTAATCTATAGTCGTCCACACACTCGGCGGCTCTAATCCAAGTTCTACACGTAATCTGGTAGTGTCAAGCGTAGTGTGCGCAGGTACGGATTCAGGCGGAACGCCCGCTTCTTTCGAGTTGATAGGCTCGACCAGTTCGGACATTGCGCCCACGCTCCTTGCAATGTGACGGGCAACCTCTGCGTAAGTGACATCTCTTTCGCCGGAGACTTGAACGATACCGGGCAAGCGCGAGGCAATGAGACGACGAAGCACGTTACAGGCAAAGTCTAGCGGCACGGGAGCCATCACCATGTCTTCAAAAGGATGAATAGTCTCACCTCTTCCTAGCGTCTGTGCCCATCGGGTCAGCAGCCCTGCGCGCGGCTCCAGAACTTTGGTAAGGCGCACGATTGTGACGGCCTCACCCAATGCAGACAATTGCCGCTCGGCTTCTGCCTTCTGTCGTCCATATTCCGTCACGGGCGACAAAGTATCATCGGGCAGCCTTTGTGGTCGCGTCCCGTCGAACACTGCGTTTGATGAAAGATAGATGACGCGCGCGCCCATCTCCGCAAGCTTATTTGCGATAGCCGATACCGCCTGCACATTTATGCGAGCGGTTGTAGAGGGGTCGCGCCTGCAAGCTTCCAGTTTTGTAACGCCTGCGCAGATGACAGCCGCATCAATCTGCTCAGGGTACTTTACGCCACTCACATCTTCAGCCAAATCCAGATAAAGATTTGACTCATCCACACTCTCGCTTCGGCGCGTAGTGCCATAGATACGCGCTCCTGCATGCCGCAATTGCTCCACGAGCGTTCTACCGATAAGGCTGTCTGAGCCGACAATGAGTGTGGCGGGCGTGTTAGGCTTCAAGGCAAAAGTAAAAAGGGAAAAGGGAAAAGTGCGGATGAAGGCATTTTTATTAAAAGATAATTTTAGATTTTTCTTCCAACGCAAAGAGCAAACAGGTAGTGCGCCATGGGATAGAAGCCCGTGTGCACCACTTCATCATTCATAGAAAAGATAAAGACGTTATGGAAATATTTTAGCATCAGTTCTTTGAGTTGCTTCTGATCTTTGCAGTTGATGTGTCCCTGCTTGCTATATTCGGAGGCATAAGTCTGAGATTGAAGCGACGGCGTTCCTACAATCAACACGCCTTGCTCCGTCAAAGACTGCACGATGTTGTAAACGAAGCGGTCTTCATCCGTTTGCGGGACGTGCTCTATAACGTCCAGCGTATAAGCGGCATCGAAAGCAGCGCCTTCTATCGGGCCGGAAAGCATGTCGTGCACGCGACAGTCAAACTTCCAACGCTCGTCCATGCGCTCGTTGGCATCTTTGATGAAGACCGGATCGAAATCAACGGCGCAAAGCTCTTTCACCTCTTGCAGAACAATGCGCGAGCCGAACGCATCGCCGCATCCAACCTCTAAAACTCTCTGCTTACCGCTCAGCATCTTCGCCACAAACTTGCAACGAGCCAGGATGAAGAGTAGATGACGCGGGTCGTCGCGCCATACCTGATTGGTCGTCAAGCCCAAAGACGCAAGACCTTCCGTCTCCCGTATTGTCACCTGTACCTGATACTGCGGTTCTCTAGTCTTCTCAAGCTCCATTTATCAAAAGCTCCTCACTTAAAAGCTGCAGGTAAAATTTTTCAGTAGGAACAAGCCCCATCCTTACAAAACTAAAATGCGCTTTAATCTAATGTGAGTTCGATATAAGAGAGAAAGCGAAAATGATCCACGAAGTCACACGAAACAACACTAAACAAGTTCTCCTCTTCGTGTCGTTTCGTGTGATGCGCGTGGACAATTCCTTCGCTCTTCTCCCAAATTCTTATATCGAACTCACGTTAATCTATTTCGGCGATGAACCAGTAGTAATCGCCCGTGTAGCCAACTTCTGCAAAGAGTTCCTTCCATTCATCCACGTGCATGTAGGTTTTGCATGTCAGAACCCAGCGCTCAAGGCGCTCTTTCTCCGCTTGCGTGCGGTAGGCGTCCAATTGCACGAAAGAGTGCTTGCGAGAGACGCGCTTGATTTCGCCGAGCGCCTGCTTACACTCTTCTAGTGGCAGGTTGTGAATCGTGTTGATGGCTGTGACCAAGTCAAAAGAGTTATCTTCGTATGGCAACTCCTTCGCATTGCCAACTCTCAAAAAGGGTTTCACTGTCTCTAAGCCATTCTCAATCGCATATTCCGAAATATCTATTCCAGCAACGGTAAGATTCGGCATCAACTCTTTGAAATCGTGCAGCATGAAACCCTTTGCGCAGCCCACGTCCAGAAGACTCGCATCTTCCGACAGATCGTAGTAGTCGCGTATGCGCCGTACAACTCCCTGCCAGAATCTAGGGTGATAGTTATAACCGCCATAGCCGTACATGCGGTCGCCATCGAAATATTCTCGCCCAAACTGACGGGAGATTTCTCGTTGCTCATCCGAAATATGCACGGCGCGCTCTCCTACCTTTCCCGTGCGCGACGATTTCGGATACCTGTCCAGCAGGTTGACTTCTCTTCCCAAGACGCGCGTCTGCTCCTTTCTATGAACCTGCGACGATTGCATCGTAAATAATCTCAGGCGTCAGCCCATGAGCCGTCCACATGTCGCGTTGCGAGCCGAACTGGTGTATGAACTCATCCCGCAGGCTGAAGGTGAGCAGCTTGCAATTTGCTCGAACGTCCCAAGCAAGCTGTTTGACCTGTCCGCCCAGACTGCCGCGCACTGAATGTTCTTCCACGACTGCGACCGTCTCGAAATTATCCAATATGCGTTTGATGCCCGCAGTGTCGAGCGGCTTGACAGTATGTGCGGAATAGATTGCGACCGAGCGCTGCTCGTCGCGCTCTAACTTTTCGGCAACCTCGAAGGCCATCTTCATGATTGGCCCATACGCGATGATGCAGACATCCCTGCCCTCTTTAATCTTTCGGACTTTACCGAACTCGAAAGGCTCCGGCGCATCCCCTGTCAAATTAGGCTCGCCCGCTTTTCCCAAACGCAGATAGGTTGGCCCATTGCGTTCTGCACATACCCACGTCGCGGCCTCAGTCTCCAGCGGATCGCATGGGGCGATGACGGCCATGTTCGGGATAGCGCCGACGACTGCTATGTCTTCCTGCGCGTGATGCGTGCCGCCAAGTGTTGAGTAGGAGACTCCGCCGCCTATGCCTACTACTGTGACGGGCAGATTTTGATAACAGAGATCAATGCGAACCTGCTCGAATGGACGATAGATGGAGAAGGTCGCAATCGTGTAGGCGAAAGCTGTGCAGCCGCGCAAGGCCAGTCCCGCGCAGAGACTAATCATAGTCTGCTCTGCCACGCCTACGTTAATGAAGTGGTCTGGAAACTCTTCTCTAAAGGGAGCCATGCTTCCCGCAGGCGAAATGTCCGCAACGACTATGAAGACGTTCGACCTCTTCTTAGCAACCTGATAGAGAGTTCGTGCGAATGTATCTCTCAAGCTTCCTCTTCTCCCGCTAGTTCCAGTAAAGCCTGCTGGTACTCTTCGGGCGATGGAGAGCGATAATGCCAGATAGGCACGTTCTCCATGTAGCTCACGCCCTTGCCCTTTACTGTGCGTGCGATGACCATCATCGGCGCGCCCCCCAATCGTGACGAGACAGCATCAAAGATAGCCTGCTGGTCATGGCCGTCCACTTCAACTGTCTCCCAACCAAAAGCGCTGACCTTGTCGAGCACAGGATAAAAATTTGGATGCGTCTCGCTGGTTCTCCCCAGGGATTGAAAGTCGTTCAAGTCAACGACGGCAACCAGATTCTTTATCCCCAGAGTTGGAGCGATCATCATGGCTTCCCAGACGGAGCCTTCCTGTAGTTCTCCATCGCTCAATACCACATAGACCGTACGGTCTATGCCTTGAACTTTATCGGCCAGCGCCATCCCGACCGTAATTGGCAGACCGTGACCGAGCGAACCTGTGGCCGCTTCAATTCCCGGTATACCAAAATCTGGATGCGTGCCAAGTATGCAACCCGGCTTGCAAAAATTATCCAACTCCTCGCGCGGCAAGATGCCGAGTTCTTCAAGCACCACGTATTGAGCCAGAGAGCCGTGTCCCTTCGATAGCAGGAAGGTGTCCGTCAACCGCCCCTCATCGTCGCGCTGCATCAAGCCGAAATAGATCGAATCAACTATCTCAAGACAGGAGAATGCTCCAGCCGCGTGAAGCGCCGAGACCGTCTGCGAGATGTCCAGGATGCGACGGCGAAATTTCCGGCAGCGACGCTTTGAAGCAGCAGCATCGAAGGTTTTAGCGAGCGTGTCCTCTTTCATCATGATTTATCAAGTCAGCGCGGTCTGAGAAGCTTGTTTGAAAATTCCATTTGAGCCGCGCAAGCGGCCCGAAGAAGGTAGCCAGACGTGCAACGTCTGGGATCAGTCAAGATAATAAAGTTTCGCGCATTGAAGATGCGCGTAGCAAGATGTCTGCCCGCGTCTTCAACGCGGGAACGCTTCCCCTAATTATTTCCAGACGTTGCACGTCTGGCTACCTTCTTCTTGCACCTTCGGTGCACAAAGTGGATTTTTCAAACAGCTTCTGAATCCTTCAGGCGCGCAGCACGTAGCCGGTCGAAACCGTTCGCAGATAATCCAGATATTTTTTGCCCCACTCGACCATCTCTTCTATGCCCTCTTCTAGACTGATTTGAGGCTCCCACCCTACATCGCGCTTGATTGCGCTGCTATCCAACCAATATTGCGAATCCTGCCCAAGGCGATCTTCCGTCACTTCGCACAACTGCTCGAAAGGCATATTCATAGCCTCTGCGACTTTAGCAACGAGATCACGAATCGAGATTGGCGCGGGCGGCCCCGCGTTGTAGACTTTGCCGAGCGGCGCTTTTTCAGAGACAAGATGTATGGCGCGTCCCAAATCGCGCGCGTGTATATAGGACTTGCGCGCGCGGCCTCCGCCATGTAGCGGCAGTTTCTGTCTGGTTAACCCGCAAAGCACTGCCTTCGGAATCACGCGATGCAGGAGTTGACCCGGCGCGTATGCGTTCGACGGCCTGATGATATTCATCGGAAACTTCAGCACATTGGAGATTGAAAGCAGGTGCATGTCGCCCGCAGCCTTCGAGGCAGCATAAGGACTCGTAGGCTGAATCGGCGTCTCTTCCTTCGCGGGAAAATCGCACGAGCCGTAAAGTTCCGAAGTGCCTATTTGAATCCAGCGCTCAAGATAATCCCGATGAAGTAACTCTTCCGTCATCTTCGCCAGCGCGACCGAATTCGTTTCATAAAAGCGCCAGAACTTAGACCACGAAGCAGCGCCCTCGCCCTGCGCTGCAAAGTTGATTATGACTTCCGGTCTTTCAGCGTCGAACATTTCAAAGAGGCGATCCTGTTCGTAGACGACATGAATTTGATGATAAACGTAGCGCGGGTCTCCACGGCCTACATTGAGCGTGAAGGCTTCCGGTTTCTCCGGGTTGCGTCCGACGCAGATGACCTTTTTCGGATCAGCATGTTCAAGCAGATAAAAGGCAGCATGAACGCCGAAGACGCCGTTGCCGCCGAGTATGACGTAAGTTTTCATCTCTTCTCCCCGAGAGACCGTTTCATCTCTCTTCCACTTGCTTTCTTAAAGCTGCAATAGCTTGATCCCAGATTCTGATAAGATACTTCGGAATTTCATAATCCGAAACTTGTTCCCGCTCGACAAACTCAACGGCCTGTCCCTCTAAGCATTGTAACGTCTGCACGCCATCGTAACGCGCCCAGAACACAGTGAGCGGGTAAGCCGGATGATTCTCAACATTATCATCTATGAACGAGCCGAGCAGATTGAGCCTTGCGCAATCATAGCCCGTCTCCTCGCGCAGTTCGCGCCGCGCGCAACGTTCCATGTCCTCGCCCGCTTCGCAATGGCCGCCGGGCGGCGCCCACTTTCCTGCAAGCGGCAGCCCCGGTTTGTTATCACGGTGCTGCAAAAGAAGCGCGCCATCATCGCGCAGTAGAAAAATGGAAGCGACTTTCTTGTTCTCAAAAGAACTGCTCACGAGCGAGCTTTACCCTCATCTGTCATTGATGAAATTTTTCGCGCGCGGCTGCACAAGACTTAACCCTGCGATGCTCGCTTTATCTCATCAAATGTTTCCGAGATTCCATTCTCAATGGAAGTAATCTTGAACTCTGGAAACGCCTTGTAAATGGCTGTGATGTCGAAGTGCCTGTGCGTAACCTCGTTCGCGCGCGGCGAACCTTCAATCTCCACTCCGTTTCCGCAGAGCCGCGCAATCATCTCTGCCAGATCAAAGAAAGAGATGGAATGTCCCGTGGCTATGTTGAGCACTCCCTGACTTCTGTGAAGCAGGCACGAGGCCACCAGACGGCTCAAGTCCTTTATATAGATGTGATCGCGTTTTTCTTCGCCCTGTCCGAAAAGTTTAATCTTATGCTCTTTCAACCCCTCGCGCAAGAAACGGTTTGGGCCGTAACTGTTGTGCGTATCCCGCGCGCCATAGACTGCGCAGGGTCGCAAAATCAGGTAAGGCGTCTTGGTCTTCTGCAACGCCGCAGCGAACATGCGCTCGCGCACCAGATGCATCAATCCATGAAAGCTAGAGGGGTCGCAGCAGGAAGTTTCCCTGACAGGATTGGCGTCATCGGCGTAGACTGCGTCCGAGCTAATGTAAACAACGTGCGAGCAATTGGCCTCTTCAAGAAAGGCGCTCAAGTGTTGTCCCATTGTGAGATTGCGCATCAGTGTGCCTGCGTCTTTGCCTTTGTCCGGGGTAATTGCTGAAACGATTATAAGAGAATCGTTCTCGCGTATTGCGCCGCGGAGTTTTTCGACCGATTCGGGTTTAATGAGATCAATATCCGAGGACGAGATTGCAACCGCTTCAATCCCAGACTCATTCAAATGGCGAATAATGTCTTGGCCTACGAATCCGGTTGCGCCAAGCACGACCACGCGCGCCGGACGAGTCGCTTCTGTTTCAATATGTCTAATCACAATTGCTCCCTAATGATGGCGAACCAAGCTTGAAATAAGAGAACCCCGCACGGGCGCACGCGCTCGCGTCCATCACGCCGTAAGGATCAACGACGACGCGACCAGCCATTGCATCTCTGATTTGAGCAACACTGACGGAAGAGAACTCGCGCCAGGGCGTCATAATCACTAAAGCGTCGGCTCCCCTGCAAGCTTCAATCGCGGAAGATGTTTGGAAGAAGTTTGAACCAACGTCGCCCGAAAGCACCACCTGTGGGTCGTAGGCTCGAATGGAGAAAGGTTTCAGGGCGTCAATCAGAAAAAGCGCGGGCGAGTTTTTCGTAGAGGTTGTGTCCTGCTTATAAGCAAGCCCCCAGACGACTATGACGGGATTCGCAGCGCGCGAGATTATTTCCCGGTGTATCACCTTCAAAGCCCAGTCGCGCCTGTAGCGGCTATTGGAAATCCATGCGTCAACAACGCAGTCATCAGTGCCGAACTCATTCGCCAGCGAAACGACTGTTGCCAGATCGCGCTCCAGATTTCCGCCTGCTATTCCCAAGCCCGGACTCAAGTATGCGTACTCGCCTATGCGCTTATCCAGTTTGAGCGCCGGAACCATTTCAGACCAGTCGGCTCCTATCTTCTCGCATAGCTCGGCCATAGTATTCGCTACTGAAACCGACGAGACCAAACACATGTTGATGGAGATTTTCGTCAACTCCGCGCTCTCATATCGCATAGTCAGTAACGGACAATCGAAGGCAGAGAGCAGTTCCAGATAAGGCTTTGGCGGAGGCTGAAGCTGCGGGTCGCTTGAGCCAACGATGAAGCGCTCAGGATAAAGAGCGCGCTCGACGGCTCGACCGAATATGAGCGTCTCCACCTGATAAAACAGTTGGAGGCTTCGGCCAGCTTCCAATCGCTCAATGCGCCCAGCAAGTTTTCGTGTAAACCCGGGCGGCACCTGACTCAAGACAACCAGCGTTGTGCCGTTTGAAGCGAGTGCGACCACGCGCTCAATCAATTTGTCTAGAGATGAAAGATCGCTTACGCCGTTCTCGTCAGTTGGAACATCAAGCGCGAAGTAGATCACATCGCAACGGCTCAGTTCCGAAGGGTTTTCTGTGAAATGTATGCGCGATTGATTAGACGTTAAAAGCTCTTCAAGTTCAGGCTCGAAGAAAGGCATCTCGCCCCGATTCAATCGGTCGCACAGCGCGGCATCCTCTCCGTAGGCTATAACCCCAAAACCTTTTGCGGCGGTCGCTATGCTGGAGACTATGCCCAGATGCGAGAGTCCTGCGTACCCTATCATCTCTAGAGCACTCCTTTGTCCACTGCTTGCGCCATCTCTTTCAGAACCGCGTTAATCCAGATGTCGTTCTCTATGTTCGTCGCTCCGGTCTGGCACAAGTTTTTGAAATATTGGTATTCGAGCGCCCACGTAGGGTCTGTCTCTTCAATCGCCAGCACCTCTTCTGTGGGACGGCCAGATGGCAAGACGCGATGGCGCAGAGTGTAAGTGCTAGGCCCCCACTTGCACAGGCAGTTGATGTGTGCGCTTCCCCGCTCGCCGTAGACATCCATCATAAAAGTGTTTCGCCAGGAGATGAGCGTTGCTTCCATCTCAAGGACGAACGGAGAGCGCGAGCCGAAGAGAACGTGATCGCACGCACGATTCTCAAATGTATCGTAGCTCCAAACTTCAAATTGAGAATCGAAGCTGTCGAAAAGAAAGAGCGCCATGTCCAGAAGATGCGAGCCTATGTCGGATAAAACACCGATTCCTTCGTCGCGCCAGACTGATCGCTTCACGTCCATAGCCGTACCGTTGCCGTAAAATACGCGCGCGAGATAGATTCGTCCAAGTTCGCCGGAGAGTAGCGTCTCTTTCAAGCGCGCTATGTGCGGCTCGAACCTGTGGTTGTAAGCGGTGTAGCAAGCGGCAGCGTTTGAGAGAGAGAGTTGCTGAAGTTCGCGCAAATCGCTCTCGTCTTCCGAGAGCAGAGGCTTTTCTACAAGTACATGCTTGCCGTTTGATAAAAGGTATCGAAGTATGTCTAGCTTCGCGCGATCTGGAGTGCACACGAGCGCAGCGTCGTAATCTGAGAGCGGAACTTCTTCAATCTTCCTGTATTCTACGTCGGGCGCTGCTACGTCCACGCACGCGACCACATCTTCTCCGGCAATGGCCTTCCTCTTTTTTCCCTGTATGCCGAGACCGACTATGGCGACCCTCATGCGTACTGTATCCGCCTCTCAACAGCCTTCAACTTTTTCAGTACGTCTTCTGGCGCGACAGGGTTGTTGCCTTCGTGCTCGCAGGCTAGGGCGGCGGCGATTGAGCCTAAGATGGAAGCTATGACGGAGGACTGCGTGGTCGCAATCGCTAGCGTCGCGTAAGAGAGCAGAGCATCGCCAGCGCCAACAGCATCAACCAGATGATCCACGAAGCTATCAACGGTGAAGAATGAACGAACTTCCGGGTCGGGCGCGCGGTAAGTGATGATGCCTTTGTCGCCGAGTTTCAATATGAGCGTCTTGCAGTCTGCGCGCTTGTAAAGCTCCATAGCCATAGGACGAACCGTCGAATCCTGATCGCCAAGAGCGAAGCGCGCCTCCTTCTCGTTCGGCGTGATTAAATCGAATCCCTGAAAATCCAGAATGTTTCCCCAGCGACTCGCCACCTGACTATCCGCAACCTTGATAACATTCGCAGGCAGGCTTGCCGTCAGTTCAGGAATGGTCTCGCGGTTGAATATGCCGTGACGAAAATCAGAGAAGATGACGACATCAACCTTATCGTCCGCAATAGATTCTTTAAGCTCCGCGAGAATTTTATCGGAGATAGGATGATTGTCCAGCTTATCCACCTTGAGCATGCGGTAGCCGCCCGCTATGAAGACGCTCTTCTGCGTGGTGGGTCGTGTGTGGTCTACGATAGGCTCGCACTGTATGCCCTGCGCCGCCAGGTCTTCGAGCACAAAATCCTTGAGCGCGTCGTCGCCCAAGACGGTAGAGAATTTCACTTCCGCTCCAGCCTTGCGCATGTGCTTTGAGACAACGGCAGCGCCGCCTGCGAAATCAACCTGCTCCTCGTACTTGAGACTGAACGTAGGGGTCTTGGCTATTCCGCCCGTCAGCGAGCAGAAGACGTAAGTGTCAACGATGGTGTCGCCAACGACATGCACACGAACGCCGCGAAAAGATTCCAGCGCGCGTCGCAAATCATCGAAGGTCACGCCTTCGGACTCCATCAACGCCAGCAGTTTTTCGGACGAAAGGTTGGGCGGCGCAACATCTATCATGCTCGAAGAAGAATAGACGACATCGCCCGGCGTGAAGATTATCTCGCCGCCATAAGATTCAAGAACGTCCATCTCCTCGCGCGTGCGCGGATGCACTCCGCCATCGTAATACTCGTAGCCTTTGGCGAAATAATCTGGCTGAAGGAAGCTTATGTTTTCCAGAGGCGTAGGATTGTCGTCAACAATCACGTAATCAACAGCCTCAAGCGCGGCCAAGTTCATTGCGCGCAACTGCTGAGGTACGAAAGGACGAAAGTTTGCCTTCTTGATATGAGCATCGCAGGTCAGGCTGGCAATCAATATGTCAGCCTTGCTCTTGGCGTACATCAGGTGGCGAACGTGGCCGGGATGCACGAGATCGAAAGTGCCGTGACACATGATGACGGACTTCTGGCGCGGATGCTCTCCTATAATCTCGCGCAGTTCTTCGCGGCTCTTTATCTTGCGGCGATAGTCGTTCTCGTTCATTGCCATCTTCTAATTCCTTCCCGATAGCATAGCGAACCAGGTCTTCGTAGCATCCTGTATGGATGCAGGGTCCCAGACAGGAGCATTGCGCCAGTAGGCGATGTTGCGCAGCATCTCGCCCACGCCCTCTTCGAATGAGACCTGCGGCTCCCAACCCAATTCGGAGCGAATCTTTGTGATGTCAGCCCAGGTGCAATCTGGTTCGCCCGGACGTTTGGGCACGTGGACGACATCACCGCCTAAAAGCTCTACAAGACGATTGACTGACTGCGGATTGCCCGCGCCTATGTTGTAAACCTCATTGGCTCTGTCTGACTCGGCAGCCATAAGAAATGCGCGCGCGAGGTCGGTCACAAAAACGAAGTCTCTGGTTTGCGTGCCGTCGCCTACGATGGTGAAAGGCTTGCCCGCAAGCTTTTGCGCTAGAAAGACTCCGAAGACTGCGCCGTAAGCGCCCGTAGTGCGCGAGCGCGGCCCGTAGGCGTTGAAGATGCGTATGGAGACGACAGGCAACTGATAAACTTTACCCCAGTGCAGAACAGCCTCTTCGCCCGCGTACTTGCTCAGTGCGTAAGGATATTCAGGACTGATTGGAGCGCGCTCCGTTGTCGGAAGTTCCGTAGCAATTCCGTAGCAGGATGAGGAGGCCGCGTAGACAAACTTTTTCACTCCGGCACGGCGCGACGCTTCCAGAGCGTGAACCGTGCCCATGATGTTTGCGGAGAGATATTCCGTAGGCATCTCTATTGACGGAACGATGTCGCCTATGCCCGCGAAATGAAAGACGTACTCTGCATCCGTAAAGAGCGTATCGTCCGGGGCTGTGGCTCTCAAATCCTGTATCTTGAACAGAAGGTTCGGATTGCCCTGATGCTGCTCAAGGTTCTCAATTCGTCCGCCCACCATGTTATCAATGGCGTGCACACGGTAGCCCCGCTTGATGAGCAGGTCAACCATGTGGCTGCCTATAAAACCGGCAGCGCCTGTGACAACACACAATCTATTACTGCTCACCCGATTCCGCCTCTTTTCAAGTATCTCACGTTGATGTAACGATCATCTTCCAAGCTATCTGGAAGCTTCCCTGCCTTGAAAGCTCGGCACAGATCGCGCACAGCATCTTCGACGCTGCGCTTCGGCATATAGCCGAGCTTCTCCGCAATTTTTTTGGAAGAGACGTGATACGAGCGCAGGTCGTCCGAAGATGTAGTCTCAATCGTAATCGGCGCTCGTTCCGGCATCTCTTCTTCCACCACCTTCTTCACCATCTCGGCCAGTTCCGAGACCGTGTGGTTCTGGTAGCCAGCGTTGAAGGTCTCGCCCGCTATCATCTCACGGGGAAGTTCAAGCAGCTTCACGTAGAGTTCCGCAATGTCGTCCACATGAATGTTCGGGCGCTGCTGCGTTCCGCCGAAGACAGTAATCTTTCCACGATTGACAGCATGGTTGGTCAGTATGTTAACCGTCAGATCAAATCGCATTCTAGGGGAATATCCGCAAACGGTCGCGGGTCGAATGATGACGGTCGTGAAATCGGGCGATTGATATTTCAGAAGAAGAGGTTCGCACATCCCCTTGAACTTGTTGTAATCGGTCAAAGGCACTAACGGATGCTCTTCCGTAACTTCAGGAGCATCGCTCACACCGTAAACCGAACTTGTCGAAGCGTAGATGAATCGCTCTACTTCTGCGGCCTTTGCAGCAGCAACCATAGGCTCGAAGCAATCATAGTTGATTGACTTGCCCAGTTCCGGGTCAAGTTCAAACCGCGTGTCGTTGGAGATACAGGCAAGGTGAATCACTTCATCAACGCCTTCCAACTCTTTCGAGAAATGCTCTGTGTCTCTGATGTCTCCCTTGACCACGCGCAAATGTTCATGCTCGGGCAGTCCGTCCGCGCCAAAGAGCATCAGGTCATAAACAACAACTTCATGCCCAGCCTCTAAAAGTTTCGGGACGAGAACGCAACCGACATAGCCCGCCCCACCTGTAACCAGAACTTTACTCACCTCGTTTTTGTTTCTCCCTAAAAAAAATTTTGAGTCAGAAATATTTTGGACTTATTTGGCTGTGCGGCCATGTACGAGAGTGTTTCCGACAGACGCGGGCTGGGAAATCTCAATCGTGTAGCCTGCTTTCTCCGCGTCGTTCCAGAACATGTGAACGGTTTCAAGCGAGAAGGCATCAAGGTCTTTGCCTATGAGATCAAGTTTTTTCAATACATCATCCGTAGCCGTGATGACGTGACAGCCTACAGCGTCCGCCTGAAACAGATTGAGCAGTTCGCGCGGGCTTGCCCAGATCAGTTCCGTCTGCGGATACGCCTTCAAAAGCTCGACCACACGACGCATGATAGGCATGGGGTCGCGGCCAGTGTCTGCTATGCGTCCTGCGAAGACCGAGACAAAGTTTCTGGTAAGATCAGAAAGGTTATCAATCACTTCCTCCACCTGCTCGGCAGTCATCAACGCTGTGACGTTTATCTGCACACCCGCAGCCGAGAGACGTTTGATGAGCGGACTGCTGGACTCGCCTTTGGTATTCGTCACGGGAATCTTGACGAATACGCTTTCGCCCCACGAAGCGATTTCGAGCGCTTGAAGTTCCATCTCCTCGAAGTCATCCGAGAAGACCTCGAAGGATACCGGACGATCCGTGACTACTTTGAGAACTTCTGACGCAAAGGCGCGATAGTCTTTGACACCGGCCTTGCGCATCAAGGTCGGGTTGGTCGTGAACCCTTTGATGAGCGGATTCTCGGCCATGCGTGAGATCATATCCAGGTCTGCACCATCGGCGAAGAGTTTCACTTTCAAATCTTTGAGGTTCGGCATAATTTACCCTCGTCCCGTTACTAAATAACATGAGTTCGACGTAATAGAGAGAAAGACGAAAGAAAGAAAACTATCCACTAAATCACACGAAACTACACGAAACGACTTGTTCTCTTCGTGTAGTTTCGTGTGATTTAGTGGATAATCCATTCTCTCTTATCCCCTCATGGCTAATATAGAACTCACGTTAAATATTACCGGACAGAATCAACTCGCTCGCTTCAAACAATGAGTTGACAATAGCGTCTGGCCCATCGGCCTGCCGCTCGTCATATTCATACTTAATTAAAACCGTCTTGCACCCGGCAGCCTGCCCTGCCTCTATGTCACGCCAGCGATCGCCAATCATGAAAGATTTTTCGAGCGAAAGCGACCACTCGGCAGCCGCTTCCAGAAGCATTCCGGGCTTTGGTTTCCTGCATGGGCAATCATCCTGCTCAACATGATAGCAGACTTTGATGTCATCAACCGACAGTTCAAGGCTTATTCGCTCGTGCATACGCTCAACCATCTCGCGCTGCTGTTTTCCGCTTCCTACATCAGGTTGATTTGTGACGATGATAAGTCGAAAGCCTGCGCGCCGCAATCCATCAATCGCCTCGGCCACTCCGGGCAGAAATTCCAACTCTTCCAGAGAAGGCGGAGGAAAGGGTCGCCCCTCTCGCACAATCGCACGGTTAATGACACCGTCGCGATCCAGAAAGACCGCACGATTCATAGCGGGACGGAAACCTCAGAACCAGCCATGCTCTCCCATTTCATTTCATGTGCTACTAGGTTGGGATGGCTTACGATGCAATGCCATATGACCGCCTGAAAAGCTTCTGAGTGTGGAGTGACATGCGCCGGGTCAACGGTCGGCACAACAATCACTTCGTCACCCACTTGCTTAGTGTATCCTCCATCCCTGCCCACGATTCCATAGATGGCTAGACCACGCCGCTTTGCTTCATCCAGCGCCCTAACGATATTGACGCTCACACGGCGCGCCGAATCGCCGCCACCGACTGAAAATACCAGCACGGCGTCCCTTTCATTCGCACGACTCGTTGACAACCAGGCCTCGAAAACAGTCTCCCAACCTTCGTCATTGGTGCGAGCGGTCAATTCTGCAACGTTATCAACAGGGGTGTAAGCTTCAATGCCCGCAATTTTCCTAAAGTCGTTAACGGCGTGACTACAGTTCGCGGCGCTTCCGCCGACGCCCAACAAAAAGAGGCGACCGCCGCGCGCTCTTAAATCAACCAGACCGGCGACGATTCTTTCGACCGCTTGATGGTCAATCGTTTTGGCGATCTGAGCCGCCTGTTCAAAGTAATGTTGCGCGTGTGAATGATTCATATGATAGCTGCCAACAGAATCGTCATAACTTCTCAGCCCAGCAATAAAGGCTCTGTTCTTTCATAGAATTTATGTCTGGAATATCTGCACAGTTAGCAATGATAAAATCTTTATCGAAAGATTTGACACGAAACCCTGACTCCTCAAGTAACTTTTCCAATTCCCGCGAACCCCATGCATTCTGATGATTGAAATGATAGCTCTCCTCATGAGAAATCACAGCCTCGCGCAGCGCAGCGCTAATTTGAGACGGAGTAGAATTGTTAGCCAGGTTCTTGAGAAATTCAATATCAACTACGGCTGGCCCATGATAGGCATCCTCATTCCCGTTAATTCGTCCTGAGAAATGGTCGCCATAGGCATCATTCCAAAATCCGCAGAATATAAATGCAGCCCTATAATCTATAGAGTCTGTAATGCTACGATTCTTCCATGTTTGGATGACTTCCGAAAGATACCACATCTCGTTAGTAAAATAACTGTCATCCTTTTTTATCCAGCAGTCGAGCGTTCTATCAAAGTCTGGAATTTTGATGATGAATCTACCCTTTTCCCTTAAGACCCTGTGGGTTTCGGCTAAAATTCTACGCACCGTCGGCGTGTCCAAGTGTTCCAGAGCATGAGAAGTATAGACAGTATTTACGCTATCGGCGCTTACGGGAATTTCGCATTCTGGATGAAATTCAAAAGGATAAGTATTGATGCTGCTTGCCACTCCCTCCAGATTTAGCCAGCCCGGATAATGGAACAAAGGGCCACCGCCAAGATTAATCGAATCATATAGAGCAGCCGATGGCCCGCTCCAGGGCAATTTAGGATAGTTGGCATTCAATCCGGGACATATGGGACGCGTATCATTAATCAATGACGGGACAATCGTTATCTCCAGCGCAAGACGCTCGCCAACAGAAGGAGCAACGCCTCTGTGTAAAATTTCAGAATTCCGAAAAAGCAGCCAGGTGCCGGATGGCCCTGTTATAGATGCTATTGAACCATCGCTGAGTTTCAACTCTGTAGTTCCTTTTTCCGCCCCTACTTCGGATAGGTAAATTAAAAACTTCCAGATACACAACGGAAAACCATCCGTATGCCATTCATTAGGGCCGGTTTCAATTGCCCAGGGGTGTGTTTTAAAGCAACGAACATTAACAACGCGCCACGGAGTCCCAATGCATTTGGCAATTGGTTTTGCGAGCAGTTGTAAGAGAGAGTTTAGGTGGTCTAGTTGTTCAGCGCCTAGAGAGAGGTGTGTGTGACTGCTATTTAAATCTTTCTCATATTTCTTCAGACCGGTGTGCGAGGAATAGCCCGTAGGAGCATCCTCTTGAAGTATAGGTTTTTCCGGTAGCTCTTTCAGAGATTGCAGAAAGGTAGCGATTTGCGCCTCCGGTAACACTCCTTGTTTGAATCCTCTCAGAGCAAAATCCTGATCGGGTTCAAAATCCAAATCCAGATTTAGTTCGGGTGCAGCAACCCTTACAAACTTTTCATAGACCTCCCACAGAATCCAGTAATTAGATTCCAGAAGCCCCGGATTCAAAGCGATTGCCCTTTGATAACTTTTAATAGCCTCTTCAAAACGTCCTTCCTTTGCGAGCGCCTTGCCAATCTTAAAATATACTTCCGCGCTATCCGGTATAAGGCTGCTTACTAATTCATCCTGCTGAAGATTATTCTTACCCTGTTTCTTCAGAGTATCTATAAGATGGCTGCTTATTAAAATAAACGATTCCGGCTTAAGGGCTATGGCCTGTTTGTATCGTTCGATTGCCTCTTCAAAATCACCTTTGATTGCCAGAAGGTCGCCAGCCCTTTGATGCCTCTTCGCTTCTACTTCATGAACGACTCGAAGAGGAGTGTAGACATCAGCCCGCTTGCGCAGATTATAAAGAAGCGACCAAACCCTTGGGCGTTTTCTAACTTCCTCTTTGAATCTAGTCTTTAGCTTGAGCATTGATAAATCACCGAGGCTGATTGCAAATACAGAACCAGAAGCCACTTTATAAATCGTTGCGGCAACATTTTCGATGAATATAGGAGTTACGCAGTTGAGCGAACAGGTCAGTACCGCCTGCGGTAGCGGGCGGGTCTCTTCGGCGCACAATACCCGCCCGCTACCGCAGGCGGTACTGACAAGGCTTGCGCTTTTCTGTCAACTGCGTAACTCCTAAGCTTTCTATTCTAACCCCTGACAGAAGCCAGCTTTTCTTCCCCGTCAATGGCTTCCGGTACAACTCCTTCTATATATTCTGTATGCCAGGCCAGGCGCGGTCTTACAACGCCGACCCATCCGCCATAATAATGCTTTCGCATCTCTCCCGTATCGTGCACATGAAATGATAATACCTGATCTTCCAGCACCTGCGTTTTATCTGGAACCTTACCGAGAATAGCTGAAACACTGTAGTGACCTTCATTTAAGAAGTTGCCGGGAATGCGGCAGACGGATTGAAACATACCAAGAGGGTGCGGTCGTCCGAACCAAGGGTCATCCGTTAAGCTCATCGAATGCAGATTAGCAGACGAGAGAACAATAGTGCCCACTTGATCCCTAAGCCACATCCCCGAATAGAGAGGCGCGTTCTCCTGTAGATTCCAGTATTTCATCTCGACAAGCACTTCTTTTGAGATGTCCACGTCGGCGGTTGGCCCATCAATTCCTTCCTGTAAGATACGCACGGAATGCAAGCGAATGATCTCCGTTCCCGGCGCTTCTGCCGGATCGTTCCAAAGAATCTGACCGTCAGCCGAACGAGTCTCGGTTAAGTAGCCTTGAACCACATCAACTGGATTACCATCAGCCACAACTTTCCCGTTGCTCAATCGAATCGCTCGCTGGCAGAGATTAATAACGCTCGCCATATTATGCGAGACCAGCAGTACGGTCTTCCCTTGATGGCCTATGTCTCCCATTTTAGTTAGACATTTTTTCTGAAACTCTGCGTCGCCGACGGCCAATACTTCGTCTACCAGAAGAATCTCCGGCTCCAAGTGGGCTGCAACAGCAAAGGCCAAACGCATATACATGCCGCTCGAATAATGCTTGACAGGTGTATCCAGAAATTTCTCTATCTCGGCGAAAGCCACAATCTCATCGAACTTGCGCTCTATCTCCTGTCGCCCCATGCCTAAGATAGCGCCGTTGAGATAGATATTCTCCCGACCGCTCAGTTCATGATGAAAGCCCGTGCCCACCTCAAGCAAGCTCCCTGTTCGCCCGTAAAGCTCAATCCGTCCGGCAGTGGGTTCTGTTATGCGCGAGAGCACCTTAAGGAGCGTGGACTTTCCAGCCCCATTACGACCTATGATGCCCAGAATCTGACCCGGCGGAACTTCAAAGCCAATATCTTTGAGCGCCCAGACGAACCTTGTGGCCTTCCTTTTTCGTCCCCACTGAAGCGGGGCGCGCGCTGCTCTGCTCAGCGTCTCTCTTAAAGACCCATAAGGCGCGACGTGCTCACCTATCTTATATCGCTTGCTTAAGCCTTCGATTTTAATGATTGGTTTCACAGCATCACCTAAAGAATATCAGCAAAGCTCTTTTCCAATCGCCGAAAGGCATAAGCCGAGCTTATCAGAATAGTCAGTGTAATGACGGTTGAGATGGCGAGCGCAGACCAGTTGATTTCCTTGCCGAAGAATGAATCGCGGAACGCTTCAACGATCCCCACCAGCGGATTTAGATTGTAAAGCCATCGCCACTTCTGCGGTATCAAGCTGGATGGATAGATGATAGGGGAAGAGAACATCCACAACTGAATAAAGAACGGCAGCGCATAACGCACATCCCTGTACTTAACGTTCAGAGCAGATGTCCACATTCCAATCCCGATTGCGAGCAGCGTCAGCAACACAATTATGAAGGGCAACAGGAGAAGACTTGCCGTAATAGCTATATGATAATAGGCCAGCATACCAAAGAGAATCAGGGAGGCGATTGCCAAATCTATCAGCCCTGCGCTTACAGCCGCGCATGGAATAATCATTCGTGGGAAATAGACCTTTGTGATAAGTCTTGAATCTGTTCCAATCAAGCTATTGCTGCTGTTGTTAATGGCAGCAGAGAGGAATGTCCAAGGCAATAGACCTGAGTAGGCGAAGATCGGATAGGGAATATTGTCAGAAGCTATCCCGGCCAGCTTGCCGAAAAAGAGCGTGAAGATAATCATTGCGAACAGCGGCTGGATAATAGCCCACGCTGCCCCCAGGACGGTCTGTTTGTAACGTACCTTGATGTCCCGCCATGTCAGGAAGTAGAGCAATTCACGGTACACCCACAGATCGCGAATATTGATTGCCACCCAAGACCTGCTCGGCTCAATGATAACTAGAGGCTCATCCGGCGGGGATTGGTGGTTATGAGGTGACGGCTCCGGTTTTGTAGTTGAAGTGATCTGTTCCGTAGCAACTGGTTCCAGCACACTCATATTTTCGTTCGTTATCATCGAGCTAACCCTTGGGCACCTCTATCGAAACGACTATCGTAATCCGGTTTAAGTTCTATAAGCTGCTTAAAAGATTATATTTATTCAGTCTTAAAGTGAGGCATCAGTCTAACTATACTAGAGCAACTGCGTCAAGTGAGGCGTATGTTGGGTAGCAGGTCAATTTCACTTATGAACAAAATATCTATGTGCATACACTCAACTCTTTGCGTGAAATGTAAACAGAGCCTGAAGAATTCCATAGCATGAGCGCTCAATGAAAAGTGCCCCTGCTGGCCGCCACTTAAAAAATCGGGCTGCGACCAACAGGGGCGATAAGTGTTCATCGGAATGCTTTGATGAACGTTTTAGAGATTACAGCTTGTTGCGCTTGGGGAGCGAAGCGGTTCAGGCATCGCTCCCCAAACGGAATGACCCGGCGCTTACCTGAACTTGAAGTTCGCAACGTGAACGCTGCCGTCATTTAGTGTGACAACTAGCTGACGACAAGTCCCAGCCCACGAACTATCAGTCTTCCAGACGTAGATGTACTGGTCTGTGCTGGCGTCGTAGCTAAGGCTACTACTGCCAGCCGTAACAGTATCTGTCAGGTTGGTGGCCGGAGCAGAAGCATCGCACGGAATAACACCTGATTGCGGGCTATTCGCGGCGAAGATATTCAGCCCCTTGTTTCCACTCAGGCTGAACTTAACGGGAATCGCCCTGCCAGCATTGACGACATTGAATGTCGGCGGATTGATAACTGGCGAGAAGAAGCCCGTGAAGTTGTAGAGCACCGTCACGGTAAACGTGGTCTGAGCATTGTTGTTGTGCGCGTCGGTCGCCGTCACTGTCACCGTAGTCGTGCCGACCGAGAAGGTCGAGCCTGACGCCGGATTATAGTTGAAGGTGATCGTCCCAGCACAGTTGTCTGTGGCTGTCGCCGGATTCGGGTAGTTAACGACCATGCTCGTTGCCGTCGAATTCAACGGCAGGTGCACGGTTATGTTAGCTGGCGGCGTTACCACCGGCGGCGTATTGTCAACCACCGTTACCTTCTGTGTAGCTGTGGCTGTATTGCCGTATGCATCGGTCGCCGTGTAGATGACATTAGTATCCCCTAGCGGGAAGACGTTGCCACCGCCACGTGCCACTGTGACACCCGGACAATTGTCATTAGCCGTCGCCGTGCCAAGCGTTGCGTCCAAATTGCTGACGGTCACATCGCACGTTGTAGCACCTGAGCCTGTGTATAGTGTCACGTCTGCCGGAGCACTAATCGTCGGCACTGTGTTATCACGCACCGTCACCTTCTGGTTGGCTGATGCCGTATTGCCAGAAATATCAGTCGCCGTATAGGTGACGATAGTATCTCCGACCGGGAAGTTATTTCCGGCAGGAACATTGCTGCGTGCGACTGTGACTGTTCCGGGGCAATTATCGCTTGTCGTTGCCGTGCCAAGAGACGCGTCAAGGTTGGCGATGTTAAGGCCGCACGACGTTGCGCCTGCGCCTGTATAGAGCACCACGTCAGCCGGAGCCGAGATGGTCGGCGGCGTAAGCTCTTTCACAGTTATCTTCTGAGTCTTGACCGTTGAATTGCCAGCCCCATCCGTCGCCGTGTAGGTGATAGTGGTCACACCGACGGGGAAGACAAAGGTTGGCTGTCCAAGCTGATTCAAAGGAATACCTGTGCGTGTGATTGAGACCGAAGATGAGCAGTTGTCATCAGCGGTTGCTACTCCAAGCTCGTCGTCAAGAAGCGCCGAGCATCCGCCAGTAGTGACAGTCACATCCGGCGGTACATCGAGCGTTGGTGGCGTAGTATCGCCGCCGCCGGTAGATGTAATAGTTATCGTCTGCACGCAGGATGCGACACGATCAACGTCATCGGTCACCGTCCAGGTGATACGCGTTTGACCACCCGGGAACGGGTCAGTCAACGCAAGGTCATCGCTTCGCCTGCTCGTCAACGTCGCGTTGCTGCCGCTGTAGGTCGGCGTGCCGATTTGAGCAGCAGTAAGCACTGTATCGCAGCTCGCAGCATTAAACGTCCGATCAGTCGGGCAAGAGATGGTCGGAGCACCAGTTGATGTCACGATTATCTTTTGCGTACAGGAGACGGCGCGACCTTCGATAACGATTGGATCGTTCGTCTGGGGGTCAGTCCCCTGGAACGTTTCCGTAGCCACCCAAGTGATTATCGTCGTGCCGACCGGATACGGGTCGGTCAAAGGCCGGTTATCGCTCCGGGAGGAGTGGTCTAATATCACACCGTTGCCGCTGGTCGAAGGCGTGTTGAGACTGACGGGAACTTCTAACTGACTGCCCGTCGCCTGCGCCGTCTGGTCGGCCTGACAGGTGATGGTCGGGGCAGCCACTTCGACTACCGTCACCGTAAAGCTACAGCCACCTCCGCCCTGGCTAGACGTAAGGTTGACAGTGGTCGTCCCTACGGGGAAGGTCGAGCCTGAAGGATGACTTGCGTCTCCTGAAATCGTCCCGCACGTCCCGCTGGGCTCAGCCGAGCCGTAGTTAACGACCGCTCCCGACTGGCTTGTGGCCGTGACGATCATATTCTCCGGGCAGGCCAGCACGCAGCCCGTAGGCGTATTGGTGTTCACGGATGTGGCAGCTCTCGCGGTCCACTGGTTGTCCCTGGAGTTCAGTTCGCTGACAACGCTTGTGGGCGAGGTTATCTGCCCTATCGCCGCCGTGGAGGCGATGACAGTGCCTTTGGGCACGCCGCTGTTCACGTTATAGATGAAGGTGAATGTAGCCTGTGCGCCCGAGGCGAAGCTCGAGATCGTACAGACAGACGCGCCTGCGGCGGGAGGCGCACAGTTGAAGGTCGGGCCGGAATCCTGAGACGCGGACACGAAGGTCGCGTTCGATGGAACCAGCTCAGTCAACTGAACGTCGGGCACGGCGTCCGGGCCGTTGTTGGTCGTGGTAAGCGAGACCGTGATGTTCGCCCCGTCCGGCACGTCGCCTATCGGATCGTTGACGACGTTATAGACGACCAGGTCAGCAGCCTTGCTGGTCGGATCGCTTACGGTGAAGAAGGCGTTCGCCCTCACCACCGAGCGGCCAACCGGAACCAGCTTCACCTGCCAGATGCCGCGGTTATCGCCGGTTTGATTATCGATAGCGTAGGTTGCATCGTTCGGGATCTGGAACGAGATGGTATTGCCCGTCAGATCGGTCCGCGAAACGACGAGGCCGCCAGTGTTGTTCCAGGTCACGCTGCGAGGAAAGGTTTGCAGGTCGATGCCGGTCGCTTTGGCGCATACGACCTCGTTCAAGACGAAAGACGTCTTCGGCGTCGTACAATCGCTCGCATAAGTTGCTATGGCCTCAGGCGTAGGGGTCGGATTCGCCTGCGGCATGAGCGCCGGGAGCGCCGTTTTCAGAGGTGATAGAGCTTCACTTAACTTCGGCAGGCGAGCCTGCTTACCGCCGACCGCCCTACTCGCGGTCTCGGTCTGAGCCGCCTTGTGTCGGCTGATGGATTTAGATGAAGCTGTGTAGACCAGGTTAGCCCCTAAGGCTAACACTGATAGGATTATTACTAGGCGCGTTAAGCGGCTTCTCCGGCGTAACGCTAGCCTTTCAGTAAACATGGGTGGCCCTCCTTCTGAGATGAAACTTAAGGGATGACAGTCTCTTTGTGTTTAGCTAACGACGGAGGCTGCCCATTAAAAGATTAAGCCGTGAAGACTCCGGGATAGGCTTTAAATTTTTCAGCCGTGCGGCCTGTATTCTGTTCCGAGCTAATCAGAGGCTATCACTTCATTAATAGCTCTGGCCGGATAGGTCATGTGCCGGTTGGAAAGAATAAAACCTTCCTCTTTGTCCGCCCTTCTCTCTGTAGAAGGGCGGACGAAGCAAACAGAGTCTCTATCCCAATGCTTACTGCTGCCCGATGCTGCCCGGTGTCACGCCCCCACCATTTAAGGTGAACTGGTTGTTGCCGTGCGAGGTCAGGATTGCGCCAGCCACGCTGGCGACGCCAGTGTTGTTGCCGAAGACGCTCGTGTTCGAGAAGACTACCGTCCCGCCGTTTGCGGGTGATACGCCCGTGCTGTTCTGCTGAATCTCGCAGCTCTCGAGTTCCACATTCGAACTGCCCGCGGTGACCTTCACACCGATGCCTGAGTTCAATGCAACGGCCGTGTTGCGGATTGCGCCGTTGGCGTTCGCCTGAAGGATGATGCCGTCACCCTGGAAACCTTCGACGCGGACGTTGTCAAGCAGGAACGAGACCAGCCCACCCGAATTAGTTATGTCAATGCCTGAACCCTGAACGGTCACGGCGCCGCCGGGCGATACGTTGGTGTCTGTGACAAAGACCTGCTGGCTGTTCGATACAGTTAAAGCGACCTTGATTGCGCGGCTGCTGGTGCTGTTATCGAACCCTGCGATCACGCAGTTTTCCACATACAGCTTCTTGAAGGAGGTGCCGTTAATGCCGTTGACGCCGGTCCCGGCCCCGTTGATAGAAAGGTTGCGCAGTCTGACAACCTTCGAGTTCGGAGCGCCCGAGCCGGAGTCGTTGACGTTAACGCCGTTGTTGCCCGCAGCCAGAATAGAGCCGAAGGTTCCGCCGCCATCAATGGTGATTGATTTAGTAATCGTCACGGTACCGAACCCACCTGGATCAATGCAATCAATCTCGCCGCCATCGGCGGTCTTTGAAATCGCTCCGGCAAAGGTCTTGCAGGGGGCGGTTCTGCTACAAGGGTTAACGTCATCGCCAACGCCTGAAACCCATGTGCGCGTGGCCTGGGCATTCGCCACTATGCTGATGGTCAAGGTGAAAGCGAAGAGCGTAAGGATTCTAAGGGTGAAACGGGTCTTGTTCATGTGCCTATCTCCTTAAATGGTGTGGTTATTGTTTAGGGTGCGACGCCTGCCACAATTTGTGCTTATCAGAACGTCGAATTTGATGTCAAAACCTTTTGGATAGCGACTTGCGCGAGGGGTGCCAATCCGAGGTGTATTACTCCTTCATCGCGAAAGCAGGCGATGTTTTTATGCTAAATCAAGCAGGATGTCAACCCCATTTCATGTGAATCTCTTGTTAAATTTCAATCCAGACCTTTTTCTCTAGGGTTTCTTGACAACTTTTAATTCGGAAACCTATACTCAGCCGCTCATAAAACAGGCAACGCGCGCGCTGCGTGCAACCGAAATTTCCGCCAGAATTTTTTTTGCTTGCGCTTTAGCTCTCTCGGTTAGTTAGGCCAAGAGCGGTAGCGAATCGGGCTTATCAGAAAATAGAACCAGGCCGCACCAGCTCACTATAGCCGCTTAAGAATTTATGCGAAATCTGTTTGTTACCGGCGGCGCGGGCTTTATAGGCTCGGCCTTCATCCGTCTAGCGCTTGAAGAGTTCTCTGACTGCCGTATTGTAAATTTCGATGCCCTGACGTATGCCGGAAACCTGGATAATCTTTCTGGTATTGACGAAAGCCGTCACCGTTTTTGGCGCGGCGACATCACTGACCCAGATGCCGTTCTTGCTGCACTGGAGGCCGAGACGGACGCCATAATTAATTTTGCGGCTGAATCTCACGTTGACCGCAGCATAGCCTCCGCGCACGAGTTTTTAAGAACGAACGTTTTGGGCACTCAGGTGCTTCTAGACGCTGCGCGCGAGCGCGGCGTACATCGTTTCGTGCACATCTCTACGGACGAGGTCACAGGCAGCCTGCCCGAAGACGAAGAGGCTTTCTTCGATGAAAGCTCGCCGTTTGCGCCGAACAGCCCTTACGCTGCGTCCAAAGCGGCAGCCGAACATTTGGTGCGCGCAGCGCATCACACTTTCGGATTGAATACAGTGATTACGCGCTGCGGCAATAACTACGGCCCGCGCCAGTTTCCCGAAAAATTTCTTCCGCTCATGCTCGCCAACGCTATGAGAGATGAAGCGATTCCGGTTTACGGCGATGGGCGGAATGTGCGCGACTGGATTTACGTTGACGACCATTGCCGCGCAATTCTTCAGGTGATGGAGCGCGGGCGCACGGGCGAGACTTACAACATAGGAGCGCGCAACGAGCGGCGCAATATTGACGTTGCTCAATCGGTCTTAAAAATTCTTGGGAAGCCACCATCGCTCATCAAGTTCGTTAAGGATAGGTTAGGACACGACCGCCGCTACGCTATTGATCCAACGAAGATCGAGACGGAACTCGGCTGGCGTCCACGTGAGACTTGGGAGAGCGGCATTGAGAAGACCATTCGCTGGTACGCCGAGAATGCAGAGTGGGTTGAGAGCGCGCGCAGTGGAGCGTACCGCGAATACTACGCACGCCAGTACGGAACAATTTGATTTTAGATTTTGGATTTTGGATTAAGTGGTTGAGTGGCTCTCTACTTGAGATTCAACTGCTCAAGCTTACTCCAATCCAAAATCGGCAATCTAAAATCCAAAATCAATCTGTCTCCAGACTTCTTTTATGAGAGTTTTAGTAGCGGGTGCTGGCGGCATGGTAGGTCGCGCTGCAATCGAGCATTGCAGCGCGCTGGGCGATGAAGTCTTCGCTTACGATCATAAGAGTCTGGACATCGCGGACGAATTGCAGGTTGGAAACGCTTTCGATAACGCCCGGCCTGAAATAGTCATCAACTGCGCGGCGTGGACTGACGTTGACGGTTGCGAGTTCGATCATGAGCGCGCCTTTCGTGTGAACGCGCGCGGGCCTGAGCTTCTGGCAAGTCACAGTCGTCGAATGAAGGCAGGGTTTGTCACCATCTCAACCGACTATGTTTTCGATGGCTCGAAAGAAGGTTTCTACACACAGCGTGACGATCCCAATCCGCAGAGCGTTTACGCTGCCTCGAAGCTGGAAGGCGAGCGGCGCGCTTACGCCACATCTGCGCGCACCATAGTCGTGCGCACTGGCTGGGTCTTTGGGCACGGCGGTAAGAATTTCCTTAGTCGTGTCGTAGAGTATGCGAGGAGCGGCAAGCCTTTGAAGTCCATTGCGGACTCTTACGGCACTCCGACTTACTCTGTGGATTTGGCCGCGCGCCTGCGCGAGCTTGCGCTGATTGATCTGCCCGGACTCTATCACATAGTAAACGGCGGCCATGGCGCTAGCTTCGCAGAGTTCGCGCGCGAGTCATTAATAATAGCCGGGCGCGATCCTTCAATCATAGAGGACGTAAAGATGGATTCTCTGCAACGCCCTGCGCCGCGACCGCGAAATTCTCGCCTGCGATGCATTCTGTCCGAAGCTATAGGACTCAAGCCCATGCCGGAGTGGTGCGAGGCGCTGGCGAGTTTCATACGCTCGGAATGACCGGGCCAGTACAGCGCGGCTTAAGTAATTCGGTTGAAGCAGAAGTGAAGAAAGATAGTACAAGCCTTGCAGGCGTGAATTATAACCGATGTTACGCGGCAGTCAGTGTTCTAAGCGCTGCAACTCAGTCTGCGACAGCAGACGGACAGAGTAAAGCCCCTGACGAAGCGATAGCTGAGTCTGGGGTAAGCAATCGAATATATCAACGGAGTCTGCGATAGCAGACGGCAGATGTTTTCTCGTTCTATAAATATTCTTCTGTCTCCTCTCTGCCGTCTGCTATCGCAGACTCCGACCGCTTTCTCATCCCTTACCCCAGACTACGCCCTTGCGGGCTTCGTCAGGGGCTTTACTCTAACCGTCTGCTAGCGCAGACTTGTTGCCGCTGTTTCTCAAACATCATTTCGCGTAACATCACTTATAAATTAAAAATCAAAGCTTCTGGCTTTATCTGGAACTTTCGGCTTTCGTCACTGCTCCGAGTGCAACCTGTCCTCTTCTTCATACATCTGCTACACTTGCCACTGCGCGCTTCTCTGCTATTATTAAGCTTCTACGGTGCGCTCGCCGCCAAGAATTTTTTAAGATGTAAGGCTTGAATTATGGTGTCTCAAGATAATCGTTTGCTTCCCCTCCCGCAAGAGCGTGGTCTTGACAGGCCGCTTAGCAGTCTCCCTCATTCTAAGTCGTATGGGTACGGCGCTGCGGCAGAGTCAACACACCTGCGCGACTACCTCAACGTTGTGCTCAAGCGCAAGTGGCTCATACTGACGCTCATGCTTGTCGTCACTAGCCTTGTGGCTATACAGATGTACCGCCTGCCTCCTATCTATCAGGCAGAGGCTACCATACAGATTGAGCCGAAGCATGACAGCATACTCAAGGCTGGAAACAACGTCGTCATCAACACAGGCGGCGGAGATGACGCGCAATACTGGAACACTCAGATAAAGTTGCTGGAGAGCCAGCAGCTTGCACGTCAGGTCGCTCTAACACTAGACCTTCAGAACAATTCTGCGTTTCTGGGCAACCAGTCGCAGCACGGCTTGTTCACGGCGCTGCGCAGAATCTTCTCGTCGGAAAGGACGACCAATGCTTCGCCCGCCACGCGCACGAACCTTCCCGTTATAAGCCCTGAGCGCGTCACAGAGCAGCAGCTAACGCCGGAACAGTTGACGCGGCTTGAGCCTTACGAAGACGCGCTCGCCGGCAACCTGACGGTCGAGCCTGTCATGACGACGAACCTAGTCATGCTCAAGTTCACGCACTCCGACCCTGTGCTCGCGCAGAAGATTGTCAACACTTTCGCAGACACTTTCGCTTACAACAATTTCGAGCGCGAGACGCAAGGGACGGCCAAAGCGACGGAACTTTTGGCGCAGAAGATCGCAGAACTGCAACTGGAAATCCGACGACAGGACGAAGAGCGTGTCAACTATATCAAGCTGAAAAACCTGCCGCCGTCGAAATCTCCGGGCGCTGATCTTGCAGCCGACCGTCTGGCGCAATTGAGCAAGCAGTTGCTTGAGGCTGAAAACAACCGCAAGAATCTTCAGTCGCTCTATGAGGCTGCGGCGCATCAATCAAATCCTATGGCCGTGCCTGATGTGGCCGACAGCAAGCGAATTCAGCAGTTGCGTGAAAAGCTAGATCAATTGAAGCAGAAGAGATCAGAGTTGCTGGTCATCTACACGGTCGAGTGGCCTGAAGTTAAAAGGGTGGACGAGCAGATCAAGACGATTGAAGAGGCGCTGACGAAAGCTCCGGGCGAAGTTCTGGCAACGATGAAGTCCAAGTATGACGCAGCAGTAACCACAGAGAACAGCCTGCGCGCGTCATACAACCAGCAGCACAGCGAATTCTCCCAGCAGACTCAGGATCAGATTCAACTGACGATGATAGAGCAGGAGATTGAGACCAACAGGCAATACCTGACCACTCTCTTGCAGCGCCAGCGCGAGCTTGAGAACGAACAGACCGGCAGGATGCAGACCAACAACGTGAGCGTCTCGCAGTATAGCCGCGAGCCGCGCGCGCCCGTCGGCCCGCCGCGCCTGCGCAACATTTTAATCGCGTTCCTGCTCTCTTTAGGCGCAGGCATCGGCCTCGCATTCTTGCTAGACTATCTGGATGACACGCTCAAGTCTGTCGAAGACGTTGATCGCTACCTGCACTTGCCAGCGCTTGCGCTCATTCCGTCAACGCGCAGCGAGCAGCGCCTGCGCTTAAAGGGCGGCGCGCAGGCAGAGCATGGTGAATCTACCGCGCTTGCGCTTGTTGCAGACGCGCGCTCGTCCATAGCCGAAGCCTATCGCCACCTGCGCACCTCCATACTGCTTTCTTCCGCAGGCCAACCGCCCAAGACCATTCTAGTCACTTCCAGCCAACCGTCCGAAGGTAAGACCACTACGGCTGTGAACACTGCTGTCATGATGGCGCAGACGGGCGCAGATGTTCTCATAGTTGACTGCGACCTGCGCCGCCCTCGTCTGCATGCGCAGTTCAACATTCCGAACGCGCGCGGCGTCACCAACTATCTTTCCGGCGAGGCTGGCCTGGACGAGCTTATACGAAGTTACGACAAGCTGCCGAACCTGAAATTGATGACGAGCGGGCCTGTGCCGCCGAACCCCGCAGAGTTGCTTGGCTCAGACGAGATGCGAAAACTTCTGAGCGAACTCAGCGAGCGATTCACGCACGTTATCATTGACTCGCCGCCCGCCATCTCGTTCACGGATGCTTCTATACTCTCGACTCTGGTTGACGGAGTGATACTCGTCGTTCACGGCGGCAAGAGTTCGCGCGCTGTCATTCGTCGCGCCAAGCAGCAATTGTTGGACGTGGGCGCGCACATCTTCGGCGTCGTATTGAACAACGTGAAACTGGAATCAACCGACTACTATTACTACGCTGGCTACTATTCGAGCTATTACAACTCGGACGACGAGCCTGATGTGGAGGCGGCTTCGGCAGGAGAGAGCAGGACGAGTTGACGAGCGGCGCGCCCTAACCCATTAGCGCCTCGCGCCAGAGAGTAGCCTTCGGCGCGAGGCGCTTCGTCTTTTTAATTTTAGATTTTGGATTTTAGATTTTCGATTGGAAGATGCGGAGCGCTTTTTAAATCGCAAATCGCAAATCTAAAATCGAAAATCCCCAGACTAACGGATGATAGGAACGAATCAAATAAGAGTTGGCGTGATAGGCTGCGGCTACTGGGGGCCGAACCTGCTGCGCAACTTTGTAGAGAACGAAGCGGCGCAGCTTCTGTGGATTTGCGATCTGGACGCTAAGCGCCTGAACGCTATGGGGCGACGATACCCTGCTGCGCGCACCACGCGCGATTATCGCCAGATGCTGGCAGACCCGAACCTTGATGCGGTCGTCATCGCAACGCCCGTCGCAACGCATTACACGTTCGCGCGCGAAGCCATGGCGGCTGGCAAGCATGTTTTAGTCGAAAAACCTATCACCGCAAGCTCGCGCGAGGCCGAAGAGTTGATTGAGATGGCCGAAACCAGCAAGCTCGTTCTAATGGTTGATCATACATTCATCTACACGGGCGCTGTACGCAAGATTAAGGAGATAGTTTCAAGCGGCGAACTCGGCGAACTTCTCTATTTCGATTCCGTTCGCATCAACCTGGGACTCTTCCAGCGCGACATCAACGTCGTATGGGATTTGGCTCCGCACGATCTATCAATAATGGATTACATCATAGAGCGGCAGCCGGAAGCTATCACCGCGACGGGAAGTTGCCACATAGAGCGCGGCATAGAGAACATAGCCTATCTAATGCTGCGTTTCGCGGACGACTTCATCGCGCACTTCCATTTCAACTGGCTCGCTCCCGTCAAAATCCGCCGCACGCTTCTGGCCGGAAGTCGCAAGATGATCGTCTACGACGACACAGAGCCATCAGAGAAGATTCGCGTCTACGACCGGGGCGTTATGACGACGCGCACGAACGGCGATGCAGACAAGGAGGCTGTGTACCAGACGCTCGTCAGCTATCGCACAGGCGACGTTTGGGTTCCAAAGCTAGACCAGACAGAAGCGCTTCATCACATCTGCCAGGAATTTCTTGATGCGATTACAACCAGGCGCAGACCGTTGGCGGACGGCCACGCTGGCCTTCGCGTCGTTCGCCTGCTGGAAGCCGCACAGGAATCAATAAAGAAGGGCGGACAGTTGGTCGAACTTTAGGAATGCGGAATGCGGACGTACCAATTGCGGAATGCGGATTTCGGATTGCGGATTGAAAAGCTGGAATTTGAAATTTCAAATTTGAGATTTCAGATTTGAAATTTAAAACTCCAGCTTTTAATCCATCTCTTAAATCCGCAATCCGAAATCCGCATTCCGTAATCGAATGATATGTCCGATTCAAGTGTAAAGACGAAAATGAGTGTTCCGCTATTAGACCTTCGCGCGCAGTACAGCGCAATTCGTGATCGCGTGCGCGAATCTGTTGATAGAGTTTTCGAGTCTCAGGCTTTCGTGCTCGGCGCGGAAGTCGAAGCGCTTGAGGAAGAGGTCGCACGCTATTCGCAGACGCGACATGCGATTGCTTGCGCGTCAGGCTCTGATGCGCTTCTTCTTGCGATGATGGCGCTCGACGTGAAAGCGGGCGATGAAGTAATCACAACGCCGCACACCTTCTTTGCAACAGCAAGCTCTGTAACGCGATTGGGCGCGCGTCCCATCTTCGTTGACATTGACCCGCGAACCTACAACATAAATCCAGCTTCTATAGAAGCCGCCATAACAGAGCGCACGCGCGCAATCATGCCCGTTCACATCTACGGCCAGTGCGCCGAGATGGACGAGATTCTTGAAGTGGCTGCGCGCCATTCGATTGCGGTCGTTGAAGACGCGGCGCAGGCAATCGGCGCGGGAGATAAAGGAAGGCGCGCAGGTTCTATGGGCGCAATCGGATGCTTCAGTTTCTATCCGTCGAAAAATTTGGGCGGCGCTGGCGACGGCGGTATGCTCACTACGAATGATGACAGGCTCGCCGAAAGGCTTCGCATACTTCACGTTCACGGCGGCGTGACGAAATATCATCACACAGAAGTCGGAATCAACAGTCGTCTGGATGCGCTGCAAGCGGTCGTGCTACGCGCGAAGCTTCCACACCTTGACGAATGGTCTAACCAGCGCGCGCGCCACGCACGCCGCTACATAGAGCTTTTCGCGCAAATAGGATTAACAGATAAAGTAGGATTACCTTTTGTCCGCGAAGACGCGCGCCACATCTTCCACCTCTTCGTCATTCGCGTAGGCGCAAGCCGCGACGCGCTCATCAATCATCTCAGAGAGAACGGCGTAGGCACTGAGGTTTACTATCCTGTGCCGCTACACCTCCAAAAGTGTTTCCAATATTTAGGATACAAGGAAGGCGACTTTCCAGAAGCGGAGCGCGCCGCGCGCGAAACTCTAGCGCTTCCCATCTATCCTGAATTGACCGACGAGCAACTTCATTACGTTGTTGACGTAGTGCGACAATTCTTTGAGCCGAAGTGATAAGAGAGTCTGGAGTCAAAGGTTGAAAGCTAATAGCTATTATAGCGGTGTGCAATTGGATGCGACCACTGCGCCACAGCCGCGTGGTCAGTACCGCCTGCGGTAGCGGGCGGGTAATTAGCGCATCCATAACCCGCCCGCTACCGCAGGCGGTACTGACTAGGTCGCGCTCAATTGCAAACCGTAATAGCTTATAGCTATCAGTTATCAGCTTCTTCTCTCTACTTATCACTTAGAATAGCGTATAAATGAATGGCGCGAGTGCGGAAGATTGCGCGAAGATGAGGAGCGCGCTCATCAACACCAGGACGATGATGATTGGCAGGAGCCAGTATTTTTTGTTCTGTGACAGGAAGAGCCAGATTTCGCTGGCGAGTCTGAGTTTGCCCATCTAAAATTTCCCCGCAAAAAATCTCTTAAAAAATTCCTCTTCTCAAAATAGCCGCTCGAACTGCTCGCGCGTCTGTCTCGTCACCTTACGCTTAACCCAGTAGCTCTTTTGTCTATCACCGCGTCGTTTCAGCGGGTCGCGCCCGAACATTCGTGCTACCAGATTATAAGGCGTGAAGACGAAGTAGAACATCAAGCCCAGCAGCACGCGGCTGTTCGCGTAGCCTAGCGCGGCGGCCAATCGCATCCATGCTGAGTGAAAGCGTCGGGCGAGCGGCGGGATGAGCAGACCTGTGATGAGCAGAAGAAGTCCTATGCCGCCAAGCACTGCGACTACCATCATGCGACCGCGATAATAATTCCATGCTGCTACTAGCAAGAGCACGAAGGCTACGAGCAGCGCAGTTTTGCGCGCCTGCGCGTTCGTAACTTCACTCGCGCGCTCGTCGTCCAATGTTTGCAGCGGCTCAATCAAGCTGAAACTCCTCCTGCCATGCGGCTGCGTCGTCCGTGAAGAGCGCCTCGCCTATGTCGCGCTTGTCCAACAGAAAGTCGCCCATCACCAGACAATCCATCTCTGTTCGCATGAAGCAGGTGTAAGCCTGTTCGGGCGTGCAGACTATGGGTTCGCCGCGAACGTTGAAAGAGGTATTGACAAGAACGGCGCAGCCCGTCAGACGCTCGAACTCTGCGATCAAATCGTAGTAGATTGCGTTGTCTTCGCGCCGTACAGTCTGTATGCGCGCGGAATAATCAACGTGCGTGATTGCAGGGATGGTCGAGCGCGGCACATTCAATCGCTCAATGCCGAAAAGTTTTTGCTGCTCTTCAGTCATCTCGATCCGCAGATGCTCACGCACGGGCGCGACCAGAAGCATGTAAGGCGAATCCGCGTCCATCTCAAAATAGTCTGAGACGCGCTCGCGCAAAACCGACGGCGCGAATGGCCGGAACGATTCGCGGTATTTTATTTTGAGATTCATCTGCGACTGCATGCGTGGTGAGCGTGGGTCTCCCAAGATACTTCTCGCTCCGAGAGCGCGCGGGCCAAATTCCATGCGACCCTGAAACCATCCGACCACACGTTCTTCCGCTAGATGTCGCGCGACCACTTGGGCCAACTCCGCATGATTGACGCGCGTGTACTTCGCTCCCGTTGTGTCAAGAAAAGCCTGAACCTCTTCATTTGAAAATGATGGGCCAAGATACGCGCCACGCATCGCGTCTGCGTGATCGCTTGTAATCTCTGAAAGATCGCGCGGGTTGTTCAAGTATTGATACCAGACCGACAGGCACGCGCCCAAGCTTCCGCCCGCGTCGCCAGCCGCAGGTTGAATCCAGACATTTTCAAAAGGCGCTTCGCGCAAGATGCGACCGTTGCCGACGCAGTTCAATGCTACGCCGCCCGCCAGACAAAGATTCTTCTCTCCAGTCTCACGATGTACATGACGAGCCATGCGCAGCATAGCTTCTTCAACAACCTCTTGCACGGAGCGCGCCAAATCCATATCGCGCTCGGTCAACGCGCTCTCAGGTTTTCGCGGCTTCCCCTCAAACAATCGGTCGAACTCACTGTTAGTCATGGTCAAGCCCTGACAGTAGTTGAAATATTTCATGTTGAGACGAAGGCTACCGTCTTCCCTGAGATCAACCAGTTCGTCAAGAATTTTTTGGACGTAACGCGGCTCGCCGTAAGGCGCAAGACCCATGACTTTGTATTCGCCGGAATTTACCTTAAAACCTGTGTAGTAGGTGAAGGCGGAATAAAGAAGACCCAGGCTGTGTGGGAAATGAAGTTCGCCCAAAAGATGCAATTCATTTCCCTTCCCGTAACCGTAGCTGGATGTCGCCCACTCGCCCACTCCGTCCATAGTGAGCACTGCCGCCGATTCAAAAGGTGAAGGGAAGTATGCGCTCGCCGCGTGCGATTCGTGATGCTCCGTGAACAGAACCTTTCCCTTGTAGCTGAACCTTTCTTCAATCTGCTCGCGTATCCAGAGTTTTTCGCGCAGCCACAAAGGCATCGCCATCAAAAAAGATTTTATGCCGCGCGGCGCATAATCAATGTAGGTCTCCAGCAGCCGCTCGAATTTCAGAAGAGGCTTATCGTAAAAAGCTATTAAGTCAACGTCTGCTCCGCTAATCCCGCCTTCTTTCAAACAGTAATCAACGGCGTGGCGCGGGAAACGATGGTCGTGCTTCTTGCGCGTGAAGCGCTCTTCCTGCGCAGCAGCGATTATCCGGCCATCGCGCACCAGACACGCGGCAGAATCGTGATAGTAGGCCGATATTCCTAAAATGTTCATAGGGGAAGTTACTTCCAAAATCGCGGAAAGATAAGTTAGCACACGATTTTTATGGAGTAAAACCGGGCAACGGCAATAGCATTGGCCTTTAGAGGTTCTATAAGAGAGCTATTTCTGGCGATGTCATCTCACAATCTACTAGAATAACGCCTATGAAGAGCACACAGAAAAAACCTGCCCAAACGCCAAACCTTCAGCCGCGATCTGCACGACATATCAGCACTGAAGACGAGCGTGATGTGCGCGACGCAGAGCGAGCGATTGAAGAAGCTAAAGAGAAGGGAGTTATTCCTTGGGACTGGCTCAAACGCGAGATAAGAAAGTAAAGTGACACCTTACCGCATACTTTTCGCTCCTGCCGCAGCCCGTCAATTCCGAAAGCTCACGCCAAAAGTTCAGAAACAATTGCAGCCTGCCATTGATGCGCTCGCGCGCCGTGCCCGCGCCCACCTGGAGTAGTTAAGCTAAAAGGTTAGAAAGAATCCAACATCTACCGCATTCGCTCAGGCGATTACAGAGTGATTTATCAAATTCAAGATATTGGCCTTGTTGTGCTGATAGTGAAGATAGCCGACCGGAAAGAAGCTTATTATTAACTGATGTTACGCATCAGTAACTTTGTCGAAGCCACCCGAATGAGCCTGCGCAAGCAGGCGGAAGATTGTAGCCCCTGACGAAGCGAAAGCTGAGTCTGGGGCTACTCATTACACAGCGAACAGAGTCTGCGTCAGCAGACGACAGATGTTTACTCTCTACAAATATCTTTCATCTCGCGCCTCTATCGTCTGCTAAAGCAGACTCCATCTATCTTCTCAACCTGTACCCCAGACTCCGCCTTCGGCTTCGTCAGGGGCTTTACTCTCTTCGTCTGCTCACGCAGACTCGTTGAGCGCTTTCTTTCAAACATTTCAACTGCGTAACATGAGTTATTAAGCCTTTCCTGTTTGCGCAGTTGTATGATAAGTTCGCGTCTTCAATTAAAGGAACGCCCCAAATCAACTTGTTGGCGATCTGAAACTCAAGGGTAATAAGGAATTCCCAGACCTTATTGATTATCAAGCGATCAACCGTCTGCATTAAAACGGCTCTTCTAGCTTTCGGCTCCTGATGAATAGAAGAAAGAATCTATTCTGTAATCATGACGAGCTTCATCTGATAGGCCACACTCGACAGCCTCTTCGCGCTCGTTTCGGCGCGATGCCAAGCGCGCACATGTTAAGCCGCATTCTACTCTGCATCATACTGGCCTGCTCCCTTTGCGCCTATGCGAGCGCGAAGACAAACCCTCCTGTGCTCGTCAGCGAATCCAATTCAACGCGCGCCATCGCGCTCGAATCCGTGACGCTCACACCTGAGCCTTTCGCCCTGGATCAGCCCTACGCGTTGGTACAAGACCAGCGCACGCGCGTGATGATCTTTGCGCTGAATTTGACGTTGCAGCCGGGCGAGAATTTTTCGTCTGTAACTGCGGACGCAGAAGACGCGTCGCACAAACATTACGATTTTACGGTTGAGTATGTAGGGCGCGTTCCCGAAGAAGAATGGTTGAGCACAGTGATTCTCAGATTGAGCGACGACCTGACAGATGTGGGCGATGTGCTTGTGCGCCTCAGCTACAACGGCGCGAGCAGCAACCGTGTGCGTATAGGCATAGGCCACACGGGCGGCGGCCTCTCGGACGACGTCGGCGCAACACCTACGCCAGCGCCGCCCTATACCATCAAAGGCCGGGTGACCGAGAGCGGGACGGGAATGGGCGGCGTGCTGCTGACTTTAAGCGGAGCGCAAAACAATCAAGCTACGACTGATGACAACGGCTCTTATTCATTTACTGTAACGGAAGCAGGCGATTACACGGTGACGCCATCGAAGAATTTCTACAACTTCACGTCGCAGAGTCTGGTCTTCAACAACTTGAGCAATCATCAAACAGGCGCGAACTTCAACGCGGCGCGCCAAACTTTCACGGTCAACGGCCAAGTGACGGATGACAATCTTCATGGACTAGATGGAATCGTCGTTGCACTAACGGACGTAACGAACGGAATAACGACCAGCGCAACGACGAATGGCGGTGGCAGCTTCTCGTTCGCAAATGTAGTGGCGGGCTACAACTACACGGTTGCGCCCGCGACGACCAACATCTTCACTTTCGCGACACAGAGCATCAATCCGTTAAGCAGCAATCTCATGCTCAATATCAAAGGCGCGCGTCGTACCTACAACATCAGCGGTCAAGTAGTAGATGACAATAGCGGCGCGCTTGATGGAATCGTCGTTGCGCTGACGAATATAACAAACGGCACAACGACCACTGCGAGCACAGGTAACGGCGGCAACTTTTCGTTTGCAAACATGACAGCAGGCTATGATTACACTGGCACGCCCACGACGACCAACATCTTCGCCTTCACATCACAAAACATCAGCGCGCTAAGCGGAAATCTCACGCAGAGTTTCAAAGGCGCGCGACGCGCTTATACAATTGGCGGACAGATAACCGGCGACGCGAAAGGCATTGGCGGCGTGGTAGTAAATCTGAGCGGGGCACAAACTGCGACGACGACAAGCGATAGCAGCGGCAACTACTCGATTGCAGGAGTGCGAGCAGGATTGAGTTATACGATTACACCATCGCAGACAAGCTTCTACAAATTCACGCGACAGGAGATAGACAGTTTAAGCGGCAATCAGGCAATCAACTTCGCAGGCACTCTGCGCGAATACAATATTAGTGGCCGCGTGACGGATGGAACGGGCGGCATAGGCAGCGCGACGCTCGTGCTGAGCGGGTCTCAGACAGGCACGGTTCAAACGGACGCCAATGGGAACTATTCTTTCAGCGTGCTCGCGGCTGGCAATTACACAGTCGCGGTATCGAAGACGCATTACATCTTCAGCTTGCAGAGTCAGAGCATCAACAATCTGGACAGTTCTCAGACCGTCAACTTCAACGGAGTTTTGCGAAAGTACGCCATAGCGGGTCGGGTAACGGACAGCAGCGGGCGCGGGCTTATAGGCATAACCGTCAAGCTCGGCGGCTCGCAAGCCGCAACGACAATCACAGACGCGAACGGCAACTATTCGTTCTCCGCAACGGCGCTGGGCAACTACACCGTGACGCCTTCGATTGAGCAGGACTACTACACTTTCGCGCCCGCCTTGCAAGCCGTCAACAGCTTGAGCGGCGACCAGACCGTCGGCTTCACTGCGACGCTCGTTCCGATTCCGAATCCTTTCAACGTACTCGAATTCGATGGCTCGCCAAAGAGCGTAGATTATGGTCTCTTCTGGCCGTGGGACGTTGACCTGGGCCACTTCTACTGGGAGTTCTGGGCCGAACCTGGAAGCAGCGCAGGGGCGACTTACCTGTTGTCGGACGGCTACGGTGGGGCGCACGCGCTCCTCTTTGGCGTTGCTAATTACGGCAGCAGCGAACCGGGACACTATCAACTGCTCGGCAATATCTTCGACGGAGTTCTTGACATCAGCCACGTCTATTATTTTGGCGGCGACCAGGGGCCTGCCATAGGCGAGTGGGCGCACATGGCCGTCGGGTGGGACGGCCAGAACGTCATCACCTACTATAACGGCGTGCCCGTAGGCAGGACGGCGTTCGTAGGGCCGCGACGAACGGCTGGGCCAAGTCAGGGCGGAAGCTGGCTCTTGATAGGCGGATCGGATCACAGCAATTTCGCCGGGCGCATAGCCGAGGTGCGCGGCTACGAGGGCAGCAACCCGCGCGAAGACGTTGCGGACACGCGCGCCGCCGAATCATCTTTCATACCGCAAACAGTTTTCTCTGTGGAAGGCAATCTTCTCAGCTACTTCTTCCGACCGGGCGAGAGAGCAGCAGACCTTTCGCGCGGGTACAACGGCAGCACACACACTGGGCAACTGCGCGGAACCGTCAACGGCGTTCTCAACCCCTGCCCGGGCTGTCCGCTTCCGCAGTATGTTACGGACACGACCGCGCCGAACTTTGCGACCAACGCGCCCACGCAGCCCGCATCTGTTCCCAGTCCTTCGCCTGCGCCATCGGGTGCGCTGGTCTTCGACTCGTTCGAGCGCGAAAATTCAACATACCTGTTCGACGCTAGAGGCGGACTCGGCTCGACCGAAGGAGGGACTGCGGGTCAGCAAGTCTGGCAGACTTACCCGGAATTATCCGGCCACAAGCCTTTCGGCATTCTCAACGGCATAGCGGTGCTGCTGGGCAACACTACTTCGGTCGCTTGGATTCAGACAAATTCAATCACAGGAAATTTAAGCGTAAGCGCTGAACGCCACTCGCGCTATTGGAACAGCGGCATCAGTACGGGCTTGAGTTTCCGCGTGACGGACGAAAAGAACTATTTCTTCGCTTACACCAGCGGCGATTTGCCGGACAATCAGACGCTCACCGTTGGCTATTACATGGACGGCCATCGAACCGATTTGACGACGGGCGTGAGCATGCCTGCTGCATGGACTACATTGCGCGTGACAACGTCGAACACGGGCAGCATCAACGTCTATGCAGACGGCACGCTCGTTTATTCCACGAGCAGCAGCGCGCTGTCGTCCGCAACAGGCGCAGGGCTTTACAACAATGCGCCAGACCTTGCGCTCGTGAATCGCTGGGACAATTTTATGATTTACGATTCACCTTAAGATAAGGAAGGCAAAAGGTAAAAGTAAGGACAACGTCTCTAATTTTTAATTTATAATTCACGCCGCAAGCGTGTTTACAGTTTTCCTTTTAGCTTTCGCCTCATCTTTAGTGCACGTCTTCTTCTCTCCAGTTTCGTGTTATATTGTGCCGCATAAGGCTGGAGTGGCCGAAGATTGTTCCACTGAATAGAATATAGCAGCAACTCTTTTCACACCTCTATACCATGATAGAAAATTCCCAGAAGATAGATACTTTGACCGGAACAGTGAAGGGGCCGGGCGAGCTACCACACGAGTTTCTGTTCATCACAACCGACCACAAACGAGCGCGCATAGGCGAGTTTGTCTATTACACTGCGCGCGATGGCCTTGAGATAAGACAAATTCTTGGTCACATCACATCGCGGCGTCTGGTGCGCAACCTGCCCGACTCGTTTCTATCAGACCCGCAGACTCCGCCCAGCATAGTCTCGTCATTAATCGGGCTGGACGGCGAGGGCTGCGAGATTTACGAGATAACGGTCGAGACAATAGGATACTTCAGCCGCTCTCTTTCAGATTTCGTCAACCCGCGCATCCCGCCCAACCCTGGCGATCCTGTTTTTCTAGCTTCATCCGAAACTCTCGCGGACGTGCTCAGTCCTAAACGAATAGGCGAAGTTGGTTCCGCTCATCTCGGAAGTCTTCTGACACGCGAAAGCGGTGAAGTCCCCGTCGTGCTCTCAATCAAAGATGTAGTCTCGACACATCTAGCTATCTTAGCTTCAACCGGCGCGGGCAAAAGCTATACGGCGGGCGTGCTCCTTGAAGAGTTGATGATGCCGCACAATCGCGCAGCCGTCCTTATAGTTGACCCGCACGGCGAATATGACACTCTGACTTCAATTCAAGGCGACGCACGTTTTCAGGATGGCGAGTACCAACCCGAAGTAAAAATCTTCACGCACGACCGCATAAAGGTTCGCGTCTCCAGCTTGACCGAAGCAGACATCAAATACCTTCTGCCCGAAGGCACTTCAGACAAGATGCTCCACTACCTTTCGCAGGCTTACAGAAATCTGACTGCGGGCGAGCGCGGGATGCGCGGTCTTTGGGGCTACGAAGATTTACGCGACGCTGTGACGGAACAGAAGTACGAAGGCGAAGAACGTAGCGGCTCAGGCAGCAACGTAAGCTCAATCGAAGGTCTTTTGTGGCGACTGGATTCGCGCTTTCGCCGTCCAGATTCAATCTTCTCCGATCACGAACACATCCCGCTCGCAGAACTCTTCACGCCCGGACGCTGCACAGTTCTACAGCTTTCCGACATAGAACAGAACGAACAACAAGTCGTAGTCGCAACGCTTCTTCGTCGCGTCAACAAAGCGCGCGTTGCAACCGTTCGCAGCGAAGCCGCGCCCACAAGCGATCAATATCTTCCCTATCCCGTCTTCGCACTTCTTGAAGAAGCGCACCGATTCGCGCCCGCAGGACAAACGGTCGTCTCCACGAACATCTTGAAACAAATTCTCTCCGAAGGCCGCAAGTTCGGCGTAGGCATAGGTCTAATCACACAGCGCCCCGGAAAATTGGATCAAGACGTTCTCTCTCAATGCATGACGCAAATCATCATGCGTATAGTAAACCCCATTGACCAGGACACCGTTGCAAAATCCGTTGAAGGCGCAGGCCGACAACTCTTGGACGAACTCCCCGCCCTCACCAAAGGCCAAGCCGTAATCAGTGGCGTAGGCGTCAACACGCCCGTCATGTGCCGCGTGCGCCAGCGCATCACACAACACGGCGGCGAAACCTTCGACGCCCCCACCGAATGGGCCAAATGGCACACTCATGATGAACAGGAGAAGCGCACACAAGACAACGCAGTGCTGGTCAAACCCGAATCCGGCAAGAAGCCCGAAAAGATTCGCGGCATACAGATTTGACAATTGCGCTCATAGTCACAGGGAGAATAGAATTCAACCTAAGACGAAAGTATCGGCATGACTCTCAGAAAGAGAGAAGCGGAGCGTGATACAAAACGTCCGCCGTGTAGATAAAATCTGAAAGAATCACCAACATGAGCCAGCAAATTACTATTGAAGTTTCCGAACAGGTCGTGCGCCAGGCAGCGCAGGTGGCGGCGCAGACAAAGCGCAGTGTGGAAGAAGTGCTGGCCTTCTGGCTTGAATCCCTCATCACCGAACTGCCGGTCGAAGAATTATCTGATGATGAAGTGCTCGCCCTGACCGAGTTACATTTCACAGATGAGCAGCAAGCAGCTTTAAGCAATCTGCTGGCGCAGAACCGTGAAGGCGCGCTCGATGCGGAAGGACAGCGACGGTTGGACGATCTGATGCGGCTTTACGAACACGGCTTGCTGCGTAAATCACAGGCCATGCGCATAGCAGTTCAACGCGGACTCATCGCACCGCTTCAAGCATGAAGCTTCCGCAAGTCTCAGAAACAGTTCGGCTTTGCAATATCCAGATTTGAAGAGGCAACTATGTCATCCTTACCCACACCCGAACCTAGCATTAACCCTACTTTTGTTTGCGAGAGTGAAGAGTGGTGTAGCGAAATCTGCGTCGAAGAACCTTACTATGGGGAGTATGAAGGTAAGCGGTACTGCGTGCTCCACTTTCCTAGCAAGGAGAAAGCTGCAGCTTTCGCAGAGGCGCTAAAGAGAAAGCTTGACGCTAAAGAATTCGATTTTCGTGGTGTATGGTTTCCCGATATAACGCCGTTCAATAAGTTCCACTTTAGCGGAGAGGTAATCTTCAGCAGGGCATTCTTTAGCGCATATGCAGACTTTAGTGAAGCCATCTTTGATGGGGATGTGTACTTCACTTATGCGAAATTCAATTCGGAAGTAAGCTTCAACTCCACCATCTTCCGCGCACTAGCGTACTTCAGACACGCTACCTTTGGTGCAGAGGCAGATTTTGAACTTGCTACCTTCAGCGGAGAAGCAGACTTTAGCGTCACTGTCTTTAGCGCAAACACAAAGTTTGGTTACACGACCATTATGGATTACATTAAATTCTCTGGAGATGGAAACAACCCGACATTAGGTGAACAATCATGGTTAGATCTCCAACACGCCAGAATTGATAACCCCGATCATGTCTTTTTTCATACTCTCATCTTACGTCCTCACTGGTTCGTGAATGTCGATGCTCGCAAGTTTAACTTTATTAATGTTGAGTGGGTCAGCATCACTGACTGGACATGGAAAACCATCGATCAAGAACTCGATGCTCTAAAAATTAAAGATATTTCACCACCGCATCGCTTGTTAGCCATAGCGTATCGGCAACTTGCGGTCAATGCCGAAGAAAACCATCGTTATGAAGAAGCATCAAAGTTTCGTTATATGGCAATGGATGCGCGGAGGCTGGAAAGTTGGCGCGGCTTTGCTCCGTGGCGACTGAGTTGGTGGTACTGGCTGGCGAGCGGTTATGGCGAGCGAGTCTTTCAGGCGTTTGTGGTGTTGCTTGGGATATGGATCATCGCTGCTTTGTTCTACACACAAGTGGGTTTCGCGCGGTGGGAGCCGAAGCTTGCGAGCGAGAGTGATGTGGCGACTGCGAAGCGTGATGAAGTTGGCAAGCCATTGCGACCACTTTCGCGGGCGCTGACGTATAGCTTGGGCGTGATGACGTTGCAGAAGCCTGAGCCGAGACCGGCGACGACCGCGGCGCAGACGCTTGTGATGATGGAGACGATTCTTGGGGCGGTGCAGGCAGCGCTGCTGGCGCTTGCTATTCGGCGTAAATTCATGCGATGAGTTTTTGGGTGAACAATGAAGAAAAGTGCGATTAAACATTTCGTTGGCTGTAGCCTGCTCCTTATCTTTTGCGCTGTGGCTATGACGCAGACAGCGCCGCCTCCTGTGACGAAAATCTTTCTCGTTGATGTCACGAATCATAACGGGCAGATGAAGGTCAGCAAGCCTGTGAGCATCACGGCGTTTGAGGGCTATAACAATCAGCCGTCGTTTCTGCCGGATGGGCGGAGTCTGTTCTTCACTTCGATTAGAGAAGGAGGACAGGCGGACATATATCGTTACGATCTCGGCACGGGCGCGACCGTGCGTGTGACTGAGACGCGCGAGAGCGAGTTTTCGCCGACGGTCACGCCGGATAGAAAATTCTTTTCGGTCGTGCGGGTCGAAGCCGATCAGACGCAGCGGCTCTGGAAATTTCCGATTGCTGGCGGCACACCTTCGCTGGTTCTGCAAAAGATTAAGCCTGTCGGTTATCACGTCTGGATTGATGCTCACACGCTTGCGCTATTTGTGCTGGGCACGCCTAGCACTTTGCAGCTTGTTGACGTGCTGACGGAACATACGGAAGTCATAGCGCAGAACATAGGCCGCACGCTTCTGATGATTCCGCACCAGAAGAAGCTCAGTTTCGTACAAAAAATTTCGGAGCAGGAGTTTGAGATAAAATCTTTCGACCTGAAGACTCGTCAAACAGCGACGTTGATTAAGGCGCTACCCGGAAACGAATTTTTCACGTGGACGCCGCGCGGCGAGATTCTGATGGCGAAGGGGTCTAAGCTTTACAAGTGGAATCCTGCGCATGATAGCGATTGGCAGGAGGTTGCGGATTTCAGTTCAGCCGGGATAAGCGAGATAACGCGCATCGCCGTTAGCCCTAACGGGAATAAGATTGCTTTCGTCGCAAAGGCAGGAAGATAAGTCAAAAGTCAAAAGTAAAAAGGCAAAAGTGAAGAGGGTTGAATCTCTTCTTACTTTTGCCTTTTTACTTTTGACTTTTGACTTATTTCGCTCGTGACACTTTTTTGAGATTAGCTTTTCAGCGCCGCGATGCTAAGATAACTCTTCCGTTTCACAATCTTCTCCCTTGAGAACGGAGGGCGGGAACTGTTGTGTTCCCCTGCCCTGATAATTTTGTAGCGCGCGACTCGTTAATTCTCCTCTAGACGAAATGCGCGGGCGTTCAATTTCTGGAGGTTTTCGGATGGCTGTAGAGAAGACGGCGCAGGAGACTTCGGTGGTCGTTGACCTGCTGCTCAAACGACATGACGAGATAATCAACCTGTGGATTAAGGAGCGTTTGGAGTCCGGCGAGTTCCGCGACGAGTTGATTCCGAAGAACGAACTGCGCCGACAATCACAGCAGATAGTTGACATGCTCGCGCGCTCTATCAAAGAGTCGGACGGCGCGGATTTCGAGTCGCCAGCCTTCGACGAGCTTCGCGTCTTTCTGAACGAGATTTCGCGCGCGCGCGCCGTCAAAGGCTACACGCCGACCGAGAATGCCACCTACATTCTCTCTCTGCGCAACACCATAATGCCGCTTCTGGCAGAAGAGCTTCAAGGCAACAGCGATGAGTTTGTGCAGGAGATGAACTACTTCACAAGCCTTCTGGACAAGATGGGGCTTGTGATGGTCGAGAACTTCATACGCTCGCGCGAAGAGATAATACGACAGCAGCGCGAGGACATGATGGAATTGTCCACGCCCGTCATCAAAGTCTGGGACAAGATTTTGACGCTGCCCATAATAGGCACGCTGGATTCGCGCCGCGCGCAGTTGATGACGGAAAGCTTGCTGCAAAAAATCGTAGACACAAACTCGACCATAGCAATCTTAGACATCACCGGCGTTAAGACTATGGACACGCTCGTCGCAAACCATTTGATTAAGACTGTGACGGCTGCCAGATTGATGGGAGCGCGCTGCATACTGACGGGCGTGTCGCCAGCCATTGCGCAGACGATGGTGCAACTGGGAATTGACTTGACGCAGATAACCACGCGCGCGCAGATGGTTGACGGCATCAAGCTGGCATTCGAGATGCTTGGCCGCGCCGTAGTGCCCGCGAAAGCGCTAGCACGTCTAGTCAACAACGCAACCGAAACGACAGCGAACGGTTTCAACGCCGCTTCAATAAGTTCAGAGAGCAAAGAAAAGCAGTAAAATAGTAAATGGTGAATGGAAGAAGCGGCTCTTATCCATTTACCATTAACCATTTACTATTTACCATTTTCGCGGAGCAAAATTTCTATGGATGGCGCGAGAATTCCAATCTTGAAAGTTGGCCGTGTGCTGGTCGTGCCGATTCAGTTCGACATGGACGATCAGACGGTGATTCATTTGCAGGAGCGAATACTGCACGAGCTTGAGCGCACATGCGCGCGAGGCGTGCTGATAGACATTTCTCTATTAGAGATGATTGACTCATTCATAGGCCGCATGCTGTCAGACATAGCGGCTATGGCGCGCATCATGGACGCTCGTACCGTTGTCGTTGGGATGCAGCCTGCGGTCGCCATCACGCTAGTAGAGCTTGGGCTTGAATTGAAAGGCGTAGAGACCGTGCTGAACGTTGACGAGGGCTTTAAGCTTCTGCGCGCGGAGTTCAATACACCGGACGAAGAGGAAGAGGAGTTTTACTGGGAGACGAGCGTGATTGGAAAGTAAATCACTCGCACTTGAGAACGACCGCGACATTGCGGTGGCGCGCGGGCTTGTGCGAAAGATCGCCTCAGACCTGGGCTTCCGTTTGATAGATCAAACGCGGCTAGCAACGGTCGCGTCGGAACTTGCGCGCAACGTCATCAAGTACGCAGGTAGCGGTCGTCTAATAGCTCAACCCACCGAAAGCGCGAGCGGGCGAGCGGGCTTGCGTCTTATCTTCGAGGACAAGGGGCCGGGCATCTCCAACATAGGAAACGCAATGCGCGACGGATTCACAACGGGCGGCGGCCTTGGCAAAGGCTTGCCCGGTTCTCGTCGGCTCGTTGACGAGTTCAATATAGAATCCGAAATCGGGCAAGGCACGCGCGTCACGATAGTCAGATGGAAGTGAAAGGCAGGGATGAGGGATGAAGAAAGAGGGGTAAAAGGGTAAGAGGGGAAGAGGGGAAAAGGAAAGGCTAACTGTCTTCTCCTTTTTACCTTTTACCCATTTCCCCTTCTTCATCCTCCCTCATCCTTTCCATCGTGCGTGAAATCAGATCAATCGAGATCATTAATGATTCAAGCATAGGCGCATGCCGTCGCGCAGTGCATGAGTTCGCGCGCTCTCTAGGCTTTAGCGAGACTGAGTTGGCGCAGATTGATATAGTTGTTCAGGAGATTGGCACGAATGCCGCGCGCTATGCTACTGAGAATCGCTGGCTTCATTTCGCGCCTACGCTTGGTGATGCAACGGGGCTTGAGCTTTTCTACTGGGACACGGGGCCGGGCATTTATGATATTGACCGCGCCATACGCGACGGGGTTTCCACTAGCGGGAGTCTGGGCGCTGGCCTTGGATCAATACGCCGCATGATGGACGAGTTTGAAATCTACTCGACCGTGCGAAAGACAGGCCGTCTAAAGTTCGGCTCTATAGAGCGCAACCTACACGGGACTACGCTAATGGCTCGCAAATGGCTTGACGCAGAGTTGACCGAAGAGAATAAGATTGAGTCGCGCCGATTCGGCGTCTGGATGCGCTCGCATCCGGGCGAGCAGGTGTGCGGCGACGCATACTTCATACGAAGGCGAGGGGCGCGTTTCCTCGTCGCCGTCATTGACGGGCTGGGTCACGGCGATGGCGCGAAGGAAGCGGCAGACGCTGCATTAGATGTTCTGGACGAGTGGATGGGCGAAGGGCTGGAAGAAGTTTTTCAGTCTGTTCACAACGCGCTGCGCGCAACACGCGGGGCTGTGATGGGCGCGGCCATAATTGACGAAGTTTCAGGGCGCTTTCATTACGCAGGAGTCGGCAACATTGAAGCGCGTGTTTTTAATACGCCTGAGCCGCTAACGGCTCTACCCGTCAATGGCACGCTCGGCGCGCGCATGGGGCGCGTTAAAGTGTGGACGCACAGTTGGACGCGCGGAGCAACGCTAGTGATGGCAAGCGACGGATTGAGCGGAACATGGGACATGGATTCTTATCCAGGGCTGCTTGACCGCAGCCCGCAGATGCTAGCCAGCATTCTCATGCGCGACTACGCGCGTGGCACAGACGACGCTACTGTGCTTGTGGCGAGATAAGTTTTCAGTTTTTAGTTTTCAGTTTTCAGAAAAATCCAGGCTGAAAACTAAAAACTGAAAACTAAAAACTGTTTTTATGAAGGATATTCAATCAACTCGGCTCGGAGACGTTTACGTTCGGCGCGAGGGCGACATTGTGAATGTGCGCGAGCGCGTGCGCCGTCTTGCGCGCGAGATGGGTTTTGATGCGACGACGAAGATTAAGATTACGACCGCCGTGTCCGAAGTGACGCGCAATATTTATGAGTATGCGCAGGCTGGCGCGATAACTCTCTCATTGGCGGAGCGCGAGCCTGACGTTGGGCTGATGGTCACTGCGCGCGACGAAGGGCCTGGGATTGACGAGAAAACTTTGCACGCAATATTGCGCGGCGCTTATCAATCAGCGAGCGGGCTTGGTGTAGGGCTTTCGGGCACGCGCAAGCTTATGGATGAGTTTGACATAGAAACGGGTGAAGGGCGCGGCACTCGCGTCACTGTTGTGAAATGGCTGCCACGCGCCGAAGGCTCGCGTGTTAAAGAGCAGATGGAAGAGTTGCGCGGGCTTCTGGGGTCGGATCAGAAAGATTCTGCGGTCGAAGAGTTGAAGCAGCAGAACCGAGACCTCGTGCAGATTCTGGAAGAATTGGAAGAGAAGCGCGAAGAGCTTGAGAAGGTCAATCGTCAACTGAGCGAGACCAATCATGAATTGAACGAAGCCAACGAGAAATTGCGTGAGCTTTCAGAGATGAAGGAGGAATTCCTTGCACTTACAACGCACGATCTTCGCTCGCCCTTGACGGTCATAAGCGGCGTCATAAGCTTCTTCACTTCTGGCCGATTGGGCGAATTGACGCCTGAGCAGAAGAACATGGTCGCCATGATGGAGCGAAACACGCAGAGTCTGATTGAGCTTGTCAACGATCTGCTGGATACGTCGAAGCTTGAATCGGGCACGATGAAGCTGGACTTTTCTTCGATTGACCTGCGCGGTCTGATGGACGAACTGCGCGAAACAATGGAGCCACTGGCGAAAGAGAAAGGCATATTTCTGGAAGAATCTCTCTCGCCCGACCTGCCGCCGGTCAAGGCCGATCGTCCGAAGCTGCGCCGCATCATCGTCAATCTTCTCTCGAACGCAATAAAGTTCACGCCGAAAGGCGGAAAGGTTTCCCTCAAAGCGGAGCGCGAGGACGGGCGCATTCGCATCTACGTCACAGACACGGGCGTTGGCATAGCTAAAGAAGATGTCGAGAGACTTTTTGATAAGTACGAGCAGGCGCGCAGTCGTGCCACTCGCGGCGAGAAGGGCACAGGCTTAGGGCTTTACATCACAAGGCAGTTGGTGGAGCTTCACGGCAGTCACATCAAAGTTGATTCCAAACTCGGTCGCGGCTCAACCTTTAGTTTCACAATGCCTATAAGCAGTTTTCAGTTTTGAGTTTACAGTTTTCAGATAAAAGCTTTCCTCTTCTTTCTGAAAACTAAAAACTGAAAACTTAAAACTGTCTTTTATGCACTATCACTTAATAGGAATTTGCGGAACTGCTATGGCATCTCTGGCCGGGATGCTAAGGGAGCGCGGGCATGTGATTACAGGCTCGGACGAGAACGTCTATCCGCCTATGTCAACGATGCTCGCCGGTTTGGGCATTGAGGTGATGAAGGGTTACAAGCCCGAACATCTCAGCCTCGCGCCCGATTGCGTCATCATAGGCAACGCAATCCCGCGCGGAAATGTGGAAGTAGAAGAGACGCTCAATCGAAAACTTCTTTATCGCTCGCAGGCAGAGACTGTGAAGGAGGAGTTCATTCGCGGTCGTCGCTCGCTCGTTGTGGCGGGCACGCATGGGAAGACTACCACTACGAGCATCGCTGCATGGGTGATGGATCAGGCTGGACTCAGTCCGACTTTTCTGGTCGGCGGCATCGTGCAGAATTTCGGCGTGAGCTTTCGCGTAACTGATAGCGATTATTTCATCATAGAAGGCGACGAGTATGACACGGCCTATTTTGATAAAGGGCCGAAGTTCATGCATTACCTGCCGGAACTCGCAATCGTCAACAACATAGAGTTTGACCACGCGGACATCTACAAAGACATGGACGCAGTTAAGCTGGCCTTTCGTCGCTTCATGAACCTAGTGCCCGGCAACGGTCGCTTGATTGTCGGATGGGATAGCCCGCACGTGCGCGCGCTTGTAGCCGAGATGCGCGACAAGCTTTTCACGCGATTGGAAACTTTCGGCACGAGTGATGACGCAACGTGGCAGGCGCGCTCGATTGATTACACGGGCGAGACTGCGAGCTTCAAAGTCTTCCGGCAGGGCTGCGAGTGGGGAGAGTTCAGCACGCCGCTCATAGGAGAATTCAATATAAGAAACTGTCTAGCCGTAATCGTCGCGGCGGACGCATGGGGCGTAGGGCAGAAACAGATTGCAGACGCGCTCATCTCTTTCAAGAGCGTGCGACGACGCGCGGAAATTCGTGGGCGCGAGCGCGGCGTCACTGTGATTGACGACTTCGCGCATCATCCTACGGCAGTGCGCGAAACACTTCAGGCGTTGCGCACGAAATATCCGAAGAACCGATTAGTAGCGGTCTTTGAGCCGCGTTCGTGGTCTTCGCGCCTTGCAGTCTTTCAAGATGATTACGCGCGCGCATTCGCGCCAGCCGATTACGTAGTCATCGCCAGCGTGTACGAGAGCGGAAAGGCTACGGAGAAAGGCAGCGTGCTCAACACAACGAAATTGATAGAAGACATACGCGCTATGGGGAAGCCCGCTTTCGGAATCCCGAAGGCCAATGACATCATTGAGCATCTATCGCCTGAATTGCGCGAAGGCGACATAGTCGCTGTGATGTCGAACGGCGGCTTCGACCAGATTCACGACAAACTGCTTCAATCGCTGCGCGCATAAGAAAAGTAAAAAGTAAAAAGGCAAAAGGTAAAAGTAAGGAAGGAGTTCAACCTTCTTCACTTTTGCCTTTTACCTTTTTACTTTTTACTTCTTCAGCTTGCCTTTTTACTTTTGACTTTTCTTGTGCGAGTCAACACTTTCAGAAAACATTTGTAACGCTGGCGCAAGTCTAGGCAGGTAAATATTCTTCTTGACGCCCCCGGCGCAGGAGGTTCTCTGCCGTTGTGAAAGACTTCTCGCTTTATGATTTAGCCCTGAAGCTCAGCCAGCAAACACAGGTCACAGATTTAGGCTCGGTCTCATACATCTCGCGTCGTGATTTCGGCGAGCGCGAGACCTTCACCTTCAACGCGCAAGTCCCTTGTCTGGAATATCTGAGTCTATTGATTGAAAGCGCAGTGCTACTGCGTTCGAAGCGCGCTGGTCGTGTTTACGTTAGCTTCGAGAAGCTTTCCGAGATGGAGAGCATCGTTGACCGCTACCTGCGCATAGGCGACCTGTCCGAGCGCGTATATGTCTTCGGCGAACCGGACTGGACGCTGCCGCGCCATCCGAACATTAAAATCGTCTCGCTACCAAAAGACTCGCGGCTTGCGAGCGAGTGGATTGTTATCGTTGACTCGCCCACACTGCGCGTCGCGTTGATTGCGCGTGACGACGACGGATTCAACGCGCCCGTGCTTGAGGCGCGCAACTTCAGCGCGTTCAAGACGAGCAATCCAGATGTTGTGATGAAGCTTGCGGCAGCGGTCGAAGGCTTGATCTACTCTTCGCTGGCTGCCTGAACTTCAAGGCGCCGCTGCCCGAAAAGATGCTTCAAGAGACTGAAAACTTTATTCATCGGTTGCGATTCCGGTCGTTGCTTATAAGCTCTTCGATCAGAAATCATAAGTTATAAACTTGTTCTCCCAACGCGTCTTCGCTAAACTCTTCACATTAAATAAAGCAGTGACAAGTGACGAGTGACAAGAACAATTTTTAATCTTAAATTTTCAGCATTAAGTTTTCAGATTAAGAAGAAGCTTTCGCTCCTTTCTTAAAACTGAGAATGAAAAATTAAAGATGATTCTTGCTCGTCACTTGTCACTTGTCACTCGTCACTGCTCTTATGTCCATTCTAGAACGTTTACGCCAGCGCGCCGCAGCAGACCTCCAAAAAATAGTTCTGCCTGAGGGCGAAGACCCACGCACTGCTCTGGCCGCTTCCATTTGCGCCAGAGAAAGAATAGCTCGCGTCACTGTGTTAGGAAACGAAGAGAAGATTCGCGCCGCAGCGCAAACGGCTGGCGCTGACCTTGGCGGAGTTGAAATCATTGACCACCGGCGCGCAGGCGACTTCGAGAAGATGGCTCAGTTCTTTCACGAGCTTCGACGCGCCAAGGGATTGATGGCGGACGAGGCGCGCGCGGCTGTAGAAGACCCTCTCTATTACGGCAACCTGATGGTGCGAATGGGACGAGCGGACGGCTCGGTCGCTGGCGCAACAAACACTACATCGCACACCGTTCGCGCAGCGCTTCACTGCATAGGCGTGCGCGCAGGATTCAAGCTCGTCTCAAGCTTCTTCGTCATGGCATTGCCCGATAGAAATTTCGGGCACGATGGCGCGCTCATTTACGCAGACTGCGGCGTTGTCATAGAGCCGTCCGCCGCTGAACTGGCAGAGATAGCAATCGCTTCAGCAGATTCATGCCGCGCACTTCTTGAGACAGAGCCGCGCGTCGCCATGCTCTCCTTCTCTACGAAAGGCAGCGCGAAGCATAAGCTGATTGATAAAGTGGTAGAGGCGACGAAGACCGTACGCGCTCGCGCGCCTGAGCTTGAGATTGACGGCGAATTGCAGGCAGACGCCGCGCTTGTCCCTGTGGTCGCGCAATCGAAAGCGCCCGGCTCTACGGTCGCAGGGCGCGCGAACGTTTTAATCTTCCCGGATTTGCAGGCTGGCAACATCGCCTACAAATTGACCGAAAGACTCGCAGGCGCAACAGCCATTGGCCCAATCCTGCAAGGACTGGACAAACCCGCGAACGATCTCTCGCGCGGCTGCAAGGCCGAAGACATAGTTGACGCCGTCGCAATCACAGCCGTGCAAGCGCAAGCGAGAAAAAAGCAGCAACAAGAACAGTTTTAAGTTTTCAGTTTTCAGAAAGAAGAGCGAAATGCTTTTGCTGAAAACTTAAAACTGAAAACTTAAAACTGTTCTTGTTGCTGCTTTTCACAGGCAACGCGCAACATGCCCGCGCGGCATCCAACCATCGTCAGCAATTTTTCCTTTGAGGTCAATTGAGTGTTCTTGCGCCGTTCGCTTCCTCTAATCGCTCCTCTTTTTTTCATCTTCGCGCTGGCGGGCTTCAGTTCGCGCGCTCAAGAGCCGCCCACTTTGCGACCCGCTGCGACCCCGACTCCATCGCCGCGCGAGGAGCAGGAGCCGCTTCGCATTTTTACGGAAGAGGTTCAGTTGCCTGTCGTAGCCAATGACGATTACGGCCACTTCGACCCTACACTTGAGAGAGACGACATACTCGTACTCGAAGACCGCGTGCCGCAGCAGGTCAAGAGCATTCGTCGTATCCCTGCGAGCGTTCTGCTAGTGCTAGGCACTGGCAGCGAAATTAGTTCTGACATACGCGCGGAGACCACGCGCGACTTCGCGCTCAATCTAATAGAAGGCTTGCGCCCCGGCGATAATATTTCCGTGATTCAGTTCGCCAGAAACGCAGAGTTGATACAGGATTGGACGACCGACAAGAATCAGGTAACGCACACACTTCGTACAAAACTCTTCTCAGGCAGAGGCTCGCATCTTTCGACTGCGCTGGACGCAGCCATTCATCAACTCGAAAACCAGCCGCTCGGAAATCGTCACGTCGTGCTCGTAACCGATGGAGTTGATTTGCCCGGCCATCTGGATTATCAGGGGGCTATGCGTGCTCTAAGCGGAGACGCGCTTGAAAGGTCAAGGACTGAATTGCGCGAAGCTGTCAAGCGCTTGAACGAGGCGCAGGCTACAGTTCACGTAATCAGCTACACAACGCTCGTGCGTCAGGCGCTCGCAGGAAATCGAGGCACGACTCATGTTAGTCCCACTCACACGCAGCAGAGCCACCCGGACATGGCGGCAATCGTTGATCCGACCATGCCGCCGGGGATGACCCGCAGTTCATCCGTCGGAGTTGCCATCAATTTTGATCCGCAGATGAGCCGATTGAGGAAGGCTTACGAGAGAGCTACGAAGCGCAGCGAGCAGCAGTTGACATCGCTCGCAGAAGATATGGGCGGTCGCATATGGCTACCTGCAAATGCCGAGCAGATGGCCGCCCAAGGTGCAGAAGTAGCGCGCGACATAGGCGCGCAATACGTCGTCACATACAAACCCACACGCCCGCTCTCGGAAGCGCGCGCAGGCGAGTACCGCCGCATAGAAGTCGCGTCGCACCGCGTCGGCCTGCACCTGCGCTCGCGTCGCGGATACGTCATAACAAGATAGAAGGCAAAAGTAAAAAGGTAAAAGGCAAAAGTAAGGAAGGCGTTCATCCTTCTTCACTTTTGCCTTTTACCTTTTTACTTTTGCCTTTCTTTAAGCGAGTAGCGCTTCCAGTCTGGATTCTAAAACAGCTTCAATCGGTTGATGCTCAAACTTCTCTTCCCGCTTGTGCACGAGCGAGAGTTGGCGAAGTTCAACCCAATCGGATGGAGGTATACGATGGAAAGCATCAACGATTGTGGGATCAAAATGCTGACCACTACAACGATCTAACTCTTCGGCTGCCTCACTGTAAGGTCTTCCACATCT
>MNJR01000113.1:4977-39277 GCA_001920415.1 Acidobacteria bacterium 13_1_20CM_3_53_8 | reverse complement strand
TCAACTCCGTCCCTCGAAGCAATCCGGCTCATGCGCGCTCACAGAGTCGGCTGTCTTCCTGTGGTGGAAGGCGACCGCCTCGTCGGGATAATCACCGCTTACGACTTTCTAGCCGCCTCCGCCAGCTTGTTCGAGAAATATCTCGCGCCTCAAGTGGACGCTGCACAAAGAGAAGAGTTGCTTTCATCCGAACTGACACTAGCGAAAGGAAGATCAATATGAGAGTCACAGCCGACATGAAGATCAAAGATGTGCTTGCGATCAACGAGCATATGATAGAAGCATTCCGTTGGCTCACGCCTGACTTCGAGCGTCTGCGCAATCCGCGTCTCAGGCGTTTGATGGCCGGGCGCGTTTCCGTCCATCAGGCTGCGCGCATCGCTCGCGTGCCGCTCACCGAAGCGCTCTACGTGCTCAATCTCGCGGCGGGCGAAGACGAGAAGCAACTCACTTGCGAGATAGAGCAGATGCGACCTGAAGCCTTCGAGTACGTTGCAGAGAATCCGACACGACGCCCGCGCGAACTTACGGGATTAAAGGATGACGACCCGCGCGTGCACTTCGTTGATGTAACGCCGCAGGCCGAGTACAATCAAGACCCGCAACCAGCAATCATGCATGAACTGGCGTTGCTTCAAGACGCGGACGAAGTGCTGTTAATCCACCATCGCTTCGACCCTATTCCGTTGCGTGACTTGCTGGCAACGCGCGGGCTTGCAAGCTGGGCTGAAGAGCGCAGCCCGCATGACTGGTACATCTACTTCTATCGTCCGATGGCGCGAGCAGGTGCGACAGCGCGTTTGACAGAGATGGTTGCTACCATTCGCGCAATGGCAATGGGCGCATGAAGGTCAAGGGGAATACAAAGGGATGACAGCGCCTCGCAAGAATATCAGGCCGACGCTTCTGGCTCTGGCCGCTTCAGCGGGGCTTACTCTTCTCGTCATCGTCGGCTCGCGCAACCTTGAGCACTACGACGCCGCGCTCTTCGGCTACACGGTGGCGAGCATCGTAGCCTTTGGCGCGGTCGTCTATCGCTACGCGCTCTGGCTCGAAAGGCCAGCGACGCGCGTTTACTGGATGCGCGGCTGGCAACTCTTTCGTGACCGCAAGAAGTTTATCGCAAACACATCAAGCGCAGCCAGGACATTCGCCAACAGCCTCATCGAACAGAAATTCATCTTCAAGCGCGGCTTCACACGTTGGCTAATGCACGCGCTCATCATGTGGGGCTGCGTCATCTCTGCATTGATTACCTTTCCACTCGTCTTCGGCTGGGTGCATTTTGAGTTGGAGGGCGAGCGCGGCTATCGTCCTTACGTCTTCGGTTTTCCTCTGATGGTCATGGACGGGCGCACCATCCTCGCCTGGATTACGTTTCACGCGCTCGACTTCACGGCCATCATGGTGATTGCTGGATGCGCCATAGCCATTCACCGCCGCCTCCATGATCGCGGAGCGATTGCCCTTCAACAGTACATACTGGATTTCGTTCCGCACCTGCTGCTGATTGCGATTTCCGTGACGGGTTTGATGCTCACGGCCTCAAGCCTCTGGCTCGGCGGCTACATGTATTCGTTTATCGCTCTCACGCACCAAGCGGTCGTCATCATGACGCTCTTCTATCTCCCTTTCGGCAAACTCTTTCACGTCGTACAGCGCCCGGCCTCTATCGGCGTCGAACTTTACCAGCGGCGCGCACGCGAGATGCCGCAGGCCAAATGCACCCGATGCGGAGTGGAGTTCGTCGCGGAGATGTGGCTCGACGATCTCAAGAAGGTTGTAGAAAAACTCGGCTTCGATTATTCGATGGGCGACGGGCGCTACCTACAGGACTACTGCCCGCGCTGCAAACGAATCATACGCGGTCTGGCTTACGCTTCATTGCCTGACAGGAACGCGGAAGTCTTTCGCGGGTCACGAATAGAGAAAGAGCCAGACTAAAGCGCATCTGAGATTTCAAATTTGAAATCTCAAATTATGAAATTATGAGTAAGGTAGAAAATTTAGAACAGATCATCAAAGAGTTCGGGCCGCACCTGCACGACGCGCCGTATGACGGCTGGCGCGCTGACCGTGTTATTGACAAGGTTGTGCCGACACATTGTCCTTACTGCGCAGTGCAGTGCGGCATGAATCTGCTTGTAGAGAACAACCACGTCGTAGGCTTTGAGCCGCGCTATGATTTCCCCGTCAACGAAGGCCGTCTCTGTCCGAAGGGCGTCACGGCTTATCTTCAAGTTCATCATCCTGACCGGCTACTTCACCCGCTCATCAAACGTAACGGCATGTTTGAGCGCGCAACATGGGACGAGGCGCTTGATCTGGTCGTCTCAAAATTCAAAGAGCTACAAGCGAAGTATGGGAAGGACTCAATAGGCGTCTATTCCGGCTCGTCTTTGACGACGGAGAAGACTTACCTTATGGGCAAGTTCGCGCGGGCAGGACTTCAGACGCGCTACGTTGATTACAACGGGCGGCTCTGCATGGTCTCTGCTGCTGCCGGCAACAACAAGGCGTTCGGCATTGACCGCGCGGCGAATCCGTGGAGCGACATCCCGCTCGCAGAAATCCTGCTCATCGCTGGCGCAAACTGCGCCGAGACTTTTCCGGTGCTCAACAAATTCCTCTGGCAGCAACGCGACAACGGCGGGCGCTGGATCATCGTTGACCCGCGCGAGACGCCGACGGCGCGACAGGGTGATCTTCATCTTCAACTCAAGCCCGGAACGGATGTCGCACTTGCCAATGGAATGCTGCATGTCCTAATCGAAGAAGGCTACACGGACGAAGCATTCATCAACGCGCGCACGAACAATTGGGAAGAGACTAAGCTCCTGGCCGCGCGTTACACGCCGCAGGTCGCTTCCGAGATCACGGATGTTCCGGCTGAGAAGATTGTGCAGGCCGCGCGTCTCTATGGTCGCGCGAAGACGGCTATGGTTATGCACGCGCGCGGCATTGAGCATCACACGAACGGCGTCAACAATGTTCTCTCATATATCAATCTGGTTCTCGCTACGGGCAAGATTGGAAAGCCGGGAAGCGGCTACGGCACGATTACAGGTCAGGGTAACGGGCAGGGCGGGCGCGAGCACGGGCAGAAGGCAGACCAACTGCCGGGGCAGCGTTCAATTCTGAATCCAGAGCATCGCAAGTATGTCTGTCAGGTGTGGGGATTGCCAGAAGAAGAGTTGCCGCAGGCTGGCGTCTCCGTCGTAGAGATGTTCAATAAGATGCGCGAAGGTGAGATACGCGGCCTGCTTTCGCTCTGCAACAATGTGATGGTGAGCCTTCCTGATACAAATCAAGTGCGCCGCTCGCTCGAAGGTTTAGATTTCTATGTCTGCATAGACTTCTTCATGTCGGAAGGCTCGCGCTATGCAGATGTTGTTTTGCCCGGCTCGACCTGGAGCGAAGATGAAGGCGTGACGTGCAACAGCGAGGGGCGCGTTGTGAAAATCAACAAGGCCGCAGACCCGCCGGGCGAAGCGCGCGAGGATTGGTGGATTGTGCAGGAGATCGCGCGGCGCATGGGACGCGGAAAATATTTTCAGTTCAACAGCCCGCGCGAGATTTTCGATGAGCTGCGCGTCGCATCAAAGGGCGGCAATGCTGATTACTACGGCATCTCGTATGAAAAGATCGAAAAACAGAACGGCGTCTTCTGGCCTTGCCCGACTGAAGATCATCCGGGCACGCCACGACTCTTTGAAGAACGCTTCTATCACGCAGATGGCCGTGCAAAGTTTCACGCCATCGAATACAACCCGCCCGCAGAGACGCCCGATGAAGAGTACCCTTTGATTCTGACGAGCGGACGCGTCGTCTATCAATATCTTTCTGGAAATCAGACGCGGCGCATAGGCTTTCTCGTAGAGCAATGCCCTGAGCCTTACGTAGAGATTCACCCCATTACGGCCATGAAGCTCAAAGTCAACGATGGCGAGCGTGTGAAGGTCGTTTCGCGTCGGGGCGAGGGCGTCTTCCCAGCGCTCATCGTCAAAACGATTCGTCCCGATACTATCTTCATTCCTTATCATTGGGGCGAAGAACTCGCTGCGAATCAATTGACCAATCCGGCGCTCGATCCCGTCTCGAAGATACCGGAGTTCAAAGCCTGCGCCGCGCGCATTGAGAAGATTCATTCCCGGCAATTGCCAATTATGGGCGAGAAGAGACGGGGTATATCACGCAGCGAAGTGAGATAGGAAGTTTCAAGTTTCAAGTTTCAGGTTTCAAGTTAAAGAGCCTTTCTGACTTGAAACCTGAAACCTGAAACTTGAAACTAAATTCCGAAGGAATTTTATGGAAGAGACTATGTTCATAGACCCGCAGCGTTGTATAGGCTGCCGAGCCTGCGTCGCCGCCTGCCGCGAGTGTGCTACGCACAAGGGCTATTCGATGATCTACGTTGATTATCTTGACCGCTCGGAGACTACGGCAACGATGCCGACCGTCTGCATGCACTGTGTGGAGCCGACCTGCGCGCTCGTTTGCCCTGCGGATGCAATCAAGGTTTCAGAAGAAGGCATTGTGATGTCTGCTCTGAAGCCGCGTTGCCTGGATTGCCGCAACTGTGTCAACGCCTGTCCGTTCGGCGTGCCGAAGTACAACACGGAGATGCATCTTCAGATGAAGTGCGACATGTGCTTTGACCGTTCGAGCGAGGGGCTGAAGCCCATGTGCGCGAGCGTTTGCCCGACGGGCGCAATCAGTTTCGGGCGCTACGAAGAGATCGTTCCCCTTCGTCGCACGAAGCCCGTCAACGCACACGTCTTCGGAAATCAAAGAGTCGAGACGAAGGTTTATTTGATGCTGCCGACTGATGCAGACACGGTTGAAGTGGACGGCTGCGGAGTCTTTGAAGGTCACATCGAGGCAGATGCGCAGCAACCAAAACTTGAATCTTGGATTGATACACAGGTCGAACAATCGGACAAGAGCAATGAGTTCTGAAAGGCAGTGACAAGAAACAGTTTACAGTTTTTAGTTTTCAGTTTTCAGAAAGAAGCGAAAGGCTTTTACTGAAAACTGAAAACTGAAAACTAAAAACTGTAAACTGTTTCCTGCTCGTCTCTCAAAAATTTATGAGTATAGATAATCCAGACCAAATGCGCGGAAATGTCGAACGGCTTTCTGATGAGCAAGACGTGCGCGCTGCTACAGCCGAGCATCAACGCGAATTTCCTTATGATCGCGGCGAAGAGGCTCAGGTAACGCGGCGTGAGTTCTGCAATTTTCTAGCGCTCACTTCGACCGCTCTCTTCGTCGGGGCGGCAGGCTTCGCGGGCAAGGCGGCGATTGATGCCCGCAAGCTGCCAGCTTACGCGCCAGCGAAGATAGAAGGCGCTGAAGTTTTACCTCCCGGCTCATCCATGAATTTCCGTTACCCGGCTGAGAAAGACACGGCGATTCTAGTGCGCGCGGCGGACGGCCAGTATTACGCTTATGGGCAGAAGTGCACGCACCTGTCTTGTCCGGTTTATTACGAGCGCGCGAAGGGGCAGCTTCAGTGTCCGTGCCACGAAGGGGCTTTCGATTTGCAGACCGGCAACAACATTTCAGGGCCGCCGCCGCGCCCGCTCGACCGAATCGAATTGGAGATACGCAACGGTAGCGAAGTCTGGGCCATCGGCAGAAAGGCTGGCAGTGGTGAACGTCTTATCTGAAAAGAGAGAACAGCATGCCGTTCGTCATCGTGCAGGGCGTGGCCGCACGGCGGTTGAGCAGGCGAGGCTTATCCTGCTCGTGATGATAAACGTCGCGCAGCTCTGGATTCTTGCGGCAACGGTTGAAGCTGCGCTTGGCGCAAACTACAGAGTGCTCTTGCCTCTCGTCGCAGCAACTTTCGTCTGCTGGCTCATCACGCTTTCGATTGTGCTCTGGTGGCGTCCCGTATCGCGCCGCCACACGAGCACGGGTTACGTCCGGCTGCAAAAGAGATAGGCAATGAAGCGCAAAATCATAGGCTTCAACAGGGATGATGAGTCTCATTGGAGAGCGGAGCTTGAGTGCGGACACTGCCAGCACGTACGCCATGATCCGCCGCTCACAACCCGCGCATGGGTGCTCACGGAAGAGGGGCGCGCCGCTCGTCTCGGTCTAGAACTCGATTGTAAACGTTGCGACGAAGAGAAAGACGATAACGCGCAGCCTTAGTCCCACTTCACACCCTGCTCTAATGCGGCGCGGCGGAAAATTCCCCGATTATTCCGTCCGATTCGGGGAGAAATTCGCACCCTGCACAACTAGCCTACGCTTATTTCAAGGCTTTCATCTGGCACGCACGTTGCCAAAGTTGCTTGGCGGCTCATGTCCGCCTATTAAAACTTCATGGCGACGACCACAGTTTATAATCCAGTAGTGAAGGAAACGAATATAAAGAGCAGCAGAATAGGTGAGGCGGCGGCCAACCTGTTTCCGGGCTACTTCGCTCTGGTCATGGCGACAGGAATCATCTCTATCGCTACGTTTCTGCTGGAGATGAAGCCGCTTGCTTGGGCGCTGCTGGTCATCAATCTCGTTGCCTACGTTGTTCTCTGGCTGCTGTTACTGATTCGTTTGATACGTTTTTTCCCGCGAGTCAAAGCGGACATCACGGATCACGTGCGCGGGCCGGGATTCTTTACGGTCGTTGCAGGGACGTGCGTGCTCGGCAGCCAGTTAATAATCGTCACGGGGCAGTACAAAGCGGCGTTCATTCTCTGGCTCGTCGGACTCGTGCTTTGGGCGCTCGTCATCTACACCTTCTTCACGGCTGTTACAGTGCGGGAGAATAAGCCCTCTTTGGAGACAGGCTTCAGCGGCACGTGGTTAATCTCTGCCGTTGCGACGCAATCAATTTCTGTGTTGGGAACGCTGCTGGCAAATCAGTTTGGCGCATACCGCGAGCCTCTGCTTTTCTTCACGCTCTCGATGTTCCTCTTGGGCTGCATGCTCTACCTCTTGCTCATCACGCTCATCTTCTATCGCTTCACGTTCGTTAATCTGACGACTGTGACGCTCACCCCGCCTTACTGGATCAACATGGGTGCGGTCGCCATTACGACTCTGGCGGGAGCTAGATTGATAATTGCTGCCCCCGCGTGGAATTTTCTAGGCGAGCTTCTACCGTTCCTCAAAGGATTTACTTTGTTCTTCTGGGCGGCGGGCACTTGGTGGATTCCGTTGCTGTTCATACTCGGAGTCTGGCGGCACATACACAAACATTTTCCTCTCCGTTATGACCCGCTCTACTGGGGCATGGTCTTCCCCTTGGGCATGTACACGGCCTGCACTTTTCAACTCTCCAGAGCGATCAATTCTGATTTTCTAATGGTCATCCCACGCTATTTTATTTACGTTGCTCTTGCCGCATGGCTGGCGACATTCATAGGGCTTATTCACAGCCTGCTCTTTAAGAGGAAATGAATCAGGCAACACCGTTTACAAATCAGCTACAGGAACAAGTGGGCGAAGTAAGTAGGCCACAAAATCGCGTGCGCCTCAAGACCGTTGCTTTGCCTGTAGAGCATGGCGGCTGGGGACTTTCGCTTGAGCCAATTGTGTTGGGGCTGCTCGTCGCGTCTTCACTCTCCGGTCTATTTCTGTCAGTGGCGACGATTGCGACATTTCTCTTGCGCCATCCTTTGAAGCTGGTCATGGCTGATCGTCGTCGCGCCCGAAGATTCCCGCGCACGGCTTACGCCGAACGCTTCGTTCAGCTTTACGCAACGATTGCCGCGCTCTCATTGTTGACCGCAATCAAGACCGCCGCCTCTTATGAATTTTTGTTGCCGCTACTGCTGGCCGCGCCGTTTGCGTTGATTCAACTCATATATGATCGCGCGAGCCGAAGCCGCGCGTTGCTGCCGGAGTTGGCCGGAGCGACTGCGATGGCCTCTATTGCTTCCAGCATAGCGCTCGCCGGTGGATGGCCGCGTCCAGCAGCTTTCGGACTCTGGGCTGTGCTCGCGGCGCGTGTTGTGCCTACGATTCTTTACGTGCGCGCCCGGTTGAGAATGACGCGCGGTCAACATACTTCTCCGACCGCAGTGTTGACGATGCATCTCCTGGCGCTCGCCGTTGCGCTGGCGCTCTCGTGGGCCAAACTCGTTTCAGTTCTCGCAGCAGTCGCGCTCTTTATCTTGCTCATGCGCGCCTTGCTTGGCTTTTCAGAATACGACAGGGCTGCGAGCGCCAGACAGATAGGCATTCGTGAACTCTGCTTCGGCGCGATGACTGTCATTGCAGTAGCACTCGGCCATTTTCTAGGTCTTTGATACGCGAAGAGAATCACTATTTTTGTTTAGGCCGGAAGATGAGAGCCTGACCGTCAAGAGTTCTTGCGCTCGAGCGCGTGCTCTGCTCGAAGTGATCTTGTTACTTTCTTAATCTACAAACTACGGAGGACTTATCCATGACACTCAACACATCAACAACCGTCCGCGAACTGGCCGTCGAAATGCCGGGCGCAACGCGGATTTTCGAGAGGCTGAAAATTGATTACTGCTGCGGCGGCGCGAGGACGCTTGAAGATGCTTGCGCAGCCGCAGGCTTGAAGACTGAAGATGTCCGGCGACTGTTGGAAGAGACCAAAGTGCTTGAAGCGCACGGCGCAGAGGCAATAGATTTTCAATCAGCTTCATTGACCGAGCTGGTGAAATACATCTTGGAAAAACATCACGTCTTCACTAAAGAGGAGATGGAGCGGCTCAATGCGTTGCTTGAAAAGGTCTGCAACGTGCATGGGCAGAACCATACAGAGTTGCTACGCATTAAGGCTTTATTCCAGAGCTTGTGTGCAGACCTGAAGCCGCATATGTTCAAAGAAGAGCAAGTGCTTTTCCCTTACATCGTCCGGTTAGAAGAGGCAGTGAATCGCAAACAGATGCCCCTCCCTCCACCATTCGGAACGGTACGCAATCCCGTGCTTATGATGATGATGGAGCATGACACGGCTGGGGAATTGTTGCGCGGAATGCGCGAAGCAAGCTCTAATTATGCAGCGCCTGCGGACGCCTGCATCAGTTATAGAACTTTGTATCAGGCGCTTGAGGCATTCGAGCAAGACCTGCACCAGCATATTCATCTGGAGAACAACATTCTCTTCCCGCGAGCAACGGAGATGGAAAGCGCGGCTTGTTCCGTCTAAACTTGGGTCGAAGGAATGGCGGCCACTGATGGAGCTTGAATCTCGCTCTAATTCAATGAAGCAAGATTCAACCAAAAGTTTGCTCGAAGAAGATCACGCATCGCTTGGCGGTCTCATAGAAGAACTATGCGCTGCTTTGGACGGGAGCGACGTGGCGCGGTCTTTTGCGCTGCTTGATCTAGTGTGGGCGCGATTGGCAGTTCACATTCGCGCCGAACACTTGTGCCTGTTCCCTGCCATTCTCGATGCGGCCAAGCAGCTTTCTTCGCGCAGGGCAGACGCCCCGCAGTTCGACGAAGCGCAGAGCGCAATCAGCCGACTCCGACGCGATCATGACTTTTTCATGCGCGAGTTGGCCGGAGCCGTCAATACTATGCGGGAGATAAAAAGCTCCTCCGACACAAGATTAGTAGAGGAGCGACTTCTAGACGTGCGGCAAACGATTAGTACCATCAAGGCTTGTCTGGAAAAACATAACAAGCTGGAAGAAGAGCAAATCTATCGTTGGCCTACGGTGCTCTTGAACTTAGAACAGCAAGCGCACTTGGCCGAGTGCGTGCGGCGCGAGATTGAGAACATGCCACCTCGCTTTGCTAGTCCATCATAGGTAAACAAAGCAGCATTCGACATTACTTGATCTGAAATTACGCGGGCGCGCGACGTGGTGCGCTGGAATGCCAGTGAACGATCTGCCAATTGCCCTGCCGCTCTTCAAGCACAGCCGTGCCGAGTCCTACGCTATCAACATGGCGTGCGTCAACGTCCCCCGAGATGGTGTAAGTGAATGTCGCCCAGGCGGTCTTGCCTACGAGATGCACCTTGATGTTATCGAGCGAGTATTTGGTGTTCTTGAACTCGGCCATCTCCGGCACCAGATGGTGATCCCGGTAATCGGCCCAGCCGTAATTTGCATGTCCCTGCTCGAAGACTGTCAGCGACTCGTCGTTGGCCCAAACCTTAGTAGCCATGGCGAGATCGTTTCGCTCGAAACTGAGCGTGCTCTTCATCAACGTATCGCGCACGGCGGCCTCCGCACGACTCTGCGCGCGTGTCGTCTGCCGCAGGGTGATTCCCAAACCAGCGATGAGTGTTACGGCAAGCGCGAGAATAAGAGCGATCCGTAAGCTTGATCTATTTATTCGTTTGGACATTGCAGTTATCTCCTCAATCTTCAGTCTACTTTCTATTAAGCGCGGCGGCTCGCGCCACAGATGAATTACCGAAGAACCATTCTTTATTCAGCTTCACGAAAGACTCTCAGTCCTCACTTCTGCTGCCACGAGAGGAGCGCCACGCCCGCGATTGTGAGCAGCGCACCCGTGATCTTTATCCAAGTCATGCTCTCATTTAAGAGCCACCATGAAAGCAGCATCACCAGCAGGACATAGCTGACTGAAATCCCTGTCGCCACGCCGACCGGAAGCTCTGACAACGCGAGGACGAAAGATATAGAGCCGAGCGCCATCAATAGTCCGATGGGCGCTCCTAATGGCAACGCCTTTGTCGGAACTGTGAGACTGCCTTGTTTAATCCAGAGTGCCGGCACGGCGGTCACGGCCATGCCTATCGCCATGAGAAAGTTGACCTGATAAGGGTTTAGCTGTTTCATGCTGAACTTCTCCAGAAAAGAAGCGACCCCGACCAGCACTATATAGCCAAGCAAGAAAGCAAATCCTGAAAGCGGAAATTTCATCTACTTTCCTCCATCTGGTGACTATTCATTTACCTCATTGCCATGCGCGCTTCTGTTGTCGGCTCCGAATGAGAATCACGACTCATTGGGTGCTCACGCGCCGGTTGTAGGAATACGAGGATGGCCGCGACCAGAAGGACGAGGACGCCGAGCGCCGCTTCAACTCTTACAGAGCGATAGAAGCTGCGACTCAAGTTTGCAGGCTCACCATCTTCTACGCTCTCTTCTCTCTCGATGAGACGAGAGGCGCGTGGGTGGATGACGAATGTGTTAATCCCGCCTAGCACTATCATAGGGACGACGAGCAGCACTTTCAGTAGCAACGTCTCTCCGTAAGAGGTCGTCCATAACTCTCCGAAGCGGTCAACGTGCATCCATGAATTGTAGAGACCCGTGAGCACGATCAGAATGGTGCTCGCTATGGCTAGGCGCGTGAAGAGTGGGATCACGCGGTGAAGCACGTGCAGGCGATGCCGACCTTCAAGCACTGAAAGGCTCGCGGGAAGTGTGAGCGCGAGATGAAAGAGACCTCCGACCCAGAAGCCGCCAGCCAGAAGGTGCAGCCAGTCTGTGCCGATGGCGAACGGGAATTCTTTGGAAGCCGCAACAGCGTGTCCCGTAAAGCCCGGAGCCAGAAGCAGCACCGCGCCGGAAGCAAGCGCCACCCACCACCACAATCTGTGATTGCCCGTCGGCTCACGCTTTGTAAGCCTCGAGAGATAAAAGACGATGACGAGGAGCACGATGATGGCCCATACCTGAAGACACCAAGATAAGCCGAAACCCGTTTGAGTAATCACCTGATTAAGCAACGTGGGCGAGAGCGCTTCACCAAAGCTCTTATCGAAAACGGTTGCGGCCTGTAGAACCAGTTCGACAAATGAGACGATGATGAGCAGTGCGAGACTCAGCCAAGAGAATAAGACGATGCGCCGCGCGCTTACCGTTTCGACTACTGCTTTCTGCGCATTATTCATACTGCGAGATTGCCGGAGCGATGGGCTGAGTACGAGAGCGTGAAAAGCGAAGCCGCCCACGAGCAACATCATCGCCAGATACTTGAACCAGCGCACAACGCTCTGCGTCCAACTCGTACCCGACTCCTGCATTGACTCTGTAGGCGAGCCGGACGGCTGTGGCGGTGAAGGCTGCGCTTGCCCTGCCTGACGCGGCTGCCCTGCTGCGGCTTGAGTTCCGGCGGGCGCAACTGTGAAGGTGAACTTGCCCTTCATCGTGTGGCCGTCTGTGGATAGAGCTTTCCATTCGACCGTGTACGTTCCCGGCCCTAACTCCTCCACGTCAATCTGGAGTTTCTTATTCCCTTCCCCAAGACTGACGTTGTTTTTATCAACGTGCTTTCCATTCTGGTCAGTGACGATGATGGTGCTCGCGCTCTGCTCCAACTCCTCGCTGAACCACAGTTCAACTGTCTTCGGTGCCTGCTTCAAAGTAGCATTGGCCTCGGGCTGCGAACGTAGAAGTTTGGCGTGTGCGAACGCAACAGATGAATAAAGCACTAATACAAGGATGAGGACTAAGCCCGCGACAAGTCTTCTCTCTCGTCCCGCTCTTTTTGATAGTAGATTCATTATCGCTCTCCTGTGAATGGTATGAGTAAGGCTGTCCCTTTTAAACTGCCCTCCCCCTCCACTGCTTGACTACTGCTGCGGTTGATTGCTTCCGTTCATGCTCCTGTGCATCAAGTGCATACTGTTCATGTTCATCCTGCCCGGGCGAATGCGAAAGAAGAGCTTCCAAGAGACTGGATTCTGCCCGTAGAGCGGATCAAGAATCACAGGCTTGGTGTAGAAGGTTACGTCGCTACCGATAGCCAGCGAAACATTGCTGCTATCAACAATGTCGCGCACGCCTCCGAAGGTGTAAGCGCCGACGCGGAAAACGGGATGGGCTGCCGCGATGCCTAGACGAGCGCGGTCTGTTGCTCGCAACAACTCGTCTCTGTCCACCCATTCCATCCTAGTGTAAAGATAGTTGCTGTCCAGGAAGTTAACTGTGGACTCCAAAGTGTAGCCGTTGAGGTTGCGCGTCTCGCCCCGCTCGCTCACATGATTGCGTCCCCAGATGAGGGACGATGCCCAGTTGCCGCGCGCTAATGGACGGTTGTACTGCACCGATGCGGTCGCGCGCCGAATGTCCGCATCAGGCTCTTGCGCTTCGGGGCTGCGCAGAAATCCGTAAGAGACCTGCATCGCCCAGTTTCGGTTCGGAGCGTATGAGAGGCGAGCCGAGCGTGAGTTCCACCTGTGCGAGTCAAAGTCGTAGCGGTTCTCATCAGGCTCCCGCCCGTTGAAGATTGAGCCTTCCAACTTGAACCAGCGATAAGTGAAACCTGTGGTGAAGACGCCGAATGAGATGTGCGAGGAATCTTGAAGATGGTGCGCGAGTGTTGCCGAAGGATTCTCCGACGCAGACATGCGGTGCATGAAGGCTACGGGGCCAAGAGCAGGCTCTCCCGGATAGCCGAAGTAAGTGAGCCATGTTCCTCGCTCACCCAGAGGCATTGTGTATGTGGCCGACAACTCCATGAAAAGATCATGCGGGTGTTGGTGATCAATCAAAGGCTGTCCCCTGTATGTCTCACCTGTTTGGAATAGAAGCGGCGAGCTGCCCGGCGGGAAAGTGAAAGGCTCTGCGCTGAACATGCCGCGCAGTTGCAACGTGCCTCGGCCCAGTCGGTGATAGGCCATAGGCATGAACCAGTTCTGCGAGTCGAATTTAGTGATGCCGCGCGGGCCACCTTGTCTATTCAATCCTGCAATAAGGTTGTAGTGGAACATCAGGAGCCAGTCACCCGCCACCTTGTGATACATGTGCATTGGCCCTGAAGAGGGCTGCCATGCCGTGCCCGATCCCATCTGGCCCATAGACATCACGTTCGTCTGACTTGAGCCTACGCGTATGCCCATGTCGTTCTCGGACATGACCATCAACGGCCCCATGTTCATAGAGTTCATGCCACCCATGTTCATGCCGCTCATATTCCCCGTTGCTCCCCCGCCCGTGTTTCCCATCTGCATATTGCCCATGCCGCCTGCGCTGTTTTGAGTTGGGGCTGGAGACGGAGAAGCCATCGGCATGCTCATGTTCATCTGCTCTGGTGATGCCTGCGGAGATGAACCGGGCGATGGCGACGATGCAGGCATATTCATGCCGGGCATATTCTCCATCTGCTCAGGCGAGGCGCTCGGAGAAGGCTTTGGCGTTGGTGATGAAGAAGGTGTTGGAGACGCCATAGGCATCTGCATGCCCGGCATGTTGCCCATCTCATCTTGTCTGGGTTTAGTCGTCTGCTTCTTCTTTGGTGTCGGCGTCGGCTTGGGCTGGCTCATTCCCGGCATGTTGTGTCCTTGATGCTGTGCCCATGCGGTCGCTCCGCTAGCGGTAAGTAGAGCCACCAACGCAAGCGTGCAAAGCTTTGCTCGCATACCCAATCTAAAAAGATTGCTGCTATTCATTGATCCTCCCCCTCTGTAATAATCTTGGAGCCAGCAGAAAAGCGCATTGGAAAGCTTCACTGCTCTACTCGGTAAAGATTCGATTGTGTAGTGAACGCGAGTCTACGGTGCTCAACTCATGGATAGAGTTGGCGCTTTCTGTGGGAACTAAATACGGAAGATGCTGATAAGGACGTGACGGGCGGAAAGCGATGCACATGGCGGAGAGTGCTCTCTTGCGGGAACGACTGTTACGAATGAGGTGGCGATTGACATGGACTTTGATAAAGCGTGCGGCGCAGCGACATCTTCACCGCGCTTCGTTTGATCGGCCTCTCGCAAAGTGGCTGATGATGTCGCTAACTGCGAGTGGCTCATGCAGTGCTCGCACGGCTCGGCTAGTTGGCTGAAGGCGTTTGCCTCCGTCCTCTGTTCTGCCACTGGCTCCGTCTGCATCTCATCCATCTGCATACCAGCCATTTCGTGATGATTTCTGGGATGATGTGCAAGCTGTGCATGGCAGCAAGCGTGATCTTGTCCCATGTGCGGGCAGAGGGCGGCAGCCAGCACATTGCCCCACGCGCTCAAGATGAGCGCGAAGGTCAGCACGACGGTAGAGAGAAAACGCTTGCGCATAAAAGCAGAAAGCCTATGATGCCTTTTGGAGCTTAATCAGGTGCCTAACTATATCACCAGAGCGCTGATATAAGAAGTGGTCTTGGGCAAGGCTGTCCTGTCACTGAGTAAAGTGAGCGGTCACACGTCTAGGAGCGGATACACACCAAATATTCGGGAGTCAACTTTTCTGCGAAGCTCTTCCTGGGTTTAGATTTCCTCGTTAAGCTTCTGATAACTTCTATTTAGGAGTTACGCAGTTGAACGAGCGTGTCAGTACCGCCTGCGGTAGCGGGCGGGTGTGACTGCGACTAACGACCCGCCCGCTACCGCAGGCGGTACTGACTTTTGCTGCACTTTCCTATCAACTGCGTAACTCCTACTATTAATGGTGAATCAATGTTTCTAATGCGCTCCTATCTCTATTCCTCAACGCCTGCTGCAAAACCTTCCATTCTGGATGGTCTGTGAGTTTATGGATTTGGGCATCGCTGTTTCCGTCTCTCGTCAGATCGCTAAGCATCTGGTCAGACCTGTTATTGTCAATCGCCTTTTGTCCTGCGCGCGCAAAGAGGCTGAAGGCTTCATCATGTGATTCGTGTGGTCTGATGTAAAGCCTGGCGCGCTCGTAAGTGAAACGATAATCAGTTGGATATTTCGTTTCCGCCGCCATCAGGTCTGAACTGATCTGAGAAACCTCGGCGGGAGTGGGATTGGATCGTCCCCTGCGACTTAGCGAGTTGAACAGATCATCGGCTGATTCGGTTGCGGATGGCTGTGGTGAAGCCGACCGTGTTGGCCCCGAATTATTATTCGCTCTGCTTTGTGTGTTTCCCGCCTGTCCACTGTTGGAAGTGTTCGCTTGATTGCTGCCCGGTTCGGTTGGAGATGTCTGAGTCCATTTCATTACCATGATCGTGATTGCGGCCACTGCTACTATCCCGATGAGTACCGCAAGGACTCCACCGATAATCAAAGGTGTGTTTCTCTTTTTAACTTGTCCTCCTGCGCCGCCCGGCATGGTCAGCTTTCTACCAGAACTCGGTGTTGAGAAGGCGAGAGTTGGTTCCATTTCATGCGTGGGCTGTGCCTCTGTTCTTCCTGTGGTCGGGGCTTTATCTATTAGGGATGGAACAGTCGTTCGTGAAGGCATAGTCCCATGAACGGCAGCGGATAGTTCTTGCGCCAGCGCCCCGGCGGTCTGTGGCCGCGCTTCGCGTCGCTTCTCAAGGGCGTGCAGCAAGACCGCTTCGACCGCAGGCGAGATGTCAGCCTTTATAGAGCGCGGCTGCGGCGAGATGTCCGAGCGGCTGTCTAGCTCTTCGCCCATGCACTGTTCCGGCGACATGTAGTGCGGCGTGCCCATCACGCTTCCCGTCTCCGTCAAGTTGCTGGTTGTCAGGTCGCGCAGTTTGGCTATGCCGAAATCGAGAACCTTGACGTGAAGGCCGCTCGGTCTCATGTTGACGATGATGTTATCGGGTTTGATGTCGCGGTGAATGATGTTCTGCCGGTGCGCTTCATCCAGAGCCGCGCACACCTGCATGGAAATATCCGTCGCCGCCGAAAGTGTCAGCGGCCCCTCTTGTTTGATGATCTGCCGCAGGCTGCGGCCTTCGACCTGCTCCATGACCAAGTACATCAACCCGTCGGGCGTGATGCCGAAGTCATAGACGCTGACCGCGTTCGGATGTTTGAGACGAGCCGCCATCTGTGCTTCGCGCCTAAAACGCTCCGCCGACTGACGGTCTGTGACATGCTCCTGGTGAAGAACCTTGACTGCTACGGTGTCACCGATGTGCAGGCGCGTGGCGACGTAGACAGCGCCCATGCCGCCTACGCCGAGCCTTTCATCCAGGCGGTATCTGCCATCAAGAGTGCGCCCGACCAGAGCATCGGCTACCTGCTCGTTAAGCTGTGCCGTCGCGTCGCTAAACGTCTTCGCGTAGTCAGGCGTTCGAGGAGACTGCGGCGCATCATGAAGCGGGGTGCCACAGCCTGTGCAGTACAGAGCGTCACTAGGGTTTGATCTTCCGCATTTTACACAAAGCATTCTTCCACCTCGCTTCCGGCAGGATTATAGATCATTGCAGACGAAGCTTAAGTCGAAAGTGATTTTAAGCCCGTAAATACAGGCTAATCTTGTCGAAGAGCTTAACTTTCAAATGCAACGATCTGTAAGTTATTAATCATCATCGCGCGGAGGTTATAGCAACCATTGGCTGCCGCGCGCTCTTCTCACAAAGCGTCTTTACGCTTGAGTGCCCACATCGTTAGAGCCAGGAACAGGAGATTAAAGAGAGCGAGTAACCATAAGTCCGTCCAGACTCTATGCCGGTAGGCGGTCTTGATATTAGCTGGCGGGCTTCCTTCGAGAACCCGCTTATACTCTACTACAGTCATCTGCGTTGCAAGTTTTTCACGCGCCTTCTCATCATTAATGCTCACTTCGTGCGCAAGCGCTTCTACAGCCCAGCGCGCCACCATCAGCGCCGCCCCGTATCGTGCCGCGCCCAAGCCCGGCCACTCGGTTATCGGGTCAGGAGGCATAACCGCTCCGGCACTTGTAGAGTTATCAACTGCGGTTGGGAAATTTCTTTTCGCATCTTCATACTGCTGGTACTCGGCGGCGGTAGCAGGTTTACCTGTACGCGCGTTCACGTACAGGTCATCGAGCGGCTTGAGAAAACCGCTCAGCAACAACTGCGGGATCAGTATGAGCGGCAGAATGCTCATCGCTTTTTCCGTCGAGTTGACCAGCGCCGAGAAGGAAAGCCCTACGCCTGCGCCCGCCAGTAATGTCAGGTAGAGTATTAGAGTGAGCGGAAGGAAGTCTCCCTTACTTAGACGACCCATAGCGACCAGAATACTGATAAACAGCAGGCACTGAACGAGACCGATGCCGCTCAGCACGGCGAATTTCGAGAAGACGTAAGAAGGAATCTTTAGATTAACCAATCGCTCGCGCGTGTAGATCGGATTCTCTGATACGATCTCTCTAATCGCGTTGTTGGCTCCGAACCAGATGGAGATGATCGCAGCGATAAATAAAGTCTTAGCATCGTTCAGCGCGTCTCCGGCGATGATCGCCAAAAGGATGGCGACAACGGGTGCCTGCACTAGCAGCAGCAGAGTATTACGCCTATCCTTGAGCTTCACTTCGAGATAGCGCCTGGTGAGCGTCCACCACTGGCTGATTCCGAAGCGCCGCTCCGGGCCGCCTTGCCCTTCTGTCGCATCCAGAGGCAGCGGCCCGGTGGTTCGCGTTATATCCTCTATCTCTGCGATTCTTTTACTGATGTACCTCTGGTACTGCGGCGAATGCTGGAAAGAGCGGCTAAGTTCGTCAGGGTCACGCGCGCCGATGCGACGGTAGATGTCTCCAGGCTCCTGACAATCAAAGTACGTCAAAGCCTCATGCGGCGGGCCGAAGAAGGCGAGCCTCCCGCCGCGTGTCAGCATCGCAATCTGGTGCATCACGCCGAATTTTTCGAACTTGTGCGTGACCATCACCACGATGCGCCCCTCGTCGGCTAGCTGCCGGAAAAGCAGCATCATGTTCTCTGTGGTCTCAGGATCGAGCGGAGAAGTAGGCTCATCAAGAAAGATGAAGTTCGGCTTGGTGATAAGTTCGAGCGCGAGACTCAAGCGCTTCTGCTGCCCGCCCGAAAGCTGGCGGAACTGCGTCGCGCGCTGCTCGCTCAAGCCTACTGTTTCAATGACATCATCTATAGCGCGCCGGAGAGCTTCCCGCTTCGTCGCTCCGGGCAGGCGCAGCTTTGCAGCATAATAGAGTGTGCGTTCGACGGTTAAGGCATCGTGCAGTATGTCGCGCTGAGGCACGTAACCGATTGAGCGGCGGAGCGCGTCGAAGTTTCTGTAAAGATCGACGTCGTTAATGCAAACAGAGCCTCGGCTTGCCGGGCGCAGGCCGTTGAGCGCGTCCATCAGCGTTGATTTGCCGGAGCCTGACGGGCCCATCAGTCCAACGAACTCGCGCGGATAGATCGCCAGCGAGATGTCTTTAAGAATCGTCTTATTCGCTATCTCTTTATGAATGTTTCGCGCGATGATTCGGCTTGCGCTCAGGTCGTGACGCTTGATGTTGCGCCCGTTCACCTGCAACAGAAAGCCGCCGAGGAAAACCAGATCATCGGTAGCGAGAAGGCGCGGCTCCGTAAGTAGTTCACCATTGACGAACGTGCCGTTGGTGCTGCCCAGATCCGCGATAACTGGCTGAGGGTTGTCGCTGTAAGTCAGAACCGCATGGTGGCGAGAGACGCTTGGCGCTTCCAGAACGATGTCATTGTCAGGCGCTCGCCCCAAACGTAGCATGGGCAGGTTGGCAAGACGCAAGCTCGTAGTCGCTTCTGTGGCAGCGCTTGATTGAGCGCCGATATTACCGTACCCCATCACGGTCGCGGCAAGCTGTGGCTGAATGCGCTCTGGTTCTAACGCGCTCGGAATTATTGCTGGTTCCGTACTAACTGGAGTCGTATCAGCAGTGGCAGCGTAATAAGTAAAAGCGATCACGCCGCCCGGCCCGAAGCCCACGCGGTCGCCGTCTCTCAGTTCGCGCCGCATCACCTGCTCTCCGTTGACGAATGTTCCCTGCTTCGAGTTGAGGTCAATGATAGTGGTGCGGTGGCGCTCATCCATTTCAAGAACAGCATGACGTTTCGAGATGACGGCCTGTTCGAGAACTATCTGACACTCACGAGCATCGCGCCCGATGACGACCCGTTCGCCCTCGATGAGGAACTTACGCCCGGCCAATGTGCCCACCAGCCCAAGCAAATATGCTCTTCCGCCCAACTCTCGGCTACCCTGTTGTGCCATGATTGACATTTACGCCGTCTGCTCGGTTGCGTTGAACCGTGATGCCCGACCGCAGTTCCTATTTTGGGTTATTATCTACTTGACTCAAGGTAGATTATTTGCTAATATGCTTCCGTGATGATTTCGCGGAAACCTTCAAACTCTTTTCATCTGGCGGCGGGTTCACTTTCTCGCGCACGTAGCCCTTTAACTTCTCCGCACCTTCTTGACCGAACAGAAATTCAATCGCTTCATCCGTTGTCATATCTAACGGTTTCTTTTCTTCTTTCTTCTTCTCTGGCATTAGGAGTCTCCTGTCATGGCTAAAGCTAAAAAACAGAAACAAGAAGTCAATCTAACCACTTTGATGCAAAAGTTCAGCGATGAAGAAACCTGTCGCGTATACCTTGAACATCTTCGCTGGCCGGACGGAGTAAAGTGTCTTCGTTGCCAATCGGAGAAGCTTTCGCGCGTGTACGAGCGCGGCCTGTTCGCCTGTGATGCTTGCGGCTATCAGTTCTCCGTCAAAGTTGACACTATCTTTCACGACTCGCACCTGCCTCTGACTAAATGGTTTCTGGCCGTCTATTTGATGTGCGAAGCTAAAAAAGGTGTGTCTGCTCTGCAACTCAAGCGCACGCTTGGCGTGGCCTACAAAACCGCATGGTATCTCTGCCACCGTGTACGCGCGGCTGTCGCGGATGCTGACACATCGCTTCTCAAAGAGATTGTAGAGGTTGACGAAACGTACATAGGCGGCAAGGCTAAGAACATGCACCGAAGCCGTAGAGAGAAAGTTATTCAAGGTCGCGGCGCAGTTGGCAAGGCAATGGTTCTCGGAGCGATTCAGCGCGGCGGCGGCGTTCGTCTCAAGGTTGAGAAGTCTAATGATCGTCGCACGCTTCATAACTTCATCAAAGCCTGCCTTGATGATTCGACCGAATGCGTTATGACTGATACGTGGCCTGCCTATAACGGAATTGAAGATGAGAACACGCGCCACGAAACAGTCAATCATCACTTGGGCGAATATGTGCGCGGCGAGGCTCACACGAACACGGTTGAGAGCGTATGGTCTCTGTTCAAGCGTTCTATCATTGGCGCGTATCATCAAGTTTCTGAGAAGCATCTTGACCGTTACCTAGATGAATTTGAGTTTCGTTTCAATAATCGGAATAACCCTTACCTGTTCCGTGATACGTTGCTTCGGCTCATTGCATCGCCTAACCTTGAATATAAAGAGTTGACGAAAGAAGAGGCGGCTTGAAGGAACAATCACCCCTCACCTTTCTTATCTGTTTCTAGCGCGCCTATTTCCAGAAGTTCATATTTTTTGAGCGATATATGATTACGAGCGACGTACTTGATTTGACCAAACACGCTGATGGTATCTCCATTTCTTAATACAGAAAGAGAATCAACCCATTTTCTGCTAAACCTTAAGAATATACCCGCCTCTCCCAGGCCCGTTCTCAAATTAACTCTAGCAACCGATAGCGGCAGGAACGGGTCAGTTTCTACTTCAACGTCCTGTATAGGCCCACTAACTCTCATCCACTTTCCTACATAATTTTTTGCCAGTTTCTCACCCTGAGCGGTTGTTCGACCCTTGAATACGCTTACTATTTCTTTTGGTGTGGCCGAAAGCGTCGCCAGCCCGCCAAGTTGTTCCCATTTCTGCCGTTCTTTGCGCCAAGCCGAGAATCCCGCGACCATTAAACAGATGAAAGCCATCCATACAAATGTCGCCTTGTTATCTCTAAGGAAAGCATATTTGTCTTCCCAAAAGATGACCAGAACTAACAACACAATGCCCGCTATGCCGCTCACGAGAGACACCCATCCATGAAGAATCGTAGACAAGTATTGTCCGACATGGCGGAGCAAAGGCACAGTAAAGGTGTGGGTCTCCGAACTACTAGGTTGCTTGGGTTGCTCAGGCATGGGTTGAGACATGCCCACAAGTCTATCCTTTGACTTCCCCTTGAGTCAAGTAGATAATCACCTAATTTTTATATAAGTCATCCCTTCATTGCTCCGCAAACCTTCCGCATGCGGTCTAAGCGAAAAGCCAACGTCAGGATCAACGATGTAAGGGTTGAAATATGTGAAACCATAGATGCGCAAGACTACATCGGCAATCAAACAAGCGATGAAGAATACTGCCAACAACAGAAGCGTTCTTTTGAATATAAGCCTCAATTTATTCTGCACATCCGATATCATATAGTACCTAGCTGCAATTATAATATCCCGCCTACCAAGAGCTATTATTAAACAAGCCGGGACAGAGATGCATGGTAAAGATTATCTCTCGCCGTCCATGAATCTTATATATTAGAGCGTACCCGTTAATCCGCATAAACCTTTAGCTGCTACTAATTTTTTAGTTGACAAGCAAGACTTACGCGTCTAGACTACTAAAAATTTAGGAGGTCTTATGGCGCGCAGCAAGAGTGAACAGTTAACTCCCTTAGAGCTAGAGATTATGAAAGTCCTTTGGGAAGCCGCTCCCGCTAACGTCCAGATCGTTCAGAAACGTTTGGGGCGGGAGCTGGCATACACAACCGTGCAGACGATGTTGAATATTCTTCTTCGTAAAGGCAAAGTCAAACGTACACTAAAAGATAAAGCCTATTATTACCGCCCGGTAGTCAGCCGCCGTCAAGTAATCGGTCAGACAATAGGAGATTTGATTGATCGCTTGTTTGAAGGTTCGGCTGAGAGCCTTGTGATGAGTCTGGTCGAAACGCGCCACATCACTCCTGAAAAACTTGCCAGCCTCAATGCGCTTCTAGACAAGGAGGAAAGTGATGGAAAAGGCTAGCTACCTAGTATTGACTTTCCTGCTCAACGCAGTCTGGCAGATTATTGCTGTGGCTGTGGCAGCAGCCGTCTGTGCATGGCTGCTGCGTCACGCTCAAGCGCGATTCCGCCATCTTCTATGGGTGGCTGCGCTTGTATTGAGCATCGGACTGCCCGTGTGGAGCGCTTGCAACTTCTGGGGAAACCGTCCGCTCTCTTTTCTCCAACTGCCAATTAAGAGAATTGAGACGCAAGCGATTACGGTCTTGGCGAATGAAGAGATTATCGCATGGAGTGAAAATTCCGCACGTCGCGAATGGTCAAATCCCTCTAACGCTCCGACTATGTCTGCGTTACTGATTGTATCCTACGCGCTGTTCTTCCTCTACCGCGTGGTTCGTCTGTGGCAAGTATTGAGGGCGACAAAAGGAGTCCGCCTATCATCTAGAGTTCTCTCGATGCCTCAACCGGTTAGCGCAGTTGCGGAGAAGTGTCGCTTGGCTCTACGAATAAGTAATTTTTCTATTCTCTTCTCCTCAAAAGCAACTAGTCCGGCGACGCTGGGCGCGCGCAATCCTGTGATCATCCTACCGACCGAGTTCCTCAAAATAGAGTCCGAGGCGATGTTAGTCACCGCGTTAGGACATGAGATGGCGCACATCCGTCGTCAAGACTTTGCGCTCAATCTCGCTTGCGAACTACTTTATCTACCCATCTCGTTTCATCCGGCAGCCATCTGGATGAAGCGGCAGATAGCCCGGGATCGTGAAATGGCTTGTGATGAGATGGTAACTAGGCATCTGATAGAGCCTGTGAGGTATGTGCAGTCGCTTCTTCAGATTGCCAAGTCCGCACTGCCTCCAAGACATCATGCTTACACTCTAGGTGTTTTTGACACCGATACTTTGGAAGCACGTATCATGAAATTGATCAAAACGAATCACAGCATTAGTGCACGCGCAGGAAGTGCCACATTTTTTATCGCCATGCTGCTCTTGGGGGTGACGGGCATCGGGGCTTCAGCACTCTCGTTCAGTCCACGAGGGCATGAACGGTCGGTGAACCCCACCACTGCTCAGAACAACATTATCGTTGCCCAGAATCTTGTTGGTATTTGGAAAGGAAAACTTCCTGAGCCAGAGATTCCGAGCGAAGCTGAGATTTCGCCACCCCCAGAACCCGCTCTCTCAACTGATAGTAACAGGAGGACGGAGGGCGCTTTTGAGGCGGAGGTGCTAACGCTCAATCTGAGAATGGATGGGGACAGATTAACTGGTACTGTTGTTCGTGAAGCCATGTTCCGCACTGATACGGGGATCAAAATGGTCAGAGAAAACGAGTTCTCGATCCGAGATGTGGAACTGGACGGCAACACTTTGTCATTTAAGTTTACCGAGGACGTTGGCGATGAAATGATGTTCAACGCAGAGATGACGCTCGTCAGCGGCAGTGAATGGGAGTTAGTGCTTACGGGCGAGTCGAAACAAGATGAGATAAGCCTAAGAATGGAAAGGTCTAATTAGAAATCTTCATGGATAATTAGGCGTTAGCGGTTTCGGAACTTTTCTAGCGCTCAACCATGTACGTGACGTTGAGTCGAGAATGAGTTAGTGAGACCACTGATCGCGTCCAATAGCTTTCGCCTTCCAATGATAAGGAACAAAACAATGGATTTACTTAGGGCACTCCAACTCTTACTCATACCAATAATCTATCTTATGTTTGCTACAGTAAGTTTCGGTCAATATAAGGCGGGCGACGTATGGATTGAGCCATATGTTTTCGAGAATTCAAGTCACCAGAAGGTTGAGGCAGAGTTTGGTAGATTGTATGTGCCGGAGAACCGTAACAATCCGCGTAGCCGTCTGATTGAGCTTGCATTTATCAGATTCAAAAGCACATCACCGAATCCGGGTGCGCCGATCATTTATCTGGCAGGTGGCCCCGGCAACTCGGGCATCTCTTCGGCAAAAGGTAGCCGTTTCCCTTTGTTCATGGCGATGCGTGAATTTGGTGATGTCATCGCGCTTGACCAACGCGGCGTCGGACTATCAAAACCAAACCTCGAGTGCCATGAAACATTAGAAGACTTTCCGCTTGACCAAGTGCCGACCCGCGATCTTTTCATACGTCTTACCAGAGAGAAAGCACACCAATGTGCTGAGTATTGGCGCAATCAAGGTACTGATCTATCAGGATATAATACAAACGAAAGCGCGGATGATCTGGAAGCGTTACGCAAGGCATTAGACGCGACGAAGATCAATTTATGGGCTATTAGTTACGGAACACATCTAGCGCTCACTACAATCCGAAGACATGAAGGAAGCATTGACCATGCGATATTGGCTGGGGTAGAAGGACCTGATCATACGTTAAAGTTGCCTAGTAAGGTCCAACAAGCTCTCGTTGATATTGATAGACTCGTTCATGCAGATTCAGGTTTGAGCCGGGGGATCCCTGATTTCCTCGGTTTGATGAAAGGAGTTCTTGATCGGCTGGAAAGAGAACCCGTAATAGTTGAGGTGCCTGTATCCAACGCTAAACAGAAAGTCGTAGTTAGTAAATTCGTGATGCAATATCTTACCGCTTCGACCATAGGGACTGGAGACACGATGGCTTTTCCTATGCTCTACTATCGCGCATCCAGAGGCGATTTTTATCTCATAGCCGGATATTGGCTGGACGAATTGAGATCAGGGATAGGCTCAGCGATGTCGTTCATGATGGACTGCTCATCCGGCGCATCCCCTAAGCGCCGCCAGCGAATAGAACGAGAAGCCCGAACTACCCTTTTAGGGAATGCCGCCGACCTTGTATATCCAGACGTTTGTAATGTTTGGGGAAATCCAGACTTGGGTTCATCCTTTCGCAAGCCTATCAGATCAAACATTCCCGTTCTATTCATTAGCGGCACGCTGGACGGGCGAACACCGATCAGTAATGCAGAAGAGGTTCGGAAAGGATTCTCGCACAGCACGCACCTTATTATTGAAGGCGCATGGCATGGTGATCCTTTGTTTCTTTCTTCACCTAAGATCAGGGACGTGATGTTAGAATTCTTGCGCGGTGCTCCGATTTCAAACACACGGATTAAACTTGCCCCACTGCAATTTGTTTCGCTAGGTCCACACCAAGGCAATTAATTTCGCCACACATAGAGCAGCTAGTCTAGTAGTTAGCCCGGACACCTCTCAGTAGAAATGCTTTGCCCCTGTTCTTTGCATCACTCTGGTCTGTAGAATAGTATCTTCGGCCTTACAATAAATTAACCTGAGTGGCTCAAATTTCGCTTCCTCTTCATCTCTTCCAACTGTGGCCGCATCACCTTCTCATAGCAATCAGGACAAATACCATGACTGAACTTAGTCCTCGTGTTTAAGCTAATATAGCTTTCTACGCTCTGCCAATAATTCTCATCATTGCGGATTGATTTACAATAAGAGCAGATTGGCAGCAAGCTTTGAAGTTGCTTGATCTGCGCAAGCGCGTTCTCTAACTCTCTGACACGAGCGGCTAGCTCCACATGTTTTAGCCGATAGATCTCTGCCTCCTTCTGCGCCTTCTCGACTTCGGCTTGAATCATCAATCTCTTCAAGTTCCTATCTGCTTCTTCTCCGAAGACTTTCTGCCTGAATTCGTAGAAGGCTTTATAGTGATTCAATGCCGAAGAAAAGTCTCCCTGCCGTTCATAGATCAGGGATAGCATATGATGAGCTTTGAAGATATTTTCGCTGCATTCGATTTCCTCGGCAATGCTCAGGCCGCTGGAAAGAGATTCGATTGCTTTAGCGTATTCTTCTCGCTTACAGTATAGTTCCCCCAATGCCATGAATGCTTCGCTCTCCGATAGCCTGTGACCAATCTGTTGTGCGACCCTCAGCCCATTCAAGTAAGAAGCCAAAGCTTTATCATGCTCTTCCATGTCTTGATAAAGTTTCCCAAGGTAGATGAAAATCCCCCCCTCAATACGCCTGTTTTCATTCTTTTGCGAAACCTCCATAGCCTGTAATTGATATTCAAGAGCGCTTGTATAATTCCCCATGAACCTGTAAGCCTCGCCAAGGTGCGCTAGACAAACGCTTTCACTTCTGCTGTCTCCAATCTCCCGGCTCTTTTGCAGACCTTTAAGGAAATAGTCTATTGATTGCTTATGATCACCCAGATGTTGATAAATCAGTCCTATGTTGGACAGAGTTGTTGGTAAATCTGGCGCTTTGATTTCTTCTTTTATCTTCAAACTCTGCTGATTGACCTCTAGTGCTTTAGCGTAATCGCCTAGATGAAGATAACCTCCCCCCAGATTATTAAGCGCTTTTGCTGCCTCATGTTTATTATTGAGTTCTTCACATAATTGTAAGCTCCTGGAGTGAGACTTGATTGACTCTGAGTACTCGCCCAAACATCTATAAATATTTCCGAGGCAGTTCAAGGCACTCGCAACACCGTCCTTGTCTTCCAATCTCTCAAACAGACTCATTGCTTCGAGCGCGTCATCAAGCCCAGATGCGTAATCACCTAGGAGATAGTGAGAATAACTGCTGTTACGCAGACTGTAAGCTATCCCCCGCTCGTATGAATGGGCTTGGGCTAACTTGCGTGCTTGTATAGCTAACTCTAAAGTACGCTTCGTATCAGTTTTCTTGATATTCCATCCCTGCTCGTTGAGCGAGTCAATCTGCTCAACACCCAATGCTGGCACTATGTCGGTGAAGTCAGGGGCAGTATCAAATTCTTTAGCTGATTCTTCCATTAAATAGCCACCTTGAGTTACTTGCAGGACTTATACCGGGCACGGCTTAGCAGATCAGGTTCTACCTGAGAGTAAGTTTTGATGGTGTGGCAAAATGCCCGTTGACGGGCATAGTAGGTGGATACACTGCCCCATTGAGGCTCAAATTGCGCCTCAAAACACCCCAATAGTTAATCACTGCACTTATCGGACCGAATTACGGAATACGTCCTGTGATTAGTGAGAAAGGTGCATCGTGGCAGCGCATTAATACGCCCCAAGCGCCGCACCAGCACATCGACTTTCATGAGCTAGTGCCTCACCCGGTTAATTAACCTGGCGCAGCGAAAAAGCATTCAACTTCCATCAAAGCTATGAATGATGAGAGCCATTCAATCCGCGCTCCGGTTGAATGAGTTGTTATGCCGCTCATAGGATAGATAATTCAACTCTGATTTGCGGATTTACCATAACCCTCGTTACCATCGGAACAAGGGGTGGCTCTTCATCAAGCCTGCTGTAACCAAATAGCCCCGCAAATTCCAAAGATTCTCTTTCATTTTTCTCACTCACATATATGACACCCGGACAAGACATGATTTGTGTTTGAAAGATTGGAGCATCCAAGCCTTGTTTGTAAATCTCAATGCGAACATCTGCTTCATACTGGAAAACCACAAGCTCTAATCGGAGGCTATCTTTTTCTACTCGGAAGAAATGAAATTGCTCATCTGGCCCAACTAGAGGGAGGACTCCGAGACATTCAATAAATTCATATTCATTCCACTTAAACATACTTTTCACGTTGCGGCATAACGAATATTAGATGTTCTAACAGACGTCACAAAATATGCTCATTAAACAATTGCTCATTTCAATGTTGTTTGGGTTTCTTACGCTGAAAGCGCCTATCACGGCTCGACAGGCGCGTAGGCAAGGCACTGTTGCGCAACCGCATTAACGCTAAATCTAAATCGGATTCTCCCGTGTATTCATTATCAACCTCATCAATCGCATCATTACGCTCGGCCAAATCTTTTTCAGGCCACTGAGTTTCGTTGCGCTCCGTTACAATCATTCTGTTTTGGCGTACGCGTAAATAAGCGCCGGGTCTATCTCTGACCTGATTCGATTTGATGAGGAAATCCAAACAGCCAGCCCGTACGCACGTAGGATGGCAACCCACTTTTAGTCACTGGCTTATAACACTCGGTGAATCCAGAGGTACAACAGAGCAATATTGATATTGCGAGACCTCGCTAAAGCTTTTGACTATTCATGTTCAAGCTAGCACCCTAACGAGCTTATTGCCATATCATTACTAATTGCCCCGGAATGAACATCAAGTGAGTCAAATATATTATTGCCCATGTTTACTTATCTGCACTCACTATTAGAGTAAGAGATGATGGACGAGAACCTACGTTGATACTCAGCACTGGTAATGAAAGCGCATACCATGCTTCTATAATTGCCGGACACACGGTTGTTTAGCACATCAAGCCAGAAGTCGAATCCGCCCGTGTCTGCGTCTCTTCTCAGGTAACCGAAGTACTGCATTAGCACGAAAGCTTCGTTGAGTTCTGACTGCTTAAACGATGCGTTCTCTATAGACTCTCTGAGAACAAGGCTTCGGCTTTCGCTCATGCTCTGTCCAGAGTTGTAATTTGCTATGAGCGCGACCCTCTGAGCGGACAGATCAATACCGCTTGTTTGCTTGATGTTTCGCAAGAGCGCATCAACGAACACGTCCGATGCAGTCATACCTAGATACTTTTGCGCGAACTCCCGCCTCTCGACGAATGCCTTAGCAAATGCTGCCTTGCGCGCGTCCAGATCTGCGCCATTAATGACTTGAGACCTGTCGGCAGAAAACTCTGAATAAGAGAGATTCCTGCCTAAGCCTGCATTATAGAGGCTGTAGATGAAAGAGCCTGTCTGTTGAAACTCTTCAGACGAGAAAAAGGCAGCGGAGACCTCTATGCGCTCTTGACGAATGCACGCAGCGTCCGAGCCGCATGCGTTGATCTTTGAAGACCAGAAATCCAATCCTCCTTGGTCAGACTCTCTACCTAAGAAATCAATATACTGCTGACGGACGAAATATTCTGAAGTGTCCAGAGGATTAGAGACCTGTATAGCATCTGGCGTGGCAGTGAACGCAGCGTCCGTCCTGCTGCCAGTTAATGAGAAACTACGACTGATCGGGCCAAACGTATAATTAGCTAAAGCAGGCGATACTGTGTAGAAACCGGTTGCCAGATTATCGAAGCTGTAATGACCGCTAGCATCTGTTATCGTGCGGGCCGAAGTCATACCACTCAAATCCATCACCGCGCCGCCTAGTGGCGTGCCATCCGCCATGTTGACTATTCCGCTGAGAGCGGTGTTGGCGGCAGTGGTTGTCAATATAGTCAACGTCCAACCGCCAGAAATAGCGCCCACATCACCGAAGCTGTCATCCACTATATACAAACTCCAAATGCCATTTGGGGTCAATGTTGCGAAGGTGTTGGTGAACGTATTAGTCGTAGTTGCGCAGGGTGTCGGCTCAGGGTAAGGCCCAACGGGAGCGGGTGCCGGAAAACTCTCTATGGTTCCGCCGAATTTTGCGGGTTTGTATACTGCATTATTAGTCAGACCAGCACCATCGGGTGGACATGCTGGTGCAGCATCAACTAGTTGATAAGTTATATTTGTTACACTACCGGTCGGGGCGAATCCACCGGAATCTGCCTGTATAACCAGTTTCGCGCCCGTTGGCCCGACCAGCAGTATATCAATATCGTCCGGCGCAGTATGGCTAAGACCGTTGAGTTTTACCGAAACCTTAGAGACGTTGCCAGTTAGGCCAGTAACTGTAATAGTTGAAGGATAAGGAGTCGCTATGGTTGGCGGAGTTGGACCATCGTTGATAGTAATCGGGGCTGAATTAGTAAACGTAGAACCAACATCCGGCGTAACATCTGGCGGCTTTCCGTTAGAGACATTATTGTCCTGCTGATTATCCTGGGCGCTTTCTGTATGTAACGGCCTATTAACAACCTCGACCAAATGTTTACCAATAACTGCTCTGCCATCGAAGGTCTTCGCCTCAAGAGATGCTATATGTGAGCCTTCACTCAAATGTAATTCATCCGTCAAAAGGACGAAATTCAAATCGGGAATCCCGTCGCCATTGACATCTCTAATCTTCATTTTAGCGCGACCATCCCCTCTGCGCCTAAGTTGTGCGCCAGAGAGCCTTATCGAAGCAGGGTCAATCATATTAATATCTAACGTAGGGCTGCCGTATATCACAGCAGACACAATCGGATCCGCCTTATTAATAACCTTCGGGGTATGACCTGAATAAACTTCAAGATTTGCAGCAAAAGCGCGTGTGTGGAAGTATCCTGCTACTGAGAGAATTGAAGCGATTAAAAGTGACGAGCCTGCAAGGATAATCCTGTGTGCACTAATTTTAGGTCTCAATGAAAACATTTGCTGTCCTCTTCAATGTAATTGAAACAAGCGATTATTAGATTAACTAATCACTCAGTCCATTGATTTTACTGACTTCATTAATGAAAGTTGCGGGTTAGGAGATTGCTTCTTTAATCTGCGCCTTCTTAACAGTCAGAGTAATGTTTACTTACTGATTAAATAGTGCTGTGTACGTACAGCCACTAAGGAACCCTGCTCCCTGTTAAGTATGTTCCATTGATATGGAATACGGGCTGGCCCTTTGATACCGACGGCTGAATTAGTTTCAGCCCATTGCTCAAGAGCTGTCGTAGATTGATCAACATACCTTCAGTTATCTGATATCAGGATATATCAACCTATATTCCTTAGTGTCCCTCGCTGACTAAAACTAGAATCTGTATGCAGCCCCAGCTTTCGACTTGAACCTTATGAATGACACCTAACCTATATTAATACTAGGATACCCATCAGTAAGTCCTTACAGACTTTGAAAATATTTCCTAAATTTTTCCTGAAGCGCTCCGAACAGCCATAACGTACAAGAAAGAGAATCGCTTCTATTAATTCAAAGTCTTTGGACTCGATGCTGCGCAACGTCTCCAGATCTCGCCCTGCAAACCTGCACATGCGCTGACTTTGAAACTAACAGAGTCAAGTGCAAGCATCTTTATGCCGTTGAGTTCTTGCTGAGAAAGCAAAGTAATCTAGAGCTTCCCCCGCTTGAGAACACTTCCAGACCGACTTACAAGCAGCAATGGCATAAATACAACTTGAGTCAGACGCGCGAAGAAGCCTATTTCAAATCATTACTGTTTGAACTCTGCTCCACAGTAATAGAACCCGAAAAGCCGAAAGGTCGTGGACGCCCAACAGCGCCGTTCTGCGATCTCATCTACGCCGCATGTCTGAAGACCTATAACTGCATGTCAGGCCGTCGCAATCAAAGCGACTTAGACGACGCTTTGAGGCGCGGATTTCTCTCTCGCCCTATTCGCTATAATACGATCTTCAAGTATCTTGAGTTGGAAGTGATGACAGGTTATTTGCAGCAACTGATCACCGAATCAAGTCTCGCTTTGAAAAGCGTAGAGGTTGACTTTGCGATTGACAGCAGCGGGTTCGGCACGTGCCAATACAAACGCTGGTTCGATGTGAAGTATGGCAATACTGAGGACTGGCACCACTGGATAAAGCTGCGCCTGATGACAGGAGTAAAAACGAATATTGTTACAAGCTGCGAGATTTCGCGCAGGTATGCGAATGACAGCCCGTATTTCAAACCTTTGCTGAATAAGACGGCTGAGAGCGGTTTCACGATCCGCGAAGTCTCGGCAGATAAGGAGTACCTTTCGAGCAAGAGTATTCGGCTGACGTTAATATTACGGTTTGCAATTGAATGCGACTCAAGTCAGTACCGCCTGCGGTAGCGGGCGGGTGATGTGCGCGGTAACTACCCGCCCGCTACCGCAGGCGGTACTGACCAAGCGGCTGTGTCGCAACGGTCGCACTCAATTGCAACTCGCTATAAAGAGCGGACATCCTTACACCCCTTTTAAGTCAAACTCAAAGCAGAGCAAAAAAGATAGCGTGTGGAATCGGATGCTCCACTTCTACCTCTACAATCAAGAGGAGTTTAATCACCACTATCACAAGCGCAGCAACGCGGAATCAACTTTTTCGATGATTAAATCTCGCTTCGGAGAGAGGCTGAGGAGCAAGACCGAACGCGCGCAGATAAATGAAGCCTTGTGCAAGGTACTTTGTCACAACATCTGCGTCGTTATTCAATCTATTCACGAACTGGGGATCGAAGTTGAATTTATAGGCAGAATGTGAGGCTGCCTATAAATTACTTCTGTTTTCTGTTTATGTAGGCAAAGTTAGCCTATCTATATACCAATTAACTGTCTGCCGAAGCCCTTCTTCGAAGGGGATTTCCGCTACAAATCCAAATCTCTCTTTGGCGCGCGTTATATCCAGACAACGACGTGGTTGCCCGTCAGGCTTTGTCGCATCCCAGATAAACTTGCCGCCGAAGCCTGTCAGCCGTGCGATATCGCACGCTATATCTCGAATCGAGACTTCGATGCCCGAGCCTAAATTAATCGGCTCTGAAGAGTTATAATGCTCCGTCGCAAGAAGGATACCGCGAGCGCAGTCATCCGCGTGCAAGAATTCACGTGTTGCGTTTCCCGTTCCCCAGACAATAACACTTGATTGACCAGTGTTTACGGCCTCCACGCACTTTCGTATCAGGGCAGGAATTACATGCGAAGTTTTCACATCGAAGTTGTCTCGTGGCCCGTAGAGATTAACTGGAATGAGGTAAAGAGAGTTCAAGCCATACTGCTTACGATAGGCTTCGGATTGAACAAGCAGCATTTTCTTAGCCAGCCCATAAGGTGCATTCGTCTCTTCTGGGAAACCATTCCATAACTCATCTTCGCAAAAGGGAACGGTAGCGTGTTTCGGATAAACGCAAACGGTTCCGACAGCTATAAACTTCTCAATCCCTTGTTTGCGTGCCTCTTCCATCATCTCAACACCTATAATCAAATTATCATAGAAGAAACGACCTGGATTCTCGCTATTTGCGCCGATGCCGCCGACAACAGCAGCCAAGTGTATGACAATATCAGGCCGTGCATAATCGTAAAGACGTTTCACCGCAGCTTTATCGCGCAAGTCAAATTGTGCTGAACGCGGGATGAAAATATTGCGACAACCAAGTTCTTTAAGACGTAATACAACATAGGAGCCTAGAAACCCTGCGCCCCCCGTTACACATATGCGTCGATTTTCCCAGAATGAATTCATGCTTATAAGACTTGGCTCGTTATCTCTTCAAAAACAATCGGGCTTCATTAATGACTTTGCTAATTCCTTCGCTGAAGGAGACTGTTGGCTGCCAGTCCATTAAAAGATGTTCAGGATCAATCATCACTTCAGCGCCTTCCACTTCTCCGAACCCAACATCAACTTCCAGTTGACGCGCAATCTCTTCAGCGGCTTGCTGAATAGTTAGCCACTCTATGCCAGCAATATCGGCTGTCTGCTGTGCGCTATCAGCGAGGGCAATTAGAGCAGAGACACAATCACTTCTGTATAGGAAGCGACGACGCTCGCGCCCTGTTGTATGGCAACGCACGCGCCCTTTAAGCAGACCGGAGAGCACTAGATCTGTAATGACATGACTTTTCTGCCCTGGCGTTTCCCACCCGAAAATATTCCACAAGCGCGCTATTTTTCCTCCAAGCTGCATCGCTCGTCTCTCTGCCATCAACTTGGTAAGTCCGTAAGCGTTGGGCTGTCCCGCAAGCTGTGAAGTTGTAAAAAGGAAAGGAAGGCGCAATCGCTCCAAAACGTCAAACACTCTGGCCGACAATTCGCAGTTGTGCTTGTATATTTCGTGCTGCCGATCAGCAGCTTCTATGTACTTAGTACCGCCCGTATCCCATGCCAAGAACCAGACCCTGTCAGAACTGATGAAGGTGGTGTCATCCGCGTAGCGAAGATCACAACCGCTCTTAATATCAAGTGAAAATACTTGATGACCTCGATCTCGTAAAGCCTGCGCA
>MNJR01000113.1:0-4940 GCA_001920415.1 Acidobacteria bacterium 13_1_20CM_3_53_8 | reverse complement strand
TCAAACCCTCCCCGCCTAAGATCAACTCCTTCATAACAGTCTTAACCATTGTGACGTTGGAAAGTGTTGCTTGATAGGCCTCGCTTATTCTGTATCGGTTGATTTAGAGAGATGGATGCGAACTGCTCTTCGCCCCGCTCCGACTTTCGTAACTCTATTAATAAGGGTAGAGAGCGGAAAGTCGCTTTCCTGCACATGATATATATTTTGGCGGAAGGTGGTTTCGTATACTTCCTCGTATTTTTCGATGATGGATTTTAGCTGAAAGCATTGCATTACCCTTGCACGCGCCGCGAGTCCCAAAGCCGTTCTGTCCTCTGCTTCTAGCTCAATCATCTCTTTTAAAGCGAGCGCCAGAGCGCTAGCGTCTCTTGGCGGAACTATGCGGCCAGTCTCGCCAACAATCCAAGGTAAGTCGCTTACATCCGTGGCAACACACGGTACGCCGCAGCACATCCCCTCCCCGATTACGTTCGGGAAGCCTTCGTCGGACGATGACGAGACATTGATGTCTAAAGCGGCCATGAGTCTGGGGATGTCATCCCGTTCGCCGAGCAGATGTACGCGCCCGTCAAGGTTTGACTGCTGAATCTCCTGAGACAAGCTTTTATTATCCCACACGACCCCCCTACCGCAGAGAACAAAATGCACATTCGGATGCTCTGCGCGCAGTAATCTCGCCGCTTGAAAAAAGTTGTGGTGATCTTTCATCCAGTGGTGGCGGCCAATTAGACCTATGAGGAATGTATCTTCTGCTAATCCCAGCTCCCGGCGAACGCTCAATCTAGCCTCCAGAGAGGTTGAAAATCGGTCGGGGTCGAAACCATTAGGTATTACGATACAGTTCTCACTTCGGTATCCGATGGCTTCGTGCTGTGCGGCACTGGTCCTAGAGTTATAAAAGATCTTCACAGGCATCTTTGATAACCGCGCACATAGTCTGATGGCCGCCTTCGTCATTGGTTTTTCATGTGTAAGAGAATAAAGCGACTGGCGAATGTTCCAAAGAACCGGCAATCTACAAGGAGCGAAGGCAGCGACCACCTGAGCAGCCAGATTACCATGTGCCATCCAGCCTTGAACAAGATCGGGATCAAGTTGACGGGCAAGGCGAATTAACCTCAAGACAGAAGTTGGGGTAGGCACCTTTGACTTCATCGAAACACTGTATACAGGCACACTCAGCGCTTCAATGCGCTCGCGCAATTTGCCGTGATTCTTTAGCGATATTACTACGGATTCAAATCGCTCATTATCAATCTTCGAGAGGAGTTTGTAGAGCGTCATTTCGGCCCCGCCTATGGAGAGGTCGTTAATGATATGTAAAATTCTTATTCTTGATCCTGATATATGCTGAGAAACCCTTACAGACGGGGCAATTAAACTTTCATCAGTCAATTGCTTTTGCGGAGATTTTTCGAAAAGCATTAAAGAATTTTCCAGAGTTAAGAGTGCCAAGTAGTGTGGCGATAGAGTGCTGCCCTTTTTGAGCCAACAAACATGCGGCTTCTATACACAAGCAATCTGCTATCGCCACACTATCGAGCGCTCAGTAGCGAGTTAGGAACTCTTGCTTTTGATCGAAAAGCAATAACCATCCCTTTGAAGCCCGACACAGAGGTATGCAACAAAAACTGATATTAAATGATTAGTGGTGAAAAAATCCTTAAAAAATTACTAAGGATCAAGGAATTGTAAGTAATACCAGTTCGGTTCTGCGATCTCTATCTTTGCGCCCGATGAATTACCATAAAGATTGAAGCTTGAGTACAACTGAATTAAGAACAGGCCGCCTCGCCAATAATTTGTGCCAGTTTACAGACGTTTTGCTTGACGGAATATTGTTCTTCAACTAATCGCCTTCCAGCACGTCCCAAGCTAAAAGCCCGCTTTCGATCAGCGAAGAGTAAGCGCAAGGCTTCGTACCAATTGTCCTTATTTACTGCTGGCAGTCCAATCTCTGCTTGCCGTAGGATCTCGCTGTTAACTCCTACCGGACTAGCAATCACCGGAAGACCGACAGCCATATACAAGAGCATTTTAAGAGCGCATTTACCACGAGCCCATTCCGTATCAGGCAGCGGCATGAGGCCAACATCCATTTTTTGGGTGAGTTTGATTTCATTTTCGGGCGTCCATCGCGCGAACTTCCAAGCGGTGGGCAGTATTATCTTAAACGAAGGTTTACGATCACAGACAACCAACAACTCACTGGTGCGATGTTCAGCTAAAAAATCTGCCATAGACTCTTCTATCGCGTAAAGATATTTCAGGTTGGACGAGCTTCCTATCCAGCCCACCGTCCATCCATTTCTCTTTTTTTTCAACTCTGGCTTCCAAGATTCTGTATCAACTGAGGTAGGGACGACCCATACTCTTACACCTAGCTTATGATAATAATCGGCGATAAACTGATTTCCGGCTATCACCCCGGTGCTGTGCTTAGCAATCTCTTCGGAAAAACGCGATTCATCGGTTAACCAGATCGCGTCATCCACATCGAAGAGCCTCTTGGGCCCAGCAAAGCGTTCAAAGGTGTATCTGCGCGGAACAAGTTCACGCTCAAGCCATGTGACATCGCTAGACTTTGCGGCAAGCAGCCCGGGCGCACGTGCAAACATCTTTAAGATGTCACTGAAAGCGTTTATCATAGGAGAGATGCCGGGCGTATACTTTTTTATAATTAGAGGATACTCAGAGACCTGTATTCCCAAACTCGCAAGCGGCTTGATAAATTGCCGCACGCGAAAGCGACTGGAGGGCACGTGCTTACCCGAAGTTAGAGCCGTAACCTTGAGCATTATTTATTCTAATTCAGTCTAGGACGCGCCTGGTTTTCTTTCCGTGTATACAAGTTTTTCCGTACTAAGGCTTCTACATATTAAAGAGAATAGACTAATCAATCCCTTCGCTCCCAAAACAATCAACAACATTTCGAAGAGGTAGCGCATGCGATAAAGCGTGCCGACGTTTACGACTACTAAACCCAGAGCAATAATGCCCGCCACAGCAATAATTACTAGAAGCCAGACTGCCAATCTGCGCCGCATGAGCCAGATGCTGAAGCATGCGGCCAGATCGACGACGTATATTACAAGAGTTTCCAAACCACTCAGCAGCCTGCCCGGAAGCCCGCCCCGTGTCCCTGCCCGAAACCATGTCTCCGGGAACGGGGCGAAGAACCCAATCTCAGATGCGCGCGGGAGGTACTGAAGAACGTCCACTTGGCTATTAAGCTTTACGTCAGTATCAAGGTTTGAGCCAGCGTTTGCCACGCCTGTTTCGATAGAAACCTGGCGCCTCTTTGTAATTCTCTGCCAGAGTGGCAGATGCTGCTCCGTAACTGAAAAAATAGGGTTGCCACCGATTCGATTCAAGATGGTCGTTGATGCCTGTGGGATGATAACTATCGCCGCCAACAACAACAGCGCGCCTAAAACATTTCCCGGTAATATACATCTTTGATTCCATTGACGAATGGCTACAAGACCGGCGGCAACGAATACAGCCACTTGCACGATGACCCACGCATCTACTCTGATCAAGAAGAGACCTAAGCTTACTGCTGCAGCGCTCAAACCAGTTATAAGCCCATCAGAAAGTCTGTAAACTTTCACAAGCCATCTTGTGATGATCAGCACCAGCAGTAACATTAAAATGATAAATAGTGGATCTCTGAGCAGTTGGGTAGTATGCAATAAAAATGAGGGCCACAATCCAATCATAGTGGCGCTAAGTAACCCCTCATGCTGGCCGAAAATCTCTCGACCTAGCCGGAATACCAGACACAGTATAGCCAGGTAATATAGAAGGTTAAGCGGCTCGACAGCAATAATGTTAAATCCCACCCACGGGCCGAACAGCATAAAACAGCGTGAATATAGCTTGACGTGAAACTGAGAACTCGCCGTCAGCCAGGCGATGATTTCACGGCGTGTAAGCATATCTGCCAGCGACTTGGCTTCAAGCTGATAATGAACACTGTCATAAGCGAAGGAGACTGCAATGCCATTAGAATCGAACAGATTGGGCGCAATGCTCGACCGACCAATCCAGAAAATAATAAAAGCCACTGACAGATGAAGAATAGCCGCAATTACTAATAACCGCACAGGTTTAAGTTCTGATAGCTTTACTCTATTTTTCAGTGATACTAACTTCATCGGAAACTTCCAAATTTGCGCCTAACATCGGCACACCGATTCTACAGAACTCTCGGTTAGTCTGCTTTCTACTCTTGATTCGCATTATAGTATTTTCTAATTCAGTCTCTTCCTCATTCGCAACGATCTGAAGTGAACAGGAGATTCAATTACTTGAGCCGTTCTTCTCAGCTCTATATGGCAAGTATGAGGTAATTGCCGCCCACATCCATTTTGGGAGAAGCGATAAAGCTTGCCCGGCATGCGGGTCTTCACGAAGGCGACTGCTTATCATTAACGGATGTAAGAGAATCGTTTTGAGTGCGCGCAATAGTTCTACCATACGAATCCTATCAATCTCAGGATGCGCTAGCCTTATCTCGTCGTAGCCTGTCAGGCTATCTAACAACCATACTTGGTCCAACCAGTTTCTGCGACTTTCGATGTTTGATTTTGATGTTGAGTTAGAATGAAATCTGAAAGCTGAAAGTTTTTCCGGGGAGAAGCCAATATCGTAGAAATACATAATCCTCAACCACATCTCTATATCGCAGACTTGATGTAATTTTATATTGAACAGACCAAGATGACCAAAACACTCTTTTTTAATCAGCACTGATGAAGGCTCGCCTACCCAGTTGCCCTTAAATCCCTTGCATAGATATTGCACAAAGAGTGCGCGCCCCTTGTTAACTTGCTTTAGCGATTCAAATTTTGTCTGCAGTGTACGGCCATGCTTCAGCCATGCCTCAGTCTCAGCCGTGTTCATCTCTTCTTCGACTAAGATGTCGCGCGGCG
>MNJR01000149.1 GCA_001920415.1 Acidobacteria bacterium 13_1_20CM_3_53_8 | reverse complement strand
ACCGACCGGAACCGACGGGTTTCGAGTCCTCTGTCACCAATTTTCTTCCTCTTCCTGGCCCCGTCAGGCACACTGTATCAAAGGGTGCAACGTCTGCTTGCTGAGGAGGTAACAGCTGAGGGAAGCTCTCCTCCTGTGGTGATCAAGCACCGGCGTCCAGGACCAAAGCATCCGGCGTACGGTCTTCCCACTTCCTACTGGCCGACCGTGGTGCAGCGTGTGATGGAGCAGAAGGAACCGCTTCGCACCGTGGCAGCCGCCTACGGTGTCTCGCCTGAAACGATCCGTCGCCTTCTTCTTCATGCTCAGAAGCCGCATGGACAGCAAGAAGCGTAACGGTATACCTCCTGGCCTCAGTCCCTCAAAGCGGCATGCCCTCTTCCGTGTGCCGTCTGCCACCATGATAGCGTCGCGTGTGGCAGCAGAGGAACGCCAGTAGCCCAAGGCCCTCCAAAGGGATGGCTTGCCTAGCGGATGCGGCATGGTCCTTGCATCTTCCCCGTGAACCATCTGCGAGTGCAGGGACATGACGGGGAGAGTCAGTTGTGCACTGCTGGTCTCATCGGCACACCACAAGCCTAGCCGAGGCGCGCGGTCTAACAACGGGAGGGACCTGGACAAGGAACGGGAAAAGGCGGCAAGCAGGGTCTCTTGTGGGGTTTGTGCAGGCTCTCCACCTGCACTCCAGGCGCAAGCGTGGTGGTTTCCCGTCGCCCAGGACCACATGTGTGCCCGCATTTCGTGACACGTGAACCATCCTCTTCGTGGACGGCCAACACGAGTCTGCAGTAGGCTTTCCAGTAGGTGGTGGCAAGGTCGGACCTGGGCGGGAGGCGGCCAAAAGGTGGGAACCCCCTGGGAAGCCGCCGGGAGCACTACAGATGCACTTAGCCAAGAGCATCTGGTGAGAGATGGCTTCCCAGGCTCAGTCCTCAGCACCTGCTCCCACAGAGACAATGAGCCACTGGAGCCATCTCACCCTCTAAGTGCAATTGTAGTGGAGGCTTGTGTAAAGGTAGCCTAGCTCCGCTTAGAAAGCGACTCGACAGAATATATCTCGTTTTCGCTCAGTAGGCTTGTTAAGCCGTCTCAAACCACTTGGCAAAAGATGTCACATGTTTTTGCCCATAATTCCGGCAAAATGTCATTTGTCTGGATATTTGCCTAGTCTGCCAAATAAAATGCCACGCTGCCAAGCGCCTTCAGCGGATCAGCTTTGCCACCATAAAATGGCGCGACAGTGTGAACAAGATCATTCCTGTTTGATGCGCTCCTTTATCCCATCTGTTTCTATGAGTGCGCCAGGAATTCTGGCAGAAACGAGAACACCCATCTCAGGCTGGTTAGTCAGCTTGCCATGAGATGAAAACGCCATTTTATGATGGCAGAACGGATACCTACTTTGAGCACTTTTCTTCACAAACGGAGGTCGCGAAAATGTCACGGCACGTTATGAGGCAGAACGCGCGATCGGCAAAACCTGTTCCAGGCTGCTCTCAGGCCAATTGTTGGCATTCATCATGGCAGAGATGCGCCAGGATATTAGACGAATGACACAAAAGGTGGTGCGAAGATCTCGAGGCAGGAGGTCACACTGCTGTCCAAACAATACCTTCTCTCTTTGCCGTTGACAATCCGGCAGAGGAAGGAAGTTTTCACCATCCGCATTTTACGATTCGCTTAAGAACAGATAGACGAAATAGCCAGGACAGGTATCGCCGTATACCCCTGTAGGTCTCGTCTTCGGTCAGCACAGCATTTCGTGTCTTACTCGACGATATGGATACGCGGCTTGCCTGACATCTTCGTGTGATGCGCCGCGAGATAGGCCTCGCGCTCCGCTTGCGGCAGCGCATCCAGCACCTCCCTGCGCCTGCGCTCAAGATCAGCAAGATTGCCGGGCTCGCGGGATGATGGATGCGGATTGCTGAACACGTGGTCGGAGCAAAACACGTTGCGCCGGCGGAACGGTTCGGGAACCGTTTGCTGGAAGTCCTCGCGCAACGCCTGATTGGCGTTGGCAACGATATACCAAGGCTCCGGCATGCGATAGGCTGGAAGATGTGCCCAGGCTGGGCACTGTAAGTCGTAGCGGGAGGCTAAGTATTCCGCCGCACCCGCGCAGAACGCCGCCCAGCCGCGTTGCTCTTCGGTGGGGTTCTCCGGGATCTGGATCGGGTCATCAAGGAGACGCTGACGGCTCTCGACGCCATATAAAAAGAAGGCGTTCATGAAATTGCCCACGGCCACACGAAAGCCTTCCTTGCCCGAAGCGAGTTCGTCGTAGGCCATGGCCAATGTTTGCGTCTTGAATTGAAAGGTCATCAGTGCATGCTCTTGATCATTTCGGTACTCATTCCTGCTACGTAAAGCATACCACAGAGAGGAAGATGTGACTAGCCTTTTCGACGAGGACCGGAAGACACGTCATGTCGAAGAGGCGCGAAAGCGCTGAATGGGAGATCATTTTCCGAATATCCCATCCAATGTGTCAGGCAAGAGGTATGTGGCTTGATGAATGGGGGAGGGGAAATACTGATCCACCACGCGCTGCGCCTGTGCCCGGTTCTGGATGCCCAGGAGTCGGCACAGGACTTCAATGTCGGGAAGGTCTTTTTCAGGCCTGCCCGCTATGAGCTTGCAGGCCAAGATATAGCTCAGGTCGCTTGGGACATAGAGGTGCAACTTCTGGTATGTTTTGAGCAGGCGCATCGGAGGAAGCTCATTCTCACCAAGTTCCAGTAAAAAGGGCGCACAGTCATCGTTAAAGAACATTTGGCGCTCGCCCTTGAGTCCGTGGCGCTTCCCGATGCCTTTAATGATCCGGCGAATCTTGTCGGCAATCGGTGAGTGAAAAATCAGCGTGCTCTCCTGGCTCCCCATCATCTCAAAGATAATCACGTCCACATCTTCGGTGGGCCGCGTGGTGACGTCTTGAAGGAGTAAGCACGCGCCCCCGACCACCAGGACACTCATGGGCTCTGGACCGGGGAAGGCTTTCACCAGTGCCTCATCGAGTTCTTCCAGTAACGCCTCTAATTCTGGCTTGTTCATTCCTTGGCTCCCTTTCCCCTCTTGAGAGAGACAGGCACGAGCACTCTGCCGTTGTCCACCACGGATGAGCGCCACGGTGTGCCGTGAAAGGTGTTCGAGTAAGCAAATGCGGGTCGTCTGCATGAACACCCTCCTCTCCGACTCTTTCTTCCTCAAGCAAGCAAAACCGGAAAGAACAGCGGCAGGTTTGCGGCTTTCATCCCATCCGGCTCCAGACAGATGGGTCTTCCCGCCGGGCTGAGACAGTGTGGTGCGTATTCTGGTCCTGTCTCAAAATGAAATCCCTCCACCTAGGAGTGAGAGAGCAGATCGGAGACAAGCTGCTGCCATTCGCTCTCACCTAGACTGTCTGGACCGGTGATCTCCTCCCCTCTGCGTTCTTCCCAGGTGGCGGGGGTGACATTCAGCAACACCTCGCAATCACAATGCCCACCCAGGTCCACAATCTTTTCGATGGTGGCCCGAATGTCTTGAACACGGTGTTTCTTCATCCACTCCAGCGTAGAGCGGAGCGTGTGATCGCAGGTCACATTCCCTTGAGCTGGGCCCAAGCCGAACCTTTCTTTGCTCGTCAGGTACAGGTACAGTTCGCTGAACTGCACATCGGACAGAAGCATATCAGTGTTCATTGTCTCAACTCACTTTCTGGAGCAATCGCTCATCACCATCACAGATCTATCCTCCCTGGCCGCCTCTTGCGCCAGGATGCTCGACGCCATGGTCTCGGCGGACACACTGGCAAACTATCCAATCAGTCTGCCCCAGCTCCTTTGTGGAACTGACGTTCTTGGGTATGAGAAGCGGCTCTTCATCTGGCGGCTTCTGGATATTCATCCAGGAGCCGCTCGCCGATGCCTGACAAGGAAAGAGAAGCTCCCGCTTCGTCATATTCGTCGTCGGGGATACAGCTCCTTGGCGTCGGATTTCCATAGGCACCAGGTACGTTGGCGGAGACCCGGGAGCTGGTAAACGAGCGGCAAGGCGAAAGCCGCCGTGGGTGAGACCTGCAATCACGCCATCGTTTCCTCACGATGGTCCTCCGCTCTGACGGTGTTTGTCTGCCCTCAACAGTCGTTGGCATTCCTCCACATCAAAGATCGGCGGTGCAGAACTGGAGCTGGCTACATGAGTACGCCAAGGCACAATGATGTCTTCTTCAAAAACGAGACAGAGTTCCATCGCCGCTCCTGGAGGCATCCCTTCACTGAGAAGACGATGCAGAAGCTCTCTTGCTCGGGAAAGGCCATGATGATATCCGTGGCGATAAGACTCCTCAATCGCCTGCTCTTGCTCGCGTAGGTGAGCGGGTTTGCTTTCTTCCATATCTTTTGCTCCTTGCTCCTCACAGATTTCATGAGAACGCCGCATGAAAAGCCTCATGTTTGCGTAAGCGATCACGAAGTGCAAATACGAGTTCCCATTTCCACCTTGTTGTCTGTGGCTAGCAGTGCCGTCTACGCCTACCACCACTCTATCACCTCCGTTTGCACCTGGAAATTGCATCGCATGAGTGGCCGAGGTCATCCTTTCGGGGTGTTGCGATGCCTCCTCATTGCACCAGAGCAAAGGGAAAGAAAAACTCGGATAAGCTAGACGGTTGGGCACGCTTTCAGTTTTACCCATAGTACGACGAAGTGGAGTGAAAGTCCACAGGTAGCTATCCTTTCATACAAAATGGTAGCTTGTACTCATCTCAACGAGGTTCAGCGTCACAGAGACTCTCTTGGAATCGCTGTATTGTGCTGGATGTCATTACCTGTTGAAGAACCACTGGGTCAGGGTGGCAATGAAGGTTGTGTTGCAAAAACTAGAAAGGAAAGAAATTGAGCGCGAGGGTTCCACTCAATCGTTCTTCGGCTGCCATACCAAAAAGCTTGTTGACCAATGCAACTTGGCCTAACCCATCTCCTTTTTTCACTCCTTTCAGTTGTCCTTTCCTCTTCATGTTCATGATCTCAAAGCCTTGTAAGGTTTGCCAAGCCGTCTCGAAGGAAAAGAAGCCCATGCCAGGCTTTGTCAGTCGTTTGATGAAGCGGTGATCTTGTTCGATAATGTTGTTGAGATATTTGATGTGCCGTCATTCACAGGTTTCAGAGATGTGTCTTTCTGCCTTGAGCTCGTTGAAGGCTTTGGGGTACGCGGCGTTTTTGTCCACATTGTTGACTCGTGGTTCGCTCGTATGAGAGGCGGTGAGCGTTTTGAGAAAGAAGAGTTTCACGGCTTGCGCATCTCTCGTCGGGCTGAAAAAGAAATCGAGCGTGTTTCCCTGCCAGTCAACTGCCCGAGAGAGATAGGCCCATTTCTTGTTGACTTTGATGGACGTCTCATCACCACGCCAGGAGTCTGTCGTGGGCTTCAAATGGGGACGGCAACGCTTTTCGAGTTCAGGAGCATCCTGCTGGACCCATCGGTAAATGGTGGGATGATCGACGTGCAGACCACGTTCCAGCATGATCTCTTGGAGATCTCGATAACTGTGAGAAGAACGCAGATACCACCGCACGCAGAAGAGAAGGATGTCGGCCTGGAAATGGCGCTATTTGAACGGATTCTGCTCGGTCATGGTGGTTCCTCTTTTGCTCTTTTCCCCCACTTGATCAGATCAGCTTCTTTTTTGCAACACAACCTCACAGACTGTCTGCTCTTCCTATAAGAATGCCAATAAACATGGTGTCGATGGAAGAAGCCAGATGGGGAGCGATTTACCCAGGAACATTTCTAGAAGTCGCTCATGATTGGGGTCAAGTCCTCATGTTTCAGGGCCAAAGCTGCTCCCATTTCAGGTCATTTACCAGCAGCCTATAGTGGCTGACTCATCATCACGTAGCACACCTGGCAGGACGATCAGCGCCGCTTCATGGCTTCCTCAAGAAGTCACGCCAAGCGCGACGAGGAGCGCCAGCGCTGAGTTAACCGCTTGCACGGAAAAGAGCTCTGGATCGAAATGCTTACCTGCCCACGCGCGTAACTCCTGGTGCTCGGGATGACGCCGGTCACGCAGCGCTTCCAGCAGATTCTCATAGCCCCCAATTCCTCCGCAATCCTCGGGCGGACAGGCACGAGCGCCCTCAATACATCGTGGAACCAGGTGCAGATCCGTCCGGGGCCACATCTTTTCGATGGTAATGAGATGCATCCAGCCGTCGCTGAAATCGTACTCATAGCGGAAGCTGGCTCCTTTCTCACGGGCGATGTCGCGCAGGCGGACCCGCTGGTCACTCTGTATATCGTCGTCATAGTCCGGGTCCGGTTCCCCGTAGCGCGTCGTGCCGACGAGAAACTGGTGCAGGTGGGAATGCTCCCACCCCATGACGACCTGCAGGAGGTGGTGTAAGGAGGCAAGCGTGATCTGGTCCGAAACCACGATCCGTCGCCAAATCGGGGGTTCAATGCGCTCTAGACGGATATCCAGCTGGTAGACGCGTTCGATTGAGGGGCGGCGGGCCATCGTGCAACGTTCTCCTCTCATGCGAAGTGCTCTGTGCTTTTCAGTCTATCCTAGCTGTCAAGCGAATACATGCTGGGCTGCAGCAGCAAATCGGGCGTCATTTGCGGTGACTTCACAAGGAAGAGCGACGGCACCAGCCAGATGATGAGATCACACGTCTTCTTGAGGGTTCCAGAGGAGTGGAACGAGAAGTTGGAGAAAGAGGAACGTCTCAACTGGCTACGACACTGGTGCGGAATGTATGCCTCTTCCTCAGATTGGGCTGCCTGTAGCAGCAGCTTTACACGGGTGTGTTCTACTGTCGCCCCCAGGAGATGGAGAGGCCTCCCACAGGATTCTCCATCAGACCCAGGTCGGTTCGATGGGTAGTGGCACAAATGAGCAGGATATGGGAGACTCTGAAAGCCAATCCGTTCTCAAAATGAGGAGCCTTTCATGGTCACAAGAACCCTTCACTGCACTCGACTTTAAGACGCGACGCTCTGGTACGCAACGGTCATGCCCAGAGTGCGCAAGCAGTTGTATCGCTGCCGTTCCTGCGGACGGCCAAGCTGGGAGAATCCGACTCCCCACGCCTCTCCATCAGCGCGCCGCGAGGAGATCTTGCATGCCTCTCAAGAACGCGAGCCTCTTGCGTGGCCTGAGGAGCACCTTCGGGGTTTCTCGCACGACCGTGTCCATTTGGATCAAAAAAAAGGAGCTCAGCTTTCGCCTTTGTGTACCACCCTGCTCGCCCCGGAGCCAGAGGATCCCACTTCTACGATGCTAGAGCTGGACGAACGGATGGCTCGTTTGTGCTCAAAAAAGCGCACGCCTCCTGGATGTGGATGGCCCTTTGCCGAAAGAGCCGACAGGTGGTCGCTTCTGCCGTTGGGGATCGGAGCCGGCAAGACGTGCCAGAGGTTGTGGGAGGCCATTCCGTCGGAGTATCGCCAGGGCCATTGCAAGACGCGACTTTTTGAAAGTCTCTGCTTCTGTCATCCCGGAGGAGCAGCATACAGCTGTGGGCCCGCGAGACCGGAGAAACGGCTCACGTGGAGCGCTGGAACAACACCCTACGAAAGCCGCTGGCCCGTTTTGTGCGCATGACATTGTCCTTTTCCAAGTCGGTGATCATGCATGAGGCGTGCTTGCTCCTCTTCCTCCATCGCTCCACTACCGAGCGGGCCATCCTGCTCAAGTGAGCCACTACCCAAGTGTCAAATCTGATGGAGAGCCAAGATCATGTTGAACTTGTAGCCGTCAAGTGCATGAAGAGGACTGACATCCCTCCTCAATCCAGAAGGCGACTTCACCGGCTCAGTGGCGAAGGGGGAGTCATCAGAACTCCTTGCGCTTCTGTACCTGTTTGGCTTCTCGTTGGTCTGATGGAGGAGTGGATGTCAGCTTCACGTACCCTTTTAAGACAATCATCATGGCAGAAAAACGATACGTGATCTGAACAATGACAATCACAAACAGGACAACGGCGGCTGCCACTCCCGGAGGAAAGTCAAAGGTGGAACGAGTAAACATGTAATTATACGAGTAAGAAGCCATGCTTTGCACCTGGTTGCCACCCAGGATGTAGAAGAGCTCGAACACCCCGAGGGAAGCGAGTGTGCGGAAGAGTAACGCGACGGTCAGCGGCCCGTTGAGCATAGGCAAGGTAATCGTCCAAAATTGTTGGAAGCCAGTGGCCCCATCGACGGTGCTCGCTTCATACAATTCAGGGGGGATGACCTGAAGACCGGCCAGGAGCAAGAGAGCCATAAACGGGGTGGTTTTCCAGACATCAGCGATGATGGCAGCGGTCATGATGCCACTATTGGTCTGCAATAACGTCGACCCGGGCGCCAGGATGTGCATCTGCTGGAGGAAGTAGCTGATGATGCCTGTTCGGTCATTGTACATCAGGGACCACATCTGCGCAGAGAGAAGCGCGGGGAAGGCCCACGGGACAAGAACAGCGGCCCGTACCAGACCACGACCTGGAAACGTGTCATTAAGAAGGAGGGCAATTCCCAGACCAAAGAGCGTCTCCAAGGTGACGGCGATGAGCGTGAAGATGAGCGTCGTGCTAAGCGAACTGCGGAACTCACTACTGGCAATGAGCTGAATATAGTTGCTCAATCCAATAAACTCTGTACTGGGGCCAGGAAGCCTATCGAAGAAGCTGAGCCAAAGGGAAATCAGGATAGGGAAGAACATCCCTGCCACAGTCACCAAGACGGTAGGCAGTACCAGGTAGTACGGGGTGAGGCCATTTCCCACATCCAAGCGTTGCCGTAGACTTAGCCTTTTGCTGGGGACTTCTACTGCTTGGGTTGCCATATGCACTTCTCCCTTGATGCGGCTCTCCACAGGGAGAGGGCCTACCAGCACGTCTGCACCGTGCACCTTCATGGCAGCTGACCTCCCGAAGGGCACAGAGACAGCAACTTCTCTCCGAAGGGTATGTTCTACAGGAGGGGAACTGTAGAGATCCCCCAGCTCGAGCACCACACTCCATTATACTCTTTGCTCGCGATGTCCTGCAAATCCAACTGGAAAGCACCAGGGCGATTGAAAAGTCCCAAAGGAGAGAAAAGGGGGCCATTTCTTGCTAGAATGAGAAAAACAACTCACATTTGAGAAAGCGAGGAACGGCTTAGGATGAACTCTATCACGTGAGCAGAAGCGATGGAACAAGCGGGATGGGAGCAGCAGATCGACGCGTTATCGGTGTATCGAGCCTTTGAGCCAGTCGTGGATGGACGGCACAAGCCAGGAGTGCGCTAGAGCGTGGCCTTGATTTTGACCCTGGTGGTGCTGGGGAAGTTAGCGGGAATGACCACGCTGGTGGGCAGAGCGCAGGGGGTGCGCTTCCGAGCAGGATGGCTCAGCACGGTCTTGCCTCCAGCACGCCAGAGCTTTGCCTGTGCGGCCACCTCCAGCAAGGTGTTACGGGCGGTGGATGCCCAACAAGTGAGCCAGGTGATGAACGACTTGCTGAGGCGGGTGGGAGCAACCAAGCGCTGTGGAGACGACCCGAGCCGCCTGGTGGGTCAAGGGGAATAGCAAAAGGAGCACGTGGCCTTGGATGGCAAGACGCTGCTATGAAACCGGCACCGGGGTGATCCTCAAAGAGCAGATCACTGGGGAGAAGCAGAATGACCTCTCGATCGTGTCGCAATTCCTGAATCCAACGCTGGTCAAGGGGCGCATCCTTTCGGCCGATGCGAGGCCCTCCCAGCATCTGTTCTCTTTCACTGTGACCCGCTGGGAGGGCTGTGCTGGCTACTTCCTTCGTAAGTCCATGAAAGCTCTTCAATTTGGCTATCTGGCCCCCTGAGACTTTCATTCTCTTCTCTGCTCCGCAGAAGCATTCCGCTTGGGATATCCGTTGAGAACAAGGTCCTTTGAGAAGCGAGAGACCAAGGAGAAAAGGGGAGTGAATGTCAAGCAGGAAAGAGCATGGTTCTTTGGGGAAGGATGCCGTGGTGCAGTGCGCAAGTGCTCTCGGTCTTGTCTGCGAAGTGCTCGAGACGGAACCAGCGTGGGAGATGGCACGGAGCACGTTTCTGACACACGCAGCCGGCAGACATCTGTTTGAAGAGTGGCGACTGGTCTTTCCTCCGATCTCTCCTTCCAAGTTATGCTATTTATTTTCTATTCTATAAATAGACTCACCGGAACCGACGGGTTTCGAGTCCTCTGTCACCAATTTTCTGCCTCTTCCTTGAGCCGTTGGGAAAACTGTCTCAAAAGCTCCAAGGCCCTCTCGCTGAAGGTGAACAAGCTTAGAGAAGCACTCCTCCTATTATACAGTATCGGAGGCCAGTGTATGGTTTCCCATCCTCGTGACTCCTCTTTCCTCTCATCGTGACTATAGTCTCCAAGCCTTTGAGAAGCCGTCGAGAGCGACCAGGTGACGAGGATGGGAAACCAGGTGATGATGGAGGGAAATCATACACCAGGGTCAAGAAACCCTGCAGATGAGATACCCGATTCAGCATGGCCGACTGTGTTGCAACGTGTGCTTGAGAAGAAAGAATCTCTCCGCAACGTTGCAGATGACTCTGGCGTCTCACATGAAAGGCTACGGCGTCTTGTTCGTGCTGCTCGTTGCGGCTAAAAGGCCTAGTTGAGAACAGATATGCCAAGGAGCCAGCACAGGCCTAAGCTCAACGAGAAAGGGAATGTCGGGGCCATTGCGTTCCTCGATGATTTTTTGCAACACAGCCATTTTTGCAAAGCAACCCAATAATCACCTCCTGCACTGGACGGCTCAGTTCTTCATGGTCTCTGTTCACCTTTCCTCGTCAAGTGCTCAGTCGCCAGTGGATGATATCCGCATTGCGTACAAGACGCTCGAGAATATTTCGCTGTATGCGATAGATTTCATGGACATCATTGAACTCCTGTGGGCAGTAGTGGAGCATTTGCCTCGGTTTGAGACCACAGTGATAGAGCAGATACGCTACTCGTCGCTCACGCTCATTCGTCAACAGGTCTTGTATCATTTCCCAAACCTTGTGTTGGTCATCCTGATCCTCTCTAGAGAGTTTGTGAGCATCTCCATCATCTGGTAGGGGAACGAGATGTGGTCGAGCATACGTCCGTAGTGTATCCAAAACCGCGCTATTCAAACTCGCACGGAGGTAATCCATAACAGCTGCAAGAGTGTTGAACCGTATATGCCGATTGCAGGCCGTTGCTTGCCAGAACCGTTCAAAGCCCAATGCGACATAGTTCTCCTCGCTCTCAAACCGGTTCGCCATCTTCTTTTGAGGATGACGACGTAACCAGTGGAGCATGATGCTCCGATAACGTTGCTGAATACATTCCCAGGCCAGCTCATCGCATTGTTCAAGAGCACGATGAAACAGTTCCAGACAATCCTGATCATCGTTTTGTGTATCTCTGCTCATAGCATCTCATGCTCCATGTGTGGCTCTCCATTCTTCTCCCCTGTCTCTCTATGTATCAAGACGTCAAGCACAAGCGAAAACCCGACAAGAAAACATATGGCGTACCATCTCAAAAAAAGTGTCTTCTCAGCGTCTATTCTCAAAAGCATGTTCATTGGGATTCTGTCGGGTTTTGCTATGCCTTTGGCGTCTTGAATAATGAAGGAAGAATTGTTCTTGGAACTGAAGCGAGAACCGGGGAGGGAAAACAGATTGGACATGGTGATATCTCAGCTTCTTCCGGGTACAGAGGTACCCCTTGACGCTGAGAAGCTCTCATCAGAGGTCCTGTTGCGAGCACGAGAAGGTGATCGTGTGGCTTTTACCCACCTGTTCCAGGTGTACCATGTCCAGATCTTTACCTACCTCGTACGCATGGTCAACAGTTGGGAAGAAGGCGAGGACCTCACCCAGGAAACATTTATCAAGGCCTGGCAATCACTATCGAGCTTACGTGATGAGTCGTGCTTGAAAGCCTGGCTCTACAGGATTGCCACGCGCATTGCTCTCGATCATCTCCGCCACCGCAAGGTTCGTCAGATCTTTCGCTTTCTCTCGCTCACAGATATGGCTCCTGCATTTGAGCAAGAAGAGACACGGGAACCGGGGCTTGAAGAGCAGGTGGCTGAGTCTGAACAGGTTCAACAGGCGTTGCAGTGCGTATCGCAGCAGTATCGTACCTGCCTCCTCTTATACTATGGAATAGGGTTCAAACAGCATGAGATTGCTGCAATGCTCATGATGAGTGAGAAAAATGTCAATGTGTACATCAAGCGTGGCTGCGAACAATTTCGTCAAGCATACCAACAATTGGAGAAGGGACAGGCGAGTACTAGTAAGAGAAGGGGGAGATTGAGATGAAGAAGCACTTGATTTTGGCCTCGTGCACAAAGGAAATGGAAGAGCTTTTATTCCGTCGCCTCGATGATCTTTCACCATCTGAGCAGCGTGTGCTAGAGGATCACCTCATCTCTTGTCCAACTTGTACCTCGCTCTACAAGAACTTCTTGAACGTGGAAGCGTCCATTGGCAACCTCCCGCTCTTGCAGCCAGCACAAGCACTTTCCCCTGAGCTTTTGCAGAGCAAGCAGAAGCACAAGCTCTTGTCCGGCATCTTTCGATATGGGTATGCCTTGCCACAAGTAAGCCAGTTCGCATGTGCTTCTATCATCGTCTATGATGCTTCCATGCGTCATCTTGCAAAGAGATACCCTGGTCACAGGGTGAATGGAGTGATAGCGATCCCTCTCGTGGTCATACTACTTATGACAGTAGCGATTAGTATAATGACATCTGGTGTTGTGAAGACAACGAAGCCACCCAGCACTTCGGATTGGCTACAGGCTACCACACTGCCGGCAAACCGTGCCGACTTACCAATGGCTCCGATGCCACCCAGAGCTTCGGATTGGCTACAGGTTACCACACTGGCTGATAGCGGACCGGGGTCACTGCGCATGGCGATTTCGAGTGCAAGGCCAGGAAGTACGATTACTTTTGATGCGAACCTGACAGGAATGATTCTGTTGAAAGTGGGTACTTTGAGTATTGCCAAGAGCCTGACTATTCGTGGTCCAGACGAAGGCACGCTTACAATCAGCGGTCGCACGGGAGTTCCTGGAAACTCGTTTGGAGTCCAGGTGGGACCGGGCTCCGTCGTCATTTCCAACTTGCACTTTATGGGCCTCTCCTCAATCAGCAATTTCGGTACGCTCACCCTCATGAACAGTACGATCTCTGGCAATACGGGAGGCGGCATCGCCAATTTCGGCACGCTCAGCCTCACAGACACCACTGTCTCCAACAACACCACGGCTAGCGATGGAGGCGGCATCGCCAATTTCGGCACGCTCAGCCTCACGAACAGCACCATTTCAAACAATGTCGCATCAGGCAACGGCGGCGGCATCTACAGTGGCAATGACAAGAAGAAACGTGGTAGTCTCACCCTGATCAATGGTACCATCGCTGACAATACAGCATTGAACGGCGGCGGCATCGCGGTTGGAGGCGGGACAGCCGATATTACCTTTTGTACCATTTATAAAAATGAGGCGACTACTGGTGGTGGCATCTCGACGAACGGGAGCCAGGTAACGATGAGAAACAGCATTGTGGCTGAGAACCGCGCTCACACCGGCTCAGACATTTCGGGCATGCTCACCTCGAACGGCTATAACCTGATCCAACATTTCTCTGGCGTAACATTTGGCAAGCCACTCGAGCTGCATTCTACCGACATATTGGGAGAGACGTTCACGGACCTGGGAATTGACTCTCAGCCAGGAGATCACGGCGGGTCAACCCAAACCTACTCCTTGCTTCCTGGCAGTCCTGCCAGCGACCGCATTCCGCTTGATGCCTGTCATGTCAACGATATTTCCACCGATCAGCGCGGAGTGAAACGGCCGGACGGAAACGAACAGTTGTGCGACATTGGAGCTTACGAGTCGATGGGGTGATTTGCATGTTGCCTGGCGAAGCCATAGGCGAGAGTCAGAACTTTTTTATTTGTAGAAGTCCTCTATTGATTGATTTCGCTCTACGTGATACTGGATGTGCTGGCTTGTGGTGGCTACTTATGATATCTGCCGCCAAATAGGCCTTTGAGAACACCTTCTTGTGTTTCTCGCTCCTTGCCGACTCCGCAGAGGAAGAGGAGAATCACCAAGGAGTGACCTGCTCATCTTCCAAAGGGGTATCGTCCACCGTGCAGAGTATTCTCCCCTTCATCAGACAATTGAGAAGCACCTGCTTTCAATCCTTCCACCACCTGTGCTGGCTACTTGTGGCATCCGTCTGATCTTGCCCCGAATTTGTGGAGGGATACAATGTGGAGGTTAACACATCAATTGTTCATACATGACGGGACTCATGTACTGTAAAGTGGAATGTCTACGAGTTCGATGATAAAAGGTTTCAATATACTCAAAGGTGCAGTTACGAGCCTGAACACGTGACTGAAAGGACTCATGATCAATGCATTCACCTTTGAAGCTATGAAAGAAGGCTTCTGTCACGGCATTGTCATAGCAATTGGCAGTGCCGCTCATGCTCACGTGTGCTGGCTACTTGGTATATCTGTTCTAGGATAATGAGAGAAAGAACGAACTGAAGGCGCATTTTTGCTGAGTTTGTATGCAGAGGAGAAATCAGCCATGCAGCACTGAAGAGCGTGTGTGAGGGCGTTTCCTAACTCCAAAAATCTCTTCAATGGAGAGCAAAATTCACTCGTACTTGGCCGAGTAAGGTAAGCTGACTCTTGACGAGGCTCGTTCCCTCGGAAAGCGCGATCAGCTGATGATGCCTACAGTAGTCAAAGAACAGGCACCGATACCACCACCATCCTATCAGCGTGCACAAGCTCGACAGGGTCCCGCTTTACATATAGATGCTCTGACTCTAGTCACGACGTTGCATTTGCTCACCCTTTGCCGTCTAGCCGTGAGTCTGGCCCACCGTCGTTGTCCACCTCCATTGCGAGGCACGGTCCAGGCGGAGCTCCGCTCACTTACCGTGAGGAGAGCTTGCTGCTGATCGGCCTGGTGCGTACCTTGTGGCGCTTATCCTATCAAGACATGCACGACTGGCTCAAGAGTTGGCCTGCTTTGGCT
>MNJR01000130.1 GCA_001920415.1 Acidobacteria bacterium 13_1_20CM_3_53_8 | reverse complement strand
TGTTCGTTGAATCAAAGTTTCTGTTTCCATAGCGGTCATAAACATAAGTCTGCTTCCATGTCTGCGTGCTTCCATTCATCTCCTGTGCAGATTGCAACCTGTTCAATGAATCGTATATGTAGCTCTGCGTCAGCGTTAGATTAAGCAATGTGATTGTCTGGCTCTGTACATTACCGTTATTACTCGTAGTCCCATAACCATAATTCAACTTCAACGTACTCGAATCCGTACTACTTGTCCCTACACCAATCTCCGTTGTCTGCAACCTGCTATTAAAGCTCTCATGCTCCCACAGGTTATTACCCAGCCGTACACTGCTAACCGCCCCTTGCGCCGTGTAGCTGAATGAATCCATGTAGACTTTCACATTCGGCACTTCCACTTTACTAATTCTGCCAGCCTGATCGTAACTCGTCTGCACAACTCTGCCGGATGGATATGTTTCCGTCTTCATCTCGCCAGCTAAGTCATACGAGTAACCGAACGAATAGGTCTGATTATTAGTGGTCTGACTGCTCTGTGTTACTCCACCCAACGCATCGAATCCGTTATAGCTGGTTGTAGATGCACTACTGCTAACGGAAGTTAATCTGCCTTTAGAGTAATTTATACCTGCCATATCATAGCTGTATGTGACATTCGGTGTTGAGTCATTATATGTGCGAGATGAAATACGATTCAGCGAATCATAAGCATAGCAGGTAGCCACATTGCTGCCAGTGTAAGGTATAGAGCAGTTGGGAAGCGATGTGCCGCCACCTCTTGGGTCAATCTTTAATATAAGATTGCCTGCATTGTCATACTGGTAAGTAGTGGGCACAGGTGTGCACTGCGAACCCTGTTGGTTACATATTTCAGGGTTTGTAGCACTCGTTAGCTGCTTCAATGAGTTGTATGAAAAACTTCTGCTCTGGCTGCCTTGCGTTACTCCGGTCAAATCGTCCAACACGTCGTATGAATAACTCGTCTGGTAGTTCAACCCGCTTGGGTCTTCATATACGCTAGTCATCCTGCCCTGTGCATCCGCCACGCTCTTTCGGGCCTTTCCAGTCTGATCCGTAACGGTCACTGTGTTGCCGCTGTAAGAGGTCAGCACCGCTCCTGTGGACACACTGCCGGCGTCGAACGTCTCGACTCTCTTTGCACGCGACAGCGCGTCGTAAGTAGTCTCCGTCCAGCCGTAAGTCGCATCACTCGTAGTGCGGTACGGGTTGTAACTCTTCCAAGCCCTGCCCAGCGCGTCATAAATCTGCTTGGAGATGATATAAGCCGTAGAGGATTCAAACGAGTGAATCTCAGCAGTCCTACCCAGCCCGTCGTACGATAGCTCGCTCTTTAGAAGATTATCCCCGTAACTCGCCTGGTCGCTCGTAGTCGTTATCGCTCTCCCCGTGTCGTCATAGTTAAAAGTAGTCTGGCTCTTCGTAGCAGCGACATTCACGGATCGTATGACCTGTGTTGGCCTGTCCATCGGGTCGTTATAGTAGGCGCTGGAGATCACCCCGTTTATATCCTCGCCGTCAACAGCACCGCACGTGTAGTAGTCAAACTGCGCGTATGCCGTATGCCCCAGCACGTTCGTAGCCTTTGTCAAAAAGGCATAGCTCGACAAACTGCTAAGCTCTGTCGGGGCAGTATTCATCCTCGCCTCGCCATTCGGCGCCCCGAAATTATCATCGTAATAAAGAGAGGTCTGGTGGTTGAGCGGGTCTGTGACCGTGACGACGTTGCCAACAATGTCGAACGCCGCGTCAGTGTTGAGCCACGCGCCATCGGTGTTGCGCCAGTGCGAGGTGCGCGTCATATTCCCGCGCGCCACTAACGACGCAGGGCTTGTGTTATCGCACTGAGTCGGCGAAGTAATCACAGTGCAAAGCCCGCTGATGCTTGCGTGAGTCGTCAACGAAGACTGGTCGTAATAGAACTGCGCGTCAGCCGATGCCGTAGAACTGTCCGCACCTGTCGAAGCGTTAACAGCATACACCTGCTGCCTCTTAACTAAACTGCGTATGTGATAAGTAGAATTAATGTCCGGGCTTGTGTTGCTTGGATTGACCGTGTCGTAATTATAAGTAGTCCCACCCACCGTATTCGATGTCACGTAATCCGTGTGCGAGTGGCGCACCCAACTGCCCGGCGCACCTGACCCGAAACCTGTCTCCCACACATCCGTAGGGTTATTATACTGGTCAAACCCGACAGCCCCGTTCACAGGACTGATAGAAGTCTTCTTCGCCACCAGATTGGCGTCAACAAGCGTCGTGACGGATTCGACCAGGCGCACGTCGTTAGCAGGCTCGCGCGTTTGATTAAAACCCTGCCACGTAGTACCCCAACTGCCCCACCACGACACCGAAGCACGCTGCCGCCATGTGTTCTCAATTTTGTGCAGCACGGTCACACCATCAATGTCCAGCGCCTCGGTCTTTGTCTCTCGCCCTTCGTCCCATGCGGGGAACACATAGGTATGAGTACCTGACGGCTCAACCAGAGACGCCGCCGCGCTACCGTTGAAATAGTGTTTCTCGCATGCCAGCCGCGTGCCTGCTGAGTTCAAGTGATCCACAGTAACGGTCGTATACCACGGGTGAGCGTCGCCGGAATTGGCATAAGTGGCGACATAAACCTCTGTGTTCTGCAATGTGCTCATGGAACTTCCCGAATAGATGCGCTTCTTCGTCACGCGACGGTATATGTCCCCCGGATCGCTGCCGGTGATGCCGCTGCCCGTCGTCATGTCATATTCGACAGCCCCACCCGTAGGCAACTCTACACGTGTAAGCTCGTTGTAAGGGTTATAGTAGAACTGGTAATGCAGATAGCTTTTAGTCCCTGTCTCGTTATCCGGCAAGTAAACTGCGGAGACTACAGTCGGATTGAAAGGATTATTGTTTGATAATCCGAGTCCCGGGAATAGCTGGTTCAATGTCTGAGGGGTTGTCACATCACTGGTTTGAGTAGTACGAAACGCATTACTCAGACTGTTCTTGGATATGCGTATGATCCTATCGGCCCCGCCGAAGCCCTTAAAGTGAATGCGGTCGCATGTTCCGTAAGGCGATTCGTCCGAATAGTCGTATTGAACCGTAACCTGTCGGTTCAGTGAATCAGTAATCGTGCTCACCCGCGAGGAAGCATCATATGTGAATCTTATACGGTTACCGTTTCTATCACGTATCCACGAGACCAGCCCGGCGTCAACACGGTAGCGCGTCCCATCACGCATTAGCAGATAGCCTGAAGGATCAAGAAGGCTGTTCGTTACCTCCGTGCGATCGTAAATAGTATCGTCTGAGATGAAGGTCATCGCCGAGCCGTCAGCCGTCGTAAAAACTTTACCCCGCGATGGTCCCGTATAGTCTACGTTACAGGCATCCAGTAGCGGCCCGCCGCCCGGCAGCGGATCGCGCAACTCATATTCAGTCCCATCCGGCGCAACGAATGTCAGCACTGTGGTCGTGTATTGGTAAATCGTATAGTCCTCATTCTGATGAGGCCAACTTTGTTGACATACCTGTGTCTGAATACCACTCTGCCTCCCCTTTAATACTCCGGGTCCGTAGCCAGGTCCCATGCCATACCACCCGCCCTGACTGAGGGCGTAAGAACTGTAGAACTCAGTGCTGTAATCCAGAACGTGCCAACTTTTGGTGTTAAGCGCGAGTGTCATGGTCGTCTGTGCCGCGCCGCGCCCGCCCACGTGAAGCAGCGGCAGGTGGAAATTAAGGTTGCCGTTAAATAGGTTGATGTCGTCAAAGCCGGTAAGAGAGTAAGAGCCTGAAGGCGCGCCGCGCGAGAGTCCCGTGGGCGTGGAGATGTCTGTGGATGAAGTTTGCGCGCTTACGCTGCCCGCCAGCAGAAACAGCAGGAAGATGATGGCTAACTTGCCATGAAACGCGAAGAAGAGGTTTTTTAGAGTTACTGCTGTGATTCTTCTCATAGCTCTTTTACCGTGCAAGGTAAATCTTGCGAAGCAGGTCTTAACTTCCAAACGCCTTTAACTTTGCTCTCATTGAGCAGTGATGTTGATGTGGCAGACCCACTCAGGGTGATTGGCTTCCGTGATCGTGTATCGTCCGGGCACAAGCGTCACCACACCACTCCACCTGAGCCGGGTGCGCGAGGCACGTGCTTGAGCTAGTCTCACACCGCCGTCTAATCCTATTCTGATAGTAAGGTCGTCCAGCCCACTGCGGTTCTCAACTGCCAGAAGGACTTGCCCTGCAGGTCGCGTGATCTCCGAAGGCTCGAAACCCGTCGGCGTGATTGTGATAAGTTCGGCTTCGAGCCTGGGCCGGGTGACACTTGTTTGTGCTTGCACAGGCGTCCGTTCCTGACTCCTCACAGGCTTACTTGGAGTATTTGGTGGCAATTTAACAGGATGCTCAGACGATCCTTTGAATGCCATCGCGCTCACTGCTATGGCAGCGACCGCGATGGCTGCAAAAAAGAGACCTGCCAGCAGAACAGTTCTGCGGCTATACCATCTGGTAATTATGATTTGATCCGACATAATTGTTACTCCTTGAGCAGTGTTACTATTGCAGACTCAATAGAACAAGAATCTCACCCGTGCCATGCTCTAAAGGTTCAAGAGCTTTACCAATCAATGTGCCCGGACGATGCATCTGCACTCCACCAATATTCACAGGCTCACTTCGCATAGCCACTCCTTCCACATCACTCGTCACAAGCAGATCTCCCACATGAATAGGAGAGCGAGTAGCATCCACTCTCACTTTTACTCTTCCAGTTGTTGCCACCAATACTTTGTTGGGTGCGCTCTCGCCTAAAGAGAGTCCGGGATGTTCCGAAACTACGCCTGCCACTCTCGTGTCATAAGATTGAGTAGATGTTGTAACTTGATTGCTGTGCGAAGGGTCTAGTATGACCACTGTACCTGCTTGCATTGAATGACTGGATTGCACCCATTCGGCAACGTCCTGATACTTGGCGCTGATATTGCCATCCGCCGTGATGTTGCCCGTAGCATTGATGTTGCCGCTAACGACCAGACGTTCCGATGGGTTTGTAACACCAATGCCAACGTTGCCGCCCGTGCCGACAACTAAGCGGAACGTGCTGTTCGTATAGTCGTATAGCCCGAAAGCTCCCTGAGTAAATCTCAGGCGCACCCAAGTGTTATCGCTGCTCTCTATGTCTTGGCCGTAACCGCCGCTGCCATACAGGTGCAGTCTGGCATAAGTGTCCGGGCTGGTTGTGCCTATGCCTACGTTTCCCGTATCGCCTTGGATAGTCAGACGCTCGACTTCTGTGCCAGCAGTTGTCCAGAGTTTGAATCGCAGATTCCAGCGTGTGCCTTCCCACTGATGATACATGCCTCCCAGTATTCCAGTGCTTCCATAACGGAATTGGAAAGCTTGCCCGGTATTCGTTCCACTGCCGTCATTGTCTGCAATAACGCTGGTAATTCCACCATTATTCTGTTTGTATACGTGCAGGGGTGATTGCGGAGAGGTTGTCCCGACTCCGACGTTTCCGCTGGTGGTTTTGTAAACAGTAGTATTCGTTCCATCTGTGTAAGTCCACTGTGCTTGCGTCTTCTGCGGCTGCCCTAGGAAGATCATCAATGTGAAAAGTATCATCGTGGCCCACAACAAGGTCGAATGGCTGAATCTCTTCTTTTCAATGCTTCTCATCTCTTTCATCATCCTTTCTCTCTTGCCATCTGAATTTGATTGCTTATTGCCCTTTCCCTCTGACCAGATCGCGCAACTGCTGCACGTGTATGGCTCTGATGGGTGTGCCGGAGGTAATCGGGTCTGGTGTCTGGTATTGAGGACTAGCTAACCCTAACGCAGTTATTGCGCTGCTCAGGTTCGAGCGCAGGTCGTTTATGTGGTTAGGATAGATAAGCCCCTGAGACTGTGGCTGTGGGTTCGTCCAGTTAAAAGCTGTCAGTCCTGCTGTTGCTCTCACGGCATTGACCGCACTTCTCAGTTCGGTGAAATGCTGTAGCTGAATGGTCGTGTAGTTTGACACGCCGTTCACCAATAACGGGTCATTAATGAAATCAACGGCGGCCACAACAATGACGTTGCTGTAATTGGAGTGGCCTCCAGAAGAGTCAACCGCACAGACTCTGTAGAGGTAAGCTGTACCGCTCGTGACCGAGTTGTCGTTAAAGCCAATCGAGGTAGGATTGGGAGATAGCTGCGTGTAGGAGGAGTTGATGCTGGACTTTCGCTCTACTTGATAGTGGTCAACAGTCCCTCCCGTAGAAGCGTTCCACGTTAGGTTGATCTGTGAGTGGGACACGGTTGTTGTAACAAGATTGGTCGGAGCAGATAGGTTACTTGTCGCCGATGGCGTGCCCCAAACAACAGCTTCAGCGATAGCCAGATGGTCCGTACCTACAAGTTGCGCACGTACATATCTGCCTGTCCTATTTACATTGACCGTGGTGGGAAGCCCGCCTTCTCCCGCAGTGTAGTAGCTAGATACGCCAGATTGATTCTGTGTGGCTGTTATGTCTGTTGAAGTGAAAGGATTGTCAGAGACGAAAACGTAGAAGGTTGTGAGTTGGTCATAGCAGCAATCCGTTCGCCTCCATAGTTGGATGGACTGTACTGGCTGGACGCTCCCCAGATCAACCTGCCACCATGGCCTATACTCGTTATTTGTTGCTGAAGACGAGCCGTTCCACAACGAGCCATCAGTGTTGCCGTCAACGGCTCGACTCGCTGAAAAGGTCACACCGGAGTCAACGTAAGTGCTCGATTGAGTCGCCGTCTTACCCAGAGCTAGATTGACTGTGTCTTCAGTGGCTGAGAGCCTGCCGCCCGTATAGACGTATTCGCGCATGGAGCCTATGGTAGAAGTGCTGCCCGAAGGTGCCTGCGCAGGAGCGAGCGCCGGGTGCATCTTTAGCGAACTGTGTAAGCCGCCCCACTGCGCGAGTATCCCTGCGCCCAAGCTCAGGCAGAGAACTGAAGCCAGGATGATGGCTACTTTCTTGTTACTCTTGTTGGCTTTACTATTGCTCTTCTTATTGGCCTTTGCATTGCTTGATCTGGTTCGTTGGGTTGAGCCAGTCTCCCGCTTTGGCTTCTTGTTCTGCTTCGACATTCACTTCCTCTCTTCCAAAAGACAGACTTGGGCAATCACGCCACATAAGCAGTGATGCGCTTTAGTCGGAAGATTGAAATCGTCTCAGGAGTGTTGTGCGCAGAGTATCCGGCACATTAGGCTCCCTAAGTTTTTCGGGGTTGAGCCTGTGCCGCCAATTGCGCTAAGATGAGGGCTGGTTAAAGCAATGCATCTTCTGCGCTCATAAAGCGGCAGAGGCTGTGTTGTTCTATGAAGCCTTGTTCATCACCGGCAAGTGGTGAACGAGGCTTTTTCTATTTCATCAGTAAATAAAATCTCAGGGAATCAACGTGAGCTAAAGACAGGGCTTCCATATTGAAAGCTGATAAGGCTTCGCAAGGAGAAGAGAAGTCTGGAGCTAGGGGTGATTCCATGACTCTGTTTAGTGGCAATTGTTAAGCCGGTTTCTTGGGGATTGAGAACCGACGGTGAAAAACATTTGCGAGCGAGCGTGAATCTATTTCAAAGTAAGACCGATTGTCAAGAAAAATCTTTAAAAATAATTGAGCCGTAATTGCTATTTATTAAACCCTAGAGAAGGGAAGTGGGTAAAAATTCATCTGTAAGGCACTGTTGGAGACGTGTTGTGCTCTTCATATACGACATCTGTCCCAACGTTTCAATTCCACTCTGGTTCGATTAAGACTCGAATAGAGATTTCAACACCTCTTCGAATGAGAGCTGTTTCAATTCCACTCTGGTTCGATTAAGACCTTTATTTAAGGCATAGGGGTCTAGTGGCTGGCAGTGTTTCAATTCCACTCTGGTTCGATTAAGACCGCGTATCCAATACGGATTAGCGCGTGAGCCTTTATTTCGTTTCAATTCCACTCTGGTTCGATTAAGACCAAAACTCTCTTTCATGTCTTAAGCCAAAAATTAGTGTTTCAATTCCACTCTGGTTCGATTAAGACATTCTCATGCGGGTTTGCCTTTCTCGTTTGTGAGTTTTGGTTTCAATTCCACTCTGGTTCGATTAAGACCATGGCATCACAGGCGCTACCCCTTCCCCTTTATTTAGTTTCAATTCCACTCTGGTTCGATTAAGACATACAGTAATAATCAATAGACCGCGAACCTTTAAAATTGTTTCAATTCCACTCTGGTTCGATTAAGACGAGCATCGAACTCAGTATAGAGATGATCTGTGTGGTTTCAATTCCACTCTGGTTCGATTAAGACCACGATGAAACGGCATCGTTCTTTCCATACCATCATCAGTTTCAATTCCACTCTGGTTCGATTAAGACACGACACCCCGCCTCCTGCCAGTGTGAGCGATGTCAAGTTTCAATTCCACTCTGGTTCGATTAAGACGTCTCAAATAATCCCTGATTGGAATAAGCTCCGTGGTTTCAATTCCACTCTGGTTCGATTAAGACGTAGCACTCCCTGTTTCTTGCGCGGCTCCGGTTGATCGCGTTTCAATTCCACTCTGGTTCGATTAAGACTTGTACAGACCCGAACCGATAATGCCGGTCGTAAAGGTGTTTCAATTCCACTCTGGTTCGATTAAGACCGTCGCAGACTTTTTGACCTCGATATTGCGACGCTGTTTCAATTCCACTCTGGTTCGATTAAGACCTTCTGCTTGATCTGCCTCGAACTGGTTCGTTGCGCCCGTTTCAATTCCACTCTGGTTCGATTAAGACGGAATGCGGAATACGCCAGCAGTTCGATATATTCGTGTTTCAATTCCACTCTGGTTCGATTAAGACAAGACATCGCTGCGGCCAACTCGTGCGGCTGAAGCATGGTTTCAATTCCACTCTGGTTCGATTAAGACTCGCGTATGCGGTCGCGCACATAGCCATAGATTCTTTCAGTTTCAATTCCACTCTGGTTCGATTAAGACTCATGCCCTCGACGGCTTGATAGAAGACTGTGCCATGTTTCAATTCCACTCTGGTTCGATTAAGACTAACACTGGCGCAGGCCGTACAATTTGTTCAAAATGCGTTTCAATTCCACTCTGGTTCGATTAAGACCATTTAACGTAGGTGGCACCGAACCTGTTGAATTGGTTTCAATTCCACTCTGGTTCGATTAAGACTGTTTCCGGCATATAGCTGCATGACAGCGCCTACTATCGTTTCAATTCCACTCTGGTTCGATTAAGACTCAACCAGCTAATCTGGTCACGGCTCAACCAGCTAATCGTTTCAATTCCACTCTGGTTCGATTAAGACTTACGTTGCCGGATGCGGACTCCAATTCTGTACAGGGGTTTCAATTCCACTCTGGTTCGATTAAGACTGAATGAGCAAGCGCAAGCGCGCAACGGACAGCCCAGTTTCAATTCCACTCTGGTTCGATTAAGACTGCTGGCGCTTAATGATTAATTTCTTATGATGATCGTTTCAATTCCACTCTGGTTCGATTAAGACAGAAAAGCAGGAAGCGATTAGAAAGAGATTATGACTGTTTCAATTCCACTCTGGTTCGATTAAGACTACGCGCAGGCCAACGCAAACTAGAGCAATCAACCATGTTTCAATTCCACTCTGGTTCGATTAAGACACGCGGCAGACGAAAAAGAAGATTAATAGTCTCTCTCGTTTCAATTCCACTCTGGTTCGATTAAGACCGCGACTACAGGCGATTGAAATAGAGAAGCGTATACAGGTTTCAATTCCACTCTGGTTCGATTAAGACGCACTATCTTGGCTATACAAAGAATATTAGCTTGCGCAGTTTCAATTCCACTCTGGTTCGATTAAGACGCTGGCTCTACCGCCGCAAGCACGCTGCTTCAGCCGGGGTTTCAATTCCACTCTGGTTCGATTAAGACCCTGGGCGGCGCTGGCCTATACAACAGCCGCAGTAGTGTTTCAATTCCACTCTGGTTCGATTAAGACCTCCTACAACGCCCGCGAATCCTATGCAGGATTATTACAAGTTTCAATTCCACTCTGGTTCGATTAAGACCCGATTTTTTAGCAACAGTTTATGGCACTTTTCTTAGCATTTTTGAGCGTGTGGATTGATTTCTGACGAATCTCAGTCGTCGGGTAGCAATGGTGCGTAAAACCCGGGTAGATGACGACAGGATTTATCTGCTCTTTTTGCTCTGTTTATGGGTTTGGCTCATTAAATTTTCGCCTGCATGCCTTCTCGTATCACCTGTTCTATCAGGTGGGCGACGATTGTCTGGCCGCTCTTGCTTTATCCTAACTTCTCTTCTCATAAGAGATTACCTGTCTCAGCGCGTTCGCGCCCCAGCGTCTCTTTGGCGAGCCACCTCTGTTCGCGGGCAATATATATTAACACGGAATCCGCATCATCACTTATCAACTGTCGCACGCCCGCTTTTACTGTTTCGATCTGCGCGTCCGTAAGCTCTCCCTCGAATACGGAGTTCTGTACCCAATGGAGATGGCGTTTCAGGAACTTATGTACCTTAACCACCCTCTTAACTTCTACATCATAAACCAGCAGAACGTACATGATATTTAGTTCAATCTTCAAGGCTCAAAGTTCAAGGTTCGTGCAATCTCGCACGCAACGACAACTGCCAGGCATTCCCAGACTCAAGGTTCGCACAAGCTCCTGACCTTGAACTTTGAACCTTCTGGTTTTCACCACCAAGCGCGGAAGCCCACATACGGCTCCACGTTGGTCAAGTGCTTGATAAGTTTATAGCATTCCAACCTGATTAATCTTTCGTAGCTTACCTTGCGGCGCAAACGCCTGTGCTCAATCGTGGTCTGCAAGCGCGAGTCCCACTCCTTCAATACGGTCTTTCTGCCAGACTCCTTCAGATAACAGCAGTTCAAGTCCTGCGCGAAATCCTTCTCGTTCAACTGCCGGTTGTTCAGCAACCGGAAGATCAAGCGGTCGGCCAGAATAGGCTTGAACACTTCGGCCAGATCAAGGGCTAATGAAAAGCGGCGTGCGCCAGGCTCATGAAGGAAGCTTATCGTTGGGTCTAACTGCGTTCGGTATATTTGCGTGAGCGCGGCTGCGTATACCAACCCGTTAGTAAAAGAGATAAGCGCATTCACAATATTGTCAGGTGGTCGCCTCACTCGCTTTGTAAACTCAACATCGTTGCGAAGTATGTGTGAGAAAGCCTGATAGTAAGCTGCACGCGCACGCCCCTCGCAAGCCATTAACTCACTCACATCTTTCACCGCTTCCAGCCGCAGTATCTCCGTCTGCACACTTTCCGTCTGCTCCTGCACATCCGCGCCTCGCGTACCGTAATAGCGCAGATTCCTGAGTATGTTATGCAGCGCCGCCTGTATGAACTCGCGCGCAATCGCAAGGCGCAGGCGACGGTTCGAGTAGTGGCGCACCTGCCTGACTACTAGATAGCCTGCGTGCAGGTACTCTCTGGGATAGAACGAACCTGCATAGAAGCCATAATAGTTGAAGAAATGCACAGGCACTTTATGCTTTGAGAGAAAGACCAGCACGCGCGCGTTCAGGTCAAGCTCGCCGAAGACCCACAGCGCATCAACATCCTCCACAGGAATCACGCGCCGCTCTGCGACCCTGACAGGCTTCTCCGCCTCAGCCTCGCGCATCGCATCTTCAGATTTGATGACTGCCTCAATCTCGTCCCTCTCGCTTTCAGCCTCAAGCGAAAGTTCGCCCATCCCGTCCTCGCCCAGAGCAGCAGCCGAGCCGATCACGGCTGCCGCCAGCATTCCTTCCGTCTGCGGCGCAATCTCCACCGCCGCTTCCTTTTCGCCTAAAATCGTCTCTTCGCCCGCCGTAGGCTCGAACGAGAGCGTGTTATCTTTGCGCCGCAGACGCCCCGCGCGCGTCAAGTAGTAATGTCGAGCCATAATTAGTATTTGCGATTTTAGATTTGCGATTTTCGATTGGAAGAGATTACGAAACAGTTGAATGTATTTCCAATCGAAATCGCAAATCTAAAATCTAAAATCCTTTCTTATCCCCAGCAAAGTTCCGCGTAAGCGCACTTCCCGCAAATCTTCATCCATTCCACCTCTGGCGCTTTCCGTGAAGAGACAATCCGCCTCATCTCGACAAGAGCCTTCTCGATCTCCTTCTCCTTTTCTTCGGTCAACTCCACCTCTTTCGTCTCGCGCAGCTTCGGATAGTCAATCTGCCCGCGCAAGCCTTCTACCCCTTTGCACTTCAAATAGTAGAGGTAATAGAGAAGCTGCATCTCGTGCGCCTCTTCCATCTTATCCGTCAGCTTCACCTCGTGAATCACCCCATCCTCCCGCCAGTCCAGCACAATCCTGTCATCAATATTCAACTCCTTACGCCGCCTCTGATAACTCTCCTCATGCACTAGCTTCCCCATACGCACACGATCACTCTCCCGCTCCATCTGCACCCCATGCGCAAACCACCACAGTTTTTTAGGACAGATGAAATAGTAGCCGACCTCCGTGCCTGTGAATGACGGAGGGCTATCTGGAGTTGAGGTGCTAATAGGTTACTCCTGTTTTCGGCGCGCGTGGCGTTCCAGTATCTCTTCGAGAAGGATTGCGGGCGCGCGAAAGGTTGTTTGTTGCAACCGCGCCAGAGATGCTTTCAAATCAATCAATCCTTGTTCAGCGGCAGCTTCGAGAATTCCCAGCGTGCCAACAACCATCAAGCCGCGCGATCTTGCTGCCTCACGACCCCTGCGCTCATCCAGCAGAATCACACCAGCTTTTACTTTTTGGGCTAATGTGATTGCTTCCTGCTCTCCTCTATCAAGCGCCAGCGTTGGATCGGGATCAGGGACTTCACGAACCTCAATCCAACCGGGTAAATTCGCCATCCACTCTTGAACCGACGCTGGCGCGCCCTCTGCCTGTAGCTCTGTTAGGACAGCTTGAGGAATCATCACCCGTTCGTACAACTTTTCGAGAAGATGAGCATCCCCGATTAGTATCAGGTAGTTGAGCGGCGAGGTATTCGAGACGGCAATCATTTCGAGCGAAGCTGCGAGTGTGTGAGTCTATCCTGCTCAAGGTCATCCAGAGTGTACTGAACCCACCTGTCCTCTGGTCAACGCGCCCGAACGATAGCCTTCGACCGCCACAGCTTCCAACGCGCGTCGCGGCAAATCCTTCCACTCGGCCTCAAGCTGCCGCTCAATCTCTTCAGGTAACTCTATAGTCACAGGCATCGTCCCACTCCATACTTAATAGCTCAAACATTCTTCTGTTCGAGATTCTACCATAATCCACTTCCTCGCAAGCTGCCCATCTCCTCCCGCAAATAACTTTCCGCCTTCCTTCTACATCTTCCTCATTCGCCGACCTCACCATCCATCTGCACCCCATGCGCAAACCACCACAGTTTTTTAGGACAGATGAAGTAGTAGCCGACTTCCATGCTAGGGAGTGTTGGTAAGCGTTTATCTGTGCCGCTCATCATCAAAATATATTATCGGATTGGACATTTAACCGTAGCCCTTCATCCGATGAATACTTTAGATTCGTTACAAACTCACGGATATTGGTATCGTACCAAAGTGCAGATGACTTTCTTGCTTTATACATTTGTCCGACGCGAATCGGCACTAATAGCTGGTTAGCCTCAAGGTATCGTTTTTGCAGGCGCAATTCCGTGAACTCGTCAAACAGTGAATCTGGCAAGACTTCTATTTGCCCGTCGCTGGCGTCTAGAATTTCATCGGTCCAAGGGCGATGAGTTCCAGCAATAATCTCACTGGCAAAATTTGTGATGAATGGATGTCCAAGCCCTCGCTTGAACTCTTCCATAGCTACTGGTGGATAACCTTCGCAATAAACTTCATTGACGATGTTTGTGAGTTCGGCTTCTGTTAGTTCATCAACTTCACGTAATAATTCAACTGTGCGATTCGTCAAAATCTCGTCGTAAAGATAGCCGCCAGAAGGTTCGCTAAAGATAACGACTTGAGCGGGTTGAGGCCGAGAGCCTCTACGATTAATACGACCTAAGCGTTGGCCTAAAGCATCGGCTGGTGCAGGTTCGGAATAACCCCTGTCATAATCAATATCCAATGAGACTTCAACCGCTTGGGTTGCAACTAAGACAGAAGGCTTAATCTTCTTCGCTGCAATCAGACTTCTTTCTTCATCCTTCTCTTCTTTGCTCTTTCTTACCATAATCGTTCGTTCGATGCGGTTTCGATCTCGTCCATTGAAACGTGCGTGCAATAATAGAGCATTCACAAATCCACGTTCATCGCGCAAGAATTGCCAGACCTGCTGACTTATAGCAACATGATTGCAAACGATGAGCGCAGTCTCCCCAGCCGATTCTATTTCATCCACAATCTCATTCAATTTTTCCAACAAAGAGCCTGCGCGCACTTCAATACGATGGCGCTTTTTATCGCAAACCATCCTATCAAGCTCATCTTGCGGGTCAGGCGCAATGATATTGGCTTCATCAATTTTGATCTCTCGCTGAATAACCTGCTCTAGGAATTTTGGAATTGTTGCTGAAGCAAACAACACACAAGCGTTGAAGGGACAGTTTTGCAAAAGTTTGATAGTGGCTAAAGTCAATCCAGCAAGCAATGGCTCAAAAGCATGTATCTCGTCGAAAACAAAGCAAGCGCGAGGAAATTCTGATAAGCCTGTCTCCCAGCCGCGACCACACAGAGCGAAACGTAGAATTTGATGCGGCGTACAGATGCGAATCGGATGATACATTTCGCGCGCGAGGCTACCGAGATGTCTAGCTTGCTCGTTGCGTAGTTGTACACTCATCTCATCGTTTTCCATTGAGCGAAACAGGTAATCTGCGTTGCGATGATGCAGGACACCCACCAAATCCTGCTTTCCATCATTCGTCTCTTCGTTTTTGAAGATGTCTTTGAAACGGTCAGACATCGCGTTGATGCTTGCCGTGTAAGGCAAGGCGTAAAAGAAGCGTCCGTTTTCCGCCTGATTATTCGCAGCCCACAATAAAGCGGCCAAAGTCTTACCTGATCCCGTCGGAGCTTTCAAGATCGCATTGCCTTTGGTCTGTGCTGCGCGTTGTTGAAATGGTAAGAGCGAACTGCCTTTTAGTTCCTTCTGTTTGATTTTGCTTTCGTAGTCTGTGAGTTCGGGAATATCAGGAATTTGTGGATGATCTCCGGTCGTTGAATCAATCGAAGAGGCTATGTGATCGCTCGTGATAAGCAAACCGCGCAACAAACTTGCGCGCCATCTCAACTCGTCAGGTTGCATTTTAAGCTGTATGTTGTCTCGCAGCCATTTATTGTCCAAGCCCAAGTCATAAAGCTCATCAGCACGGTTGATAGGTTGCAAAGAAAGACCTAGATCGTGGCTTAATCGCGCCAGCAGGTCGCAGAGCGCATCCCAATTCTCGCGCAGTTCTTCAATCATCTTCCTCCATTGTGAATCGTCTTGTACGCCACCGAAGCGCGGAGGTAGTTCGGTTATCGGTAAATATTTCCCACCTTGTTCTTCCGTTCCGTTTGCTGGAATGCTGCGATGATGTGTCAGCACTGCAAACAAAGCGCATGGGTCTAGCTCTGGATTGATGACCCTTGCGATAGCTGTTGATAGTGTTTCGTGGCGATGCCCCCAACGTCCCTGATGGCGCAGCATCCTTTGGAAGCCAGTTGCTGCTTTACCTAAATCGTGAAACGCGCCAGCCTCTATAAGAACATGCGCTAACACCTCGCGTTCTTCCACCGGAAAAGGCAGCCTTTGACACATAGTGGTAGCTGCCCTCGCTACATTCAAAGAATGTTGTAGCAGAAGTTCGCCTTGCGGATAGAAATTGCTGCGCTTATCCGCGCTTTTTGCCCAAAGCTCGGTGTGAGGTTCGTTCATAACTTCAAATCATGCGCTGCACGAGCGCAGGTAGATTACTTCTTCGCCTCTGGCAGTTGTGACGCGAAACAAATCATCGCGTTTGATGTGTGCAGGCGTTTCATAACGCACGGCAAGAAACTTTGCCATGCGTCCGACGCTGCGCGTGTAGCCTCGTTGCTCGTTATGAAAGTAATCGGGTAAATTCAGAATCTGTCCGGCTGCGCCTGCTTGCGGAAACGGTATTAGAGTGCCTCGTACAACCCCTTCATCGCATGGCTCGACTTCAATTTCTTCAATCCTTTTAATCCACGCTACATCTTGCGAACGACCCAAACATGGCGCATTCGCTGGCTGCTCAAATGCTTCACGCAGATTCAGGTTATCGAGATATAGATCAAGCTCAGGGCGAACATGAAATTGCCGTGTAGCGATACCAGGAATGCGTTGCGCCTTCAGGCGTCCGGTGTTTTTGTCCAATTCAAGACGGCGCGTAGTTTCAAGGTCATAGCTCGTGCCTGCGCTCTGAAACTTATAACCGATACGAGTTTCATGCGGTTTAATCTCACGCGCTGCCAGATTACCTATCAATCCGAGCAGAGTGCTGTACGGCGGCACGGGCGCAGTTAACGCCGTGCCGGAATAGATCAATGGCAGGCGGAACGTAGCCGTCCATCCTTCAAGGCGAACATGCAGGAGTCTCATTTACCAGAACTCCTTTCAACCCAATTCAGCAAGTTGCCCGGCTAGAGCTTCGACAGCTTTCACAGGACTAGAGAGACGCACATCGGTATTGCCGCCATCGTTCAACTGCGCGCCAGCTTGTATCCAATCTTTTAGTTCGTATTCGCTCGCTGCCTGTAAGTAACCATCACGCACACCGATAAAGACAGGTGTAATGATGCGATGGCGATAATCTTCAATCGTCTGCTTCAGGGCGTCGAGTTTGACGGTAGGCTCGCCGTTCTTCTCTTCAAACAGATCGTTGAAAATTAAGTTGCCGCAATTAAGTCCGGCGACAATGATAACTTTGGGCGCAACGTCAGTTCCGAATTGCGCTTGCTTTGCTCCGCCACGCAAGACAGCCAACGCACGTAAAATCATTGTGGCGCGTTCGCGGCGCTTGTTCTGGACAGCTTCGTAGATGTTCGCGCTGCCGTCCTGTGCGTGAAGCGATCCGTCATTCAAATATTGCTTAACTAAACTTTCATCAAGCTCTATGCGATCACCATCGTTGCGAAAAACACCAAGTCGCAAGTAGTTTAAGCCAAACACGCCTTGCAATTGCGTATTGTAGAACTTCGTCTTGTAGGGCAATGGACTGCCTTCTTTAAGATGGACAAAGCCTTCATCATCGCCTTGCCATCCATCTTTGCGAATTGACCTGAGAATTGACGAAACAAATGGTGACGGACGCATGACGGCTTTCGTCTTCTCAGTTTTAGCTTTCTTACCCTTTTCAGCCGGAACATCAGCCGCCTCTTCGGGATTCTCTTCAGCGCCTTCATCGCCCGTGTCACTTTCCTTAACGCGGCCTTGCCCCTTCTCCGCACGCATATAGCCGAAGATGTCATCTTCGGCAAAGGTAATCGGATTCATCTCCGTGCCGATTTTGTCCGGGTTGCCTTTAGCGTTGAAACTTAAGGCGCGCAATTCCGTTGCGGGTTCATTAGGATTCTCTTCTTGGAAAGTCAAACGCAGCCATCGCCGCCAAGCCTGAGCAGAAACATAAGGCACTCTTGTCCTCTGCCCTTTTTCATTAATATCCGTGTAGGTTTTTGGGATAACCGCATTGCGGTCTTCGCCACTATCCAAACCTGCGCCATTCAGAAATGCGCCTTCGGCCTGAATCAAGAAAGTGCCAGTTATGTGGGTTAGGGGTCCTATTTTATCTGATGGCATTGGTTCATTCTCCTTAGCGTTATTGTCTAAATCGAGACTTCCATGTAAAATGCAAAAGTCAAATGCGGACGGTGGGACTCGAACCCACAAGGTGAAATCACCACCTGATTAGAAGTCAGGTGCGTTTTCCAAATTTCGCCACGTCCGCATGACCATAAAGGCGATGAGGACGGGCTGCAAATCCAACCTCATCGCTTTTTTATTCAGCAAGTATGAAAACGGAAGAAATGGGAAACGCACTGGTTCGATTCAATGAAACTTACCGACCCCATGACTGCGTTTCGATTCCACTAGCATTATCCATCTCTTTTATAATACCGATTCCATTACTGCTGGGCTGGGGCGGACTATAGTTCCTTAATCCTTACTTGTCAAGAACTTCTTTCTCTATTCTGTAAAGGTTGGCTAACTCCAGCCTCATTTGGAAACGTAGCTCACCAATAGCATCGCGTCCTTGCTCATCGCGGCAAAGCGCATCCCAATCTTCGTTTTTGTAATCTGGATGTGAATCAGCCAAGCCTATAAACCATTCACGCAATCGCGCGTTAGTTATTTGCCCTCGCGCAAATGCGTCCAGAATATTTCGTTTGATATAGTCGAGTCCACGCTTCTTGTCTTTGCCGCCTCTGCGCTCTAGTTGCATGGCGAAAACATCTCGCGCAAACTGCTGGATTTTAGGATTAGTAAACATTGCCAAGTCCTCGCTTGAATCTGTTGATTGACTTATGGTTTGCTTATCGAAGCTCAGCGTGCCGTTAGCCGCATGGTGCAGATAAAACCAAAATAAATCCCAGCCTTGATTCGTCGCTTTAATCGCCGAACCTTTCTGTTTCCATAGCTCTCTTACCTGTTCCGGTGATAGGCGTTCAGTGTTCGCTACATTAGCCGCCGGAAAAAGTCGCACATACTGTTCGAGTGTAAAGTGGCCTGCCTCAGCAAACTTAGCTATCCGCTTCCGCAATTCAATTCGTACTTGGGCATCCTTCGACCAACGTGGATTCTCCTTCAAAAGCTGTTCGAGAAGTTTTTGATCTGCTTTGGGAGCTTTTTTGTCTTTCTTTTCCGTTCCTGACAACTGTTCAAATACAAGTGGGGCTAAAATCTTCCCTGCCTCTAATGTTGCTGGCGTCCGGTTGAGAATGCGCGTTTGATAAAGTTCATAGAGTTCACGCGAAGCGGGCTTCACACCTTGCTCTTTTTTGCTCGGCTTGCGCGGATAAAAGCCGCCATAGTCAGTTCCATTTTCAATCGCCGTCAAAAGATGCGTAGCGGATTTGTTTGGAACTTCGCGTTTGAGCAGTTCAGAAATTTCCGTGTAATGTTTTTGCGCCGCCTTCCATAGAAATTGCAAAGCGGGATTATGTATCTCGAAAACCTCACACTCAGGGCTGGCTCCTGAATTACTGAAAGCCCAGATGTTTAGCGAAACATCTTTGGGCAGTTCGTAGAATTCAATGTCTTCCTGCATTAAACGCATTCGGTCAATGAGAATCTTCGCCGCAGGAGTCGCGCCCTGCTTTGAGCCGTAAGCTGGAACTTTATCTTTAACTTTGGCTGAGGCAAGGCGATTGCGATTCTCGCGGTAGGTATCCTCCACAAAACGCTGCGACAACGTCGGCTCGGTGAATTGAAAACAAGCCAATTTGCCATTGAACAGAATCCCGCCAATTGGCAACCATTGAATAGCAATTAAGCACAGCGCACAGACACGCGGCGCACGACTCGCCGCAGGCAAAGCCTGTGCATCATTGCCTAGACTGCCAGCGAGCGGAAAGAAGTCTCGCCCCACACGTTTCAAGATATTTGTTGCCGTACGCTCACCACATGATTCACAGATTGGCGCATCGGTATCGTCTCTCTCTACCAACTCAGCTTGTAGGCGTCTTAACGTTTCGAGGTAATCTTTCCATCCCGTATCTTCTTCGGCAAGCAGGCCGAGTTCCTTCGTATCTTTCAAATGTTTATTCGTGCTTGGATTAACGAGCGCGGAATTCGTGCAAACCATGAAGAAAGAATTTAATTGACGATTCGCCTTAGCCAGCCATCGTCCAAACCCCTCTGCATCATTCATCGCCTCTACCACAAGCTCAGGCGTCAACGGTAATACTGATTTCAGACCGCGTTGCTTACTCGCGTGCGCTTGTAGTGTCAACAATCCAGTATCAACAAAAGGATTTCCTGTCAGTTGGTATTCCATCTCAATTCCGCATCCTTATTATTCATAATTAGATCGACAAATCACGAACCTGCCCCTTTAAGAAATGCTGGTGCGCGAAGAGCACAGGTTGTTGATTTGAGCTAAGTGTGAAATGGAGTCTCATTGGCTATCAATCGCCTCAGTGGGTCGGTTGTGGGAGAGCTGGCGGTTGCGGTGTGCTGGCTTGATGCACGGCGCGAGGTGCGCGCTCTCTTTGTTGCTCCTGAGTCCATTGGCTGCGCAAATGTGGACAGGCCGGGTAATGCTGTTGGGAGTGGCGCGTCCGAATGTGTAACCGGGAAGTCGGGAGGACAGGCCGATTAGAGTTAATGAGCTATGAAACGTAGAAATAATACGATGCTGTATTTGAGGCGTCAATGAAAATCTGTTCTACCAAAGTTCAAGTTTCAAAGTTTGAGGTTGAAAGCCAATATTGACTTTGAACCTTGAATTTATCCTGCCATCCCGAAGCCCATAGAATTTCTTGAGCCGAAACCAGCCTCATACCCCAATTCAATTAACTCTGGACTCCCTTCAACTGTGAACGGGGCGAGCCACCCGCGAATCTTGGTGTCGCGTATGTCAATTAGTACAGAGGGGCGGCGACCGCGCTTCGCGGCTTCTGCAAGATAGGCTTGATCCCATGCCCAGAGCAGTTTGGTGTCAGCCGGATCATGACCGTTGAGCGCGTGGTACTTGCGTATGAGATTGCGCTGGATTATCTCTGACCAGTTGTCCTCTGGCGATAGAAAGCGCGGGTGCTTCTGGCCTTCACCTATGGATTCAGTTATGGGCGAGAGGGCGCGGAATGTCATGCGATTGGTAAAAGTCGGTGCTGGCAATGTCTCGGCCTGTTCTAACTTGAAATGCGCGCCAGCGATTGCGAAGATTTCGCTCTGGAATAGTCCGGTCACGAAATGCTCTACGAAATCTTTGGCGGGCGAGCTGACTTGAAGAGAGACCGTAGGGTCTTCAAGTAACATTTGGTCGCCATTGACGCGGGCGCGTTTCGTCGCTAAGCGTGAAAAAGTGAATAGCTTGAACTTTCGCCCCTCCGCATGAAAGCCATCATCGTGCAGCATCATGGCAAAGTCTGTAGAAGCTTGGCCGAGTGTAGCGTAGATTAATGAGGCTACGGCGTACTGATAATTGAGTGGCAGCAGCGTCGCTCGCTTTAACGCTCCTAATGTTAATTTCACGCGCATGCTTGCTCTCAAAATCGATACGTCAATATTATCGTAAGATTACTGCCATAGGCGATAGAGTGAAATGGGGTCTCATAGAGTTATCGGGAGTCTCGAATAATCAAGGAAACATCTTCCCATTTTGAACGACAGGAGAAACGTTAAGCCACACGTGGCGGCAGACTTTATATGTATAGCTGGTTTTAGCACTCGGACGGCTCGCTTACAGCAACGGGAGACGGCAACGTCCGAAAGAGCAAGCGGGAGGTCTATGAGGACGACCCGTTTGTGGGTGCTAATAAAGCAGGCGCATCATAGTCTCAGACCATTAGAGCGTCAAGAATAAATTTGGTAAAGAACCGAAGTACGATGATTCCGTGAAGTCATTACGCTCATCTGCTTTTAGAAGATGGTAATGCCCCCTCAAACCGTACCAGATTTTGCTAAGATTCGCGCCCGATGCGACGAATATGTCCAAGATGTGGACATCATTGGG
>MNJR01000105.1 GCA_001920415.1 Acidobacteria bacterium 13_1_20CM_3_53_8 | reverse complement strand
TTAGCTTCAATAACCCATACGGGGCGTGCCCGGCCTGTCAGGGTTTCGGCAACATCATCGGTCTAGACCTTGATTTAGTGATTCCCAACCCCGGCCTTACTCTGAGCGAAGGCGCGATTGAACCTTGGACTAAGCCGCAGTTCGATTGGGCAAGAACCGAGCTTAAACGTTTCTGCAAGTCTGAGCGCATCCCAATGGATGTGCCTTTCAATCAACTCTCCAAGGCAGACCAGCGCGCAATCATAGAAGGGCGAGGGTCTTGGAGCGGCGTGCGCGGATTCTTCGCCTGGCTGGAGACGAAGAAATACAAGCTGCACGTTCGCGTATTTTTGTCGAAATATCGCGGCTACACTCTCTGCCCTGATTGCGGCGGAGGACGACTTCGGCAGGAGGCGCGCGACGTTCGCGTTGGAAGTCGCACTCTGCCGGAAGTCTGCGCGCTTTCGATTAAAGACGCCCAAGAGTTTTACGAGCAACTTCAGCTTTCGACCGAGCAGATGGCGATTGCAGACAAAGTTCTCTTTGAGGTTCGTCGCCGTCTGCGTTTTCTAGTTGACGTTGGGCTTGATTACTTAACTCTTGACCGCCTTGCTTCGACACTTTCGGGCGGCGAAGCTCAACGCATACAGATTGCGACCAATCTAGGCTCATCGCTCGTTGGCGCGCTCTACGTTCTTGACGAACCGTCAATCGGACTGCACCCGCGCGATAGCGAACGCTTGATTCGTCTTCTTCACAACCTGCGCGATATAGGCAACACTGTGCTCGTAGTAGAGCACGACCCCGAAATGATGCGCGCGGCGGATCACATTTTGGACATTGGCCCTGCGGCTGGCGAACTCGGCGGGCAGGTGATTTACGAAGGCAATTTTAAGAATTTATTGAAGGACAAGCAATCGCTCACAGCGCGTTACCTTCGCGGCGAGGCAGAGATTAAAGAGCCTAAGCAGCGTCGTGAACCGAAGAAAAGAAGATTGATGTTGCGCGGAGCGACCGAGCACAATCTTAAAAATATTGACGTTGACATTCCATTAGATATGCTTGTCTGTATTACTGGCGTCTCAGGCTCAGGGAAATCAACGCTGATTCACGACTGCATCTATGCTGGATTGAAGAAGCAGCGCGGTGATTGGCAAGGGCACGTAGGCGCATTTACTGAACTGACAGGCGGGCAGACGATTGATGAAGTTATACTGGTTGACCAATCTCCCATAGGACGCACGCCGCGCTCTAATCCTGTCACCTACATCAAAGTTTACGACGCTATACGCGAAGCCTTCAGCAACACGCGCGAATCGCAATCTCGCGGCTTCGACCCTTCGTTCTTCTCTTTCAACGTGCCCGGCGGTCGCTGCGAAGTCTGTCAAGGGGACGGCACTGTTACGGTCGAGATGCAGTTTCTAGCCGACGTTGAATTAGTTTGCGAAGAATGCAAGGGCACGCGATTCAAGCCGCAGATTCTAGACATACGTTATCGCGGCAAGAACATCAACGACGTTCTCTCAATGACCGTGCGCGAAGGTCTAACCTTCTTCCGAGATACAGCGAAGATAACGAATCGCCTTCGCGTGCTCGATGATGTTGGACTTGGATATTTGCGTTTGGGCCAATCGGCAACCACTTTGTCCGGCGGCGAAGCTCAGCGCGTCAAACTCGCAGCGCACCTGGCGAAGCGCACAGGCTCGAAAACTCTCTACATATTCGACGAGCCGACAACAGGTCTTCACTTCGACGACATCAACAAGCTGCTAGCGGCCTTCCGCGCTCTGATAGAAGCTGGAGGCTCGCTCCTAGTCATCGAACACAACCTGGACGTAGTCAAAACCGCCGACTACATCATTGATCTAGGCCCCGAAGGCGGAGACAAAGGCGGCCACATCGTCGCCACAGGCACGCCCGAACAGATAATGCGCGCCAAACAATCGCACACAGGCCGATTCCTGCGCAAACATCTCGCGCGCTCTAACGGTCACGCCGTAGGGTGAATGACATCACGTTGATTCGTTTGCTGACTACATGCGCGATTGCAGCCACTTGCGAAATGCTGTGAGCGTAGCCGTCTGCCCTTGCGTCTTGCTCAGTTCCAGAAATTCTGTGAGTGCGTCGGCTGTGAGAATGGGGAAGGCGCTGCTCGTTGAAGCTTCTGCATAAGTCTCGTTCGCTAGATGATAGATGCGCGCTTGATGGCCGTCGTAGCGCCAGATTTCCGGCACACCGAACGCCGCGTAGATATTGAATTTGCTTAGAGACTCGTTCGTAAGGTCAATCTCAACGACTACGTCGGGCGGCGGATCAACATCCAGATCAATCTTTCGTTTCCCTATGATGCGCGAAGCGTTTTGTACGTAAAAGCATGTATCCGGCTCTGCACCTTTCGCTAATCGCTTCTGCTTGTACGTCGCAGAGCCTCTTGTCTCAAGCGTTATGCCTATCTCATCGGAAATAGCTTGCGCCAACCTTAAGACAAATTCTTTATATTCTTCATGCTCATGTGAGGGACTCATAATCTCTACCTTCCCCGCGTCATAGCTGACACGCATACCGGGCCAGTCGGTCAGGTCTGACAGCAAAGCTTCATACTCTTCCCAACTGACCGACGGCAACCGCAAGGTAGCACCATCGGGAAGATGCGCAATCGCGTCCAAGTAATCTATGGGTTTGGTGCTCATGCTATCTATGATTTCAAAACTAACTTGATTCGACCCATCGAGCCAGCCGTTTTTTCAGGCCACTTAATCGAGTTGCCGAAATCTCGCCGACAACGCCGAAAAAGATTGAATCCGAAACGACAGCTAATCTTGTCAATCGGATTACGCTGGCAGTTTTCAAACCCGATTGCGCAAAGTCTGTATCGTTTGTTGAGATGACTTCATCAATTCCAGCAACGGCTTGAGTGAGTTGAGATGAGATCATGCAGACGAGCCAATCGTTGCGACCCGATGGTAAAGGGGCTAGCAAAAGAGCCGGACGCAATTTGCCGGGAGCGAGATCAGTTTGCGGGAATCTGAAAAGGACGAGTTGGCCTGACTTTTTCACTGCCATCTTTCTTTCACGTCGGCTTCGCTATATTCCGGCGAATCTTCGTTCTCCATGCCCTCCATTGCCTGCGCTAAAGAAAACTTCATCCACTCGGCTTCCTCGCTTGCGGCTTCCCGCTGCGCAACTTTCTGCGCTAGAAATTCGATAAAATCTAAAACTTCCCGTTGAAGCGATGGCGGAAGCTTTTGCAATCTGTCTGCGATCTGTTCTGTCACAATCATGATTTAACTTTACCCCAAATAACCATTAACTGTCAGCTACCAGCTAAAAATAAACTCCGGCAACGTACTCAACTTATACCGAGATGCAAAGAAGAGAGAGGAAGAGACGATCCACTAAATCACACTGAACGACACGAAAATTGCTTCCCGGTTTTATTCGTGCCGCTTCGTGTGGATTAGTGGATAAATCATTCGCTCCTTTCTCCTCATGGCTTATATCTAATTCACGTTATTTATATTTCGAAAACGGCAGCATCGTGTGAGATACTAATGGACGTTCGCTTCATTCCAATTAAAGACTAAAGTTTAATGAAACGTTATCTACCTTTTCTGATTATCGTTGCGGTTTTAATCGTCGCCGCAGGCTCTGTCATCTGGTTCGTTCAAAAGTCAAAGCAGAACGGGCTGTCGAACACTAACGCGAATGCGCAATCGGATACCGCAGGCGGGGCACATGTGCGCGGCCCTGCGAATGCGCCCGTCACTGTTGAAGAGTACGGCGATTTTCAGTGCCCGCCGTGTGGGCGCATGTACCCTGAGTTGAAGAAGATTGAGCAGGAGTATGGCGATAAGATTAAAATCATCTTCCGCAACTTCCCTATCACGACGCAGCACAAGTTCGCCATGATAGCTGCGGAGGCTGCCGAAGCCGCTGGCTTTCAGGGCAAATACTGGGAGATGCACGACAAGCTGTACGAGAACCAGCAGGCATGGGCTACTTCGGATGACCCAGGCCCTGCGTTCATAGGCTACGCGCGCGAGCTTGGCTTAGACTTGGAACGCTTCACGCGCGACATGAACGGCGCGGAAGCGCGTAGCCGCGTGGAACAGGACATGCAGATGGGAAATAAAGCTGGGGTGAATGCTACTCCCACCTTCCTTGTCAACGGTCGTATGCTACGCACAGAGGCCACCAGCCCGGAAGGGCTGCGCACGGCCATCAACGTTATGTTGAGAGTAAATCAATAAGATGGAAGCGACACGGGAGACAATCAGATCAGAACGAAAGGCGCAAGAGGTTGAGACCGAACGCCGCGCAAGAGGCGCATGGCTATTCTATCTTGCAGCGCTTGTCTCGCTTGCCGGATTAACGGACGCAGTCTATCTGACAATCGGACATCTGACGGGCGCGAATTTTCGCTGCACTATAACTTCCGGGTGCAACGAAGTGTTGGGAAGCCCTTACGCTTCCATTGGCGGCGTGCCACTGGCGAGTTTGGGCGCTCTGGCATATTTTTCTGTCTTCAGTTTGGCGACGCTCGCGGCTTTCAATCACAAGTGGGCTACGCTCGCGCTGAAGATGGTCGCAGGATTGATGCTGCTTGTTACGCTCTGGCTTCTATACTTGCAGGCGTTCGTCATACATCATTACTGCCAATACTGTCTCTTCTCGGCAGCTATGGTCCTGACTCTGAACCTTATTATTTTCGTCGCGCCCGTTCTCATAAAGAAAGGTCAGTACCGCCTGCGGTAGCGGGCGGGTGATGCTTTGCCCTACGACTTATTATGAAAATACTACCCGCCCGCTACCGCAGGCGGTACTGACTTGATGATTTGGTGAAGAGAGCAGCGCATGAGCTTGAATGAACAAATAACAAGTGACCTCACAGATTCTATGAAGGCTAAAGATGCTGCGCGCACTTCTACGCTGCGCATGGTTAAGGCAGCTATGAAGAATCGTGAGATTGAGAAGGGCGGCGAGCTTTCGGATGATGAGATGACGAAACTGCTTCAGTCGCTCGTCAAACAGCGGCGCGATTCTATAGAGCAGTACGAGAAGGGCAATCGTCAAGATTTAGCCGATAAAGAACGAGCCGAGATCGCAGTCATAGAATCCTACTTGCCGCAAGCAGCCACGCGCGAAGAGATTGAAAAGGCTGTTGGTGAGGCAATCGCAGAGACGGGCGCGAGCGGAATGCGCGAGATGGGCGCAGTGATGAAGAACGTGCAAGGCCGTCTTGCAGGCCGTAGCGCAGACAATCGCATGATAAGCGAAATCGTGAAGAGTAGATTGGGCAGTTAAAGAGTAAGGGCAAAATTAAGATGGAGCGTCGCCGCCATACCCGACACCGCGCGAGGCTGGACGCGAGCCTGCAATTCAGCACGCTCGTCATCGAATCAGAGCTTACGGCTGAAGGCATGCGCCGCATGCTTGCCGTGGCTGGTACAACGCGCGACCTGAGCGAAAGCGGTATGGCGCTCGTAGTGCCGCTAGCGCAGGTGGACGAGCATTATCTTGCGCTTGAAAACTGCACTCTTCAGATAATGTTGGAACTGCCCGACGGCGCTATTGAGATAGAAGCAAAACCCGTCCGTTATGAAAAGGTTGGAGGCGATTACCTCATCGGCGCAGAGATCATAAAGATGGCGGACGACGACCGCGCCACGCTCCTGGCATACCTGCGCACGCTTTCGGTGAATACCTGAAGCGTGCTTCTCCTTATCCAAGATGAGACATCAGCCAGCGCATGCAATCACAAGTGTGAGCGCGCCTGCGCTTCCGTTTTGCTTTTGTCCTGACTCACTGATTCGTCGTCGAACCAGGCTTGACGCCGAGATATAGAACCGAAGCCGCACTGTCGCGCACCTGAATCGTGAGTTGGCCTAATGCCACAGCCATCTTCTCGATTGCTCCACCGAGGTCTGTGGCCTGCTTGATGACATCCGGGTTCTTCATAGCCTCTTCGAGTTTCCGTTGATCCTCTTGCGGCATCCCGGCGCTGTTCAAACCCTCGCGCACCTCCGGTGTAAACCCTTTCCGAAAGCTCTGCGCTACCTCTTGAATCTTCTGCGGATCAAGCGGGTTTGCGCTCAACTCTTTCTGAACATCCGGCAAGAGCTTTAGCAGCGATTCCGTGTCGGAGATCATGGCCTGAAGTCCTTTGACGTAGCTTCCCTCCTGAAGCTCTATTCCGCCGGAATCATTCGCCTGTCGCGCGCCCATCAGTTTGCCTTCAATCTGGCTTAGCGCGAGCGGTATGTCGGCGATGCGTTTGGCGAAGGCGAGAAATTCCGTCAGGCTGGGGAGTTGCGCCGCAGCCGACGGCTTGGCGTTCGGCTCCTGGGTGAAGCGCACTACTTCCATGTAACGCGAATCAGGCTCAGGCGGGTCCATCGCTACGCCGGCAAGGAATTGCGCAATTGTTTCGGCTGTCGAGGCCGCGCCGAACCACCAGGCAGCCCCCGCTAAGCCGACAACAGGGACTAGGAGAGATACCCCTGCCGCAATGAGAGCGGCTGCTGCTGTTAATTGAGCAGTAAACGCAGCTAGAAGCGCCGCATTTTTGTTCAGTGGGACGTAGACGATAACGTCCGTCTGGCTCGACGCCAGTGCCTGATAAGAGTTGTCGTAGTCATCGCTCGCCGTGAAGTTGACCACGTACCTGAAAGTGCGACCTACGTTGCCAATTCCCACAAGGGTAATCCTGTCGAACCAGGGCCACGAGGTCCAATCCCAATTAATCGGCGGGAACGCAACTGGCGCAGCAGCCGAAGGGCCTACGGGGATAGTGCTTCCGCCCGGCACGCTGTAAGTGTGCGCCGGGATAGTCGGCGTCTCCGTCCCTACAGTCTCCTCATGCATGACCGGCACCACGGTCATGCGCGAGAAGCGAGAGTTGTTGCGTATCCTGCCGGACATCGTGTAGGTATCCCTTTTCCAGAGATAGGCGGGAGCGGGAACAGTCCACTCCCATGTCGGCGGGTCATCCGCCACCACTTCCATCCTGTTTCGCGTGCTGATGAATTCCGTAGCCGTAGCAGATTGCCTGACCTCAAGCCGCAGATCGTTAAACTGCCTCAGCCTGTAGAACTGTCTGGGGAGGCGATCCGCAGGGATTATCGGCCCTCTGTTTGTGCCCGACCACACGGTGTTTCCGTTGTAAGAGAGCGACGCGGTCGCAAACCTGTACCGGGGGTCATCGCTCACGGTTCCCGGCGCCGTCGCCAGCCTCCAATCGTGAACTCCCCATCGAAAGTTCAGCGGCTGTCCCGGCTTGATCGCGCCATCTGGATGCTCTCTATCATCGAAAGAGAAGAGCACCCCGGGACGCGAAAGAGCGTCTAGCAAGCCGGGCGCTAAAGTGGTACCAATTTGAAAAAGCGGGGCCGCGCGTCTTGTAGAAAATAGAACTCGCCCGCCCTTTCCAACCGCGTCGTTCAATAGACCAAGCAGCGACGCTGGAACAACTGCGGACATGCTTATGGTTTTCAGAAAATCACGGCGCTTAAATTTGAACATAGAGACCTCTCTCTTTTGTAGCCAGGGTAGAAATGGCACTGATTCGAGGACATCGTAGCGAGAAGAGACTGCTACTTTGTGCTTTTAAGTCGGTCGGTTAAATCACGGAAACAAACTGTAACGTCGAAAGCGCGGATGACGACATGCTACGCCCGGTGGCGCGGGACGCGATGTATGAAGTGCAGTAGAAACAACCGTTCTTCTACTTAATAAATTTAAGCTCTACGGTGTCTACCGGGTTAGCAGTGCGCGCATTCTATGGCCGAAGGATATTTACTGTCAATGTTTTACTGACGAACTTAAAGGAACTAGCTGCTCGTCGCGGCGCAAAAGGTAGAACGAGAAGGCGGCCAGCGACATGATAAGTCAAAAGTAAAAAGGTAAAAGGCAAAAGTTAGAACAAAAGCATTTCCACAGAATTGCTCTTCTTCAATTTTGCCTTTTTACTTCTACCTTTTACCTTCTTTTACTGCCCGCACTCACTATTAGAATGAGAGACAACAGAAGAGAATCTACGCTGGTACTCACTTGATGTCAGGAAAGCGCAGACCATCGCGCGGTAGTTTCCAGCTACACGGTTATTCAGTACATCCAACCAGAATTGATATCCTCCACTGTCAGCATTCCTCTTCAAATATCCGAAATATTCTATGAGGACAAACGAGCGATTGTACTCAGCCTGCATGAATGTTGATGAATTGATAGCATCAATCAATGCAAGGCTACGGCTCTGGTTAATATCACTGCCTTCGTTGTATCTGGCTATCAAGCTATCACGTTGAGTAGAGAGATCAACTCCACTACTTTGCCTCATGCTCTCTGTCAATGCTGTGACGAATGAATCTGCGGAAGTGGCATTACTATACTTCTGCATGAACTCCGCACGTCGCACGAAGGAATCTGCAAAGAGTTGTCTTCCTTCGTCTGTATTGGCAGCGCTAACAATCCTACTTCTGTCCGAAGTGAACTCACTGTAATCACTCTCTCTTCCCA
>MNJR01000067.1 GCA_001920415.1 Acidobacteria bacterium 13_1_20CM_3_53_8 | reverse complement strand
TCATGTCATAAGTCCATACGCGTTGGTTCTGGTACATGACCGCCGAAGGCTGCGTCATGCCAAGCAGTCTCATCTCGTGAAGCTTTCTCAGTTCCTCTTCCGTGCGCACAACAACCGCGCCGCCGTCAATGCAAGTGATCGTCTTTACAGGATCGAAGCTGAACATGCAGATGTCCGAGAAGCTGCCGACCATCTTGCCTTTGTACTTTGAGCCGAAGGCATGAGCCGCATCGTGCAGCACGCGCACTCCGTGTTTGCGCGCAAACTCTGCGACGCGGTCATGGTCGCAAAGAACGCAGTCGTAATCCATCACGATAACTAGCTTTGTTCGGGGGGTGACGAGCGGTTCGGCTTTGTCAAGGTCTATGCAGAGCGAATCCGGGTCAATATCGCAGAAGACGGGCGAGGCTCCCGTGGCGAGTATGGCCTGAAAGTCTGCGGCATTATTGAACGATGGAGTAATCACTTCATCATCCGGCCCGACTCCAGCTACAAGCAGCGCGAGATGCAAGGCAGCGTGCCCTGTGTTAACAGCCGCCACGTACCTGTCGGTCGCGCCGATGAAGTTCCTGATGCCCTCTTCAAACTCGCCGACATAGCTGCCCATGCCGAGCCAGCCCAATCGAAGCGCGCTTACGCTGGCGGCAATCTCTTCTTTCTCGATTAGTGGTTTGAAAACAGGTATCTGTTCCATCTCAAACCGAAAACTCTCTTTTCATTACCAACGACGCTTAGGATGATACATCTTTACCCTATAAAGTCAGGATACTGCGCGTCTCTGTCAGTGATGATGCGCTCCATTTCGGGCCACTCGATTGAGAACGCAGTATCATTCCAACGGACTCCCCCAGCACACTTTGGCGCATAAACTTCAGACATCTGGTAGGAAATTTCCGTCTCGTCTTCGAGAGTCTGAAACCCGTGCGCCAAACCCGCAGGAATGTAGAACTGTAGACAATTGCGAGCAGAGAGTTCGACAGCCACCCACTGCTTGAATGTCTCTGACTCAGGGCGCAGGTCAACGGCCACATCGTAAATCGCGCCGCGAGTGCAGCGGACGAGTTTGGCCTGCGCATGAGGAGCGACTTGATAGTGCATTCCACGAAGCGTCCCGCGACGCATATTAAATGAGATGTTGCATTCAAGCAGACGCGCATCTAGCCCGTGCGCCTTAAACTCTCTCTCTGACCAGCTAAGCGCAAAGAAACCGCGTTCGTCTTCCATCCTCTCCGGCTCAATGATGTATGCGCCTTTTAGTCTTGTTTCAGTAAAAATCATGTGCTTGAACGACCGATAAAGAATAGAAATGCCTGACGAGAATTACTTTCATCGTCTATCAATGCACTGCTGAAGTTGCATCGGTGAGGTGAACGCTTCTCAAGCGCTCGTAGATCTGCTGAGCGACCCGTCCGTTTCCGGCGGTATTAATATGTCCCCAATCTGTAAATACGGCGCTGTCGTAATTGAGGAAGATGTCGCTCAAATCAAAGGAGAAACAGTCCTCATTCTGATCCGGGTGCTGCTGATTCATCTCGGAGCGGATATATTGGTAAGTATCTGTCGTAAACTGTTGGGCATCCTCTGGATTCCAGATGGAGGTCTCTCTGCCAACCAACGGGCGCTTGAAAGTTAACACTGGCTGGAGAAACATTGCCAGCTTAAAGCGAGCGCCTCTGGCGACCGTACACATCTTATTATGATTACCGACGTAGGTGGAGGCGATTCTTTGCTTCCATATTTCCGTGCCGTATCCGACCTCGTTCCTAAGAGAATTAAGATTTATAAGTTCGCCAAGCTCTGCCGGTCGGGTGACGTGCGCTCGCATTATCGCCCAGCGAAGCAAGCTGCTCTGATTAATCAGAAGCAGCGACAGCTTTTGTCGGCCAGCAAGCGCGTCTTGAAGTTCGCGCAAGCCCGCCTCATGCTCTATCCATTTATGGGGGTTGCCCGGGCGAGGATCAATTATCCACGGAAAGTAAATATCATTGTTACCATCATAGACAATAACTAAATCCGGTTGATAATCGACTACTTTGTGTATTAACAGTATCAGTTCCTGCCCTGAGACATAAGCCGGTACGCCCCAGTTATAAATTCTCACGTTGTTGTGTCCGTCCTGATGAAATAGCAATTCCAACTGTCCGGCAATTGAGTGCGATAATGGAAAGCCGCTGAATACAGTCGAGCCACCGAGCATAATGATTCTGTATTCCTGCCCCTTATTCTGAGGCGGAAGCGTGCCGCGAAACCCCAACTCATTAAGCGTCTCGGACTCGTTGTTCCAGTTCGCACCAACCTCACCACCAAAATCAAGCTGGAACGGGGTGCGTCTGCCATTTGGCTTACTGGTAAAGACTAGATATGGAGCCGGATAGAAAAATTCAGTATCGCTTTCGGGCTGAAGGAATAATCTAGCTGACACTTCGCCAATCAGGAAGAGAGCTAGAAGCGTTAAGAAAAGGGCGCGGTTTATTTTGTTCGCACCGAAGATGGCTATGGAGAAAATGATTGAGACGACCACTACTAATAGGAACAGCGCGATGAAATATTTCAGGCTATACTTGCCGAAAATTACCGGATGGTCGGAAGTGGTGGCGAAGAAAAGCCGCAGCAGCCATATCATGAAAGCGACGATGACAAGGTTCGCTACGAAGAAAGGCCCCCGTTTATGCAACCAACTCCAAGAGCGGGATACTAGACGCAACATAGAATAGATCCTCAATCTTGCGGCATGTCTCGACGGTGAATTCGCGCAGGCTGTTGGTATTATAATAATAGATGTAGAACAAAGCATCAGGGCCAGGGGCCATGCTTTTAAGTTTCTCAAGAAAAATCGGCTGATCCGTGATGTTCTGAAGCAGCCCGTAGAGCCAGATGAAATCACCTTTCAACGGAATGTCATGCTCCATTAAATTGCCGCAGATGACTTTGATGTTGTTGATGTTTCGTTGCTGGCAGAAGTTTCTAAAACGGCTGACGTTATCCTCTGAAGCGTCAATCGCAATCACGCGGCGCGCCTGCGAGACGAAATGCCAGCGACCAGTTGCCCCTCCCGAAAGCGTAATCAATCACCGTCCTGCCCTGTAACTCTTCTCCAAACAGATGACGCAAGTAGGCCGCGCAAGACTCAATCTATTTATCATGTAAATGCTCAAAGCGAAACATGGAATTGGCATACTCGTTAATGCGCCGGCCTTCGCTCACTGCCATTTGAAAATCTCCTCGGATAACCCTTCCACTACTAAACGAAATCCTGATACTCGAGATCTCTCTCAATAATAATCTGTTCATCAAGCGGCTATTCGATAGCAAACGCCGGATCATCCCAACGGACTCCCCGCGCATATTCAGGAGCATAAACTCCAGACATCTGATAAAAGACTTCTGCGTTGTCCACCAGAGTTTGAAAGCCGTGCGCGAATTCTGCGGGGATGAAGAACATCAAACGGTTCTCTGCGCTCAACTCGACCACAACCCACTGCTTGAACGTTTCTGAATCAGGCCGCAGATCAACGGCGACATCATAAATCGCACCCGCAGTGCGGCGCACGAGCTTGGATTGCGCAAACGGCGCAGCCTGAAAGTGTATCCCTCGCAAGATGCACTTTCGTTTATTGAAGGAGATATTGCACCCATCAATCTTGCTGCTCAGTCCACGCGCAGCAAACTCGCGCTCCGACCAACTCCGCGCAAAAAATCCACGCTCATCCTCGAACATCTCAGGCCCAACAATGAATGCGCCTTTTAATTTCGTCTCGGTAAAAATCACTTCAAACCAATCTCACTTCAGGGATTGGGACGATGAATCGTCCGCCACGCTTTCGATACTCCGCCTGTTGCGCGAGAATCTCTTCTTCAAAGTTCCATGTGAGCAGCAGCACGTAATCGGGCATCGTCTCCAACAATTTCTCCGGCGCGTGGATGGGCAGATGCGTGCGCGGCGTGTAAAGACCTTGCTTGATGGTGCTGCGGTCAACGACGAAATCGAGCGTCTCCCGGCCAATGCCAAAGTAGTTGAGAAGCGTGCTGCCTTTCGCTGACGCTCCGTAAACGGCTATGCGTTTGCCTTGCGACTTCAACTCGCGTAGCAGCGTTAACAAATCCGTGTGCAGCTTTTCCACCTTCGCGCCGAAGCCGAAATAAAATCCCTCGCTCTCACCCCCCCACGCAGCCTCTTCTTCCAGCAGACAAAGCACGGCAGAAGATTGTTGGTCGCCACAGATTTTCCAGTCGTCCTTTCGCGCGAAGATACGGAGCGAGCCGCCGTGAATGTCTATGCGCTCGACATCTTCGACGATTAATTTGTGACGACGAAACAGCCTGTCAAGCGCGGTCAGCGAAAAATAACAGAGATGCTCGTGGTATATAGTGTCAAACTCGCATCTCTCAATCATGTCTCTAACGTATGGGACTTCGACAACAACGACGCCTGAATCCTTTAGCAACAGTTCAATACCGGCGACGAAGCCATTCAAATCCGGCACGTGGGCCAACACGTTGTGCGCGTGAATCAAATCTGCCTGCCTGCCCTCGGCCCGAAGTTGGCGGGCGAGCGCTTCACCAAAGAACTCTGGCATTGACTGGATACCGCGTTGCTCCTGCGCTATTCGCGCGATGTTGATAGCAGGTTCAACTCCTAGCACCTGAGCGCCAACCCGCTTGTAATACTGCAAGAGATAACCATCGTTACTCCCAATCTCAACAACTAGACTGCTGCGATTTAGTTGACACTCAGCGATGAAATGTTCGGCCAATTCCTGAGCGTGACGAAGCAAAGTGGAGGAAGCGGAGGACAAATAGAAATATTCGCGGAATAGTTTTTTGGGCGAGACCGTCTCGGTAATCTGTACGAGCGTACAGCGCTGGCAGAAGACTAACTGTAGCGGATAGGTCTCTTCGGGTTGAGTTAATTGTTCGCTTGTCAGGAATGCGTTAGCAAGCGGTGTAGAGCCTAGATTTATGATGGGAACGAGTCCGGGCGCACCGCAAGATCGGCAGGCGAGCAACTTAAGTGTACTCATGCGGAATTCTCAAGAAAGGCTTCATACCAATCAATCGTATGCCTTAGCCCCTCGTCCAGAGTAAAGAGCGGACGCCAGCCGAGCAAGCGTCTGGCCTTCTCTGCGTTCAAATATTGGCAGCGAATCTCGTTCGTTGCCTGATTGCGTATGTCAGGCTTAAGGTCTGAGCCAATCAACGCGAGTATCTTTTCAACTAATTCAAGTACGGTAATCCCTGTCTCGTTTGAAAAGTTGAAGGCTTCTCCGTGCAACTCAGGGTTGCGCACGAGTTGTTCGGCCAGCAGCATATAGACCGCTGCGCCGTCCTCTGCATAAAAATAGTCGCGCACATACTGTCCGTCGGAACGGATCACAGGACGTTGACCGCGCAGGATGGAACGAATCGTGCCCGGAACGATACGATTCCAGTTTAGGTCGCCGCCGCCGTAGAAATTTCCACAACGGGTGATCGCTAAAGGCAAGCCATAATTTGCCGCATAAGATTGTGCGATTAAATCCGCGCAAGCCTTACTAGTCTCGTAAGGATTTCGCCCACGCAGCGGAGTCTCTTCCAGATAAGGCAATGCTTCTTGATTCCCGTAAGCCTTGTCCGAAGATGCTACGACAATCTGCTTAACAGTTGGACTGCGACGGCAGGCTTCCAACAAGGCCCACGTTCCACGTATGTTTGTCTCGAAGGTTGAAACGGGATTACGACCGGCGATTGCGACAATGGTTTGCGCCGCAAGATGTATGACCGTGTCAATCTCATATTCGCCTAATATGCGCTCAAGTAGAGCCTTATCCCGCACATCGCCGCGGACGGTTTTGACTTTCTCAACGAGTCCGGCTCGCAGAAGCTCGCTTTGCGGAATCCAATCGCGCACAAGGCAGACTACATCTGCGCCTGAATCAATCAAGCTCCGCACCAGCCAACCGCCGACCAACCCGGTTGCTCCTGTGACAAACGTAGGGCGATCAACCCAGAAGCCGCTCATTCCCAAACCTTCCAGGGCGCGCTATTCTCTTTCCACAAACTTTGTAAGAGTCGAACATCTCGCAGAGTGTCAACGCACTGCCAGAATTTTTCGTGGCGATAGGCTGCAAGCTGGCGCTCGCGCGCCAGTTGCTCTAGCGAGTCCGCTTCCAGACTATCCGCGTCTCCACTCAGATAATCAAAGATGGCAGGCTCGAAGACCATGAAGCCACCGTTAATCCATCCCTCGCCTATCTGCGGCTTCTCAACGAACTCTGTGATAAGGTCGCCGTCAAAGACCAGACCGCCAAAACGCGCGGGCGGACGCACACCCGTAATAGTAGCGATGCGCCCGTGAGAATGATGAAACTTGAGCAAGTCCTCAAGATTTACGTTACACAAGCCGTCGCCGTAGGTTACCATAAAAGTGCCATCCTTCAGCTTAGACTCTAAGCGTTTGATTCGTCCTCCCGTGTTAGCCTCTATACCCGTATCCATCAGATGCACAATCCAGTCTTCGCTCTCTTGCTCGTATCTTTCGACTTTGCCTTCGGCGAAGTCTATCGTCATGCTTCCGCTCAAGCTCTGATAGTCTAGAAAATAACGCTTGATAATCTCGCCCTTGTAGCCAAGCGCTATGAAGAACTCGTTGAAACAGTAGTAAGCATAATGCTGCATGATGTGCCAGAGAATTGGGCGACCGCCGATTTCCACCATAGGCTTGGGCTTCACCTCTGTCTCTTCAGAGAGGCGCGAGCCTAAACCGCCAGCTAGAATAACGACCTTCATGGAGCGGTCTCCTCTGCCATTGCCAGGTCGGATGCTCGTGTTGCTGGAACGTAGTGCGTCGTCCAATTCAGCAAGGGCCTGACGATTCCAGGAAAAGGCCCTGCGTAATCGCCGCGAGCGGAATTGCCATCAATGCTGTCAACCACATGGAAGGCGACCGCCTCGCGCTCGTAAAAATGAATTATGACTGGATCCATCGTGCTGACCGCCGCTCCGACAATCAAAGTTCCTTCGGATAGATAGTTTCTTGGAATCCACGCGGTGCTTTTGAAGTGCCCGACAGGACGTGGCCGCCTACGCCACTCTGGATCATGATCCATAACACCAAAAGCCAGAACGCCATCTTCGTTATAGAAATGGTAATTGGGCACTAACAGATGTCCCGACTCAAGCACCTCATATTCCATCTCAATGCCGACCGCGTGCCTTATATCAATAGCTTCCCTGATTTGACCGTCTTCGGTTACTACACGCACCGCGCACAGACGCACGATGTCATTACCGGGCGCTTTCGCTTTGTCCGTCCACTCGCGCGCTGCAATCGTGCCAAGCCCCGAGCGCAAATACTTGCTGACGATTTCGTGCGACGGGCCGTCGGCCATCAAGCGTCCTTCATCCAGCAGGATGACGCGATTGCATAGTCTTGTGACCGCAGGCATGTTGTGTGAGACGAAAAGCACTGTACGCCCTTCTCTGGCCGCGTCATCCATTTTGTCCAAGCATTTGCGCTGGAAGCGCGCGTCTCCTACGGCAAGCACTTCATCAACAAGAAGTATCTCTGCCTCAAGGAAAGCTGCAACTGCAAAAGCGAGTCGAACATACATACCGCTGGAATAGCGCTTAACAGGCATGTTCAAAAACTTCCTCACTTCAGCAAACTCAACAATCTCGTCAAACTTACGAGTGATCTCACTTTTCTTCATGCCAAGAATCGAGCCGTTCAAGTAAATATTCTCGCGGCCAGTTAACTCAGGATGAAACCCTGTACCCACTTCAAGAAGGCTGGCGATTCGACCATTGAGTACAACATGGCCTTTGGTAGGCAGTGTGATCCTTGAGAGTATTTTCAGTAGAGTGCTTTTACCTGCGCCGTTTCGCCCAATAATGCCTATCGTCTCGCCTTGCTCTATTACGAAGCTAACTTCCTTGAGCGCCCAGAACATCGCCTTCGCTTCTTCATCTTTAGCACGCAAATGCTTAAGCGGGCTTTTTATCGTATCCATAATTGCTTCGCGTAATGTTAAGTAGCCTGAACCATGCCCGCCAATGCGATACTGCTTACCGAGACCCTCCACGCGTATTGTACTCATCCGCTTTCCCTTACCCGTCAGATAATCAACCCTTTTCAGAGTATTACTAATTCACTCAGCCTAGACAATAAAATCGAGGTCGTGGCTCTGATAGAATAAATACTGAAGGGCCTAATCATCCGAAGCATAGTTTGATTTGACTGAAGGATTTTTTCGTAGGAAATATCGCTATGATAAGATTGAGCATATCCTTAGCTTGAACCTTAAGTGGAGCTTCACACAGACATGGTCAATCGCTTTTTAAAGATAAAGTACCAAAGGATGAATCCACTATACGTGCATCAATGGTAAGCTATTAAGTCTTAATGACCTTGCCCTAAAATTATCTCAATTATCTGAACTTATAAGGAGAGCGCTCCCCCAGATCGAAAAGTTATCTTGAACTCATAAATCGATTGAATTATTCAATAGATCTTGTACACAATGTCATATTCTAACTCCACCTTGACTGCATCAGATCAACGCGGCATCATCAAATTGAGTTCTAAGCACCGATAGGCTATTACATAATTCCACAAAAGAGTTAATAAAGCTCTTCGATTCTGGCTCTGACTTGATAGTTACTGGAAACTGATGAGACAAACCATTGCCCGGTTAAGAACTATGTCCAACCTTCTTCAGCAGCTCTGCGTATCTCGAATCATCCCGTAGGCTGCTAAGCTCCGGGCTAACCTTAAGCCATACAAGCCAATCGCACCGACCTTCATAAGCCCGTTCGAGCCACTTGAATGCTTGATCCTTTTTCCCCAAGGCAGCGTATATGATTGCTATATTATAAGGCGAGACGTAATCTCGTCTGAACTTTCGTAGTAGTTTATTCAAAACTGTTTCCGCATCACGCCTTTTATCTGAGAGCGCATAAGCGTATCCTAGTAATCCCAACCCGGCATAATCTTTGCCAATTCTAAATCCTTCCTGCGCCTCCGCAACTGCCTCTTTAAACCTACCCTCATGTACATAAACCCAACCTAGTGTCATGTGGGCTGGGTAGAAATTTGATTCCAACTCTATGACCTTCTGAAGTTCTCTAATTGCTTTATCAGCATGTCCCATCAGGTAAAGGCAGGCGCTTTTATTCACGCTTACTTGCAATGAGAGCGGATCAAGTTCCTGCGCTCTGTAGAATTGAATTAGAGCCTCTTCAAATCTCCCGCAGTATACTAAATACATGCCATATCTCTGGTAAGCTAGGTGAGCGTTGTGATTGAGCTCTATCGCTCGAATGTACTCTAGCTGCGCGCCGCGCCAGTCGTGATCGTAATAAAGCTTCACCATTCCTAAGGACGTGTGCACCTCGGATAAGTGGTCACCTAGACTTACAGCTTGCAAGGCGGCGGTCTTTGCCTGCGGCAACACTTTCTTTGGCGGAAGATATGTGTTTGAGAGCCTGAAATATGAATCCGCTAGGCCGGCATATGCCAATGCATATTCGGCGTCTAGGTCAATCGCCTGCTGAAAATATTCTATGCCTTTCTGTATACACTCAGCAGTGTACTTTTTCCACAAATAGCGGCCCTTCAAATACAGATAGTAGGCTTCGCAGTTATCGGTGTACCTTTTCTTAAGCAGGGTTTTCTCTTCGCTCGTCAACTCGAAGCGTAATTTCTCAGATATCTCTCGCGAAATCTCTTCCTCTAATTCTAAGATTTTGGAAACAGGGCGCTCAAAGCGCCCTCCCCAAACTAGTGATCCGTCTGCCACGTTGATCAACTCAACGCTCACTGTCAAACAATCATTCATTTGAAGCATCTTACCTATTAATACCGCCCGCACGCCTAACTTTTGCCCGATCTCACGAGGGTCCAGTACACTTCCGCGGTAACGGAACACGGTATTGCGCGCCATAATTTTAAGTCTGGGGAGGTGGGAGAGATTGTTGATGATCGTCTCGGTTAGCCCATCTGAAAGATAATCAAAGTCAGATGAGTGTCCCTCATCGAAGAAGGGCAGCACGGCCAACGTATCAAGCGGTGCGCTGCATTCAGTAAATGATATTGTGGAAGATACGCCGGGCGGCACTACATGTAAGTCTTCCCGAACCTCGGCGATAAATCGATATCCGTGCTTTGGTACCGTCTCGATATATTGATGTTCATTATGACTTTCACCAAGGGCTTTCCTCAAAAGTGCTATACTTACTGACAGATTATTCTCTTCCACAATATTATCCGGCCAGACTCTTTTTAGCAGCTCGCCTTTCTGAACAAGATGTCCATTTCTTTGCACAAGAAATAAAAGGATATCGAAGACTTTAGCCGTGAGCGGCACGGAGTGACCATTGTGCAGTAGGCGGCGCTCCGCTGCCTCTAACCGGAAAGGGCCAAATTCATAAACGAGTTTACTGTTTTCATCCATAAATACTCCTTGCTAATAAACATCTCATCAGTTGTGAATATAGGTACGGCAGGTGGGTGATTTCTGCAACGTTTGTGAGGGCTTACTTAAAAGAATCTTACAATTTAAGTCCTTTATAGTACAAGTCTGTTCTACCGAAAACACTGATTATATCACGGCCAAACATTGGAACGGAGACCAGTCCCTATCTCTGGCCCCCGTCCCAACTTCACTCCGGCCCTGTGGAGTGCCCAACATTGACAGACCTGAGTATAAGCTAAGAGGATTCAGAAACATCCTGAGATTATTGCTAATTGTTCCTGAGTAGTTGATTCAACATTTTAAGTTCTGAAAGGATGACTCGCGTATTGTTAGATATGCCTTGGAATATATGTGAGGCAGGTCATTATTAGCTACCAGTGAGTTGCTCTGATAGTATCGTTTTCATGACGCTTCCTCCCATCGTAGATCGTGCGGATACACTCCACACCGTTTAGACTCTGGCGCTCGGCTACTATTACTTGTCTGACTATTAATATCTACGCGAACCCTCTCTCTCACTTTCGGCCAGCTACCGAATCGGTTGTACAATGTCTTGAGGGCTACCCAATCCGCCTCTTTGTATCTCCGATACTCAGTGCTCGAGGGCATGCGTCCAAGTCGTTGCATTAGGCTCATGACTCCTCTCAAGATCTCCTCATTACTCATGGCAAGCACCTGCGCCTGTCTGCTCATTTGAAAAGCTTCCACTTCGCTTCGTAACAGGAACGGTATGTCAGCTATCATGACAGCGTGGAGTCTTCCTGATTTAACCCAGTTGTGGATGGTCATAGTCGTCACATGCCGTAGCCGTCCGGCCTCTGCCTGAGTAATGAGGTTGCTCAAGTTCATGTAGCTAGCCTTCAGCCTTGGGTAGTTGAAGCGGTGACTGCTTTCCGCTTCACCCCTTTGTCTCCCCCTTCTATTGGCTTCTTTACTCGTTTGTTCCATCTTTTCATGAATCAGATCCTTTACTCTTTTCCACGAGCCGAACCGTCTGTAAAAGGTAATGAGGCTGATGGTGCCGTGCTTCTTCTGTTCTACTGTAGTGGGTAAATGTCGGAGGCGGCGAGCAACTCTGAGAACATCCTGCAACAACTCCAGGTCGGTCATAAACCTGACCTGTTGACGCTTTATGAGCTTCAGTCTCACCACTTCGCTGCGGAACGTAAGAAGTCTATTGCCGATGAAGACAGAGCTAAGTCGCCCTCTTCGGATGCAATTGTAAATTGTAGTACCGGATACACCGCGAATGACTCGGGCTTCAGACAAAGTGATTAGATCGTTAACATTGACTTGAGAGGTAGGTTCTCTTCTGGGTGTCATAACTATCTTATCTATCCTTGAACATAACTAAGCCAAGCTGATCTTACTTCGACCCAAAAGATAAAGAATTTATATAACTTTGAATCAGATGTGGTCATTGAGTTAAAAGTCATCTTGAGGCCAAATCATATCCAATTGGCGACTTTTTCATCAGTTCAGGCGAGTTCGCGAAAGCTATCCCGCTTTGCCGCCTCTCGCTCGCGCTCGTAATGCTCGACGATATTTCTTACTGCTTCCGGCAGAACATTAAGCCCGATTGGATCGGATGCGCGGAGCCTTAATAGCTTTTCTAGATACACATCTGTCTCAAATTCAGTGCTAGAGTTCTCCTCCATTTGAAACCTCCAAGTCTGGGCTATCGGAGATCAAAAGGCACAGATGTTTGGATCAACCAAAGCCTTGTTGAGTCAAATCAGACTTTTGGATCGAACCCATTCTAATTTTAAAATTGTATATAAAAACAGGAAGAAAAGTATTTAATCCATCATCATTTATTTATTAAATATTCTTGAATTCGAACCATTGCTGCCAGCTTACCGATTGCGTCTCCGCTCGCCATCTTCTCTGGATGTCACAGAGTGGTTTTTCTGCTTATGTCGGCAGATGCTGAAACTTGAGGAAGATTACCAGCCCCCTTCGCCGTTGAAGTCAGGGTCAACAGTCAGAAGGCCGAATCTGCGGACATTGCGGAGTAATACCGCCCTCATGCGTGCGAGGTAGCGACCGAATCTGATCCTTGCGCTCCATTGATATAGCGATCTCGAGGAGGTCAACTTCTGGCGAAGTAAAGCTACCAGAAGCCGAGTATGAAATCGTCAGGGCCTTCGTATAGGGCCATATTGGGAAGGTCTATCCCTCTACTAGCGCGCCTCTCGAACGTGTTCGTGCGTACTTCTGCTGTAAGGCCAAGACTTTTTAGGATGGCAACAGTTGGATGGGGAAGCCCATTCCTTTACAACTTGACCATATTAACGGTCAGCGTAGCGACAATCGCTTGAAGAATCTTAGAGTCCTTTGTCCAAACTGCCACGCACAAACAGATACATACTGCGGGAAAAACAAAGGAAATGACGGGAAGCGACGTAACGGCAGCCGTGCCTTCAAGGATGTGGTATAGGCGCGCGCGGATTTGAACCGCGGACCCCTACCGTGTCAAGGTAGTGCTCTACCCCTGAGCTACGCGCCTACTAGGTCGGAATTTTTTCGCTTCAAATTTCATGAGAAAAGCGAATCGGTAAGTTAACAAAGGGTTGCGATGAGTGTCAAGCGATGCCCTTATTTCCACATTGATTTCCACATTCACGCCATTTTTCGTTTTCGCTTCAAATTGAGCTACCATCATTATTGATAGTAGCTCTTTACAATTACCCGCCTATTTTATCCCAACTGTATTACGGTTTCAAGTAATAATACTGCTTCCCGTAGTATAATTGTGCTATGCTTTGCTAATGATTAGAACGCATGTGCAAGAGATTGCAAATAAACGTGGAATCACAACAGCATATCAGTTGCAGAAGGCACTAAATATTAGCCCAAGTGTGGCTGCGAAGATTTATAGTGACGACTTTGAAATGATAAGCCGAAAATCACTAGACCGCTTATGTAAAATATTAGACACAACGCCAGCAGAGCTTATCACTTACATTGCGGACGGTAAAAAACTGCGTAGGAGTAAATAGTGGCAAGGGGCTGCACAACAAAAGGACTCCAGATGAAAAGAAAGCGCCATGTACTTCAAGGTTGAATACAATATACGTGATTTAGAGTTAGACTTTGGGGATAGCACTGCCTCTCAGTTCGTCTATACTCATCCTTATAAAATCACTGTAACTTTTCGCCAACCTACAGCCCACGAGCAACAACTTGGCTACAAAAAGGATAATTTGATTTGTACAGTTATCGGGCAGCAAGAGCCATCACCTGAAATTCGTGAAATGTTTGAGAGCCTTGCCAACAATAAACTTCCAGCCGGAAGTAAAAAGCCGGACAAGTCGAATGATTACATTGACCAAGCAGGAAACATTAATGACAAGTACATAGTTCCCCTTAATTTGCTGCCTCAATCCTTTCAATCTTTTTCCACACAGGTTCAAAAAGAACTCACAGATTGCATGAGGAACACTATTCGCGTGCTCAGATGGCGCTACGGAATAAGAGGGCATCACAATCCTATCCAAAGTGTGAGACTGCCGCATAAATGGTCATTCGATGGTCAAACTTGGAAATCACTTCCAAGTACAACCACAGTCGAGATAATCCCAGTTGGGTTTCTGCATTTGACAGATAAAGTTCGTAGTGAAGTCGTAACTTTTGTTGAGGGGAATATAACAGAGCCTCTTGGTCATGAGCTTTACCGCGAAGCATGGCAGCAGAGAAATGAGAATCCCCGAAGCGCTCTCATTCTCGCCATAGTTGCCGTAGAAGTAGGATTCAAACAGTGTGTTAGCTTATTAGTGCCAGATGCTCAGTGGTTAGTTGAAAACGTGCCTTCTCCACCAATAGCAGGAATGGTTAAGAATTATCTTCCCTTACTTCCAGCAAAATTGAAGATAAAAGGCAAAGTGTTATCGCCACCAAAAGAAATCATCCGTGTACTCCAAAAAGGGGTCGAATTGAGAAACAAGACCATCCATGTTGGCGCTACACCGCCAAGTGGTGAAGAACTTAGGGAGTTGCTTTTAGCTGTTCGTGACCTTCTTTATCTACTTGATTATTACTCTGGTTTCGACTGGGCGTTAGATAATATTCGTCCAGAGATAAGAGGCATTTTAGAGACTTCCTAATTACTAACTTACTATCCCATTCTGGACATCCACTATATTGCCCTTTCTCTGACTTAAAGAAAGTTAAGCGCGCCATCTATGCGCCCATCCCGTGCCATAGCAGACCATACACCTATCTTCAAAGACGTGCTTGCCAGTTGACGTTCCGCTTCCGCCACATTGCGCGCACTTACGCGCCGGTTGAAGCACAGCAACACTGCCTTGACCTTTGCAAGATTGACAAGGGATGCTCTCGCCTTTATCCATCTCTGCTCCGCTCGTCTGACACCAAGCGCAATCTTGCGGTTCATAAACTCCTGTAGGGTTATTCATTTTTGTTTTCCTCAGAACTATAACGCCAATTCCTAGATGCTTGCCGACTGATATAACTCCTGTATCTTTTTAGAAAATCTTCAATAATAACGTCCTTCGGTATATGATGCAGTCCAGTGTACTCTTCGCGCTCCGACGTTAATTCATGCGACTCTGAATTGTTACCTTGCCCCGCAATAGCATAAACGCGAACATGCTTAGGGAAGACCTCAGCTTCTATTCGATAGCTGAACTCTTCTTCATTGTTGTGAAGTACAATTAGATAATCACCAGTATCAGATGGTAAAACCTGTACAAGTCGTTCGTACTTCTCAAGTTCTGTTTTTAGCTCAGTGAAAGCGTCGGCTACAGTGTAATCAAGGAACTCCCTTGCATGTTGCTTCATGTAACCGAAATCTCTGTCAAGCTGTCTAAAGAATATAGCTAGGTCTTCTTTCCAATCATCCATTGCAGAATTATCTCCTTCACAAGCAAATCTAATTTACCACCAATCGTCACATTATCTATTTTGTCGCGCCTTATTCATAGCTTGTATATATCCTTGATTCCTGCGGAATACTTCGATGCACTTCTCCTGCGAGAACCCTAGTTCAAGCAAAAAACATGCTTGGAGCATATATGAAAGTTTTATTGTCAATAGATAAAGTTCACTCCCATGTGCAGCTTTAGCTTTTAGAGAAGGGTCATAATGCGTGAAATAGTTTCTTGTATTTTTGACCTTCTTGGCAAATTCTTCTTTGTCAGTTATAAGCGGGGAAAGAATAATATCAGCTTTATCGGCTAGTTCTAATAGCCGATGCTTTAGACGCGGCTCGTTACTATAAGTTAGCAGTTCTTTTAGCCAGTCTTTATGCTCATCTGTTATCCCTGAAAGAATTGCTTCAACTCGCGCCTTATGCTGCTCTTTAGGCAATACATTGTTCTTCATCCGACGCCGATGATAGCTTTCCACCGCTTGTACAATGTTTAGAAATTCTTGTTCTACATACATACTAGAGTTATACATGACGCCGAAAAACAAATTGCACACGCTATCGAGTTCATCAGAGACGTTCAGCCACCGCTCTATTGTTCCCTGAAAATCTTCAATGTCATGTAACGTAAAAAGCATATAGTTAGGTATCAATAGCTTGTCCTGCTTTGCTTCTAGATACCTTTGCGGAAAAATAACTTCTATTGGTGTTTCAACAACACCGCTCCCATCAGATTTCTCAAAGGAAATGTGCTTTGAGAAAACCTGAACCCTGACAATGGAATTAGGCTTAGTTGTAGCTAGAGTCAAGAAGTTCTGAAAAGGTCGGATATACCGCAGCATCAAATCATCAAAGGAATAATCTCCGTTGGCTTCAATCTCCATAGAGATAAATTGGCGTAGATGCATTTCATCGAAGAAATCACCTGTGGCATTAAAGGAAAAATCTATAGATACTGTACCTTTTGAAGTTACCGCCTTTTCCTCATCAGGCAGGGTATAATTGAATTGCCGCTTGTTAGGCTCATTGTCATAGATAGTCATTGTTAAGCCGGATGTACGAACCCAATCAGCCAAACGACTATACTCAACAATCAATCTTCTAAACCGCAATTGTTCTTCGGTAAGGTGCGCGCTGAGAAAGCAAAGGTGAATCCTGTAATCTCGACTGACAAAACCGGGTAATCCTATTTTAAGTCCGGCTGCCAAACATTCGCTTAGAGTAATTGATTTTCCACCATCAGTTAGTCCCCAGATGACTGAATGTACCTGATACAAATTATTATTATTTAAGTCTTCAAAACCTTCTAGCGAACCGATAAGTCTTAGTTCAATACCGTCCTGATTTGAAAATATTAGAGTGCCAGCGACTTTGTTCTCTGGGTTAGAAGGTAGCCACCATAAGCCTGAATATTCGACATCATCCATATTGCGACTTTACCGTTTTCTGTGCTTTGGTACGTTCGGTAATTTTTTAGGTACGTCTAGTTTATCGTCAATCAGAACATCAACGCACACGCCTGCCGCACGCCCGTACATGAGCAAAACCGGCAACGGCGGCTGTCTATGCCCTCGCTCATATTGTGATATGTTACTTCGGAATAGCTCATTGCTGAATCCTAATCGCTCAAGCATTTCACTCTGAGATAATCCCAACCCTTCACGAATCTGCAAGAGTTTTTCCGCCAATCGCGCAGATTTTGTGCGTGAGACTTTTTTCATCGGTAATCCCCTTCCGATGAAAGACCAGTCTCGACGGCTTCGACCTTATTGGATACAATCGTATCCAGCCCGGTTTCGCTGATTTGTTCCGCCAGAAGCTTTGAAGGTTTGAGCTTCTGAGCGGTAAACATCATCAGTGATGCACCGCTTCACGCATAAGGCATTGTCAAACTAACAGCCGGAAGAATACCAAAAGAGCAGAGTAAACGTCATGCAATTTAAGAAAACTATAACACTCGCACTCATCGCTTTATCGTTCGTCTGTCTTGTAGTTTTATCGGCTCATGGTCAAACTCGCAGATGCCCGAACGTATCTACACCAGCACGCACGGCAACGACTGTGCAGAAGCGGCGTGTGATTCTCGACCTTGTAGGTCAAGAGCCAATCGGTGCTGATTTCATTCAAGCCGATGCGACTTCTATCACTGTTGAGATTAACGGTGCGCGCCGTGTGTTCAAGATGGATGAAGTTGTCGGCGTTATCTTCTCGCCAGATGAAGCGGCAAGGCGAATGTCGCAAGGGGCAACCGCTCAAGGTGCAACTTCTGCGCGCGAAGCGGTGCGAGTTTTGAGGCGACTCAACAGCGCAATTGATGTTGGCGTATCCTACGCGCAGTACAGCCAGATTCTAATTGAAGTGAAGGGTTCAGTAGATGAAGCATTAGCGTCCATTCCAGCCGGAGAGTTAAGAAATGAAATCACGCTGGCAATGGAAGCATACGCGGACGCGGGGCAGGCGTGGAATGTGATGATTCAGAATGGACGCAGTTACAGCAGCGACATTTTGAGCGTCTATCCGCCGATTGGTGCGCTGATAACAAAGTATTCTGTTCCGGTCAAAAGACAAAGCGGGAACTTTGCCATCGTTAATAATCGCACGATGTTAAGCACTATCTGGCAGGCTGCACGCACACATATTGACCGCGCTTCATCGTTGCTCAACCAATAATTTTGGCGGATATAGGCGTATGCAGAGGTAATGACGGGCAGGCGTCAGGGGTTCAAATTCAAATCTGAGCGGTTGCGACAATTCGCCGCAAAGAGTACAAATTTCATATACCCGAAGTGCCCCCACCATTGCCTTATTTTCCGCGCGTTCGTAGCATCTTAACGAAATTTTCAGACCTATCATCAACCATTCATTGCATATTGTTTCACCACGCCTTAATGAACACTCTTATACCACCCCTGAAAATTCATTAACGAGTTCTTTCCAGCAATTAAACAGTGTTTTGTGCTATCTTTTACCTGATGTATGAGTGAATACGTTAAGC